>NZ_CP081848.1:2575000-3218750 GCF_018982885.2 Polymorphobacter megasporae | reverse complement strand
GGTGCGGCTCGCGGCGACCCCGGTTGCTCCCCCGGCGGCGGTTGTTGCCGGTCCCGATCTCGCCGCCGCGCTGATCGCGATGGCTCCCGACCAGGCGCGTCTCCTCGCGGCACTGCGCGACCTCGACCCGGCGATGACCGAGTCGATCGCCGAGAGCCTGTTCGTATTCGACGACCTGCTCAAGATCGACTCGCGCGGGATGCAGGCACTCGTCCGCGAGGTCGAGACCGAACAGCTTGTGCTCGCGCTCAAGGGTGCCGGCGAGCCGCTGCGCGCCCATGTCTTTGCGGCGATGTCGGCGCGCGCGGCGGCGGGAATGCAGGACGAGCTCGCCGACCTCGGTCCGACCAAGCTCGCCGAGGTCCGCGTCGCGCAGGCGGGGATCGCGGCAGTTGTCCGTCGCCTTGCCGAGGCGGGCACGCTGATGATGCCGGGAAGCGCCGCCGGTTATGTCTAACGCGGCTGCCTCATATGCCGGTCTCGCGTCGCTCTATGCGGCGATGCTGCCGCCGCCGCCCGAGCCCGAATTCGAGCCCGAACCTGCGATCGATGTCGAGGCGATTGCCGATGAAGCTTACCAGTCGGGATTTGCGGCTGGACTCGCGCAGGCAGAGGCGACGTTCCAGCCTGAACGTGCCCTGCTCGCGACCGCGACAACTGAGCTGATCGCCGCGTCGGTCGTCGATCCCGACACCGTCCGGAGCGTTTTCCTCAACCTTGTCAGAGCGCTGGCGGAGGCCGCCGTGGCAGCCGAATTGATCGTCAACCCCGAGGTGATCTCGCGGCTCGTCGATACCGCGCTCGCGAGCGTCGAGACCCGCGATGGCATCGTCGTCCGCCTCCACCCCGACGATATTGGAGTTTTCGCGCTTGACCTCCCGGTCGTCGCCGACCCGACATTGACGCCCGGCACCGTGGTGATCGACGGTCCCGGCTTCGTCGTCCGCGACGGCCTCGACGCGCGGCTCGCGGTGATCATCGAGGGGCTGGCATGAGCATCTCGACCGTCCTCGCGGAGCTAGCGGCGAGCACGCCGGTCGTCCGGGCACCTGGGCCGGTCACCGGCGGCCGGATTGTCGCGTATGACGGGCTGACGCTCGAAGCTGCGGGCATCGACCTCGCGGTCGGAACGGTCTGCGCGGTCGGTCCTGCCGCCGTCGCCGCCGAGGTCATCGGCTTCCGCGATCGGCGCAGTGTGCTGATGGGCTTGGCCGCGCTCGGCCCGCTGCTCCCGGGCGGCGCCGTGATGCCATTGCGCGGCGAGGCGCGCGCGAGCGTCGGACCGGCCTTGCTCGGGCGGGTCATCGACGGCGGCGGACGCCTGCTCGATGGCGGACCCCCGCTGCCGCGGATGGCTAAGGTCCCGCTCGAACCGCCGGTCGGCAATCCGCTCGCGAAGACCGGGATCACCGCGGTCCTCGACGTCGGCGTCCGCGCGATCAACGCGCTGCTGACGCTTGGACGCGGCCAGCGGGTCGGGATCATGGCGGGGAGCGGGGTCGGCAAATCGGTGCTGCTCGGCCAGATCGCGCGCTTCACCGCCGCCGACATCGTCGTCGTCGCGTTGATCGGTGAACGCGGGCGCGAGATCGCCGACTTCCTCGAACGCCAGGTCGGCGACGCGGCGCGCGCGCGGACCGTCGTCGTCGCGGTCCCCGCCGATGATGCGCCCTTGCTCCGCGTGCGCGGCGTGATGCGCGCGCATTCGATCGCCGAATGGTTTCGCGGCCAGGGGAGGGATGTCGTCCTGATCGTCGACAGCCTGACCCGCGTCGCCCACGCCCAGCGCGAGATCGGCCTCGCGCTCGGGGAGGCCGCCGGCGCACGTGGCTATCCACCGTCGGCAATCGCGCTGCTGCCACGGCTGGTCGAGCGGGCGGGCAACGACGCCGTCAGCGGCGGATCGATCACCGCGATCTACACCGTCCTCGCCGATGGCGACGACATGAACGACCCCGTCGTCGATGCCGCGCGCGGGGTGCTCGACGGGCACATCGTCCTCTCACGCGCCGAGGCGCAAAGCGGGATCTACCCCGCGATCGATCTCGCGGCGTCGATCAGCCGGGTGATGACCGACATCGCCAGCCCCGCGCACCGCGCCGCGGCGACCCGCTTCCGCCGGGCGCATCGCCTCGTCGAAGACAATCGCGACCTCGTGCTGATGGGGGCCTATTCGCCCGGAGCCGACCGCGAGCTTGATGCAGCGATGGTCGCGCGCGGCGTGATGGACGCGTTCCGCTGCCAAGCGGCCGACGAGCGCGTCGACTTCGCGACGTCGGTCGCGCTACTCGGAGAAGTGCTGTGACGACGCGGCAGGACCGTCTTGCGCGGCTGCTGGCGATCCGGCGGGTCCGGTTGCGCGTCGCGGCGAGCAGCCTCGCGCGGGCAGCGACGGCAGTGGCGGCAACGGCAGCGACAGCGACGCGGCTCGGCGAACTCCGTGCCGAGTTTCGCGGGCAGTACGGCTTTGCGGCAGGCTATGCGATCAAGGCCGCCGCCGCGACGCGCGCCGCGCTGTATGCCGCCGAGGTAACTCAGGCGATCCGTCTCGTCGACGCCGAAGCGCGACGCGCCGTGTTGCAGGGCGACTTCCGCCATCGGCGTGCCGGGGTCGATGCGGTCGCTCGAGCCGTCGAACGCGCATCCGACGATCCGAAACTGGTCGGATCATGATCGCCGTGAGCCTCGACCGTGCCGATCTGCCGTCGATTGCCGTCGCCGTGGTCGCTAGTGCGCCCGGCAGCTTCACGATGCCACAGCCGGAATTGCTGGGAGAGCCGGTGCCGACCGTCGCGCCACCAACCGCTAAGGCCGTCACGCAAATCGACGTTAGTCACTTGATGGCACCGATAGACCTGTTTCCCCTTGCGCGAGCCGTCGAGTCGCCGGCTGCGGCCGGACCGCAGGCGGAGGCTAAGTTGCCGGCAGCGAAAGGAGCGGAGGTAGCGCCCGAGGCAGTGGCGGCACAGTCGGCAAACCCAGCGCCGCCGCGGGCGACCGCTCCGGCTGTCGCTTTTGCTGTCGTTGAGATAGCACCTCCTTCCACTCGGCGGCATGCCACCTTGGCAAGCGCACCGACCGCTCTTCGAAGGCAGAAGCCATCTGATCTTCCGATCATGGCGGTGGCCGCACTCAGCCAGTCGCTTCCGCCGCCGCCCGCTCCGCAATCGCCAGCCGTGTCAGATCAGGTAAGCTCAGTTACCGCGCAGTCGGCCGCAGCCGCTTCGACCGCACCAAAGACGGTCGCCGAGGCAAACGAACGCGAGGGCGTTATGCCCGTGATCGACCTTCCGCCCGGCACGGTAGACGAGCGTTCACCACCAACGCCAGCGCACCTGCTCACCGAGAATGCTGTCGTGCTAACGACTGTCGTTGCGGTCGCGCCGATCGCATCTCTCGGCAACTTTACGCGCGGAATCGAACCGCTCGTCCCCGTCGCTCCGCCCGTCATCGCGTCGGTCGTGGCTGCCGCCATGGGGATGTCTCAGCCGGTTCTGCCGCCAACCGTGGTTGAGCCGCGCGAGATTGAAGTGCGGGCGGCCTTGCTCGACTCTGCCTTAATCGCCCCAGCTTCGCCGCTGGTTGTGCCCGGCGCCCGGGATGCCCCACTGGCAGCTTCAAAGGAATTAGCTTCGGCAATAATCGCGACGATCCCAACCGCTGCCGCCTCGGTCACCGTCCCCGCCCCAATTCCAGCTACTTTTACCGTCGCCGTGACCCGGGCACCGATATCCTCAGCCTTGCGGCGTGGTCAGCCCCCTGCCCAATCGCTTGTAGTTCTGCACGAGCGAACCGATCCGCCGGTCTACACGCTCAGCGCTGCATCACAGCCGACGATGAGCCATGCCGGAGATACGCATTGGCCCACGCCGCTCGCATCGGCCCCTGTTCCAGCCAGGCCGCAAGGCTTTTCCATCGACACACCCGCGCTCGGCGGGGTCGGGGCCGAGGTAACGCGGCGCGACCATCCGGCGGGCGACGCGCTCCATGTCCATTTCGCGGTCGATCGCAGCGACACCGCCGCGCTGATCGCGGGGGCGAGCGAAGGCCTCGAGCGCGCGGTCGTCGCCACCGGACACCGGCTCGACGCAGTGACGATCGAGGTGCGCGGCGGCGCGACGGGCGTAGCGTCGGGCGGCTCGGACGCGGCAGGGGCAGGGGCGGCGGGACATCGCGGGGACGCGCGAGATCATCGACCGCCCGCGCCAGAGTTGCCCGGGCAAACACCATCGACGCGAGTCCGTTCGCCCGCAATCAAGCCGGTCGTACGCGACCGCTTCGCCTGAGGATTCGCCATGGCCGATACGATTCCCAAGCAGGCTAAATCGAGGAAGGGACTCGGGAGCGTCGTGATGGTCGCATTCGCGTTCCTCGGCGCAGCGGTTGGCAGCGGCGGCGCGTTGGTCGGCGTTGCGGCGCTGCGACCGGGCCTTCTGCTCGGGCGGGCTGCGGCGGCTCCGCCGGTGCTCCAGGCGGCAACCCCGATCGAATATATCGAGATCGATAACGCCTTCACATCGAACCTCGCCGATACCGGACGCTACCTCCAGTTGCGGATCGCAGTGTCGAATACCGCCGGTCCGCAAGTCACGGCGGCGTTGGCCCAGCACAAACTGGCGATCGTCTCTGCGGTGCTCGCGGTGCTCGGCGAGGTCGGTGAGGCCGATGTCGCCGACCGCGCGGCGAAGACCAAGCTGCGCTCGACGATCCGCACGGCGATCAACGACGTGCTCAGCCGCAACGCGCATGTCGGCGGGGTCGACGAGGTCTTCTTCACCACGCTGGTCGTCCAGTGAGCCCGGGCGCGCACAACAGGCGGTCTGCAGACGTTAGCGCGTGGCGCTTTCCGCCAGCTCTTCAGGCCCTTGTCGCCGTCCCCGCGGCGATCAATTTCACTGCCTTCGTCGATCTTCTCGGTGGCCACCTCGCTCCGGTTGTCGGCAAGCCGCTGGTGACGTCCTTCGACCAGACAGCGCCAGCGCCAGTACCGGCGACGGGCTTCTTTCGGGGCGATGGCTGGCGGGTGGCAGTCACGGTTCCGATGGATCTTGTCGGCGCACTGATCAGCGTGCGATGCGGCGGCCCGTTCTCGCGATCGACGATGGCGGGTGCCGGCGGCAGCGCGATCGTCGCGGAGCTGACTGCGGCGATCCTTGCTGCCGCCGACGAGGCGTGGCCCGGCGGAAGCGGTTGGCAATCCGACGCGAGCGATCCCGAAGCGGCGGCGTTTGCGGTCGACCTTACCGCCGGGGGCCTCGCGTTCAACCTCGGCTGCGCGGTGACCCCGGCGCCGATCGTCCCCGTCATTCCCGACATCGGCGACTGGTTCCCGCGCCTCCACGCCGCACTCGATGCGACCCCGTTCGCGGTTCGTGCGGTGCTGCATGACCGGGTCGTTCCGCTCGCCGCGGTGCTCGGGTTTGCCGTCGGCGATGTCCTGCCGATCGAGACGCGACGCGATGTCTCGCTGCGTCTCGGCGATCGCGCGCTCGCCCGCGGGACGATCACGCCCGACGACGACGGCGGGCATCGCGTGACGATCGTCGCCGTCGGCAGCGCCGGCATCATCCCCGCCAAAACCGAGGACCTGCCATGAACGCCCTGACCCCCGGAGCTTTCGACCGGATTGAAGCGATCCCCGCGCTTGCACTCGGGGCCCTGGGTGCGGTCGAGGTACGGCTGCGTGTTGAGGTCGGCGCAGCGCGGCTGACGCTGGCCGACCTGTCGCGGCTTGGACCCGGAGCGACCTTCGCGCTCGACCGCCGCAGCGACGAGCGCATCGACATCCTGATCAACGACCGGCTGCTGGCAAAGGGCGAGGTCGTGACGATCGGCGACCGCTTCGGGGTCCGCATCCTTGACATCGTCTCGGCATGACCGCGGCGGATTATTTGACGCGGCTCGCGGTTGCGCTGCCGCTGATGATCGCGGTGCTGGCCGGGCTTTGGTATGCGGCCAAGCGCGGCTGGATCCAGCCGCCGGGGATCGCCCCGTCGCCGCTGCTGCGGCCGATCGCGACGCTCGGTCTCGGCCCGGGGTCGCGCCTGGTCGTGATCGAATTCGACGGTCGGCGGCTGCTGATCGCGGCCTCACGGAGCGGGGTCTCCCTGCTCGACCACTCGGCCCGATGACCGCCACCGACGGCATCGCGGCGCTGGCGGGCGGCAAAAGCGGGCTCGCGCTGCCGCTCCAGATACTGCTGCTGATGACGCTGCTGACGGTGTTGCCGTCGGTGTTGCTGATGATGACCGGCTTTACCCGGATCATCATCGTGCTGGCGATCCTGCGGCAGGCGATCGGGCTGGGGCAGGCGCCGCCGAACCAGGTGCTCGTCGGCCTCGCGCTGTTCCTGACGCTGTTCGTGATGCAGCCGACCTTCGCCCATATCGACGCGCAGGCCTATGCGCCGTTCGCGGCCGGCACGCTGCCTGCGGAGAGCGCGATCGAGCGGGGAGGAGCGGCGCTCCACGATTTCATGATGGCGCAAACGCGCGAGAAGGACCTGCGCCTGTTCGCCAACCTCGCCCATACCGGACCGTTCGCGCGACCGGTCGACGTGCCGATGACGATATTATTGCCGGCATTTGCCACGAGCGAACTCAAGACCGCATTCCAGATCGGATTCCTGATCTATATGCCGTTCCTCGTCATCGACCTCGTCGTCGCCAGCATCCTGATGGCTCTCGGTATGATGATGGTGTCGCCGACATTGATCTCGCTGCCGTTCAAGTTGCTGCTGTTCGTCATGGTCGACGGCTGGGCGCTCGTGCTCGGCTCGCTCGCGTCGTCGTTCGTCGGAGTGAAATGAGATGGACAGCGGCATCGTCATGGACGCGCTGCGCGGCACGATGTGGGTCCTCGCCCAACTTATCGCTCCGGTCGTTCTTCCCGCGCTGATCGCCGGGTTCGTCGTCGGCCTGCTCCAGGCCGCGACCGGGATCAGCGAGTCGACTCTGAGCTTCGTTCCCAAGCTCATCGTGACGCTGGTGACACTCGCGATCCTCGGCTCGATGATGATGCGCGAGCTGTCGGATTTCACCGTCGAACTCTATGACCGCATCCCGGCGCTGCTGCGGTGATCGCGGTGTGGCTGGCGACGCCGGAGGTCGAGGCCGGGCGGTTGCTGTTTGCGAGCCTGCGTACCGCGTCGGCGCTGTCGTTGCTGCCGGGGATAGGCGCGATGCTGATGCCGCTGCGGGTCAGGATCGGGCTTGGCGGCGCGATCGGGGTGTTCGTCCTCGGGGTCACCCCGATCGCGGTTCCCGCCGATCTGTTCAGCGCGAGCGGGCTGATCGCGGTCGCCAGTGAAATCCTGATCGGCGCGATGGCGGGGGTGATGCTCCAGGCGGTATTCGCCGGAGCGTCGATCGCGGGCGAGGTGATTGCGCAGTCGATGGGACTCGGGTTCGCCACCATTCTTGATCCGGGCGGCATGACCAGCCCGGTGATCGCGACATTGCTCGGCCTCGTCGCGTGGCTCGTGTTCTTCGCGCTCGACGGTCACCTGCGACTGTTCGAGGTGCTCGTGACAAGCTATCGCGCGCTGCCGCCGGGGTGTGACCCGCTGGCACTTGCGGGCCGCGTTGCCGGGGTCGGTGCGCTGGCGTTCGCGTCAGGGCTGATGCTCGCGCTGCCAGTCGCGGCGGTCCTGTTCCTGATTAACCTGCTCCTCGCGGTCGCCGCGCGTAGCGCGCCGCAGCTCAACCTGTTCGCGATCGGTTTTCCTGTCCTGATGCTGTCTGGCGTCGTCCTGCTCGCGGTGGCGATGCCCGCGATCGTCGATACGATGGCAGCGGGCATGGCGACGATGCAGGACCGGCTCGAAGGCATCTTACTTGGCTGACGCCCCCGACAAGGACCAGAAAACCGAGGCGCCGACCGAGAAGCGCCGTCGCGAGGCGTCCAAAAAAGGCGAGACGCTGCAATCGCGCGAACTGGGCACGGTGCTTGTCATCGGGGCGGGGGTTATCTGGGCAATCGTCGCGGCGGGTGACCTTGTGGCGGCGTGCCGGCGAATGATGCGCGATGGCCTGTCGTTCGCTGACCCGGGACGGACCGACCTGCTCGCGTCGCCGTCGCTACTCGCGCAGGGCATGGTCCATCCTCTAGCCGTCTTCGCGGTGCTGATCGTCGCGGGGGCTGCGGCCGGGCCGATGATAACCGCGCCGCATTTTTCCGCCGGCGCGTTTGCGGTAAAGCTCGATCGCCTCAATCCAATCGCCGGGCTGCAGCGCGTCTTCGGTCTTCATGCGGTCGGCGAACTCGGCAAGGCTGTGCTCAAGGCGGCACTAATCTTCGGCGCGGGCGGCACAGTGCTCGTCGCACGGCTGCCGGGATTGCTCGACCTCGGGACGCTTGACCCTGCCGATGGTGCAGCGCGCATCGCGGCATCGACCTCGGCGCTGCTGGTCGCGCTGGCGGTCGCACTCGGGTTGATTGCCGCGATCGACCTGCCGCTGCAGCTCACCCGTCATCTCGCCAAGCTCCGGATGTCGAAGCAGGAAATTCGCGAGGAGAGCCGCGAAAGCGAGGGGTCGCCCGAGACGAAGGCGGCACAACGTCGGATGGCCCGTCAGGCGGCAAAACGCTCGCTGGCTCCGGCAATGGCGACGGCGACCGTGGTCGTGGTCAACCCAACGCACTTCGCGGTCGCGTTGCGTTATGTTCCGGGTCGAGATGCCGCGCCAATCGTTGTCGCGAAGGGGCGGGACGTTATCGCCGAGGCGATCCGCGAACTCGCCGCGTTGAACAAGGTGCCGATCCTGCGCTATCCACAACTTACGCGCGCGATCTATTTCACCGCGACGGTGGGCGTGCCGATCAATGACGAATTGTTCGGCGCGGTAGCCGCCATCCTCGCGTTCGTCCTCTACCTCGATCGGTCTTCGCGGGAGCAGCCGGATGTTACCATTCCCGACTCGCTGCGCTTCGACGGATCGGGGCTCCGGTCGCTCAGCTAGTGTCGCTGACAATCCTTGGGGCGGTGGAGCTCTTCGATCTTCCGGAACAGGTCCGTCAAACCGGCATCGATCGGTGCCGCCTTGCCATCGTCTAGCTGTGCAAACAACGCCGCGAAATCATCGACGTTGATGCGATCCTTGTCGTCGATCTCCCGGTACACCATCTTGTCCATCTCGATCCTGTACGCAATCACATAAGCAACGCGTTCCGACGCTTGATCGACGACAACCCGCAAACCTACTGGTAGTTCCGTCACCCCGCCCTTTGATACTATGGATAGTAGCCAAATCGTCTCACGTGCCGCCCGTTGCGGGGGCACCCGGCCATAGGCTAAAGGCGTTCGCGTCTTCCTTCCCGATTTCGAAAGCTCCGATCCGCCATGGCCGGTTACCAATACGCGTTCGTCATGAAGGGCCTGACGAAGGCCTATCCCGGCGGCAAGCCGGTGTTCAAGGACCTCTATCTAAGCTTCCTGCCCGGCGCGAAGATCGCGGTGATCGGGCCGAACGGCGCGGGCAAGTCGACGCTGATGAAGATCATCGCGCAGCAGGACAAGGACTTCCAGGGCGAGGCATGGCCCGCCGAGGGCGTTCGCGTCGGCTATCTCGCGCAGGAGCCGCACCTCGACCCGACCAAGACCGTTCGCGAGAACGTCATGGACGGCGTTCGCGAGGTCGCCGACATGGTCGCGCGATTCAATGCCGTCGCCGCCGAGATGGGCGAGCCGACTGATACGACCGACTTCGACGCGCTGATGGAGGAAATGGGCGTCCTCCAGGAAAAGATCGACACCGTCGACGGCTGGACGCTCGATAACCAGCTCGAAATCGCGATGGACGCGCTGCGCTGCCCGCCGGGCGAGTCGATGGTCGACAAATTATCGGGCGGCGAGAAGCGCCGGGTGGCCTTGTGCAAGCTGCTGCTCGAGAAGCCCGACATCCTGCTCCTCGACGAGCCGACCAACCACCTTGATGCCGAGAGCGTCCAGTGGCTCGAAAAGCACCTTCAGGATTACGCCGGCTGTGTCATCCTCGTCACCCACGACCGCTACTTCCTCGACAACGTCGTCAAGTGGGTGCTCGAACTCGACCGAGGTAAGGGCATCCCGTTCGAGGGCAATTACTCGGCTTGGCTCGAAGCCAAGGTCAAGCGGATGGCACAGGAAAGCCGCGAGGACGAGAGCCGCGAAAAGGCGATCCGCGACGAACTCCAGTGGATTCGCTCGAGCCCCAAGGCGCGCCAGACCAAGTCGAAGGCGCGTATCCAGGCGTTCGACGACCTCGTCGAGAAGCAGGCGAACCGCCGCCTCGGCTCGGCGCAGATTCTCATCCAGATCCCCGAGCGCCTCGGCAACACGGTGATCGAGGCGAAGAATCTGACCAAGAGCTTCGGCGACCGGGTGCTGATCGACAACCTCAGCTTCAGCCTGCCGCCGGGCGGCATCGTCGGCGTGATCGGGCCAAACGGCGCGGGCAAGACGACGCTGTTCCGCATGATCACCGGGCAGGAGCAGCCCGACGAGGGCAGCATCCGCATCGGCGAGACCGTCAAGCTCGGCTATGTCGACCAGTCGCGCGACGCGCTCGATCCCGGCCACAACGTCTGGGAGGAAGTCTCGGGCGGCGCGGAAAAGTTCTACTTCGGCAAGAATGAGGTGCTGACCCGCGCGTATGTCGGCGCGTTCAACTTCAAGGGCGCCGACCAGCAGAAGAAGGTCGGCCAGCTTTCGGGCGGTGAGCGCAACCGCGTGCACATGGCGAAGATGCTGGTGCAGGGCGGAAACGTCCTCCTGCTCGACGAGCCGACCAACGACCTCGACGTCGAGACGCTACGCGCGCTCGAGGAAGCGCTGGAAAGTTTCGCCGGGTGCGCCGTGGTCATCAGCCATGACCGCTTCTTCCTCGACCGGCTGGCGACGCACATCCTCGCCTTCGAGGGCGACAGCCACGTCGAATGGTTCGAGGGCAACTTCGAGGCGTACGAGGCGGACAAGCACGCGCGGATGGGCGATGCGGCGGACCGCCCGACCAAGCTGACGTACAAGCGGCTGACGCGCTAGGAAGCGGGCGTGGCGTCGATCGAACCTTGATGGCTCGACGGCGTCACGCCGCCAGTGCGGCACCGACCAGGCGTGGACGCCACAGCCACGCCATCATGCCGTAGAGCAGCGCCGATCCGACACCCAGAGCCGCCTCGGTCAGCATCATTCCATTCGCGCCGTACGGCACTGACACAGCGCCGAGCAAAAGCGTCGTCGCAACCACCGGGACGTTGCACAGGCTTCCGAGCAGCGATCCCATCGTGCCGCCGCTCGAGCCCTTGAGTCCGACGTAGATGACTGCGGCGACCGCCGCATAGGCGACGCCGAGCAGCAGGTTATTGGCGAGTGCAAAGACGAAAAAGGCTGCTGGCGTGCGCGGGCCGAATGCCATTGCCACCTCGCCGAGCGCGCAGGCGATCCCGCTCCACGCGAGGACGTGCTGCGGCGGGTAGCGGTCGCACAGATACCCGCCGATCAATGACCCAGGCACGCAGATCATCCCCGCGAGCAATCCCGTGGTCGACGCGGTGAGGTCGGCCGACGCGCCCCAGTCCTTGGCGACCGACGGCAGCAACCCGATAAAGGCCCCCTGACCCATCGGCAGTGAAATTGCGATAATCGTCAGCCAGCCCAGTCGGGTCGACACGAGCGCGACCGCATCGCGCCCCAGCGCCGCAACGACCGCCCTAAACGGCTGCGCTGCACCAGTACGTGGGGTCCGAATCAGGAGCATCGGCGAGGCGCAGACGAGGCACAGCGCCGCCAGCGTCAACGCCGCCGTCGTCATCCCGGCATGGGTCGCGAGCCAAAGCCCGAGGCCGCCGCCAACTCCAACGCCGCCGAGATTACCCGCCGTGACCCAGCCCGCGATGCGCCCGCGAACGGCGGTCTCGCTCGTGATGGCGATCGCAGCAGTCTGCGCGCCCGAGCCGAGCGCGTAGAACACGCCCAGCGCAAGAACCATGAAATCGATGAACTCGAGGTTGGCGGGATCGAGTCCCACGAAGGCAAATGGCGCGAGACCGACCGCAGCCCCGATTGCCGAAAGCAGGAACCAGTGTCGCGGAGTGAGGCTAAGATCGAACATCGGACCGATCAGCACACGCCACGTCAGCGGCAGTATGTTCAGCGCGACGAGTTCGGCAATCGCCGCGACCGAGAAGGCCCGGCTGACGAGCACATAACCGAGCGTTATGCTCACGAACCCGGCGGTTATCCCGCCGACGGCAGCCGTAAACATGTAGAGCGGCGGCGCGATGGAGCGGATAGCGGGCGGTTCTGCGACCGGCGATGTGACTCCGGCCGGCTTAATCGTCAACGCATCACGCCCGCCATGCCACCGCCCTCAACAGTTCCGAGACGCTTCCGTAACAACCCTGCCGCGGATTGCGAGCATTGCTTTCGCAGACCGAGAAGGGGATGGCCGCGCGCCCCGCGGCGAAGCTATAGCGTAGGCGATGGAGCAGGCCCTCGACCATTGCGCCGACCTTGTCCGGGCGCGCGACCGCGACCGCTGGCTCGCGACGCTTTATTCGCCCTCGGCCATCCGCCCGGCGCTGTTCGCGCTGCATGCACTCGATCTCGAACTCGCGCAGGTCGTGGCGACGACGACCGAGGCGATGCTCGGTGAGATCCGGCTGGAATGGTGGCGCGAGGCGTTGACCAAGCTCGATATTGCACCGCCGCCTGCGCAACCGGTGCTTGCCGCGCTGGGCGACTACGCGCTGCCGCTGGGGGTGAAGGGGCAGGCGCTCGAGCCGCTTGAGGACGCTTTCCTGTCGCTGCTGATCGAGGAGCGGCTCGCGGGCAGGGTGCTCGACGACCATCTCGACCGGCGCGGCGGGACATTGTTCGCGGCGTGCGCCACCGCGCTCGGGGTAGCGCAGCCGTCGGCGCGCGCGCTCGGCCGCGTCTGGGCGCTCGGGCAGCTCGTCCGTGAGGGCGTCAAGGCGCCCCCGGTCGACCCCGACGATGCCCGCCGGATCGCCGCGGAGGCTTTCCCCGCGCGGCTCGCCCCCGCGCTGCGCCCGCTCGCCGCGTTGGCCGGGTTCGCCGCTGCCGATGTCGCGCGGGCGCTGGGTGACCGCCCGGCCGGCGTTCCTGGCGGCATCGGGCGGCAGGTGCGCCTGCTCCGCTGGATCGCGACGGGACGCTGACACGCGCTCCTGCATGTGCGAGGAGGGCGCTGGGGTAGTCGGGGGCGACGATGATTGTACCGAAGTGGCTAGCAGCGACAGTTGTCGCGGCGTTGATGGTGTGCGCGGTGATGCTGTGGCGGCAGAGCGCGCCGCACGCGGCGGCGGTGCATTTCTCCGCGCCGACCGCTGCGGAAGCCGCCGAGATCACGCCCGCTGCCGCGGCCGCTGCGCTGGTCGCCCCGGTGTCCGACGTTACCCCCGCCGACCGCGAGGCGAAGCGCTTTTCGCGCTACGACAAGGATAAGGACGGGGCGATCACCCGCGACGAGTATTTCGTCAGCCGCAAGAAGGCGTTCGCCAAGCTCGACGTCAATCACGACGGCAAGCTCAGCTTCGAGGAATATTCGGTCAAGGCGATCGCAAAATTCGACGCCGCCGACACCAAGCATGACGGCCGGCTGACGCCGGAGGAGTTTGCGACGACGGCGGTCAAGCACAAGCCGCGGACCAAGGCCGTCTGCCCCCCGGGGGGCGCAGTCGCCGCTGCCCCCGAGGAGCCGGCGGAGGCGCAGTAGCCGCTACGCCGCCGCCTGCTCCACCTGTTCCGCCGGTTCGCCGAGCCACGCGGCGAGGTCGGCGCGCGCCCGCGCCGCCATCGCCGGCTTGCGCAGGCTTTTGTGGACCGGCGGCTCCATCGGCGGAAACAGGCCGAAGTTGACGTTCATCGGCTGGAAGCTGTCCGCCTCGGCACCCTCGGTGATGTGGCTCAGCAGCGCGCCGATCGCAGTCGTCGGCGGCGGCGCTTCGAGGTATTTCCCGCGCGCTTCGGCCGCTGCCATGCGCCCGGCGATCAGCCCGACCGCGGCGCTCTCGACATAGCCCTCGCAGCCGGTGATCTGCCCGGCGAAGCGCAGCCGCGGCTCGGCGCGGAGGCGGAGCTGGTCGTCGAGGAGGATCGGCGACTTGATGAAGGTGTTGCGGTGGAGCCCGCCGAGCCGCGCGAACTCGGCCTTCTCCAGCCCCGGAATCGTGCGGAAAACGCGGACCTGTTCAGCGTGCTTGAGCTTGGTCTGGAAGCCGACGATGTTCCACAGCGTTCCCAGCGCATTGTCCTGCCGCAGCTGGACCACCGCCCAGGCCCGTCGCCCGGTTGCGGGATTGGTCAGCCCGACCGGCTTCATCGGCCCGAAGCGCGGCGTGTTGACCCCGCGCTCGGCCATCACCTCGATCGGCATGCAGCCGTCGAAGTACGGCGTGCCTTCCCATTGTTTGTATTCGGTTTTCTCGCCGTTCAGCATCGCTTCTACGAAGGCCTCGTACTGCGCCTTGTCCATTGGGCAGTTGATGTAGTCCTTGCTGTCGCCCTTGTCCCAGCGCGACTGGAACCACGCCGTGTCCATGTCGATCGAGTCGAAATGGACGATCGGGGCGATCGCGTCGAAGAAGGCGAGGGCGTCCTCGCCGGTGCGTTCGGCAATCCACGCGGCGAGCGGTCCGGCGGTCAGCGGGCCGGTGGCGATGATCACCTGGCCCCATTCGGGCGGCGGCGCGGCGACGAGTTCGCGGCGCAGTTCGATCAGCGGTTCGGCTTCGATCGCAGCGGTGACGGCATCGGCGAAGGCGTCGCGGTCGACCGCGAGCGCCGACCCGGCGGGGACGCGCGCGGCATCGGCGCAGCGCAAGATCAGCGACCCCATCGTTCGCATTTCCGCGTGGATTAGCCCGACCGCATTATGCTCGGGATCGTCGGAGCGAAAGCTGTTCGAGCAGACCAGTTCGGCAAGCGCGTCCGTATGATGCGCGTCGGTCTTGTGCGGTCCGCGCATCTCGTGGAGGACGACCGGCACTCCGGCGCGGGCGATCTGCCACGCGGCTTCGGACCCGGCGAGGCCGCCGCCAATGATGTGGATGGCGTCTGGAGCGGAATGAGAAATCGAAAGGCCTTTCGATGCTGCTGGCAATACGCGGCTTAGCTTAGGCCCGACGCCCCCGCTTTTCCCGCAAAAATTGGCGGTTCGCGCATCTGCTAAGGTGTAAACCGGTGAAGCCACTGTAATTAATAGCAATAGTGCCGCACAAACACGCGCACACAGTCCGCACATCGACGGTCACTTGCGGGCATGGCGTGAGCCGCGGGTTTCGGTGCGACTGGTGATCACCTCGGCAGCTCAGCGCGAGATCAATACGCTAAAACCGTGCGTCGAGTCGCAATTCGCTGGCAAGGCGTACGAAGCCGTCTAAGTACTCTGTACCAGCCTGTGCCCGTTTCCGTACAGTTCGCCAATATCGCTGCCAATATCGTGCGAAAGACATGTACGATGATGCTGGAAAATCCACACTGAGTAAAGACAATTGCATTCAAGCCGACGCCATATTGTCGCATGGCGGCATTCCCGGACGAATGCCTTGCCGCTCCACCACAATGACAGATAACACGCTAGCAGATTCGGTAAACGAGACTTTTAGTATCCCGTGTGTAGCGTATTGATTTTTGGTCTATCTTCTATGCGCGCGAAGGGATGCAGCATTGTCAGGTCGCGTGGGGTGGCTATTGGTGGCCGCGTTATCTGTGCTGTTGGTGATGTGTTGGGTAATGTTCGGCGAGACGCCAGTCACGGGCGGCGAGCGTGACCCGATGATCGAGTTTCGGCAGTAAGCAATGAACCGAGGATCGCCCTGGCTTGCACGTGATTAAGGGCGTCTTAATTTCTGTGATTCGACCCGACGCTTCTGCGAGCAAGCCAGAGGCGCAGCAGTAATTGCAAATACATGGCGGCCCATCTGCACCGTCCTAGTTGGCGACTTCTCCTGACGATGGTATAACCGGCCAGCGGGAGTGGTCGGGGATGCGGTTCGCGCTGTTCATCGGATTGATCGTCGTGTGGGCGACGTCGGCGTCTGCCGAGACCGTCGGCACGTCGCAGCAGGCCCAGACCGTCGCGCCGAGCGTCGCGCTCGACCGCCCGCAGGCACTGACCTGCGGCGCGGCACCGGCCGCCGACCAGATCAACCGATTGGTCGCGGTCGTCCGGCAGATGTTTCCCGACCCGCATGGCTTCAACGCCGGGCTGGCGGCCGAGGTCGGCCAGCCTTGCCAGCGCAACCGCGCCGCGGCGTATCTCATCAACGTGATCGCAGGGAATAATTGGGCATTTACGCCCCGCCCGGGGATGGCGATGGCGTCCGCCCCGCTCGGCCCGATCGCCTGCGGCCCGTCAGCGCACAGTGCCGCGCTCAACGCCGTCATCGCCAAGATCCGCCCGCTGTTCGCCGATCCGGGTTCCTTCAACGCCAACATCGGATACCTTTCGAAGCAGCCGTGTGTCGACGGTCGCGCCACGCTGTTTGTATTCAGACTGATGGCCGACAATAATCTGGCCTTCCACCGTTGAGGCGTTGCGCCGCTGCTCTGGCGCTGCTCGCCGCCGTTGTCGCGGCCCCCGTTCCGGCGCGTCACGCGCCACCGGCCGTCACGACGACCATCGCAACCCCAGCAGCGACGACCGACACCGTGCCGCTGCTCACCGACGATCAGGCCGACCCGACCGCCGGCGATCCCGAGGTCAAGCAGCTGTCGGTCGAACTCGCACGCGGTCAGCTAAGGGCGTTGATCGGCCGCGTGCGGTTCGCTGCAGCGCTCGACGACTATCAGGCGGAGATGTATCGGCACCACCAGTTCTGGACCGATGCCGCCGCAATCGCGGTCTATGCCATCACCTTCTTCGGGCTGATCTGCGCGGGCGTCCAGTTCCGCCTGTTCGCGCGATTGCGCGGGACCGAGGTCCACGACGACGCCGCGAGCGCAGGCTCGGTCGAATTGCCGGGAGGAGCCAAGATCAACTCGCCGTTCCTCGGCGTGATCGTCCTGTTCCTGTCGCTCGGCTTTTTCTACCTCTATCTGACCAACGTTTACCCGATCCTCAGCGTCGCCGAGATCGAGGCCAAGCGCACCGCCGCGAGCAGCCAGCCCGCCGACAAATAAGCTCTAGTTACCGACGCTCCGCTTGCGGCCAGCGATCCGTGCCACCGCCAGCCCGGCGACTGCTGCCGCTCCCGCCAATCCAACCGCAAGCCACGGCCTCAGCTGGGCTTCCAGCCAAAGGCTCTGGGTGCGGACATACACGTCCTGCTTGCTGTCGATCGCGCTCGCTCGCGTCTCCCACAGATTGTCGGCGCGGTCGGCGGGAGGGTCCTTGTCGAAGGTCTGAAGTGCTTCGCCGAAGCGCTCGAGCGCAAGGTCGGTCAGCCGCGGAAAGTGCTGCGCCAGCGCGGTGCCGAGGACGCCCGTCCCGCCGATGCTCAGGCCGCGGCGCGGATTTGCGGCGGCGAAGACGATTGCGCGCGCCACCAGCCGCGGGTCGTAGATCACCGGCGGCAGCGTGATCGGATGGCCGGTGAAATTGCGCGCGTGTTCGGGGAAGGGCGTGTGGATTGCAGCCGGACGGATCAGCGTGACCGACACCGGCAGGCCGTCGGCCTCGACCTCGGTGCGGAACTCGTCGGTGAATCCCTTCACCGCGTGCTTCATCGCGCTATACGTCGCCTGCAGGATCACGGCGCGATCGGATTCGATGCTGCCAACATTGATGATCGCACCGCCGCGCTGCTTCATATGCGATAACGCCGCCAGCGAGCCGCGGACCGTGCCCCAATAGCCGACGTCGAACACCCGCCGCTGGTCGTCGACCGGCGTATCGACGACGCGTCCGATAGGAGCCGCCGCCGCGTTGTTGACCCACGTATCGATCCTGCCGAAGCGGGCGATCGCGGCGGCGCCGATGCGCTCGGCGGCATCGGGGTCGGCGATGTCGGCGGCGACGGTCTCGATCAGTGCGCCGCTGGCGGTCAGCCGCGCCTGCGCATCGGCGAGCGCTTCGCGGTTGCGGGCGGTCATCACTACTTTCGCGCCAGCCTGAGCAGCGGCTTCACAGGTGGCGAGGCCGATCCCACTCGACGCGCCTGTGACGACGATGACCTGATCGGACACGGGCTTGAGACGGACGGCGGGCATGGTAATTCCTCGGGCTGACGTCGATCAACCCCAGCCGGACGACCCCGGTTCCAGCCCTTCAAACTGGCGTTTTGCCGCGCCCGCGTCGACGTATGCTCCGGCGACGGGAGGCACGACAGGTCGACATCGATGGTTGCTAGGTCGTGGCTATTGTCGGCCTCTCGCCGCTCAGCATATTAAATGCCGCCTCGAAGGCCTTGGGTTCCTTCTTGCGGAATGAGCGGCGCATATAAATCGGCGAGAGCGGCGTGCCCCAGGGGTCCGTCTTGCGAAACCCGACGATGTCTGCGGCGACGATCGGCCCCCATTGCGCGATCTCCTGTTCCATTGTTCCCCACTTCTCGCCACTGGCCGGCACGACGTAGCCGCCGTGAACCAGCGTCACGTAGACCCACGCAGGGACTTTATTGAAGCGGCTGCCGAAGTATGACGCGAGATGCGGGTTGCGGCTCGTCGAGATATATCCCTTCAAGCATTCCTGTGAGAGCATGTTGCCAAGATGGAATTGCTCCCCTTGGGTTATTTTGCGCCACATAAGATAGTCGACAAGCAGTTTCTTGGCGTTGCCGCTCGTAATCGTTTGATCGATCGAAGCAAGAAAATCAGCCTTGGTGACGGTTCGCTTGTAACGCCGTTGCATGTAGTCGATAAAAAAGCCCGAAATTACGTTTTCGAGGTAATAGCGATCGGTTCGGCTTGACGGCGGCGAGAAGCCGCCGCTGGCGGTCAAGACCTGCGCCGGTCCGCGCGAGTCGCCGCGGAAGGTGATGGCATTCGTTCGCGGAATTTGTTTCATATAAGCCCAGTCCTCTGGGAATCCGCTTTTGGAATGTGGGTTCGTTACATTTACATGGGGATTATAAGCGGTCGTATCGCGCACCGCTGGCTGTTCTCGTCGGCCGATCGCAAGGCTGTCGGGCGCCGCTGGTTTTTCCCGTCGGCCGATCTGGACGCCGCCGCGTACCGCCCCTGCTGCGGGCTCGGCCCGTTTCCACATCGAATCGATCAACTGCTGGGTCATCATGTCGATCGGCGTATATTCGTGGGGGGTAATCGGCGTGATCTGCGGATAGGGGTGATGCTTCCCGCCACTGAGTTCGTATTTGAGCTTGGGGTTCATCGCGAAGACTTCGAACTGGGTGATCGCCCAGCCGATCTCGTTGCTGTGCTCGTCACCCGAAGTCGACTTTGGTTTATAGGCGCTGCTGAAAAAGCTCATCCTGTCATCCCCATTTGCCCCGGCCGCCGTCTGCCATGCGCGCGTTACGATATCGTAACGATAGCGACGGCTCCTTAATAGGGCGATCTTTCGGCAACCACGTCGCGCGACGGTCAGAGCGCCGGATCTCGCTTCCTCTCGCGAAAAGTCGCCGCAACACTGGTAAGGGCAACATCGCGCAGCCGAGCATGGCGCGTGGATTGGGTTGCCGCTCAAGACAGCCGGAAAAACTGGCCTTTTGCGCCCGCATCGCCTAGATATGACACCTCCGCGACAGTCGTCGCACGACAGGTAGAACCCCTTGGCCGACCCGACCACGCTTCCCCCCGGCGAACCCGATATCAAGCCGGTCTCGATCGTCACCGAGATGCGGACGAGCTTCCTCGATTACGCGATGTCCGTCATCGTCGCGCGCGCGTTGCCCGATGTCCGCGATGGCCTCAAGCCCGTCCACCGCCGCATCCTGTGGGGCGCGCACGAGAGCGGCTTCGTCGCGGGCAAGCCGTACCGCAAGTCTGCGCGCATCGTCGGCGACGTCATGGGTAAGTACCACCCGCACGGCGACAGCTCGATCTACGACGCGCTCGCGCGGATGACGCAGGACTGGTCGATGCGGCTGCCGCTGATCGACGGGCAGGGCAATTTCGGCTCGATGGACCCCGATGCCCCGGCGGCGATGCGCTATACCGAGGCGCGGCTGGCGCGGGTGGCCGACGAGCTCCTCGCCGACATCGACAAGGACACCGTCGACTTCATCGCCAACTACGACGGGTCGGAGCACGAGCCCGCTGTTCTCCCGGCGCGCTTCCCGAACCTGCTGGTCAACGGCGCGGGCGGCATCGCGGTCGGCATGGCGACCAATATCCCGCCGCACAACCTCGGCGAAGTGATCGACGCGACCCGCGCGTATATCGACAATCCGGCGATCACGATCGACGAGCTGATGGGGTTCATTCCGGGCCCCGACTTCCCGACCGCCGGGCTGCTGCTCGGCACCTCGGGCATTCGCCAGGCGTATCACGCCGGGCGCGGCAGCGTGATCATGCGCGCGCGCGCGATCGTCGAGGAGGGCAGGGGCGAGCGCCGCTCGATCGTCCTGACGGAAATCCCGTACCAGCTCGGCAAGAACGGGCTGGTCGAGAAGATCGCCGAGGCGGTCAAGGACAAGCGGATCGAGGGCGTCTCCGACCTGCGCGACGAGAGCAGCCGCGAGGGTGTTCGCGTCGTCATGGACCTCAAGCGCGACGCGGTGCCGGAGGTCGTGCTCAACCAGCTTTATCGCCACACCCCGGCGCAGTCGTCGTTCGCGATCAACATGCTCGCGATCCGCGGCGGGCGTCCCGAACTGCTCAATTTGAAGGACGTCATCGAGGCGTTCGTCAAATTCCGCGAAGAGGTCATCACCCGGCGCTCGAAGTTCGAATTGAACAAGGCGCGCGATCGGGCGCATGTGTTGATCGGGCTCGTCGTCGCGGTCGCCAACCTCGACCGCGTCGTCGTCATCATCCGCAGCAGCGCCTCGCCCGCCGAGGCCCGCGCTACGCTGATGGCCGAGCCGTTCGCGCGTGACGAGATCGCGCCATACCTGTCGCTTATCGAGGACGGCGAGACCGAGGCGACGCCGGTCGTCGACGGCCCGTACCATCTCGACGACATCCAGGTCCGCGCGATCCTCGAACTCCGCCTCGCCAAGCTGACCGCGCTCGGCCGCGACGAGATCGGCACCGAACTCAAGGAAATTTCGGTCAGCATCGCCGAGCTGCTCGAGATCCTCCGCGACCGCGCCAAGCTGTACGCCGTCCTCCGTGGGGAGCTGAACGGCTCCGATCCGTTCATCGACAAGCGTCGGACCGAGATCGTCACCGCCGGCGACGACATCGATGACGAGGACTTGATCACCCGCGAGGAGATGGTCGTGACGGTGACCATGACCGGCTACATCAAGCGCGTGCCGCTGTCCGACTATCGCGCACAAAAGCGCGGCGGCAAGGGCCGGTCGGGGATGTCGACCAAGGACGAGGACGTCGTCACCAACCTGTTCGTCACCTCGACGCACACGCCCGTCCTGTTCTTCAGCAGCGCGGGCAAGGTCTATCGCCTCAAGGTGTGGAAACTGCCGCTTGGCGGGCCGAACGCCAAGGGCCGCCCGATGGTCCACATGCTGCCGCTCGACAAGGACGAGACGATCACCACCGTCCTGCCGCTGCCCGAGGACGAGGCGGCGTGGGAACGGCTCCACGTCATGTTCGCGACCGCAAAGGGTTCGGTGCGGCGCAATTCGATGGATGCGTTCACCAACATCAATGCGAACGGCAAACTCGCGATCCGCTTCGACGACGGCGACGACGACCGGCTGATCGGGGTCGCCTTGTGCGATGCCGCCGACGACGTTCTGCTGGTGACGAAGAACCGCAAGGCGATCCGCTTCGCCGTCGAGGACGTCCGCGAATTCGTCAGCCGCACGTCGACCGGCGTGCGCGGGATCGCGCTCAACGGCGACGACGCGGTGATGTCGATGTCTGTGCTCAAGCCCTTCGATGCGACGCCGCAGGAGCGTGAGGACTATCTCCGCGCCGCCGCGTGGAAGCCCGAGCCCGGCGAACGCGCGCTGTCCGAAACCCGCATGGCGCAGTTCGCGGCGGCGGAGGAGTTCATCCTCACGGTCACCTCGAACGGCTTCGGCAAGCGGACGTCGGCGTTCGAATACCGCCAGTCGGGGCGCGGCGGGCAGGGTATCGCGACGATCGCCGACTCCGAACGCAACGGCACCGTCGTCGCGAGCTTCCCCGCGACCGACGCCGACGAAATCATGCTCGTCACCGACCAGGGCAAATTGATCCGCACCGAGGCGAAGCAGATTCGCATCATGGGTCGCGGCGCGCAGGGGGTCATGTTGTTCCGGGTCGATGGCAGCGAGCATGTCGTCTCGGCGGCGAAGATCGGCGACGAGGTGGTTGGCGAGGCTGCGGACGACACGGCTGGCTGAGGCGCTGGAACGAGCGAAACGATCGCATCCTAAATTGTCATCCCCGCGAAAGCGGGGACCCAAGGTCTCCACCTGTTGTGACTTTGGGTCCCCGCTTTCGCGGGGATGACAGCAGTTTGATACAAGAGCTACCCACCCCAGCGCTAAGCTATTGGCGAAAATACCCCCGCTACTGCCGGAAAAACCCCCGCGCCCGGAGCCACAGGAACACCGCCGCCGCCGACCCGGCGACGAGCGCCATCGCCAACGCCGTCCCATGTGCCGCCGTCGTCCACGGCAGCCCCCCGGTGTTCATTCCGAAGATCCCCGTCACCAGCGTCGCCGGCAGCAGCAGCGCGCTGAGGATCGACAGCAGATACAGGTTGTCGCTAGTCCGCGTCGCGGTCTGCATCTCCATCTCCTCGCGGAGCAGCCGGACATTGCCCTGGATCGCGAGCATGTCGCCTTCGACCGCCGCCGTCCGCTGGGCATGCTTGGCGACCGCCGGGAGCAGTTCGCGCGGCACCGCGTCGTCGTCCTCGAGCCTGGCGAGAATTGCACGCAGCCCGCTCATCTGCCGCGACACCTGGATCGACCGCTTGCGGACCACGAGCAACGCGCGCGCATCGGGCTCGTGCCCATCGTCGAGCAACGCGTCCTCCGCCGCCTGCACCGTTGCGGTCAGGTCGGCGGAGACCTCGCTCGCGACCTGCGTCACCCCCGACAGCAGCAGGTCGAGCGCCGCCGCCGTCGTCGCCGGGACCGCGCCTGCCTGGATGCGGCGATGGACGACATCGATCGCGCACAAGGGATGGAGCCGCGCGGTGACGACGCAGCCGGGCAGCAGCAGCACCGTCAGTGCGCCCATCTGCGCCGTCGCGGGCGTGTCGAAATCGCGTTCGAAATCGTGGACGATGAACGCAATCGCGTCGCCGTCGACGAGCGCTCGCTGGTGGCGATCGACCGACAGCAGCAGCTCGCGAACATCGGCGGGCAGCGCGCTATCGTCGAACCAGCGCCGCGTCCATTGGTCGGCGAGGCTGACATGGAGCCAGCGCAGCATTCCCGGCGGCGCGGCGAAGGTAATGTCGGGCAGCGCGGTTTCGATGGGCTCGGCTCCGGCCGCCGAAATGTCGAACCCCCAGATCAGCCCCCGCCGCGCGCCGACGGTCGCAGGCTCGATAGCAGCGTTCATCGATCTTCCCTCCGCTGCCCTTGCGCCGAGCGATACGCGGCGGCGGCGTTGCGGTCGAGCCGCGATGCCCCGACATCCGCCACGCTCAGCCCGAGTGCGCGGCTCCGGCCGGCGCGGGGACGCCGAACGCGCGCGACAGGCCGTGGTACAGCCGCTCGCGGCAAACGATCGTGCTCGCGACCTCGGCGATCAGCGCGGTGAAGAACAGCGGCAGGATCATGCCGCGGCTCGCCGTCGTCTCGGTGATGATGATCACCGCGGTCAGCGGCGCGCGGACGACGCCGACGAAATATCCGGTCATGCCGAGCAGGACGATCGCACCCGCCGGATCGTCGGGGAACAGCGGCGTCAGCAGGTTGCCGACGCCGGCGCCAACCGCGAGCGACGGCGCAAACACCCCGCCCGGAGCCCCCGACAGCGTCGTCGCGAGCGATGCACCGAACTTGGCGACGCCGAACCACAACGGCTGGCCGTGCCCCTCCACGAGCATCTTGGTCGCGTCATAGCCGGTGCCCCATGTCAGCCCGCCGCTGACGATCCCGAGCACCGCCACCGCCAGCCCGCACAGCGCTGCGAAGACCACCGGGCGCGACGTCAGCCGCCGCTGCCACCGCTTGTGGCCCGTGGCGAAGCCGAGGACGAGGCGGCTGAACAGCCCCCCGGCGATCCCGCCGACGATCCCCGCCGCCGGAGCCGCGAGCAGCACCGCACGCAGTGCCAACGTCTTATGCATCTCGCCGAAATAGACATAATCCCCGGCGACGCCGAGGCTGACCATCCCGGCGATCATCACCGCGCCCATGACGAGGATCGCGACGCGCTGTTCGTAGGCGGCGGCGAGCTCCTCGATCGCGAAGGCGACCCCCGCCAGCGGCGTGTTGAACGCCGCCGCGACCCCCGCCGCGCCGCCGGCGATATAGACCCCGGCGCTCAGCGGCACGCGCAACACCCGGTGGACCGCGACCATCACCGCTGCGCTCAACTGGACCGTCGGGCCCTCGCGCCCGGCCGACCCGCCCGCGAGCAAAATGCCGAGCGTCAACCCGATCTTCGCTGCCGCCGCGCGGACCGACACGAGCTTCTGGCTCTCGGGCGCATCGGGAACCCGCGCCGCGGCCATCACCTGCGGGATCCCCGACCCCCGCGCCTCGGGCACATACCGCCGCGTCAGCCAGACTACGCCTGCGAACATCGCCGGGGTCAGGAGCAGCGGCGCATACGGCGCGGCGTGGACGATCTGCACGAACCCCGCGCGAGCGAGATCGCCGCCCTTGGCAAAGGCGAGCGCGACCAGCCCGAGCACCACCGCCCCGATGCCAGTCGCCACCCGCCGCCGGACAGTGTCGACGGTGCCGGGCTCGACGGCGAAGGTACGCGTGATGCGGTCACCGAGGCGGGTGAGGAAAAGGGGAGGGGTCATTGCCGCGCGCTTGTCGTCGCGACAAGCGGGGGATGCAAGCGACGGGGTGTGCCATGATGGTGTACGCTGGTCCGCTAGCGGCTTGTCGATTGCATGCGACAGTCGGAGCGGCGATAATCGCGCATGGCCTTGTATAGAATCGATGTCGCCGCCTTCGATGTCCCAGCCGACTGGCGCGACCAGTCGATTACGGCGTTCAGGCTGCCGGCGGCACCAGATGGCGGTGATGCCAGCTTCGTCGTGACCCGCGACGACGGGAAGGGAGTCGACCCGTTTGTCGCTTATTATGACAAGCAGCGGAAAATCTGTGCCGATAGCCTGCCGGATTTCGTCGAATTGAAATCCGAGATGATCAACGTTCAGGAGCGCGACGCGGCGTGGTTCGAGTTTACGTGGTCGAAGGAGACGACGACGCTGAAGCTCAGGCAGATTTACGTCGATTGCGGCCTTTTCGTCCTGATCTTCACACTGACATGCACGCCCCGCGATCAACCGCTGTTCGAACGTCCGTGGCATGCGCTGATGAGCACGATCGTGTTCGATCGCCTCGACACGACTCCCACTTTCCCAGTTCGCTGAATGACGGCGACTGCTCAGGCGGCAGCGCGGATCGAAGATGAGATCGCGCATGGTTTCGGCCTCGCGGCGATGGTCGCGGGGGCGCTCGTTGGTGTCCTGGCGGGTGCCGCGGTCGTCGCGGCGACCGCGGCAACGGGCGGACTGGCGGCGGTCGTTATCGCCGGAGCGGTGGCGGGGGGTGGACTTGCCGGCGGGCAGATAATGTCCGGGCTGTCGACGATCTTCAATTTGCCGGAGCCGACGACCGGCAAGATCGCAACGGGGTCCCCTAACGTCAAAACCAACAAGCGATTTGCCGTTCGCGTGACCGACGATGTTGCCGATGGCTGTAGCGGTGCGCCGATCAATCACCCGCCATGGCCATTTACAATCGCGGTTCAGGAGGGCTCCGCGACCGTCAAGATCAACGGTCTGCCGGCCGCCCGGCTGACATCGAAGCTGACGTGCGGCGCTCATATCAAGACCGGGTCGCCCAATGTCGTGATCGGCGGGGAAACAAAGCGTGCCGGTTTCGTGTTCGATCTCGAAGCCTGGACCAAGACCGGGCTCGAGGTGCTCGGTATGGGTGCCGCCATCGGTGGTGCCCTGTTTGCGGCGGCGGTTGGTGCCGCGGCGTTCGGCGGCTACCTCGCAATCGGCGCCCTCGGCTATGGCGGGATGGAGGGACTCGGCAAGATCGGCGATGCCCTCGGGCCGGGATATCGCGATCTGCTGCAAGGCGTCGCCGGAATGGGCCTCATCGTCGCCAGCCCGAAGCTGGCGGGCGAGGGACAGACGATCGGCGACCGTGCGAGAATCACCAAGCTATCGAATGAGGGCAAGATCGACGAGGCGCGCGCCATCCTACAACGCCATGTCGATGCCGGGAATTCGAAAGCGGTCGTCGACCGGCTCGATGTTTCGTCACCGCGCGACGGCGGCCATCTTTGGTCGGGAAATGGTGACGCGGCCAAAGCATATGCGACCGCTCACGGCGGGGTTACGTTGGAGGGAACACCGGGCGGTCGTGTAATCGACGGCTGGTCAGACCTGAACACCAAGATGCCTTGGACGAGCGGCGGCAAGGAAGTCTGGGGCGGCGTCTCGGAAAATTATGCGAAGGGATTGTCGGGCGACGTCACCGCGGTGCAGACCCCGACCAAGGCGGCGGTAGGCGGCGGCGATATTTTCAAGGAATACGAATGGCCCGAGGTCCAAAAGGGGTTGGCGAGCGGCAGGATCACCGACTTTAAGGTCGATCCCACTCTCCCCGAACCGCCGCCGCGGACCGGTCCATGAGAAAGGCGATACAGCGATGACCATGGACCGGTTTCAGCGCCAATATGCGGCGCAGGGGCGCGAAAAAGCCGACGGCTATTCCCCCGCCGATTTCGCCGAGATGACGGATGCGGAGCGCGTGACTGCGCGCGACATGATGTTGAAACGCTCCCTTGCCGGGGACACGGTCGACCTGATGGGCCTCCGCTACGTTGGCGATGCCGGCACGGTCGCTGCCCTGCGGCAGGCCGCGTCGCGGGTCGCCTCGTTCGACTGGCGGTGGGATGTGATCCGGCACGAGGTCTTGTTCGATCTGACGCAGGACAAGGCCTATCTTTTCGACCTTGCGACGTATCTCGACGGACGTGATGGGCGTGCGCAGGAAGGGGCGGCCAACGCCCTGGCATGGCGGGTCCTGCCGCGCGACGCCGAGCCGTTCCTCGTCGATCGGATGTGCGATGGTCGTCACGAGGGCGCGATGCTCGGGTTGATGCAGGCATGGCTGGGTTTGCGCGCCGCAGCAGTCTGCGATCCGATGTGCTTTCAGCGACATCTTCCGCTGATCCGGGCGGTAACCGGCGCCGCACCGGCCCGCCGCCGTCAACTGCTCGCGGCTGAACTCACAGTCTGACGGCCTGGCCGTGCGCTAACGCCCGCCCTGCCGCCGCGCACCTCGCGCAGCCTTCGCCTTCGCAAACCGCGTCGTCCGTGTCCCCGGCGCTCCTCCCACCGCGCGGCCCTTCACCGGAGCGACCTTCGCCCCGGTGCTCGGCAGCCCGAGGTCGTCCGCTTCCAGTCGTCGGATCTGATCGCGCACGGCAGCGGCGATCTCGAAGTCGAGGTTGGCGGCGGCGGTTTGCATCTGCTTTTCGAGGTCGGCGATGTACGCCTTGAGGTTGTGGCCGACGAGGTTCGGGGTCTCGTCGTCGCCGGTGTCGACCACCACGCCGTCGCGCATCGACACGTCGGCGAGGACGTCGGAGATGTTGCGCTTGATCGTCGTCGGGGTGATGCCGTGTTCGAGGTTGTAGCTTTCCTGGCGTGACCGGCGGCGGTCGGTTTCGGCCATCGCGCGCTCCATGCTGCCGGTGATCCGGTCGGCGTAGAGGATGACGCGGCCCTCGACGTTGCGCGCGGCGCGGCCGATCGTCTGGATCAGCGAAGTCTCCGAGCGGAGGAACCCTTCCTTGTCGGCGTCGAGGATCGCGACGAGGCCGCACTCAGGAATATCAAGGCCTTCGCGCAACAGGTTGATGCCGACCAGCACGTCATAGACCCCGAGGCGCAGATCGCGGATCAGCTCGATGCGCTCCAGCGTCTCGACGTCGCTGTGCATGTAGCGGACGCGCAGGCCGGCTTCGTGCATGAACTCGGTGAGGTCTTCGGCCATCCGCTTGGTCAGCGTCGTGACGAGGGTGCGGTAGCCGTTCGCCGCGACCTTGCGCGCCTCCGATATGCAGTCCTCGACCTGGTCCTCGACCGGCTTGATCTCGATCGGCGGGTCGATCAGCCCGGTCGGGCGGATGACCTGCTCGACGAAGACGCCGCCGGTCGCCTCCATCTCCCACTTGCCGGGGGTCGCCGAGACGAACACCGTCTGCGGGCGCATCGCCTCCCATTCCTCGAAGCGCAAGGGTCGGTTGTCGATGCACGACGGCAGGCGGAAGCCGTATTCGGCGAGGGTCAGCTTCCGCCGATGGTCGCCGCGCGACATGCCGCCGATCTGCGGCACGGTGACGTGGCTCTCGTCGACGAACAGCAGGGCGTTTTCGGGGAGATATTCGAACAAGGTCGGGGGCGGCTCGCCGGGGAGGCGGCCCGTCAGGAAGCGGCTGTAGTTCTCGATGCCGGCGCAGCTGCCGGTCGCGGCGATCATCTCGAGATCGAAGTTCGTCCGTTGCTCCAAGCGCTGCGCCTCGAGCAACTTGCCCTCGATGTGCATCTCCTTGAGGCGCTCGGTGAGCTCGTGCTTGATCGCCTCTGACGCTTGCTTGAGCGTCGGGCCGGGCGTGACGTAATGCGAGTTGGCGTAGACCTTGATCGAAATCAGGTCAGCGACCTTCTGCCCCGTCAGCGGGTCGAATTCGGTGATCGTCTCGATCTCGTCGCCGAAGAAGACGATCCGCCATGCGCTGTCCTCATAGTGCGACGGGAACAGCTCGACCGTGTCCCCCCGCACGCGAAAATTGCCGCGCGCGAACGCCTGGTCGTTGCGCTTGTACTGGAGCGCGACGAGTTTGCGGATGATCTCTCCGCGGTCGGCGGTCATGCCCTTTTTCAGGCTGAAGGTCATCGCCGAGTACGTCTCGACCGAGCCGATGCCGTACAGGCACGACACCGAGGCGACGATGATGACGTCGTCGCGTTCGAGCAGCGACCGCGTCGCCGAGTGGCGCATCCGGTCGATCGCCTCGTTCACCGAGGACTCCTTCTCGATGTACGTGTCGGAGCGCGGGACATACGCCTCGGGCTGGTAATAGTCATAGTAACTGACGAAATATTCGACGGCATTGTCCGGGAAGAACGATTTGAATTCGCCGTACAGCTGCGCCGCGAGGATCTTGTTCGGCGCGAGGACGAGGGCCGGGCGCTGGACCGCCTCGATCACCTTCGCCGCGGTGAAGGTCTTGCCCGATCCGGTGACGCCGAGCAGCACCTGGTCGCGGTCGCCGGCGTTGGCCTGGGTGACGAGCTCCGCGATCGCCGCCGGCTGGTCGCCTGCTGCCATGTAATCGGTGACGAGGCGGAACGCCTTGCCACCCTCCGACTTCTCGGGCCGCGCCGGGCGGTGGGGGACGAACGCGCCGTTGCTTTCGGGTTCGGCGAGCGAGGTGCGGATCTGGATGGCAGCCATGTCGGGCAATATGGGGCAGGGTCGCGTTTCGTTCCAGTGGGTGCGGCAGTGACTTGCCGAGGTTGTTGATCGGCCCCGGGCAGGTCGAGACGCTTTCCCGACGCGCAGCGATCTGGCAGCGTGGCGTTCCGTGATATTGGAGGCCGTCGTGGATCTGGATCGCCGCTCACTCCTCGCTATCGGTGGAGCCTTTCTGGCGTTGCCGGGCGCGGCGCTCTCGGCTGCACCGCTCCTCGCCGTCCCGTCGGTCGACCGGCTCAAGCTGACGGTCCTGATCGACAGCACGACCAGCGTCTTCGGCGCAGCGTTCTCGCGGCCCGATATCGACGTCGTCCCGCCGCCGATCACCAAGGACTATCACACCGCCTTTGCCGGGCAGTGGGGCTATTCGCTGCTGGCGACGTCGTCCGCTGCGGGTACGGCGCGGACGACACTGATCGACTTCGGCTACACCCCGGCCGCGCTGCTCAACAATATGGCGCTGCTCGGCATCGCGCCCGAGACGATCGATGCGATGGTGCTGAGCCACGGTCACTACGACCATTTCGGCGGGCTCGACGGCTTGCTCGCGACCGGCAAGGTGCGGCGGGGGACGCCGTTATACGTCGGTGGCGAGGAGGCGTTCTGCGCGCGGATTCGCGGGACCGACGCCGATGGCTCGTCGTTCGGGGCGATAGACCGCCCGGCGATCCTCCGCGCTGGCGTCGATCTCGTCGTTTCGGGCGACCCGCGGATCGTCGCCGGGCAGGGCTTCACGACCGGCCGCATCCCCTTCGTCTCATCGGAGCATCCGCGCGTGCCGAGCGGGATGCTCCCCGGGCAGAACTGCGCGCGCGACCTGCTCGATCCGGCCAAGCGCGACAAGGCCTTCGTCGTCGACGATGCCGAGCACGAACTCGGCACGGCGTATAATGTCGCCGGACGCGGGCTGGTCGTGATCGGCTCGTGCAGCCACCGCGGCATCATCAACACCGTCCGCCGCGCGCAAGCGGTGTCGGGGATCGACAAGGTCCACGCGATCGTCGGCGGCTTCCACCTCGTCCCGCCGCAGACCCGCGAGCAGGCGTTCGAGACGCTGGCGTTGATGCAGGCGATCAACCCGGACTATATCATCCCCGGCCACTGCACCGGCGAGACGTTCATCGCGGCAGCCCTCGCCGCGATGCCGAATAAGGTGATCCAGTCGATCGTCGGGTCGAGCTATATCTTCAAGGCGGCCTGATCGAGATCCGGACGAGGTTCGTGGAAAGCCCCGAACCGTAGAAGACAGCTTCTCGATTAAGCTGAGCGATCGATCGGCCAAATCCGCCCAATTGCAGACGGTCCCGATCGTCTATCGGTCGATACTGCTTGGCATCACGTGCTTGCTTCGACAGCATGCGTCTAAGAAAGGGGACGAGGCGATGATCCGAAGGTGTCTGGCCGCTCTGATGGGGCTCGCGTTGCCCCTGTCGGCGCACGCAACATTGCCTCAAGCGTCGGCGACAGTAGTCGTGGTCAAAGCCGCGCGCATGCTCGACGTAGCGGCCGGCAACTACGTTCCAAATGCGGTGATCGTGATCACCGACGGGCTGATAACCGCCTCGGGCAGCGCGCTTGCGGTCCCGGTCGGTGCGCAGGTGATTGATCTCGGCGATGAGACCCTGCTGCCCGGATTGATCGATGCGCACACCCATCTGATGGCCCGAATGGGTGATGGTGCCGACTCGTATGTCCAAACGCTCGCCACTGAATCGTTGGCTCGCCGCGCGCTCGACGGCGCGGCCGATGCGAAGGCAACACTCCTTGCCGGCTTCACGGCCGTGCGTGATGTCGAGAGCGAGGGCAGCGGCTATGCCGATCTCGATCTGCGTGATGCGATCGAGGCCGGATTGGTTGAGGGCCCCCGCATGCAGGGCGCCTCGCGTGGCATCGCGATGATCGGCCAATATTTCCCCTTCGGTGTCGCCTGGGACCAGCCGGAATTTCCGGTGGGCGCGCAGCTGGTTAGCGGCGTCGACGAAGCGCGCCGGGCGGCACGCGAGCAGATCGGTCATGGCGCAGACCTGTTAAAGGTCTACGCCGATTGGAAGGAGCCGACGTTGTCGGTCGAGGAGCTGCGCGCGGTCGTCGATGAGGCGCATCGCTTTCATTGTAAGGTCGCAGCCCATGCCACGACCACGCAGGGCATCGCCAACGCGCTCGCCGCTGGCGTCGACTCGATTGAGCACGGCGATCACCTCACGCCTGTGCTCCTTGCTGAGATGAAGGCCAAGGGCGTCACGTGGGTCACGACTAAGGGCGTCGTGTGGGAGGAAATGCGCAAGGCGCATTCTCCCGCGGTGCAGGCAAAGATCGACGCCTTCGTCGCGATGGTCAGTGCCAATCTCGCCACCGCGACGCGGCTGGGCGTCCGAGTTGCGAGCGGCTTCGATCCGGGTTCCGCCGCCGATCACGGCCGCAACGCGGTCGAGATCGAGGCGCTTGCAAGCTTCGGGCTCGGCAATCTGGGGGCGCTGCGCGCAGCGACGATCAACGCCGCCGCGCTGATGGGCTGGGCGGACAAGGTCGGTGCGCTGACTCCCGGCCATTATGGCGACCTCATCGCCGTGCGCGGCGATCCACTCGCCGACATTGCCATCGTCCAGCATGTCAGCTTCGTCATGAAGGGTGGATTGGTTGTACGCGACGATCGGCGCTAGCTCTTTAGCTCGTCCTGACCCTCCTCATCCGAATAGTGGATTCGATCGGTCTTTACCCTGATGAGCATCAACTGAGTGTGTCGGTCCCAGGCTGGGAACCAAGCACTGCATACTCAAGGACATGGCAGATTAGTGTCCGCCCTCCACCCCTAATCAGCCACTGCGCCTTACCATACCCGGCTCACCCCGAAATGGTCGAAACCCACCTCGTTCGACACCAGCGGGATGCCTTCGATGATCGACTGGGCGATCAGCATCCGGTCGAACGGGTCCTTGTTGGCGATCAGCAGGTTGCCGGCGAATTGGGCGTGCCTTGCGGTCAATGATAGCGAGCTGAAGCCGTGGGCCAAAAGCTGGACCTCGAAATCGCCGGCCAGCAATCGGCCTTCGGGCAGCTTTCCAATCCTGAACTTGGTCGCGATTTCCATCGCAGAAACCGCGCTCGCGAATGTCTCGGTCGCCGCGTCGATCGCTTCGCGTGCGCTTATTGGCATCCGCTCATCGCCCGCCACCCACCACAGCAAGGCATGCGTATCGAGCAGGAGCCTCACTCGCCCTCACCATTCCACAAGGCGAGCTCATCGGCAGGAAGCGGGTCGTTGAAGCGATCATCCCACGCGACCAAACCCTTCATCGACCCGAAGCGGCGGTTCGATTTAGGCGCGGCCAACCGGCCAGGAACGCGCGGCATGGCAGGCTCCGGCTGCCACGTCGATGCCGCCTCGGCCGTGCCCCCGCTTCCCGCCGGCACCAGCCGCACGACCGGCTTGTTGTTGCGCGCGATGATGACCTCGCCGCCCGCCTCGACTTCGGCGATCAGGCGCGACAGGTTGGTCTTGGCTTCGAGGACGTTGACGATCGTCATGGCGGCGTCGCTCCAGCGGGTTAGTCAGGAAGTTAGCCAACCGCCTCAACGCCGTCAATCAGCGTCATAGCGACCGCCCGACTCGGCGTCCGCGGCAGCCGCGAACGCTTCCGAGTCGGAGCGGCGCGTCCCGGGGGCGGACCGCGATTTGCCCCCTGCGGTACAGCCGCGCAGCGGCGGTTTCGGGCACGTCTTCAACCAGCGCGGACAAGCCGTTGACCTTGCTCATTCAGCCTTTGATCACCATATTCATGCTTGTGTCGCGGCGGGTTTCGGGCACTATCTGTAGCCGGTGATCTGGGGGGCGGACACAAGCCGTGGTGGTAGCGGAATATTCCGCGACACTGCGACCGCTCCTCGCACCGGGAGAACGAAAAAAGAACATTGGCGAAGCCGCCGCGATCGTGGACAAGGGTTCGAGGCGAAACGCCGGGACCCGAATTACGTGAGCCGGGCGGCAGGTGGAGTGACGAGAATGACGTTGAGCGGCGAGACGATGACCCTTGAGCCCCCCGTGAGCGGCGCGTCCGCGCATGCGGCGCAAGCGTCCCAGCCCGCCGAGCAGGCTGTGCCCGCGACGGAGCAGCCCGCCGCACCCGCTGCCCCACGCAGTTCGAGCACGGTGATGCCGTGGAAATGGCCGGTCACCGTCGACCGCAGCCGCGACGCGCTGCTTACCGACTTCGGCCGCGAGACGCTCAAGGACCGCTATCTGCTGCCGGGCGAGTCGTATCAGGACCTGTTCGCCCGCGTCGCCGCCGCCTATGCCGACAATGCCGAGCATGCGCAGCGCCTGTACGACTACATGTCGAAGCTGTGGTTCATGCCATCGACCCCGGTCCTGTCGAACGGCGGGACGGGGCGCGGCCTGCCGATCTCGTGCTATCTCAACTCGGTCGGCGACAGCCTCGAGAAGATCGTCGACACGTGGAACGAGAACGTCTGGCTCGCGGCGCGTGGCGGCGGCATCGGCACCTATTGGGGCCACGTCCGCGGCATCGGCGAGCCGGTCGGCCTCAATGGCAAGACCAGCGGCATCATCCCCTTCGTCCGCGTCATGGACAGCCTCACGCTCGCGATCAGCCAGGGGTCGCTGCGGCGCGGGTCGGCGGCGGTATACCTCGACGTCAACCACCCCGAGATCGAGGAATTCCTCGAAATCCGCAAACCATCGGGAGACTTCAACCGCAAGGCATTGAATCTTCATCACGGTGTCCTCGTCACCGACAAGTTCATGCAAGCCGTCAAGGCGGGCGAGAGCTGGGACCTGATCAGCCCGAAGACCGGCGACGTCCGCGCCACCGTCGACGCGCGCGGCCTGTTCACCAAGCTCGTCGAGACGCGGCTGGCGACCGGCGAGCCGTACATCGTCTTCATCGATCACGTGAACGACGCGATGCCCAAGCACCAGCGCGACGTCGGCCTGCGCGTCTCGACGTCGAACCTGTGCTCCGAGATCACCTTGCCGACCGGGGTCGACCAGTACGGCCGCGACCGCACCGCGGTCTGCTGCCTGTCGTCATTGAACCTCGAGATGTGGGACGACTGGCAGGGCAACAAGGGCTTCATCGAGGACATCATGCGCTTCCTCGACAATGTCCTGTCGGACTATATCGAGCGCGCCGAGCCCGAGATGGAGCGCGCGCGCTACGCCGCCGAGCGTGAACGGTCGGTCGGCCTTGGCGTCATGGGGCTCCACAGCTTCTTCCAGGCACGCGGCATCGCCTTCGAGGGCGCAATGGCGAAGTCGTGGAATATGAAGATCTTCCGCCACATTCGTGCGCAGGTGGATGAAGCGTCGATGCACCTTGCCAACGAGCGCGGCGCGTGCCCCGACGCCGCCGACGCGGGCGTGATGGAGCGCTTCAGCTGCAAGATGGCGATCGCGCCGACCGCGTCGATCTCGATCATCACCGGCGGCACCAGCGCGTGCATCGAGCCGATCCCGGCGAATATCTACACCCACAAGACGCTGTCGGGATCGTTCTCGATCAGGAACCCGTTCCTCGAAAAGCTCCTCACCGCCAAGTCGAAGAACAGCGAGAACGTGTGGAACTCGATCCTCGAGCAGGGCGGGTCGGTCCAGCACCTCGACTTCCTCACCCCCGAGGAGAAGGCGGTGTACCGGACGGCGTTCGAGATCGACCAGCGCTGGCTGCTCGAACTCGCCGGCGACCGCACCCCGTACATCGACCAGGCGCAGAGCCTCAACCTGTTCATCCCCGCCGACGTCGAGAAGTGGGACCTGCTGATGCTTCACTTCCGCGCATGGGAGTTGGGTATCAAGTCATTGTATTACCTGCGGTCGAAGTCGATCCAGCGCGCCGGGTTCGCCGGCGGGGTCGAGGCCGACAACACGCCGGACCTGCGCCAGCTCGAGCTGGAGCCGAACGATTACGACGAGTGCCTTGCCTGTCAGTAAGGCGCCCCCGCTGCTCCAGCCTTCGGGCGAAAAGGAGCGGGACCGGCCGGGGCGCGTTGCCCCGGCGGGCGGGTGAGGGGGCCGGCTTCGCGCATTCCACGACGCGCGAACCTGGCCCCCTTGCTTACCGACAGGCGATAGAGTGACGACGACAGCAACCTACCCAATGCTGTCATCCCCGCGAAAGCGGGGACCCAATGTCGCAATGCGTGACTTTGGGTCCCCGCTTTCGCGGGGATGACCCGGCAGACAAGATTTAACGGAGCCACCCCATGTCCCTGCTCAAATCCTCCAACACCTACAAGCCGTTCGAATACCCTTGGGCGTTCGACTTCTGGAAGCGCCAGCAGCAGATCCACTGGATGCCCGAGGAGGTGCCGCTGGGGGAGGATTGCCGCGACTGGGCGCAGAAGCTGACCGAGCACGAGCGTAACCTGCTCACCCAGATCTTCCGCTTCTTCACCCAGGCCGACGTCGAGGTGCAGGACTGCTACCACGAGAAATACGGCCGCGTGTTCAAGCCGACCGAGGTCAAGATGATGCTGACCGCATTCAGCAACATGGAGACGGTCCACATCGCCGCGTACAGCCACCTGCTCGACACGATCGGCATGCCCGAAAGCGAATACAGCGCCTTCCTCAACTATAAGGAAATGCGCGACAAACACGATTACATGGGCACCTTCGGGGTCGACAACGACGGCGACATCGCGCGCACGCTGGCGATGTTCGGCGGCTTCACCGAAGGGCTCCAGCTGTTCGCCAGCTTCGCCATGCTGATGAACTTCCCGCGCTTCAACAAGATGAAGGGCATGGGCCAGATCGTGACGTGGAGCGTCCGCGACGAAAGCCTCCACTGCGAGGGCATCATCAAGCTGTTCCACGCCTTCTGCGCCGAGACCGGCGTGATGACGTCGAAGCTGCGCGACGACATCGCCGACGTCTGCATGCGGACCGTCCGCCTCGAGGACGCGTTCATCGACCTCGCCTTCGAAATGGGCCCGGTCACCGGCATGACGCCGAAGGAAATCAAGCAGTACGTCCGCTTCACCGCCGACTGGCGCCTGAAGCAGCTCGGCATGAAGCCGATCTACATGATCGACGAACACCCCCTGCCGTGGCTGTCCCCGCTGCTCAACGGCGTCGAACACGCGAACTTCTTCGAAGCCCGCGCCACCGAATATTCGAAGGCCGCAACCAAGGGCAACTGGAACGAAGTCTGGGACGCCTTCGACCGCCGAAAGGGCGCGCAGGCGGCGACCTTGGGTGCCGCGAACGAAGGGGATGGCGGGGCGCAGGGCGGGTTACTTGGCGTGGCGGCGGAGTGAGCGAATTGCTACGACCCATATTATGAGATAGAACAAAGGTGGATCGAATAGGAACGACAAGTGGCAACCGAGTTTAGCGGTACACTCTCTTGAGTAGCTCAACCCGACAATACGATGTTCGGGCTATTGCTAATTGGGTACTGGATCGAGCAAATGAGATAAACGCGCCGACTCCGTCTAATATGGCGATGAACAAAATCATATATTTTCTATTTGAGAAAATGCTGGTTGAGGAAGGGCGGAGGATATTTTCTGCTAAAATTGAGGCTTGGGAGCACGGACCTGTCGTCCGTGAAATCTATTCAGAATTTAAGAAATTTGGTGACGCTCCCATTAGGTCCCAAGCAAAAAAATTTTCTCTGGTTTCGCGTCAGTTGGAAATTGCGCTTGACGTCATTGATAACGATGACATCGATAAGTTTTCTGCGATAGTTGATCATTACTTACCAATGTCTGCTTCGACACTAAGGCGAATATCACATGAGCCAAATTCGCCTTGGTTTTCAGTCTGGTCCCATGACGGTTCTTCTAATCCCGGCATGGAAATTAGTGCGAGTATCATTGAAGAAGCCTTTTACGGATACAAGGTACACTCATGATCACATCAGCAGACGCCATTCGCAAGTTGCGGCGCCCGCCGTCGGCACCAAACTGGGTCCGATATATTCATAAGGGAACGCAAGATTCCGCTATAGCGATGGCTCGATTTGCTATCAGCAGTCCGAGAATATCTCTTACTCAGGTATATAAACTGCTTAGCGATATGGCGTGTCTGAAGACTTCATTGAGTGATGCGCTTCATGGTCTTGAAAAAGTTGGTAATCCGTTAGTTCGGCGATTGGGCCGCGAGATATTGACATCTTTTGCGGCTTACAATGAGGTCCGTTTGTTTGACGGAATTAGAACGCTCAATGAATTTTGCGTAAATTATCCTCTCGATCGGGGAGTGTTTGTCCCAGTAAGGCCCACCTTCATAATTGTAGAAGATGACGGACTCACGCCGGTGTTTATTATCGGTTGGACAAGCCTGCCCTTTACTGATTTTCAAAAGAGATTGCTGTCGACGATAATTTATAATGCAGTTTTGACGTTGACCGATTTTATTGGGCGCGATGCAGAGATCGTGTGCTTTCCAAGGGCGAAGTACTCGAAAAGCGAACGGATGCCGCGGGCGTGGAAGGTGTCTAACTATAAGCCTTTCTCAGCTGCGGAACTGTCAGCCCACCTTGACCGCTATGGAAATGCGTTAGACCTTGCGGCAGACATGATTAGATCCATTCTTGGGGACGATGCCTAAGCTGAAATACGCCGGACGAATATCTGCCCTTACATTAAGAATCGCGGACCTCAGTGCTTCCATTGCGTGACCACTCCGCACCGAACGCGACGGGCAGTTCGTCAGCATTAGCGGTTTCGCGAGGTTATTCGTCGAAATATCGGATCAAACGTCCGCGCCATTAAAGATTTCTTCGCATATCCATCCGCGCGTGAAGCACGCGTGTTACGAATATGCCGTCGGCGATTCCGCGATAATAGATTGCGTGGCTTTCACAGCCAAAGTCTCTCAGCGGCGGTTGTCGGTCTGGAACCGCCTCGCCAATGCCGGGAAACTCGGCGATACGGTTGATCACGCCGGTCATGTGCTCGACGTAGCGATCGGCCGTCTACTCGCCAAACCGCTCAAATCCGAAGTCGTAGATGTCGCCGAGATCGCGCTTCGCTAGCGCGCTGAGTTCAACCCGCATGCGCGTGGCGAGCACGCGCGTTGGCGAAGACCTGTTCGACGGTATATGGGCTGACGCCGCTGCGCTCGCCCTCGTTGAGTGCGGCGTGGAGCGCGGCCAGCTTCTCCGCCTCCTCGCGTTCACGCTCGACGAGGGCGGCGATATACGCATCGGCATTGGGATAGCCGTCGTCGCGGACGCGATCGTCGATCCATTGCGCGGCGGGTTCGGCGAGGGTGATGGTTCTTGTCGGCATCGTGGCCTCCTGCACGATCGAGCCTAGCACGCAGCGCGATCCCCGGCCAACCGCGCGCCCCCCGAGATATCGCTGTCCTACACCCTCGCCGATGCGGTAATTTCGCGGGTCGAGTCGGAGGCGGGAGGATGGAATTGGTGACGGTGAATTTCGCGGCGGGTGTTTCGGAACGGGGTTGTCGGCCGGCGGCCGTTGTCTGTCCGCGTGGGGGCTACGTTTCGATCCGGCGTGGCGTCAACTTCATCAACTTCGACAAGCTGGCTTGACACTTTTCATGCCCCAGGCGTGTGAAACATCCCTTCTTCTGGACTTCGTGAACTTCCGCGGGTCGTGGCGCTGCGCGGCACCGGTCGGGCGGATATCCGAGGGGGCGAGTTGCCCGGAAAGCGCCGACGCAAAACGCATGCTTTTGTGTGAACTTATTTTGAACTTAGGCTCGTCCGCACCGGCACGGGCCGCCTGATGGCGACCGGGTTGATCGCGTTGCTCGACGACGTCGCGGCGCTGGCGAAGGTGGCGGCGGCGACGCTCGACGATACCGCCGGGCTGACCGCGAAGGCGGCGGTCAAGGCGGCGGGGGTGGTGATCGACGATGCGGCGGTGACGCCGACCTATGTCGTCGGCTTTGCGGCGGCGCGCGAGTTGCCGATCGTCTGGCGCATCGCGATGGGAAGCCTGCGCAACAAGCTGTTGTATTTGCTGCCTGCCGCGCTGGCGTTGAGTGCGCTCGCGCCGTGGGCGATCACGCCGCTGCTGATGGCGGGGGGCGCGTATCTGTGCGTCGAGGGGGTCGAGAAGCTCGTCGCGGCGTTCGGCGTCGGCGGCGAGCACGGCGCGGCGGCGGAGGTGCGCGACGAGGCGACGCTGGTCGCCGGGGCGATCCGCACCGACCTCGTTTTGTCGGCCGAGATCATGGCGATCACGCTCGGCACCGTCGCCGCCGAAAGCTTCTTGAACCGCGCGATCGTCCTCGCCGTCGTCGGGGTCGGCATCACCGTGCTCGTCTATGGCGCGGTCGCGCTGATCGTGAAGGCCGACGACGCCGGGGTTGCGCTGGCACGGCTGCGCGGGGGGGCGGCGGCTCCGTTGCGCGTGTTCGGGCGCGCGCTGGTGTCGGGAATGCCGGGGCTGCTCAAGGGGTTGGCGGCGGTCGGGACGGCGGCGATGCTGTGGGTCGGCGGCGGGATCGTGCTCCACGGACTCGCGGAATATGGCGTCGCGGGGCCGGGCGATGTCGTCCACCATCTCGCGGTCTTAGCGGGAGGACTGGCCGGGCCGGTCGCCGAATGGGTTGCCGGAGCGCTCGGCGCGGGGGTTGCCGGGGTCGTCATCGGCGGGGTGATCGTCGGCGGGCTGCACGCGTGGCAGGCGCGGCGGGGGCATTGATCGACCCCGATCACGTCGCGGCGCTGCTTCACGCGCGCGCGCGGGCGGGGGAGAGCGTGACGTATTCGGAGGTGCTCGGCGCGCTCGGCTACGCCTTCAGCCGCCCCAAGATGCGGGCGTTGTGCGTGGTGCTGATGGATGTCGACGCCGCCGAGCGCGGGGCGGGGCGGCCCGACCTCGCCGTGCTGGTGGTCCGCCAGAGCGACCGGTTGCCGGGGCAGGGGTGGTGGATCGGGCGAAGCGATTACAAGGGGTTGTTCGTCGGGGCTGAGGCGGCGGCGTATGTCGCGCGGGAGCAGCGGGGGGTGTTTGCGTGGTGGCGCGAACACCCCCGGGCGGGTGCGGCCTAGCTAGACCGCCCCGTCCTTGAAGGTGTTGCAGCCGGCGATCGTCCCGTCGGTTAGGCCTTGCTGGAGCCAGTGGACGCGCTGCGCGCTGCTGCCGTGGGTGAAGCTGTCGGGGACGACGGTGCCCTGCGCCGCCTGCTGGAGGCGGTCGTCGCCGATTGCGGTCGCCGCCTTGAGCGCCTCCTCGACGTCGCCGGGGCTGAGCAGGTCGGGGTTGGCGTGCGCCCAGACCCCGGCGAAGCAGTCGGCCTGGAGCTCGAGGCGGACCGAGACGGCGTTGCGCTGGCGCGCCGAGCCCCGCGACATCGCCGCCTCGGCCTGGTCGGAGATGCCGAGCAGGTTCTGGACGTGGTGGCCGATTTCGTGGGCGATGACATAGGCTTGGGCGAAGTCTCCCGGGGCGCCGAAGCGGCTCGACAGCTCGTCGAAGAAGCTCGTGTCGAGGTAGACCTTGCTGTCGGCGGGGCAGTAGAACGGCCCCGATGCCGAGGATGCGCCGCCGCATTTCGACTGGGTCCGGCCGGTGTAGAGGACGAGCTTGGGGTCAACGTAGCGGACGTTGGCCTGTGCCGGGAGGAGCTTCGCCCAAGTATCCTCGGTCGAGGCGAGGACCTTGCGGACGAAACGCTTGCTCGAGTCTTCCTGACCGGTGGCCGCGGCCGGGCCGGGGGCGGCGACGTCGTCCTGCGGTTGGCCGATCTGCTGGGTCGGGGCGCTGCTCCCGCCGCCGCCAAGCCCGCCGACGAGACTGCCGAGATTGCCGAGGCCGCCGAAGATCAGCACGATGATGCCCAACACGACGACCCCGCCGCAGCCGAAGCGGCTGAGGACGAAGCCGAACAGCATCGGGACGAGCCCGCCGCCGATGCCGCCGCCACCGCCGCCGCCGAAGCCGAACCCGCCGCCGCCACCCTGGCCGCGGTCGTCCTCGACATTGCTGCTCTCGCGTTCGTCGTCCAGCCGCATGCCCGCGCTCCTTCGTTGCCGCGGCATAACGTGCCGCAGCCGTATCTGTTGCCGGACCCATATCTCGGATCGATATCGTCATGCTATGGCCCGCTGCGGAGAGTTAAAGCCATGCTCGCACGCCGCTTCCTGTGGATCATCGCCGCCGTCATCGTGCTCGTCGTCGGGGCGGCGCTGGCGTACCGGCTGTTCGGCGCGCGGTTGATCGCGGCGGCGCTGGTGCCGACGGTGCGCTTCGCCGACAGCCGTGTTGCGCCGCCGCCCGACTATGCGCTGCCAACGGCGTGGGCCGCGAACCCGATGCTGGCGACCGACCCGGCGCGCTGGGCTCCGCCGGGCTACGCCGCCGCGCCGCACCCGCGGGTCGCGGTGTTCTTCATCACCCCGACCGCCGATCTCGGTCGCGACCACTGGAACATGGCGGTCGGCGATGCGGCGGTCGAGCCTCGGATCGCGGGGTCGATGCGGTCCGACGCGAGCGTGTTCAACGGCATCGGCGCACTCTGGGCACCGAAGTACCGGCAGGCGGTATTCGGAGCTTCGCTGGTGGCGTCGCCCGATGCAACCAAGGCGCTCGACCTCGCCTATGGCGACGTGCTGCGGGCGTTCGATGCCTTCGTCGCCGCCGCGCCGAAGGAGGCGCCGATCGTGCTGGCCGGGCACGGGCAGGGGGCGCTTCACCTGCTGCGGATGCTACACGACCGCGTCGCCGGACAGCCGATCGCGCAGCGGATCGTCGCTGTCTATGCGGTCGGCACGCCGGTCTCGCTCGCGGCCGACCTACCCGCGCTGGGCATCGAGCCGTGTACGACTCCCGAGGCGACGCACTGCCTACTGACGTGGCAGAGCTTTGCCGAGCCCGCCGACATCGCTGCGAGCCGCGCGGTGTTTGACGCGACCCCGGGACTAACCGGGCGGAGCCGCAAGGGAACGCGAGTCGTCTGCGTCAATCCGCTGCTTGGCGTGGCGACGGCGAAGGTGGCGGCTCCGGCGGCGAACATCGGCTCGCTGGTCCCCGGCGCTACGCCCGAGGCCGCGACGATCGTCGCGGGTGGGATCGGCGCGCGATGCCTACCGTCGGGTATCGTCTCGATCGGCGATCCGCCGGGGGCGTTGGACAAGTACGTCCTGCCGGGCAACGACTATCAGGTGTATGATTACAACCTGTTCTGGGCGAACATTCGCGCCGATGTCGAGCGTCGGGTCGACGCGTTCATTCCCGGATGATCGTCGACCCGGGCGGGTTCAAGGCCGAGCTGCCGCAGGGGGGTCGCCTGGCGGGCCTTGACGTGGGCACGCGCACGATCGGCATCGCGACGTGTGACGCGGGGTGGAGCTTTGCCACTGCGCTGATCACGATCCAGCGGACCAAGTTCACCCCCGACCTCGCGATACTGAAGCAACTGCTCGAGAAGGAGCGGATCGTCGGGCTGATCGTCGGCCTGCCATTGAGCATGGACGGCAGCGATTCGCCGCGAACCCAGTCGGTCCGGCAGTTCGCCAAGTCGATCGAGAAGCCGCTCGAGCGTCCGATCCTGCTGTGGGACGAGCGCTGGTCGACGCAGGCGGTCGAGCGCGCGCTGATCGACGCCGACCTCAGCCGAGCAAAGCGGCATGCGATGATCGACAAGCTCGCCGCCGCGTACATCCTCCAGGGGGCGATCGATGGGCTGATGGCGGGGACGCTCCTAGGTTAGCCCGGGCTCGGTTGAGCCGTGCCGCTGCCGCGTCGGCTCGCCCTTCCCGAATGTTGTCATAGCGGCTAGACGAAGCGCGATGACGCCACCCCCCCTGCAGAGCGTGCTGCCCGAAGGCGTCCACCCTTTTCCTCATCGCCATCTGCTCGGCATTGCCGAGTTGAAGCCGTGGGAGATCACCTGGCTGCTCGATCAGGCCGAGGGCTGGATCGAGGTCAACCGGGGCCTGCGCAAGCGCGACGACCGGCTGGCGGGGCTGACGCTGATCAACGCCTTCTTCGAGAACTCGACCCGGACGCTGCTGAGCTTCGAGATCGCTGGCAAGCGGCTCGGGGCTGACGTCGTAAACATGACGGTCGCGGCGTCGTCGGTGAAGAAAGGCGAGACGCTGCTCGACACCGCGCTGACCCTGAATGCGATGCACCCCGACCTTATCGTCATCCGCCACGGCGAGTCGGGGGCGGTCCAGCTGATCGCCGAGAAGGTCGACTGCCCGGTTTTGAACGCCGGCGATGGGCGTCACGAGCATCCGACGCAGGCGCTGCTCGATGCGCTGACGATCCGGCGGCGCAAGGGGCGGATCGAGGGGCTGACCGTCGCGATCTGCGGCGATATCCTCCACAGCCGGGTGGCGCGGTCGAACTTCCAGCTCCTCGGCAGCCTTGGCGCCAAGGTCCGAGCGGTCGCCCCGCCGACGCTGGTCGGGGCCGACGTCGACCGGCTCGGGGTCGACGTCTACACCGACATGGATGCGGGGCTCGACGGCGCGGATGTCGTCATGATGCTCCGCCTCCAGCGCGAGCGGATGAGCGGGGCGTACGTCCCCTCGACCCGCGAGTATTTCCACTTCTACGGCCTGACCGCGGCGCGGCTGGCGGCGGCCAAGCCCGACGTGCTGGTCATGCACCCGGGGCCGATGAACCGGGGGGTCGAGATCGACACCGCGGTCGCCGACGACATCGCCCGCTCGGCGATAAGCGAGCAGGTCGAGATGGGCGTAGCGGTCCGGATGGCGTGCCTCGACGTGCTGACGCGGCGGTCGCGGGCGGTCGCGGGATGGTGATTGCTTTCACCAACGCCCGGGTGATCGATCCGGCGAGCGGTCGCGACGCGCGCGGCTCGGTGATCGTCCGCGACCGGGTGATTGAGGCTATCGACGGACCGGTAGCAGCCGACACTCGTGTCATCGACTGCGGCGGGCGGATCGTCGCCCCCGGGCTGATCGACGCGGGGGTCTTCGCCGCCGATGCGCCGGCGTGCCTCGCGGGGGGCATTACCCGTGTCGTCTTGATGCCCGATCGGTCGCCCCCGCTCGATGATCCGGCGCTGATCGAGTTCGCCCAGCGGATCGGCAAGCCGCATGTCTGGGTCCACCCGCTCGCAGCGGGGACGCAGGGGCTTGCGGGGGTCGAGCTCGCCGAGATCGGACTGTGTCAGGAAGCTGGAGCGGTTGGGGTCGCGACCGGGCGCGGGGCGATCGCCGACGCCGGGGTCATGCTCCGGCTGCTCCAATATGCCAGCGGCTTCGACCTCGTCGTCGTCACCCATGCCGAGAACGCCGCGCTAACCGTCGGCGCGGTGGCGACCGCGGGTGAGTTCGCCACCCGGCTCGGCCTCCCCGCTGCGCCGGCCTTTGCCGAGGCGATCGCCGTCGCCCGCGACCTGCGGCTGGCGGCGGCGACGGGCGCGCGGCTCCATATCCGGCAGGTCACGACCGCCGAGAGCATCGACCTCGTCCGCGCCGCCAAGGCCGCGGGGACTCGCGTGACGTGCGGGGTCACGCCCGGGCACTTCCTGTTGGGCGACCAGTCGGTTAGCGGCTACCGCAGCTTCGCCCGCCTGTCGCCGCCGCTGCGCCATGACGACGACCGGCGAGCGGTCCTTGCGGCGATCGCCGACGGGACGATCGACGTCGTCGCCAGCGGCCACGACCCGCGGACGCAGGAGGACAAGCGCCTGCCGTTCGCCGATGCTGCCCCCGGCATGGTCGGGGCCGAGACATTGCTGGCGCTCGCGGGGACGCTGGTCCGCGACCATGATATGAGCTGGCCGGCGCTGCTGGCGACGATGACGAGCACCCCGGCGGCGCTGTTCGGGCTTCCCGGCGGGCGGCTCGAGGCGGGTGCCCCGGCCGACCTGATCGTCTTCGATCCCGGCGCGCCGTGGCGGATCGATGCCCAGACGATGGCGGCGGCGGCAGGCAATACCCCGTTCGACGGCCTGCCGGTCCAGGGCCGGGTAACGATGACTGTCAAAGGAGGCGAGATCGCATGGACGCTGTGAAGGTCGCGCTCGCAAGTGTCGCGCTACTGCTGGTTGCGGCGAAGCGGGTCCCGGTTCCGGTGACTGCCGCGCCCGCCGCGGCCCCGGGGCCGAGCATCAAGCAGGGGGTCGAGCTGTGGCGCGCCGGTGACTATCCGGGGGCGGTGGCGATGTGGCAACCCTTTGCCAACGCTGGCGATCCCGACGCGATGTTCAATATCGGGCAGGCGTATAAGCTCGGGCGCGGGGTGCCGATCGATGCGGCGGTGGCGCGTGACTGGTACCGTAAGGCGGCGGTGAAAGGGCATCTCCCGGCGCAGGCCAACCTCGGCATCGCGCTGTTCCAGGCGGGCGAAAAGCCCGAGAGCATCAAGTGGCTACGGACCGCCGCAGACCGTGGCGAGGCGCGCGCGCAATACGTCCTCGGTATCGCGGCGTTTAACGGTGATGGTCTGCCGCGTTCACAATCATTGGGTTACGCCTATCTGTTGAGGGCGCAGGCAAGCGGCCTACCACAGGCTGTAACCGCGCTCGGCAGTATTACGCCCGGCCTGTCCCCGGCCGACCGGACCGCGGGGGAGGCGGTCGCTGCCAGTCTCGCCGCCGGGGCCGGGGTACCGCCGGCGCTTGCCGCGGCAACCGGGCCGCGGATGGTCGCGCCGATCCGGACCCCGCCGACCGCAGTCGAGATCGCGGCGATGCGCGCCACTTCGGCCCCCACTCAGCCGCCCGCACAAGTGTCCGCACAGGCCCGCACGCCGGTTGTCACGCCGCCGAACCCAGTGCCGACAGTGGGCACGCCCGGCATGGCGACAGCGTCCAATGTTCCGATGTCTTCCGCTCAGTCGAGAATCGCGTCGGTCGACACCTCGCGCACCACGACGGTGACGCGGACGACCACCCCGCCCGTCCGTGCGACCCCGCCGGAAGTCATTGCCGCCCGGCCGATCCCGCAGCCGACCCCGGCGCAAGCCGATGCGGCGGCAGCGGCACGCGTCGCGAACCCTGCGTTCCAGGCCGCGCCGGCACATGCGCTCCCGACCACTCCGGCAACTGCGCCGTCGGCGATCGCGACGACCGACGTGCCCGCATCGAAACCGGTGGCGCTCGCGCCTGCGCGGACGGCGTCGGCTGATCCGCTCGCGACCGCGCCCGCGAGGACGGTCACGACACTATCGACAAAGGCGGCGACTGCGGCGCCAGCAAAGCCGGTGCAGACTGCCACGCTCAAGCCGTTCGAGACGATCGACAAGCCGGTGACGCGCAAGCCCGACGGCTGGCGGGTCCAGCTCGGGGCGTTCTCTGCGCGCAAGCTCGCCGACAATGCATGGGCAAGCGTCAAGGAAAGCGCGGCTCCGGCCAAGCCCATCTTTGCGACCGACGGCCCGGTGGTGAAGCTTCAGATGGGGCCGTATGCGACGCGCGATGCAGCGAAGGCGGCGTGCGCCAAGCTGACCGAGGTGGGCAAGGCTTGCTTCGTTACGACGGGTTAGAAATCTGAGTTTGCGGCTAACTTGCCGGAGGTAACTCTAATCCCGTCTAGGATGGTGCGCGGAACGCTCGCGTCTTAAAACAATTCAGGTCCGCATTCGTATTAGAATTTCGCATGCGGCGTACTCGGTTGCACCCATCCCGATCCCCGGTTTTCGGCGGGACGGCGATCTTACAGTGAAGATTTCGGGATGGTCCAACCTGACTATTCCCTCGACTCAAGCCGCCGCCCGGATCGCCTCGCCCGGCCACTTCGCCCAAAGCGCCGCTTCCTCGCCCGCGACCTTGAGCGCCGCCGCCGCCTTGACCGGGCCGAAGCCGCGGACCGCGAGGGGGAGAGCCGCGATCTCGATCGCGAGGCTGCGGTTGTCGGGGGTCAACCCGGCGAGCAGGCGATCGACCTTCGCCGCATAGTCGCCGAACGCGGCGCGTTCGTGACGGCGTTCTTCGCTATAGCCGAACGGGTCGAATACGGTGCCGCGTAGCCCTTTAAGCTTCGCGAGCACGCCGAACGCCGAAAAGATCCAAGGGCCAAAGCTGTACTTCTTCGGGCGGCCGGTCGCGGGATCGGTCCGTGCAAAGATCGGCGGCGACAGCTGGACACGCGCGGGCTTGCCACCCTCGAACTGCGCGGCAAACGAGGCACGGAAACGCCCGTCGCTGTACAGCCGCCCGACCTCATACTCGTCCTTATACGCGAGCAGCTTGTACGCCGAGCGCGCCACTGCCTCGGTCAGCCGATCGTCGCCGTGCGTGGTAACGCGGGCGACCAAGTCACTGAACTTGCTTGCATAGGCAGCATCTTGATACGCGGTCAGGTCAGCGACGCGGCGTTCGATCAGCTCGGGCAGGGTGGTCGACGGCGGCGCGGCGACCGGACCGCGCGCGGCCTCGACCATCGCGATCACCGTCTGCGGCGAATGCGCAAGCAGGCGGCCGAGCGCGAAGGCGCGCTTGTTGAACGGGATCGCGACGCCGTTCAATTCGATTGCGCCGTCGATGCTCGCGAGGCTGAGCGGGATTAGCCCCGACTGCCATGCATAGCCCATCAGCAGGATGTTCGCGCCGATAGCATCGCCGAGCAACGCAGTAGCGATCGTGTCGGCGGCGATGAAGCTCGTCGCGTTCGGGTTCGCTGCCTTGCGGATCGCTTTTTCAACGAGATGCGAGCGAAAGTCGATGTCGCGGTTGCGGACGAAGTCGCTCGTCGGGGCGATATCGCCATTGGCGACGACGGCAGTCCGGGTCGGGACCATCAGCGTCTGCGTCGCCTTGTCGGCGGCGACGACGGCGTCGCATGCAAGGACGAGGTCGGCGCCGCCGGCGATGATGCGGGGCGAGGTCAGGTCGTCGTTCGACGCTGCGAGCCGGACCGCCGAGTAAACCGCGCCACCCTTCTGCGCCATTCCCGCCATGTCGGCGGTCGTCGCGGCGAGGCCTTCGAGGTGCCCGGCGGTACCGAGCAATGCCGACACTGTCAGCACGCCTGTCCCGCCGATGCCGGTGACCATGATGTTGTAGCCGTGTCCCGGCGCGGGAAGGATTGGCTCGGGGACGCCCGACAGGTCGAGGTCGCCGGTCGATTTCGCCTTCTTGATCGTCGCGCCCTCGACTGTGACGAACGACGGGCAGAAGCCCTTGAGGCAGCTATAGTCCTTGTTGCAGCTCGACTGGTTGATCCGGCGCTTGCGGCCGAATTCGGCCTCGACCGGCTCGATCGAGACGCAGTTCGACTGGACGGAGCAGTCGCCGCAGCCCTCGCAAACCGCAGCATTAATGAAGACGCGCTGCTCGGGATCGACGAGCTGCTTGCGCTTGCGGCGGCGGCGTTTCTCGGCGGCGCAGGTCTGGTCGAAGATGATGACGGTGCACCCGGGGGTCGCCGCCATCTCGTCCTGGATCGCGGGCAGCGCGCTGCGGTCCAACAGGCGGACTGAAGACGGCAGCGTAACCCCTTGATAGCGCGACAGGTCCTCGGTCAGGACGACGGTCTTCACCGCATGCTCGGCGACCATCTGCGCGGCGATCGAGGGGACGTCGAGCTCGCCGTCGTGGGTCTGGCCGCCGGTCATCGCGACCGCATCGTTGAACAGGATCTTGTAGGTGATGTTGACCTTCGCCGCGATCGACTGGCGGATCGCGAGCAGCCCTGAGTGGAAGTAGGTCCCGTCGCCGAGGTTGGCGAAGACGTGCTTTTCAGTAGTGAACGGGGCCTCGCCGACCCACGTCACGCCCTCGCCGCCCATCTGGGTGAACGTCTCGGCGCGGTCCATCCACAGCGCCATGATGTGGCAGCCGATGCCGGCGAGCGTCCGCGCGCCGTCGGGGGCCTTGGTCGAGGTGTTGTGCGGGCAGCCCGAACAGAAATACGGGGTGCGCTTGATCGGCGTCTCGTAGGCAGCGGCCTTGCGGTCCTGGTCGTTGAAGAACGCCAGCCGTCCGCGGATCGCGTCGGTGTCGTAGTAGCGCTGGATGCGCGCAGCGACGACGTGCGCAATCGTGCCCGGGGTCAGCTCGTTGTCGGGCGACAGCAGCCAGTCGCCGTTCTCGTCGTGCTTGCCGACGACGCGCGGGCGGACGGCTTCGCGCCAGTTATACAGCTGCCAGCGGAGCTGATGCTCGATGAACTCGCGCTTTTCCTCGATGACGAGGACTTCCTCGAGCCTCTCGGCGAAGGCGCGGATGCCGTCAGGCTCCAATGGCCACGGCATCCCGACCTTGTAGACGCGCAGGCCGATCTGGCTGGCGATGCGCGCGTCGATGCCGAGCTCGGAGAGCGCCTCCATCGTGTCGGCGAACGCCTTGCCGGTGGTGACGATGCCGAAGCGCGGGTTGGGAGTTTCCCAGACGATGCGGTCGATGCCATTCGCCTTGGCAAAGGCCATCGCGGCGAAGCCCTTGTAGCGCTGGAGGCGGGTGTCCTCCTCGCGCCAGATGTCGCCGCCGCGGATGTGGATGCCGTCCTCGGGGAAGTCGAACGGCGGCAGGATGATCTGGCGCTGCTCGATGGCAAGGTCGATCGTGGCAGACGTCTCGACGGTGTCGGCGGTCGCCTTGAAGCCGACCCACGTTCCGGCAAAACGCGACATGGCGATGCCGAGCAGGCCGTATTCGACGAATTCGTGGACGCTGGCTGGCGACAGGAAGGGGACGAACGCCGCCTGGAAGTTGTGGTCGGACTGGTGGGGCAGGGTGCTCGATTTGGCACCGTGGTCGTCGCCGACGATCGCTAGCACGCCGCCGTGCGGGGTCGTCCCGGCGGCGTTGGCGTGCTTGATAACGTCCATCGCGCGGTCGAGCCCGGGGCCCTTGCCGTACCAGATGCCGAAGACGCCATCGACCGTCGCGCCGGGACGCATCCCGACGTGCTGGGTGCCCCACACAGCGGTCGCGCCGAGTTCTTCGTTGATGCCGGGGACGAAAACGATGTTCTCGGCGGCGAGAAGCTTTTTCGCGCGCCACAACTCCTGGTCGTAGCCGCCGAGCGGCGAACCGCGGTAGCCTGAAATGAAGCCGCCGGTGTTGAGCCCTGCGGCTTTGTCGCGGGCGCGCTGGACCAACGGCAGGCGGACAAGCGCCTGCGTGCCGGACATGAAGACGCGCCCGTCGGTAAAACGGTACTTGTCGTCCAGCGAAACGGGCGGAAGGCCGGCTACCATGATCTACTTCCCCAAGCGATTAGGTCAATGATACTGACCTTTCACGAAATGTTCAAGGGTCAGAAGCGTTTCGAGACACCAATATACGCTTCGACATCAGGGGTATCGCGGTTGAGCCCGACGTAGGTAGCGACGTCGAACTGAACCGACGGCATCGACTTGGGGATCCATGCGGCGAAGAAGTCTGCAGTGGCCTTGGTTGTCCGCCCGGTCGGGTCGTCGTCCTGCGTCGCGGCGAGCTCGACACCGGGGGTGACTGCCCCAAAGGCGCGACTGATCCCGCCGATCATCGTATAGCTCGCATGGTGGCCGCGGTCGCCGCTGTTGGGCAGGCGGTCGACTTCGGGCGACAGGCCGAGCGAGAAATCGGCGGGCAACGGGATCGTAACTGCGACGACAAGGCCCTGCGTCGACGATCCTGCACCAATCGCCGACTTTGCCGTCGGGATTGTGACGAACGGCGCGAGCGCGATCGATACGCCCTTGCCGTCCGGATTGAGCAGCGATTGCTTCAGACCGAGCAGCACGTCGCCGACGCCGCGGTCGGTCGTCGCACCGCCGCCGCGCATGCGGTCGCGAACACTGACGTACGGGCTCCACTCGGCGACCGCCTCAAGGTGGCTGGTGACGCCGTAGCGGAGCGTCGTCGATGCGATCGTCAGCGTGTCGGTAATGTCGCTTTCGGTCGCGTCGTGGGTGAAGTCGAGCGCGCCGGTTTCGACTTGGAGGTGGCCGGCGTCGACGATGCACGCCGGGGTCAAGCGGCCGGGGCGATCGGGACACAGGTCGCGCAGGTCGGCGGCAGAGGCTGGAGCAGCCGCGGACGCCAACCCAAGCATGGCGGCAAACACAGCAGAGCGTACGATCATGGCTGTTCCTTTGTGCGGTAGTCGGTCATAACGCATCGGCGTGGGGCGGGCATCTTTCGATAGACTGTTTCCTAGGGGAGCGGCGTCGTGTCCAGCGGGTCTCGCGCCGGGATAGCCGTTCCTGCCGGCGAGGCTTCGGTACGGTTGCGTGCGACGATCCGCGCGCGGCATCACTGACGGCGCATTATTATATGCGCCGGGAAGGACCGGACCGATGTTTGACCATGCCTCCGCCGTCGATCTTGCCCGTGCGCAGTTCGGCTTCACCATCTCGTTCCACTTCATCTTCCCGGCGTTCTCGATCGGGCTGGCCAGCTTTCTCCTTGTCCTCGAAGCGCTATGGCTGAAGACGGGCAACGATACCTACCTTGTCCTGTTCAAATACTGGTTGAAGATCTTCGCGATCGCGTTCGGCATGGGTGTCGTCTCGGGGATCGTCATGGCGTACCAGTTCGGCACCAACTGGGCGGTGTTCTCCGACAAGGCCGGGCCCGTCGTCGGCCCGCTGATGGCGTACGAGGTTCTCACCGCGTTCTTCCTCGAAGCCGGCTTCCTCGGCGTAATGCTGTTCGGGCTCGAGCGTGTCGGCAAGAAACTCCACTTCACCGCGACCTTCGCGGTGGCGGCGGGGACGTTCATCTCGGCGTTCTGGATCATCGTCGTCAATTCGTGGATGCAGACGCCGCAGGGCTACGCGATCAACCCGCAGGGGCAGTTCGTTCCCGCCGACTGGTTGGCGATCATCTTCAACCCGAGCATGCCGTACCGGCTCGTCCACACCGTACTGGGCGCGTATCTGACAACTGCGTTCGTCGTCGGCGGGGTCGGCGGCTGGCACCTGCTTCGCGAGCGCAGCCACAAGGAAGGGCCGAGCGAGGGGACGCGCGTGATGTTCTCGATGGCGATGTGGATGGCGGCGATCGTCGCGCCGATCCAGATCCTCGCCGGGCACACGCAGGGGACGAACACGCTCGCTTACCAGCCCGCCAAGATCGCCGCGATGGAGGGCAATTTCACCTCGCACCCCAACGGTGCGCCGCTGACCGTCGTCGGTATTCCGGACCAGAAGGCCGGGGTGATGCGCCACGCGATCGAGATTCCGAAGCTCGGCTCGCTCGTTCTCAAGGGCAGCATGAATGCGCCGATCGACGGGCTCGACAAGTTTTCGCGCGCCGACTGGCCGCAGGTGTACATCCTGTTCTGGACCTTCCGCGTCATGGTCGGGATCGGCGTCGGCATGTTCGGCCTTGGCCTGTGGAGCCTCGTCGCGCGCGCCAGCGGTAAGCTTTACGGCTGGCCGTGGCTCCACCGTGCGGCGGTGCTGATGGGGCCGACCGGGTTCGTCGCGGTCATCGCTGGCTGGATGACAACCGAGGTCGGGCGCCAGCCGTTTACTGTCTATCATCTCCTCCGCACCGCCCAGTCGGTCTCGCCGCTCCAAGCCCCGGCGGTGGCGGCGTCGCTTATCGCCTTCATCGTCGTCTATTTCTTCGTCTTCGGCGCCGGGACATTGTTCATCCTCCGGCTGATGGGCCACTCGCCGCATCCGGGAGAAAAGGGGCCCGACGAGGATCAGGTGACGCGGACGGCGGGTCTCACCCCGGTCCACCAGACGCACGGCGATGCCATCATGAACCCGGCGGAATAGGGAGATGGGCATCAGCTTCGATCTCACCGTCGTCTGGGCAGGTATCATCGCCTTCGCGGTGTTCGCCTATGTCGCGATGGACGGCTTCGACCTCGGCATCGGCATCCTGTTTCCCGCGCTGACGAAGGGCAACGACCGCAATTCTGCGATGAATTCGATCGCGCCTGTGTGGGACGGCAACGAAACGTGGCTGATCCTCGGCGGCGGCGGACTGCTCGCGGCGTTCCCGCTCGCCTACGCGGTAATCATGCCCGCGGTCTATGTGCCCGTCATCCTCATGCTGCTCGGATTGGTCTTCCGCGGTGTGGCGTTCGAGTTTCGCGGACGGACGACCCACCCGTGGCGGTGGGACGTCGCGTTCTTCGGTGGATCGATCACCGCCGCTTTCGCGCAGGGCGTTATCCTCGGCTCGATCCTGCAAGGGATCGTCGTCACCGGGCGCGGCTACGGCGGCGGCTGGTGGGACTGGCTGAGCCCGTTCACCTGCCTGACCGGCGCGGCGGTCGTCACCGGCTATGCCCTCCTCGGCGCGTGCTGGCTGATCTGGCGTGCCGAGGGCAACCTCCAGGCGCGGGCATACCGGCTCGCATGGCTCGCGGGCATCGGCACGATCGTCGCGGTCGTCGCGGTCAGCGCGGCGACGCCGTTCCTCAAGACCGCATATTACCACCGGTGGCTGACCGCGCCGGGCATCTATTACGCCGCGCCGGTGCCGATTCTCGCCGGCATCACCGGGCTGCTGTTCTTCCGGGCGATCGGGCGCAAGGCCGAACTGATGCCGTTCCTGCTGACGCTCGCGCTGTTCGCGCTCAGCTATGTCGGACTGGCGATCAGCATGTTCCCGTATCTCGTCCCCGGGCAGATCACGATCTATCAGGCGGCGGCGCCGGCATCGAGCCAGATCTTCATGCTTGTTGGGGTCGCGATCATGGTGCCGATCATCCTCGCTTACACCGGCTATGCCTATTGGCTGTTCCGCGGCAAGGTCGGGCACGAGGGCTATCATTGAGCGCCCCCGAGTCTTCGACCGCAAAGCGGCTGGCGTGGTTCGTCGGCTTGTGGGTGGCAGGAGTCGCTACGGTCGCCGCCGTCGGGCTGGTGATCCGCCTGTGGCTCCACAGCTAACTTGCACCGACCCGCGTCACTGGTATAAGCCCGCGCTTCCCTCGCGGGCGTGGCGGAATTGGTAGACGCGCTTGGTTTAGGTCCAAGTATCGTGAGATGTGGGGGTTCGAGTCCCTTCGCCCGCACCACGGCCTTATTGAAAGACGGACACTTAAAATGCGTATTGCCGAGACGTTGAACGAAGGCCTCAAGCGCGAATACAGCGTCTCGATCCCGGCCGCCGACATCGAAGCCAAGGTCGATGCGCAGCTCGGCAAGGTCGCGTCGCAGGTCCGCATGCCCGGCTTCCGCCCCGGCAAGGTTCCGCTCAACCTCGTTCGCAAGATGCACGGCGCGCAGCTCCGCTCCGACGCGCTACAGGAAGCGGTCAACGAGGGGATGCAGCAGCTCATCGCCGAACACGCGCTGCGCCCCGCGATGCAGCCGCAGATCGACCTTGCCGCGCCGCCGGCCGAGGGCCAGGACGTTGACTTCACCGTCGCCGTCGAAGTCCTGCCGGTGATCGACGCGCCGAAGATCGACGGCATCGCCCTCGAGAAGCTCGTTGTCGAACCCGGTGACGCCGAACTCGACGCCGCCGTCCAGCGGCTCGCTGACCAGCAGAAGTCGTTTGAGCCCGCACCCGCCGACCATGCCGCCGCGACCGGCGACACCGTCGTCGTCGACTTCGCCGGCAGCGTCGACGGCGAGCCGTTCGACGGTGGCAAAGGCGAGGGAATGAAGATTCTGATCGGCTCGGGCCAGCTGATCCCCGGCTTCGAGGACCAGTTGATCGGTGCCAAGACCGGCGAAGCGCGCACCGTCAAGGTGACCTTCCCGACCGATTATAACGTCGCCTATCTGACCGGGCGCGACGCCGAGTTCGCGGTCACCGTCACCGGCGTCGAAGTCGCCGCCCCGGTCGCGCTCGACGATGCCTTCGCCAAGGGCTTCGGCATCGACAGCTACGAGGCCCTGCGCGAGATCCTCAAGGACCAGGTCACCGCCGAGCTCGGCGCGATGACCCGCACCCACATGAAGCGCAAGCTGCTCGACACGCTTGCGTCGGCGCACGATTTCGCCGTCCCGCAGTCGATGGTCGACGCCGAGTTCGACCAGATCTGGCGCCAGGTCGAGGCCGAGGGTGAAGATTCGGGCGACGATGCCAAGAAGGCCGACGACCGTGCTGAATACCGCCGCATCGCCGAACGCCGCGTCCGCCTTGGGCTGCTGCTGTCGGAGATCGGGCAGGGGAACGGCGTTAACGTCACCCAGGCCGAGATGAACCGGCTGATCGGGCAGGAGGCGACGAAGTACGACCGCGCCGAACAGCCGCAGGTGGTGAAGTATTTCCAGGAAAATGCGATGGCGGCGGCGCAGCTCCGCGCCCCGCTGTACGAGGACAAGGTCGTCGACTTCCTGATCGGCAAGGCCGACGTCACCGAGCGCGTCGTGTCGCGCGAGGCGTTGCAGGCCGAGATCGAGAGCGACGACGAGACCCCTGGCGCACACGTCCACGGGCCGGATTGCGGTCACGACCACGGGCATGACCATGCTGGCCATGACCATGGGCACGACCACGCCGGGCACGATCATGCTCCGGCTCCCAAGGCGAAGAAGGCGAAGGCCAAGCCCGCTGCGGCTGAGCCCGTAACTGCCGAGGCTGAAGCTGCGCCCGCCGTCGCCGAAGCTGACCCTGCCGCTGCCGAAGCGCCGGCCAAGGCGGCCAAGCCGAAGAAGGCCAAGCCGGTCGAAACCGACCCCGTCGCCGCGATCGAACCGCAGGCTGCGGTCGAGCCGGGCGCCGAGCCTGCTGCTGCCGCCAAGCCGAAGCGCGCGAAGAAGACTGCGGCGGAGTAACTCCCTCGTCGTCACCCCGGCCTGCGCCGGGGTGACGCGCGGTCCTCCTTCTCTCCGCTCTCGGTTGCCCCGGAGCGGCGGGGTGCAGAAAGTGCCGCGACCCAAGGGGGCTTGAAGCCCGCGCCGTTCGAGCCGATGTTGGCAACACGCAATCCTCGCCCGAACCCCACGGAGCCACCATGCCCGACCACGCCGACATCATCGGGGGCCTCGTCCCCATCGTCATCGAACAGTCGAACCGCGGCGAGCGGTCCTTCGACATCTTCTCGCGTCTGCTGCGCGAGCGGATCATCTTTGTCACCGCGCAGGTCGAGGACCACATGGCCTCGCTCATCGTCGCGCAGCTGCTCTTCCTCGAGTCAGAGAACCCGAAGAAGGACATCTACATGTACATCAACTCACCGGGCGGCGTGATCACCGCCGGCATGGCGATCTATGACACGATGCAGTATATCCGCCCCAAGGTTGGGACAGTATGCATCGGCCAGGCCGCGTCGATGGGCAGTTTCCTCCTCGCCGCTGGTGAGCCGGGGATGCGCGTCGCGCTCAAAAACTCGCGGATCATGATCCATCAGCCGTCGGGCGGCGCGCAGGGCCAGGCGACCGACATCGAGATCCAGGCCAAGGAAATTCTCCGCGTCCGGCATGCGATGAACGAGCTATACGTCAAGCACACCGGCCAGACCCTCGACGTCATCGAGCGGGCGATGGAGCGCGACAAGTTCCTGTCGGCCGAGGAAGCGAAGGTCTTTGGGTTGATCGACGAAGTCACCGACAAGCGCCCGACACCGCTCGAAGGCGAGGCACTGAAGGCTGCGTGAGGCGTCGAAATATCCGACGCTTTGTGACTTTATCGTGACGGCAAGCATAATCACGGGTTGCCGCGCCGCAGCGACACCCGCTAGACTGAACCGCGTTCGCGCGAAAGGATACCCATGACCAAATTGACTGGCGGGGACTCGAAGAACACGCTGTACTGCTCGTTCTGCGGCAAGTCCCAGCACGAAGTCCGCAAGCTCATTGCCGGACCGACGGTGTTCATCTGCGACGAATGCGTCGAGCTGTGTAACGACATCATCCGCGAGGAAACCAAGACCGCTTTGGTGAAGACCAAGGACGGCGTGCCGACCCCGCGCGAGATCTGCAAGGTGCTCGACGACTATGTGATCGGCCAGAACCACGCCAAGCGGGTACTGTCGGTCGCGGTCCACAACCACTACAAGCGGCTCAACCACGGTGCCAAGGGTGCCGAGGTCGAGCTCGCTAAGTCGAACATCCTGCTCGTCGGGCCGACCGGCTGCGGCAAGACCTTGCTTGCCCAGACGCTTGCCCGCATCCTCGACGTGCCGTTCACGATGGCCGATGCGACGACGCTGACCGAGGCCGGTTACGTCGGCGAGGATGTCGAGAATATCATTCTCAAGCTGCTCCAGGCGTCGGACTATAACGTCGAGCGGGCGCAGCGCGGGATCGTCTACATCGACGAGATCGACAAGATCAGCCGCAAGGCTGACAACCCCTCGATCACCCGCGACGTCAGCGGCGAGGGCGTCCAGCAGGCGCTGCTCAAGATCATGGAGGGCACCACCGCGAGCGTTCCCCCGCAGGGCGGGCGCAAGCATCCGCAGCAGGAGTTCCTCCAGGTCGACACGACCAACATCCTGTTCATCTGTGGCGGCGCCTTCAACGGCCTCGAGCGGATCATTGGCGACCGGCTCCAAGGCAAGTCGATCGGCTTTGGCGCGCATGTCGCCGGTCCAGATGAACGCCGGACCGGCGCGATGCTCCGCCAGTGCGAGCCTGAGGATCTGCTCAAGTTCGGCCTGATCCCCGAGTTCATCGGGCGTCTCCCGGTCATCGCCACGCTCGAGGATCTCGACGAGGGCGCGCTGATCAAAATCCTGACCGAGCCGAAGAACGCGCTGAGTAAGCAGTATGCCCGGCTGTTCGAGATGGAGGGGGTCAAGCTGTCGTTCACCACCGATGCGCTCGCGGCGATCTCGAAGCGTGCGATCGAGCGCCGCACCGGTGCGCGCGGGCTGCGGTCGATCATGGAGTCGATCCTGCTCGACACGATGTTCGAGCTTCCCGGGATGGACGGGGTCGACGAGGTCGTCGTCGACAAGGACGTCGTCGGCGGCACCAAGGAGCCGGTTCGGGTCTTCGCCAAGGAAGTCGCGAGCGCCTAGGCGACCGGCTTCTTCACCAACGATAAGGGCGCCGGTCAGATCTGACCGGCGCCCTTTTTCGTATTTTTACAACGTCTTGCCGGCTTGGGGGGAGGACGGGGTGGCCGTCCTCCCCCCTTAGCCATTAGAACGTCAGGCGGAAGCCGCCGGTCAGGCCGTTGATCGTGCGATCGCGGGCGAACGTGCCGTCATAGTCGAGCACGATCGAGAACGGGCTGTGCGCGCTGCTCAGCGTCAGGCCTGCACCGGCCTTGGCATAGTCGCGGGCCAGCGGCGTCGGCGAGAAGGCGACGGTGCTCAGGCCGCCGGTGCCGCCGCCGAAGCCGACGTCGAAGCCGCGCGAGCCGTAGTGCTCGAACTCGTGACGGTATTCGCCGCGAACTTCCGGACGCAGCGAGACGCCGTCACCGAGCGGGATCGCCGCGCCGATGCGGAGTCCGGCGGTGCCGAGAACCGATTCGTACTTCTCGCGGCCGACCGAAAGCGCGCCGATGTCGGTGCCGTCGGTGAAGCCGTTGATCCGCACGTTGGTGTAGCGGCCGCCGACGAAGGGCTCGAACTCGAAACCGAACTCGTTGAAGCTCAGCCCGGTGGTCGCGCCGCCGACGATGATCCGGCTACGCGTGTTCGCCGAATAGTTCAGGTCGGTCGGAGTGACGGTGTTGCCGCCGAAGTTGACCGAGCGACGCAGGTCGTACTTGCCTTCGCCGTAGGTGCCGAACAGGTCGACATACAGCGGGCCGACGCCGAGCGTGCCGTAACCACCGCCGAACCAGTTGCCAATACGGCTGTTCCGGCTGCCCGGATCGAGACGCGCGTCGACATTCGAGTAACCGCCGGTGATGCCGATCAGCGACTTCTCACCGAAGCGAAGGTCCATGCCGCCGATCACGTTCTGCGAGCCATAGTCGGTCCGGCTGCGATCGCCATTGGCGTCGAAGTGGCCGGTCTGGCCGTTGGCAACGAGGAACGAGCCGTACTTGCGCTCACCGGGAGCAGCCTGGCCGGCAACGCCCTGGACGCCGGTGCCGCCGGCGCGGAAGTCGCGCAGGTAACGGCGGATGACGCTTTCCTGGAAGTCGGCGGTCTGCATCGACAGGTCGCCGAGCAGGGAATAGCTGCCGGGGGTGAACTGCGAATACGCGGCGGGGAGGGCGCTGGTGGGCACGCCGGCGAGCGACGTCTGGACGGCGACGGTCGCGGCGGTCGGCGTGCCGACGGGCGTGGTGATCGCGGCGGCGACGTTCGCCTGGTTGGGCGAGAGCTGCGCGTTGGCAGTGGTGGCGAGACCCGCCAGTGCGGCGGCGGAAAGCAACTTGGATACGCGAGATGACATAACTGCTCCATCGGGTAGTGGTTAAACCCCGGCGGCAGAACGTCATCAGGGCAGGATGGTCGCACCGGTCGATCCGGTTTTGACAGAGTGTTGCTCCGCTGCATCCGCCATTTCGCCGACGTATTTAATGTCTGCAGCATGAACGCATAACATCATGGCGTACAGACTCACGCTGTAGCAGTTTTAGTACATCGCGGAGTCTCAGATCCGATCATTTGTTTCAGATTTATGATTTACAGGTCGAAATGTGCGGACAGCGGAACTTTGCCTGATTATCCATATCGTTGACTTTAATTACGACGAACGCCGCGGGAACGACATTGGCCACGATCAACGAATCCGCTCCGCCTAGTACGGCGGCCCGTACCCCTGCCTCGGCGGCGCCGCGCTGACGATGCGATAACCCGCGGCGATGATCGCCTCCGTATCCCACTTGCCGCCGGACGCGGGCGTGGGCCCCCCTGTAAGCGACGGCGTCGAAGATGGCAGCGGCGACGCATCGCCGGAAGTTGACGAACCTGACGCCACGTCGCGATGAAACGCAGCGTCCCCGCGGGATTCCGTAGCACCGCCCGGCGAGCCTGCAGCGCCCGCCGCGCCCGCCGCCTTGCCGGCCGCGGTGCCGCTCGTGTCCGGCGCGCGAGCGTTCTGCGCCTCCACTGCGTCGTCCCGCTGCCAGCGCTCGATCGCGCCCCCGTCATCGGGCGCACAGGGCAAGTCCATCGCGATCGCCGCAATACCGCCCGCAATGTCTGCCGCCTCGGCCGCACCCTCGGATGCTTCGGGCGCGAGCGCATCCTCAACGCCGCCCGCCGCAAGCGCCGCCGCACAGTGCTCATCCGCCGCCGGATCGGGTGCTGCTCGCGCCGTCCTGGCCGCGGCTGCCTCGGCGGTTGCCGTGGCCGCCGCCGCCATGGCCGCCGCCTCCGTCGCCGCCGCCTTCGCCGCGTCCTCGGCGCGAAGATACGCCTGATATGCGGCTTCGCGGCGTGCTTCGAGGATCTTGAGGTCGTCCGCCTTGTCTGCCGCTTCCTGTTCCGCGCGATGGTTCGCCTCGCAATATTTCCGGGATTCGTCGCCGAGGATACAATCGATGCCGACCGCGAGGTTTTCGGAGCGCACCTCCGGGTGGATGTCGTTGACGTCCTGGCGGTCGCGGCTCCTGGCGTAGTTCATCGGGTCGCGGTAGCGCAGGATGAACATCGTCAGGGTTTCGTTGTAGCGCCGGTGCTCGCCGACGACTTCGCCCTTGTAGTAATGCGGCACCGCGACGCCGTGGATCGCCCGGCTGAGCGCCGCGTCGGCGAGGCGATGCACCGCATAGTCGAGCGCGAGGTCCCACGACATGCGAAAGTCGATCGCGTCGTAGCGCCGCCGCAACGCATAGGCGCTCTCGGTCGACATGCCGACGGCGCGGCACGCATCGGTGACGCACCCGGTTTCGGCGAGCGCGTTGATGAAGCCGACCTGCTTTTGCTTCGTCCACCCGTCGTGCCGGTTGCGGGTGAACACCGGGGTGAAGGTCCGGGTCCAGGTAGAGCGCGAGGGGGCTGGGTTTGTCATCGACGAGTCTATGCGCGCGGGGGCGGGGTGTAGGACAGGGTTTGTTACGGGGGTGGGGTGGTTTGTCGGTGTAGGATGCCGAGGGGCAACAATGGACTTCGAGTTCGACCCCGCAAAGGATGCCGCCAATCTGGCGAAGCATGGCGTGCCGCTGCTGTTCGGGGCGTGTGATATACTAGCGGCGTTAAGGGAGGCGGAATGATCAGCTCTGACGACGATGCTGTCGCTGCAGCCGCCGCGCTGGCGCGTGTCAGTGGCGGCGAGAAGACGATGCCCGCCGAAGTTCTCGCGCTGATGCTCGACGACGGCCTGTCGCCGCTTGCCGCATGGCGCCGTTATCGCGGCTTAAGCCAAGCGGCGCTGGCGGAAATGGCGGCGATTAGTCAGGTCTGGGTCGGGCGAATCGAGGCGGGCGGCGGGTATGGCTCGCCCGCAACGCGGCGGAAGTTGGCCGCGGCGTTGGGGGTGGAGGTATGGGCGCTCGACGATCCCGATGCGGGTGGCGAAGGGGCGGCTAAGCGAGCAACTTAATCGCGTTGTCTTTTGTACAATGTAAGGTACAACTCGATCCATGTACGCCCTCAGCTTCTCCGAGACCCGCGCCAACCTCAAGGCAGTGATGGACCGCGTCGTTGCCGACCGCGCGCCGGTGGTGATCACCCGTCAGCGCGGGGAAAGCGTCGTCATGGTAGCGCAGAGCGACTGGGAGGCGATGGAGGAAACGCTCTACCTGCTATCGTCGCCGGCGAACGCGAAGCAGCTGATGGACGGCATCGCCCGGCTCGATGCCGGGCTCGGTGAGGAGCACGAGCTCATCGAGCCGTGAAGGTTACATTCGACGCCGACGCCTGGACCGAATACCTGACGTGGGTCGACGAGGATCGGAAAGTCCTCGCCCGGATCAACGCGCTGATCGCCGAATGCCGCCGCGATCCGTTTCGCGGTACCGGCAAGCCTGAACCGCTAAAGCGCAACCTGACCGGCTGGTGGTCGCGCCGGATCACGACGGAGCATCGGCTGGTGTACCGGGTGCGTGGGGCGGGGGAGGGGCAGGCGCTAGAGGTGTTGTCGTGTCGGTATCATTACTAATTACGGCTAAAGACAGAAGTCTTTACGGGTAAAGCTGTCTAAAAGACAAATCCACCAGCGTTACGATACTGTTCAGCATTCCAACTGAGAGCGCTCTCGTGCACAATATGACGCAGTCGTTTTATGCTATTGTGCACGATACCTAAGTCTGTAAGAGACCAAACTCCGTTTACAACAACGTCGAATGTCTCAGGGTCAAAGTAAAATAGCCCCCGGTCAAAAAGTCGGTGGTGCAGCGCACATAGCACCAACCCGTTTCGTGGGTCGTTGCTTCCCAAGGCGCTCTTCGGAGCGACGTGTGCTGCGTCAAGGCCTTCAGGCACGCAAAAATCGCAGACTGCGCATTTAGCGCCTTGCTTGCTTAGAACATCGCTTCGAAACTTGGACTGACCGGTTCGCTCCTTAACCGTCCTGAAGTGGCCCGTTGCTACTTCATCAAATAACCTAAAATCCGCTTCAACACCCTGGAACGACACAGAATATTTGGCCATAATATCGGCAATAAATCTCTCTTCGTCGCCAAATTTCGAATCCGTAATGCGTGCAAGCGATAAGGATGCAGTACGGCCACGGAGATTGTAGTTCGGACTAATTCCAAAGTTATCCTTGAATTCAGACCAATCGTAATTGATTAACTGCCCCTGAAGAAATACGATGATGGGAAAGCTTTGTTCATTCCAGATGTGATTTGATAAGGTCCACGATGGAACACTTAGCTTGTGCAGAACTTGCCCAACGTAAGCGAATTTTTCGCTTTCTAATAACATAAGAAAATCGCCGTTCGTCATCCTAGACACGACGGTCTGGGCGCCGCTCGGCAGTCCCCATATCTGGAATCCGGTCGGGGCAACTTCGTTCTCGAGCATTTTCAGATTTGAAATCTCAGCATTTGCTATCTCAGGCAAATACTTTTCCAAACCGATCATCATAAAGCGGCGCAATTCTCCGTCTGCACCAATGCTTCTTGGAGCGTCTCTAGCCCAAAGTTGACGACCGATGTGCTGGTAGAAAATTGCCACCGCAATCCTCTTAAGAAACCGCAGGCAAATAAATCTCGCTGCCCTTCTCCTTGAACAGCTCGCTCATCTCCGCCATCCCGGCCTCGGCGACATCGCCCGCTGCGACCATCTCTCCCGTGTTCATCCCCGCCGCATACTCCCGCACTTCGCGCGTGATCTTCATACTGCAGAACTTCGGGCCGCACATGCTGCAGAAGTGCGCGGTCTTGGCGCCTTCGGCGGGAAGGGTCTCGTCGTGGTATTTGAGCGCGGTTTCGGGGTCGAGGCTGAGGTTGAACTGGTCGCGCCAGCGGAAGTCGAAGCGGCTGCGGCTCAGCGCGTCGTCGCGGAGCCTTGCGGCCGGATGGCCCTTGGCCAGGTCGGCGGCGTGGGCGGCGATCTTGTAGGTGATGACGCCGACCTTGACGTCGTCGCGGTCGGGCAGGCCGAGGTGCTCCTTGGGGGTGACGTAGCAGAGCATCGCGCAGCCGAACCAGCCGATCATCGCCGCACCGATCCCGCTGGTGATATGGTCGTAGCCGGGCGCGATGTCGGTCGTCAGCGGCCCGAGGGTGTAGAACGGGGCCTCGCCGCAGACTTCGAGCTGCTTTTCCATGTTGACCTTGATCTTGTGCATCGGGACGTGCCCCGGGCCTTCGATCATCACCTGGCAGTCGCGCGCCCATGCGACCTTGGTGAGTTCGCCGAGCGTTTCGAGCTCGGCGAACTGGGCGCGGTCGTTGGCGTCGGCGATGCTGCCGGGGCGCAGGCCGTCACCGAGGCTGAACGAGATGTCATAGGCGCGGGCGATCTCGCAGATCTCGTCGAAGTGGGTGTAGGTGAAGTTCTCCTTGTGGTGCGCGAGGCACCATTTGGCGTGGATCGAGCCGCCGCGGCTGACGATCCCGGTGACGCGCGCCGCCGTCAGATGGATGTAGGCGAGGCGGACGCCGGCGTGGATCGTGAAGTAATCGACGCCCTGCTCGGCCTGCTCGATCAGCGTGTCGCGGTAGATTTCCCACGTCAGGTCTTCGGCGATGCCGCCGACCTTTTCGAGCGCCTGGTAGATCGGCACGGTGCCGATCGGGACCGGCGAATTGCGGATGATCCATTCGCGCGTGGTGTGGATGTTGCGCCCGGTCGACAGGTCCATGACGGTGTCGGCCCCCCAGCGGGTCGACCAGACGAGCTTCTCGACCTCTTCCGCGACGCTGCTGGCGACGGCGGAGTTGCCGATGTTGGCGTTGATCTTGACGAGGAAGTTGCGCCCGATCGCCATCGGCTCGGCTTCGGGGTGGTTGATGTTCGACGGGATGATCGCGCGGCCGCGGGCTATCTCGTCGCGGACGAATTCGGGGGTGACATAGTCGGGGATGCTCGCGCCGAAGTCCTCGCCGTCGCGGATGCCGGCAAGGTTGGCGCGGCCGATGTTCTCGCGGATCGCGACATATTCCATCTCGGGCGTGATGATGCCGCGGCGGGCGTAGGCGATCTGGGTGACGGCGTGGCCTGACTTCGCCCGCAGCGGCGAGCGCTGGACGTGGGGGAAGGCTTCGCTGTTGGCGCGGGCGTCGAGGGTGGCGCGCCCGGTCAGGCCGTTGTCCTCGGGCTTCACTTCGCGACCCAGGTAGCGCTCGACGTCGCCGCGTGCCTCGATCCACGGGCGGCGGAGTTCGGGCAGGCCTTGGTGGATGTCGATGATGGCGGCGGCGTCGGTGTACGGGCCGCTCGGGTCGTAGATGCGGACGGGGGGCTCGTTCGCGGTCGCCTCGAGGACGACTTCGCGCATCGCGACACGGAGGTCGGGGAACAGCTGTCCGGCGACGTGGATCTTGCGCGACCCCGGCAGCGGGCCGGTGGTGACGGGCATTTCGATCGGGGAGTTGATGTCGGCCATGCGTCGCGCTCCAATTCAGGAGAACGCGCGGGGTGTTGCCGCGACGCCCTCCCTCCGCCGGGGTCAACCGGATCAGGTTCAGCGGGTCGCAGTCGTCAACTGCCTCTCAGCCGGTACGCACCGGCCCCCCGGGGACGACGTGGTTGTACGCCGATGGCGGCGGGGGTCAATGCGTCAGGCGGCCTCGCGGCCTCAGTGCGTCAGGATGGCGTCGCGATCGGGCAGCAGCTCTGCCGCCCACCCCCGGTCGGTGCCGCACACCTTATCCCAGAAACGGAAATACAGGCCGTAGTTGCAGCGGTAGTGGCGGTGGTGGAGGTGGTGGTGCGACGCGGTGATCATCACCCGGCCCCACGCTCCGGCGACCCAGCTTGGCGGGTAGATCTCCCAGCCGATGTGGTTAGACACGCCGTTGAAGGTCATGATGGTGAGCACCGCCATCAGCGCGCCGATATGGATCGGCACGACGAAGACCAGCGCCGGGATCAGCAGCGCCCCCGAAAGCGCCTCCCACGGATGGAACGACATCGCCGCCCACGCGGTCGGCGGGCGGCTGGCGTGGTGGGTCGCGTGGACCGTGGCGAACACCTTCGGACGGTGCATCCAGCGATGGGTCCAGTAGAAATACGTGTCGTGGACGAACAGATAGATCAGCACCGATAGCGGCACGTAGAACCATCCCGCCAACGATGGCGCCCCGCTGTAGATCGCGGTCAGCCCATAATCGTGCCACGCGACCCCCGCGAGCCCCGCCGGCACGCCGTAGATCGCCGCCGACACCAGCGACCAGCCGATCTCCCGCCGCACCTGCGCCCCGCGCTTCGCCGCCACCGGCCCGGCATCGGGGTGGAGGCAAAGGGTCAGCGCCGCGAACGCGCCCGACACCGCGAAATAGCGGACGGCGACGATCGCGGTCATGCCGAGCGCGGCAAGGAGGAGGGTGGCGAACACCGGGCGAGGATAGCGCGCGCGCGCGACGGCGTCACCCGCGCAGAGGGCGGGGCAGTGTCGCAGCGGGTTTCCCTTGGCAGCGGCCTCCCCCCGGCAGCGGCCCGAAGATGAACGTTACGGAACGATCATGTTCAACCACGTTTCATCTCGCGGCGCGCAAAAGCGCGTCCTCGGTCGATCACGACCGATGACAACAGGAGGATGCCATGAAGCTCGTTCTTATCGCCCAAGCCGCGACGATCGCCTTTGCCGCGACGATCGCCGTGCCTGCGACGGCGCAGACGACGACCAGCTCGACGACCGTGACCAACCACGAATCGACCAGCGAAACGACGCCTGCGGTGGTCGTCCATCACCATCCCAAGCGCCACAAGGTCGTCCACCATCGCGCCCCGGCGACATCGGTGACCTCGTCGACGGTCAAAACCCCGACTAGCGCCACGACGACCACAACCGTCACGACGCCGCATTAGCGCCGCCGTCCGCCGTCTGCCGCGTGTCCCGGCAGACGGCAACGCGGGTCTAGGCCGGCCAGCGCTTCTGGATCATGCCGCCGAAGCCGCAATCGCCAACGATCAATGTCCCGGGGCGGCCGAGCCGGGTGCGACAGGCGGCTTCAAAGCCGCATAGAAGTCGTTGCCCTGGGCGGACCCGGCAAGGACATAATTTGCTCCGGGCGATGACGAGTCCCTGGTTTTCCAGGCGACCACGTTTGCCGGGATACGCGCTTCGGGCGGCGGCGACGCTTCGGTGGCCGCCAGAATCGCGTTGTCGACGAAGGTGATATAGTCTTTCGACCGGCGGTCATGCGGGGCGTTGGCGATGCCAACCGATTCGGCAATGTTCTTCGCGATGTGCGGCGGCAACTTGGGATAGTCGCCGAACCCTGCGAATTGCGATCCGACGGAGATAACGTCGATTTCCGACTTTGCCCCGCGCGGCGCGCCGTACTGGTGGCCGAAACGCAACCTGTTCTCGATGACCTGTCGCATGAAGCGCATCGCCTTCAGGCTCTATTCGGGATCGTAGCTCGCTGCAGATGGTGACGCAGTCTCGGCCAGCAGTACCCGTTCAAGTGCGCCGGCAACGCTGGTTTCGGGATCGAGCTTGATCATCTGCCCTGCCGTCGAATGCTGACGTGTTCACCGTGGGCGCGGCATTGTGCCTCGACATCGCGGACCCACGACAGCGTGACTTTATACGTGCTCAACTGATCCGACGGCGAACGGACGATGTCGCGGCGAAGGTTGAGCGGGGTGTGATACAGCAGGGTCGCGTCGCTGATGGCCGTGTCCCTGGCTGCCTGCCAGCGATAGAGGAGGTGCTGGCGTGGCCAAATCGCATAAGCGATTGGATCATGGTCACCGCTGTCGCGCAGCACGATGCAGAATTCGGCGATTCTGTCGTGGCCGCGATCGGCGACGATGTGCTGCAATTCGCGGCGTAGTCCGGGGAAACCGGGCGTATCGCCCACCCTTCGCCACTCCCCTGCTGCCGCATAAGCCGTCGCAGTGCCGAGCGACGACGCGATGACGATCAGGCAACAGGACTTAAACACACCGTATCGCATGGGCACTCCACCAAGCGGTCGCAGACGGTTAGCAGCTTTGCATCCGCCGGGCGAGGGCGCTCGTCCGCGACGACTGCACAGGCTCGCCCCCGCGTCGCGGTTGCGCTACTCCGTCTGGCAATGGACTTCGACCTCATCCTCGCCGGCGGCGGCCTCGCCAACGGGCTGATCGCATTGCGGCTGGCGAAGCTGCGGCCCGAGATGCGCGTCGCGATCGTCGAAGCCGGGGCGAGCATCGGCGGGAACCACACCTGGTCATCGTTCGAGGCCGACATCACCCCCGAACAGGTCGCGTGGACCGCGCCGCTGATGGCGCATCGCTGGGACCGCTACAGCATCCGGTTTCCGGCGCACTCGCGGACGTTGGTGTCGGGGTATCGCAGCGCGACGAGCGAGCGGGTGGCCGACGCGATCGCGGCCACGCCGGCGACGGTGTTGACGAGCAGCTCGATCGCGGCGCTGACGCCGACGTCGGTGACGCTCAGCGACGGGCGGGTGTTGACCGCAAGGGCGGTGATCGACGGGCGCGGGCAGGGGGCGCAGCGCGGGGCGACCCCGGCGCTCGACCTGCGCTCGCAGAAATTCCTCGGCATCGAGGTCGAGCTGACCGCGCCGCACGGGCTCGACGGACCGGTGATCATGGATGCGACGGTGCCGCAGCACGACGGCTACCGCTTCGTCTACACGCTGCCGTTCGGGCCGCGGACGGTGCTCGTCGAGGACACGTATTATAGCGACGGCGCCGACCTTGCCCCCGACATCCTGCGCAGCCGCGTGTTCGACTATATTGCCGCGCAGGGGTGGACCGTCGCGCGCGTGCTGCGCGAGGAGGTCGGCGTCCTGCCGATCGCGCTCGACGGCAACATCGGCGCGTTCTGGGACTCGGGCGACGCGGGAGTGCCGGTTGTCGGCCTGCGCGCGGCGCTGTTCAATCCGATTACCGGCTATAGTTTTCCCGATGCCGTCCGCGTCGCCGACCTCGTCGCCGGGCTGCCTGAGCTGACGCCGGCCGCGCTATATGCCGCGCTGCGACACCACAGCGAATCGACGTGGGGCGCCCGGAAATTCTACAGGTTCCTCAACCGGATGCTGTTCGACGCGGCCGAGCCCGCCGAGCGTTACCGCGTGCTCCAGCGTTTCTACCGGCTTGACGCCGCGCTGGTCCGCCGGTTCTACGCGGGGCGGTCGACGACGTGGGATATGCTGCGGACACTAATCGGGCGGCCGCCGGTGCCGCTCGGGCGCGCGCTCGGCGTGCTGCTCAAGTCTTGAAGGGCGATTGCGTGAAGGCGACGAATTCCATGACGACAGGGCCGAAGACGGCAGCGGTGATCGGCAGCGGCTTCGGCGGGCTCGCGCTCGCGATCCGGCTCCAGTCGGCGGGGGTCCAGACGACGCTGATCGAGCAGCGCGACAAGCCCGGCGGCCGCGCCTACGTCTTCGAGGACAAGGGCTTCGTCTTCGATGCCGGGCCGACCGTCATCACCGACCCGTCGTGCCTCGAGGAGCTGTGGGGCCTGTCGGGGCGCAAGCTGTCGGACTATGTCGAGCTGATGCCCGTCACGCCGTTCTACCGGCTGATGTGGGAGGACGGCTACGTCTTCGATTATTCGAACGACGACGAGACGCTGTTCGCGCAGATCAAGGCGAAGAACCCGAAGGACGTCGCCGGGTACAAGAAGTTTCTCGACTATTCCGAGAACGTCTTCCGCGAAGGCTATGAAAAGCTTGGCCACGAGGCGTTTCTCGACTTCGGCACGATGATGAAGGCCGCCCCGCAGCTGATGCGCTACGAGGCGTTCCGGTCGGTCTATGCGATGGTCAGCCGCTACATCGAGGATCCGCAGCTGCGCGAGGCGTTCAGCTTCCACTCGCTGCTGGTCGGCGGCAACCCGTTCAAGACGAGCGCGATCTATGCGCTGATCCACGCGCTCGAAAAGAAGTGGGGCGTGTGGTTCCCGCGCGGCGGCACCGGCGCGCTGGTCAAGGGCATGGTCAAGCTGTTCGAGGACCTCGGCGGCACGGTCATGATGGGCAACGGCGTCAAGGCGATCCGCGCCGAGGGGGCGAAGGTCACCGGCGTCACCACCGCCGACGGCTGGTCGGGCGACTTCGACGCGGTCGCGTCGAACGGCGACATCGTCCACACCTATCGCGACCTGCTGGGTGACCACCCGCGGGGCAAGCAGGCGGCGGGGATGATGAAGTGGAAAAGCTTCTCGCCGTCGCTGTTCGTCGTCTATTTCGGCCTCAAGCGGAAGCATCCTGAGATCCGTCACCACACGATCGTCTTCGGCAATCGGTATCGCGAGCTGCTTGACGACATCTACAAGAACGGCGTCGTCGCCGACGATTTCTCGCTCTATCTCCACCACCCGACCGCGACCGACCCGGCGATGGCGCCCGAGGGGTGCAGCGCGTTCTATGTCCTGTCGCCGGTCCCGCACATGGGCAAATACAAGGGCGACTGGGAAGTCGAGGGCAAATTGTACGCTGACCGCATCCTCGACACGCTCGAGGCGACGATGATCCCCGGGCTGCGCGACGACCTCGTGACGATGCGGACGTTCACGCCGAAGGACTTCGCGGTCGAACTGAACGCGCACCTCGGGTCGGCGTTCAGCCTCGAGCCGGTGTTGTGGCAGAGCGCGTTCTTCCGCACCCACAACCGCGACGACGTCCTGTCGAACCTGTATTTCGTCGGCGCGGGGACGCATCCCGGGGCGGGCATCCCGGGAGTCGTCGGCTCGGCCAAGGCGACCGCGAAGCTGATGATCGCCGACCTCGGCGCGCGCCAGCCGGGCGTCGGGCATAACAGCGTGTCGCTGAAGAGTCCGGCGCTGGCGGCGGAATGACCGACGCGCTCGTCGCGGCGAGCCGGGCGTCGATCGAAAAGGGGTCGAAGAGCTTCGCGCTCGCGTCGCGGCTGTTCGACCCTGTGCTGCGCGACCGGGCGACGCTGCTGTACGCGTGGTGCCGGTATGCGGATGATGTGATCGACGGGCAGGACGCGGGGTACGGGCGCGTCGAGTATGCGGGGACTCCGGCGGAGCGGTTGGCGGCGTTAGAGGCGGGGACGCGACTTGCTCTGAGCGCGGGCCGGGATTCAAGCACTCACTCCCTAATTCGTCATCCCGGCGAAGGCCGGGACCCACCGTCGAGCGCAACGCGAAATTCGGAGCTTGCCACCACCGTGGGTCCCGGCCTTCGCCGGGATGACGATCAAGGGGTCGAGCGAGAAACACGGGATGACGATCAAGGGGTAGGGGAAGCCACGAACCTTCCCTTCGCCGCACTCGCCCGCGTCGCTGCCGAGACCGCGATGCCCGAACGCTATCCGCTCGACCTGATCGAGGGTTTTCGCTCCGACGTCGAGGAGCGCGCGTTCATCACCTTCGACGACACGCTGACATACTGCTACCACGTCGCCGGGTGCGTCGGGGTGATGATGGCGATCGTCATGGGGGTCGCCCCCGGTGACCGCGCGACGCTCGACCGCGCGTGCGATCTCGGCATGGCGTTCCAGCTCAACAATATCGCGCGCGATGTCGTCGAGGATGCTGGTAACGGGCGATGCTATCTCCCCGCGATCTGGCTCGCCGAGGCGGGGCTGACGCAAGCGACCTACGCAAGCCCCGAAAATCGCGCCGCGCTCGCGACCGTCGTCGCGCGCCTCGTCGACGAGGCCGAGCGATACGAAGCGTCGTCGCGCTTCGGCACCCCCGCGCTGACCCGCCGTGCGGCCTGGGCGGTGCTCGCCGCCGCCGACATCTACGGCGGCATCGGGCGGAAGGTGCGGGCCGAAGGCGCTGTGGCGCTCGACCACCGGGTGACAACGTCGCGGGCAGAGAAATTATTGGCGGTGGTGCGGACGTTGCCGCTGTCGTTCAGCCGTGCCCGCCGCTGGCCGGCTCCGGGGCCATCTCGCGCCGGACTTTGGACCCGGCCTTACCCTGCGACGACCTGAGCCGCCCGCCGCCGTTGGCCTCGAGCTTGGCCAGCAAGTCACGGACCGGCGGCGCGTAGATAAAGCCGAACGACACCGTCCCCGCCCGCGTCTCGACGACATGGTGGAGCCGGTGCGCCTGGACGATGCGCTTCATGTAGCGGCTGCGCGGCACCCACGACACCGGCACGCGGCGATGGACGATGATGTCGTGAAAACCGAAATAGATCACGCCATAGCCGGTGATCCCGACCCCAAGCCACATCAGCGCGCTGCCGAAGCCGAGGACGGTGCCGGCAAAGATCAGGGCGATCGCCGGAGCCGCGCCCATCACCGCGAACCAGTCGTTCGCCTCGAGCAACCCCGACCGCGGCTCGTGATGCGATCGGTGGAGCCCCCACATGAAGCCGTGCATCACCCAGCGGTGCGCGACATATGCAACCGCCTCCATCGCCGCGAGCGCCGCGAGTGCGACGGCGACACCCTCGCCCGTTGTAACGTTGAGGTTCATGTCAGCGTCTATAAAAGGTCGCAGGGGGGTTTGCATCCCCCACGTTTCGACGCAGGGATATCGCGTCAGGAGTTTATCACGCAGTGTCAGCCGTCGCGACCGTCCTTCGATCCGATCACCGCGCGGGCACCGGCCACGCGATCGCTGCGGGCATTGCCGGGGCGTGGCTGGCGATTCACTTTGGCGGCATCTTCGCGTTTCCGCTGACGACGGCGAGCCTCGTCTGGGTCGTTCCGCTCGTGCTCGTCCAGACATGGCTGTCGACCGGGCTGTTCATCGTCGCCCACGACTGCATGCACGGCTCGTTCGCGCCAGGGCGGGCTGCGGTCAACCGCACCGTCGGGCGGCTGGCGCTGATGTTCTACGCGGGGCTCGACTACGATAAGATGCTGCCGAACCATTTCGCGCACCACCGCCATGTCGGCACCGAGGCCGACCCCGATTTCGACGCGGCAAACCCGACGCGGCCGGTCAAGTGGCTCGCGCGGTTCTTCGGGACCTATTATTCGCACTGGCAGATCGTGCGGATCGTCGTCGTTCTCGGATTTTACCAGCTGATTGGCGCGTCGCTCATCAACATCATCGTCTTCTGGGCGATCCCGGCGCTGCTCGCGCTGCTCCAGTTGTTCTGGTTCGGGACGTTCCTGCCGCATCGCCACGCGCACGATGTCTTTCCCGACCGCCATAATGCGCGGAGCTCGCGCTTCGGGCCCTGGCTGTCGGTGCTGACGTGCTTCAACTTCGGCGGCTATCACCACGAGCATCATCTCCACCCGCACGTCGCGTGGTGGCGCCTGCCGGCGACGCGGACCGAGGGGAAGGCGTGAAGCGATTCGCCGTCATCGCGCTGGCGCTGCTCGCAAGCTGCGCGACCCCCGCCGAGCGGATCGCCGGCAAGCTCGAGTCGGTCGGCGTGCCGCCACCGCAGGCGCGCTGCATGGGGAGCAAGCTCGCGTCGCGATTGAGCTATGGCCAGCTCGAGGAGCTGAACCGCGTCGTCAAGGACAGCGGCGGCGACCATCTGACGTTGAACAAGTTGGCTCGCCGACTGGGCAACGCCGATCCGGTCATCGCAGCGCGGCTGGTCGAGACGGGGTTGACCTGCGCCTTGGGGTAGACTTGGCTGTCGCGGCGACAAGCTGATTGAACGTCGCGCGCCGTCAATTTTGCTGCGGCTATCTCCCGCGCGAATTGCCTCGGCGGCTAATAGCGTCCGGGTCGGAGTCCAACGACGACACCCAGTAAGCCGAGAACGATTGCCCCGATTGCCGGAATAAGCGGCAGGATCACCTGCGACCACGTCGACCAGAACGTCGCAACGATCGCGGTCCCGCGCGGGTCGGAAGCGAGATAGCGCAGGGGCATATGGCTGCCGATCCGTTGCGATCCCATGCCGTTTTGGTTGTATCGCATCGTCTGACCATCCGCCGTCGCGAATTCGATGAGCGGGTGCGGTTCCGACATGACGTCATGCTCCTCACCGCGGTCGGCCACGACCGTCGCTGTCGTCGAGATCGCCTGCCGGTTGAATTCGATCACCTGCCACGCCTGCCAGGCGGCGAATGCGAGCAACGTAATGCCGATCACCAGCAACACGATTCGGCTCGTGCGACCGCTCAATTCCCCGCTCACGGCCTGTCTACGCCGCATCCTCGAACTGCAACCGCGCCAGCTTCGCGTACAACCCGCCCTGCGCGATCAGCCGGTCGTGCGTGCCCTGCGCGACGATGTGCCCGCCGTCCATGACGATGATCCGGTCGGCGTTGCGGACGGTTGCCAGACGGTGTGCGATGACGAGGGTCGTGCGGCCCTCCATCAATTTCTCGAGCGCGCGCTGGACGAGGCGTTCGGATTCGGCGTCGAGCGCGCTCGTTGCCTCGTCGAGCAGCAATAGCGGCGCGTCGCGGAGGATCGCGCGGGCGATCGCCATGCGCTGGCGTTGGCCGCCCGACAGCCGCGACCCCGCCTCACCGAGGAAGGTGTGGATGCCCTGCGGCAATGCGCGGAGGAAGTCGTCGGCGTGTGCGGCCTCGGCGGCGGCCCACACCTCGGCCTCGGTCGCGTCGGGGCGGCCGTAGAGGATGTTCTCGTAGGCGCTGGTGGCGAAGACGACGGTTTCCTGCGGCACCACGGCGATGCGTGAGCGGACGTCGATCGGGTCGGCTTCGGGCAGCGCAACGCCGTCGAGGCGGATAACCCCCGACTGCGGGTCGTAGAAGCGCTGGACAAGCGCGAACAACGTCGACTTGCCCGCGCCCGACGGCCCGACGACCGCGACCGTCTCGCCCGGCGCGATGTCGAGAGTGAAGTCGATCACCGCCGGGGCGTCGGGCTTGGTCGCATAGTTGAAATTGACGTGGTCGAGCGTCAGGCGGCCCATCGCCGGCAGCGGCAGCGCGACGGGATGCGCGGGAGCGCGGATGTCGGGGGTCGCGGCGAGCAGTTCCTCGATCCGCCCCGATGCCCCGGCGGCGCGCATGAAGTCGCCATAGGTCTCGGTCAGCGCGCCGAACGCGCCCGCGACGATTGCGGCGGTGAACAGGAAGGCGGTGATCGTGCCCCCGGTCATCCGCCCGGCGACGACGTCGGCGGCGCCCTCCCACAGCACGAGGGTGATCGCGCCGAAGATCAGGAAGATGACGATGCCGGTCATCATCGCGCGGACTCGGATGCGGCGCTTGGCGGCGTCGAAGGTCGCCTCGACCGCCTCGCCGAAGCGTGCCGCCTCGCGGACCTCCTGGGTAAATGCCTGGACCACTTTGATCGCGCCGAGGACCTCGGCGATGATCGTGCCAATGCTGGCGATGCGGTCCTGGCTCGACCGCGACAGATCGCGGACGCGACGGCCGAGGACGATGATCGGGATGATCACCATCGGGATGACGAGGAGCATCAGCCCGGCGAGCTTGGGGCTGAGCGCGATCATGTAGACCAGCCCGCCGATACCCATGAACGCGTTGCGCAGCGCGACCGACGCCGAGGTCGACACGACCTGCTCGATCACCGCGGTGTCCGAGGTCAGCCGCGACGCGATCTCAGACGGGCGGTTCTCCTCGAAAAAGCCGGGGTCGAGCGACAGCAGATGCCGTTGGACGGTGCGGCGAAGGTCGGCGACGACGCGCTCGCCGATCCAGCTGACGTAATAAAAGCGGACTGCGGTGGCGATGCCCTGGACCGCGACGACCCCGAGCAGCGCCCAGAAATACGGCGCGATAACCGCCGGGTCGGCGCCGGCATGGAAACCCTTGTCGACGACGAGCTGCAAGCCCTTCGGCACCGCGAGCGTCGATCCGGCCGCGACCGCGAGCGCGACAAGCGCCATCGCGAGGTGGCCGGGGTAGACCTTGACGAAGCGCCATAGGATGATGAGCTTCGACAGCTTGCGCGACGGCGGCGCAGCATCTTTAGTGGTGGCGATGGCCATTTAATATCCTGTCGGAGCGACGGTGCGCCCCATAAAGCGGAGCCGCGTCAGCCAGACGTGGACGTCGAGCCCGGCGGCGGCGTGGGTCGCGCCGGGGTAGACCATCAGGTCGAACGGCTTGTTCGCCTTTTGCAACTTGGCCATCAGCGCGGTCGAATTCTCGAACACGACATTGTCGTCCGCCATGCCGTGGATGAGCAGGAGCGGGCGCTCGATATCGGTCGCGGTCGTCAGCGCATCGCTCGATGAATACGCCTTGGGGTCGGCCTGCGGGGTGCCGAGATAACGTTCGGTGTACGCGGTGTCGTACAACTCCCAGCGCGTTACCGGCGCTCCAGCGATCCCGGCGGCGAACGCGGTCGGCGCGGCGGCGAGCAGCTTCAACGTCATGTAGCCGCCGTAGCTCCAGCCGTTGACGACGACCTTGTCGGGGGCCGCCCACGCCTGCTGCTTGACCCACGCCAGCGCGGCGAGCTGGTCGTCGACCTCGGTTTTGCCCATGCTGTGGTAGAGGACGTCCTCGAATTTCTTGCCGCGGTGGGTCGATCCGCGATTGTCGACCTGGAACACCGCCCAGCCGTGCTGGACGAGATATTCGTTGATCGGCGCGGGCCACGCGTGGTTGATCGACTGGACCCCGGGACCGCCATAGACGGTGAAATAGACCGGGTGCGGCCCGGGCGTCGTCGGTTTGAACAACCGGTAATGCAGCGGGGTGCCGTCGGCAGCGGAGATCGTGCCGAACTCCGGCGTGACATGCGCAGCGAGGAACGGCGCGTACGGGTGCGCCGCGTTCAGCGTATTCTCCTCGATCCATGCGCGGCGATTGCCGGCGGCGTCGGCGAGCCACGTTTGCGCTGGCTGGGTCGGGGTCGAGCGGGTGATCAGCGCGGCGGTCCCGCCCTTGTCCATCGCGACTTCATGCCAGCCGCCGGGCGCGGTGATCCGCACCGGCGCTCCGGGCGCGAGGTAGTCGACGACGTACAGGTGCTTTTCGAGGACGGTGTCGGCGTAGCCGGTGAAGAAGACCTTGTGCGCCTTCTGGTCGATCCCGATGACATCGTCGACGACCCAGTCGCCGTGCGTCAGCACGGTCAGCTTGTTGCCCGCGCGGCGGTACAGATGCGCGAAGCCGGTGCGCTCCGACCCGATGATCTGCGAGCCGTCGTCGAGCGCGGTGAAGTCGTCGTTGAGGTTGACCCACGTCTTCGACGTGTCGGTCAGGATGACGTGCGCCGCCCCCGTCGCGGGGTCGACCTGGAGGATATCGAGCCGCTTCTGGTCGCGCGACAGGCGTTGCACGAACAGCGACTTGCCGTCCGCCGCCCAGTCGACACGGGCGAGGTAGATGTCGAGGTCTGGGCCGAGGTCGGCCTTGACCCGCGCACTCCCATCGGGGGCCATCAGCCACAGCTCGACGTGGGCATTCGGCGTCCCCGCGGCGGGATAGCGCTGCGCGTAGACCCGCGTGCCGTCGGCGCCGATCGCGGCGCGCTGGACGACCTGCACCCCCGATTCGTCGACGCGCTCGACTGCGACCCGGTCGTCGGCGGGCGACCACCATGTCCCGGTGAAGCGGTGGAGCTCCTCTTGCGCGATGAACTCGGCGGCGCCCCAGCCGATCGTGTCCGAGCCGTCCTTGGTCAGCGCGGTCTCGGTCTCGGCGTTCAGGTCGAGGACAAAGAAATTGCGGTCGCGGACGAACGAAGCAAAACGGCCCTTCGGCGAAAGCTGCGCGTCGGTCTCGGTCGCCGCCGTCTTGGTCAGTTGCTTGACCGACCCGTCGAGTCCAGCGAGCCACAGGTCGCCGTCGATCGGCACGAGCAAATGCTGCGAATCGGGGGCCCAGCTGTAACTGGCGATTCCCTTGATGCTGGCGATCCGCTGGCGCTCGCGGTTCATCCGCTCGATTTCCGACAATGCCGCGCCGGTCCCGAGCTTCGTTGAATCGACGAGCATACGCGACGTCCCGGTGGCGACGTCGACCGCCCACAGGTCGTAGCGATCCTTGTCGTCGGGGCGTGGCTTGAGCAGCGTCGCGTATTTGCCGTCGGGCGATAGCTTGAGGACGCGCGGGGCGGGGCCGCTAAGCGATGGCGACGCGAAGACGCGTTCGAGCGTGAGGTCGGCTGCGGATGATGCTGTCGCGATGGTCATCGCCGCCAGCCCGATAAGTCCCGCCAAAAACGCCCGCATCCGGTTGTACCTGCCCGTCTCACCGCGGTGTCCTACGCGGCTACGGGGGTAAGGGCAAACGGGTGGTTAAAGGTCATAGCCGAACCGCTCGATCCACGGCGCGAGGATCGGCATCACCGGCGCGAGCTGGTCGGCATAGCGCCGCCACTGGCCGCTGCCGTCGTAAAGCGGACGATTGACCTGCCCAGCACTCGCGGTCGACACCCCGCGCCGGGCGGCGGTGCGATCAAAGCGCCGCAGGTCGGGTGACCAGTCGATGCCGGTGAAGGTGCATAGGCTCCGCGTCGTCGTGTCGAAGTCGGCAACCAGATCCTCGTAGCGCAGGTCGTGGACCGCGAGCGGCAGCCGTTCGCGGCAGAGCGCGGTCAGTCGCATCAGTGCGGCATAGTGTTCCGCCACGCCCTCGATCGTGGTGAACGCGTAGGCGGCAGCGGTAATCGCGAAGTTCTGGCGGAAGCAGCTCAGGACGATGTCGCGCGGGTCGCGGCGCATGACGACGACGCGGGCATCGGGGAACAGCCGGGCGATGAGCGGCAATTTGATCCCCTTGAGCGGGTCCATATCGACGAAAGTCGTCGCGGGATCGACGCCGGCGTCGGCGACGCGCTGCCAGTAGCGATCGCCGAAGCCTGTCGCCGTCGCAGCATCGATTGCCGCGAGGCGGGCAATGCCGCCGGGGTCGGTCAGGAATTCGCGGTCGGCGTCGATCAAGGTCGGCCGTTCCTCGAGCGCCTCGACCCCGGGCGCGCTGGCGAGGATGTTCTCGACCAGTGTCGTGCCCGACCGCGGGTAGCCGAGCAGGAAGACGTGGCCGCGACGGCCCGGGGGAGCGACTCGCTTGTGCCACGCCATCGGGTCGACGTCGTCGACCGCCGCGGCAATGTTGTCGATGAACTCGCGCTGCGGCGGCTCGCTCAGCGCGGCGAAGCGCGGTGCGTGCAACTGCGCAAACATCGACTTCGCCGCCGCGTACGCCGCGAAGGCGTCGGCGGTCGCATCGATCCGGTCGAGCGCATCGCCGAGCAGCGTCAGCGCCGCGATCCGGTCGGCGACACCAATCTGCATTGCGAGCATTTCGCGGATGCGCGCGGCGGCGCGGCGAGGGTCGCTGCCGAGCTCGCTCCGCGCCAGCGCCATCGTCGCGGTCGCGTCGTGCGGGTCGATTGCGAGCGCGCGCGCGGCGAGCTCGGCGACGGGCTGCCCGAGCCGTGCCGCCGCCGCCGCTGCGCCCGCCCACGCCGGCGCCATCGCCGGATCGAGCGCGGCGGCGCGCTGGTAACTGGTCAGCGCGGCGGCGGCGTCGTTCGCGACATCGAGTGCATAGCCGCGTTCGAGCCACGGCACCGCAAAGCCCGGCTCGATCGCCGAAGCACGATCGAACATCGCCAGCGCCGCGCCGATCCGGCCTTCCTTGCGAAGGGCGCGGCCGGCCGCAGTGATGATCGTCGCATCGTGCGGCGCGAGCGCCATTGCCTCGCCGAGCGCATGGTGCGCCGCGGCGAAGTCGCCCGCTTCCTCCGCACGCCATGCGACGAGATTGAACAGCATCGGGTCGCGCGCCCCGGCGGCGAGCGCGGCGGCGGCGAGCGTCACTGCGAGACCGATCTGGCGGTCGCCGAGTGCGGTCTCGATTGCCGTCCGCGTCGCTAAATCGAGCATTCGCCTCCCCGCGGCACCGTTGTTACACTTTATGCTGCGGATGCGTTATGTCACAAGTCATGCGCGCCATCCGGGTCGCGGATCGAGGACGATAGATGCTTTACGACGCGTATGAGATGCAGAAGTCGATGCTCGCTGGCATGGGGGCCGCGTCGAAGCTGACCTCGGACTGGCTGCTCAGCCCGGCAAACCCGTTCGCTTACGTCGGCACGTCACCGGTGATCGCGCGGGCGCTCGAAGTCTTCGCCCATGCCGCAGCGCCGCGCGGCAAGCCCGACTTCGGTCTTGCCGCGACAATCGTCGACGGCGTCTCAGTCGCGGTCAGCGAGGAGATCGTCCTGCGCAAGCCGTTCGGCCAGCTCAAGCATTTCGTTCGTGCGGTATCGGGGCGCAACGACCCCAAGCTGCTGATCGTCGCGCCGATGTCGGGGCATTTCGCGACGCTTCTCCGCGGCACCGTCGAGCGGATGCTGCCGGGGCACGACGTCTATGTCACCGACTGGCGCGATGCGAAATACGTTCCGCTCAGCGACGGCACCTTCGATTTCAACGACTATATCGACTATCTGATCGAATTCATGGGCGTCGTCGGCCCGGGTGCACACATGCTCGCGGTGTGCCAGCCCGCAGTCCCGGCGTATGCCGCGGTGTCGATCATGTCGGTCAAGAACGATCCCAATCTGCCGCTGACGCTGACGATGATGGGTGGCCCGATCGACACGCGCGAGGCCCCGACCTCGGTCGACGACCTCGCCACCGAGCGGCCGTACGCATGGTTCGTCAATAACGTCGTCGCCACCGTGCCCGCGAGCTATCCCGGATCGGGGCGCAAGGTCTATCCCGGGTTTCTCCAGCTATCGGGCTTCCTGTCGATGAACCTCGCGAGCCACATGAAGTCGCACTGGGAGATGTTCAAACACCTCGTTGCCGGCGACGACACCTCGGCTGATGCAACCAAGGCATTCTACGACGAATACCGCTCGGTGTCGGACATGACCGCAGAATTCTATCTCCAGACGATCGACGTCGTCTTCCAGAAGCAGTCGATCGCCAAGGGCGAGTTCGATCACCGCGGCGTCCGCGTCGATGCTGCGAACATCACCAAGACCGCGCTGCTGGCGATCGAGGGTGAGCGCGACGATATCTCGGGGCTCGGCCAGACCAAGGTCGCGCTGACGCTGGCGACGAACCTGCCCGACGACAAGAAGAAGTACTACATGGCCGAGCAGGTCGGCCATTACGGCATCTTCAACGGCCGCCGCTGGCGCGAGATCATCGCCCCCGTCGTCGAGGACTTCATCCGCGCGAACGATCCGGCGCAAAGCGGGCGGGCTCCGCAGGCGGCTGCCCCGGCGGCGATCGAGATGAAGGCAGGCGAGGTCTCGGCTGTAGCGCACGCCTGACGGGTTGCCCGTCAGTTCGATCGAACGGGTCCATGCTGCCGACGGCGTGACCGTAAGCCAGATGACCCCACTCAAATTGTCATCCCCGCGAAAGCGGGGACTCAAAGTCACAACCGTTCGTGACTTTGGGTCCCCGCCTTCGCGGGGATGACAATTTTGGTTCGACGTGACGCCATGCCCTAAACTCCGCGCCAGCCGCCCGGGCCGAGGCGTTCGACAGGCGCAAACCGTGTCTTGTAATCCATCCGCTCGCACCCCTCGATCCAATAGCCGAGGTACACGTACGGCAGCCCCGCGCGACCGGCGCGGACGATATGGTCGAGGATGATGAAGGTGCCGAGCCCCTGCCGCGCGGGGTCCTCGGTGGCGAAGAAGCTGTAGACCATCGACAGGCCGTCGGTCTGCTTGTCGGTCAGGCACGCGCCGACCAGCCGCCCGGGACGTCCGTCGACCGATGGCTCGCGATATTCGACGACGACGGTGTCGACCGGGGTCTGCTCGACCATGTCGGCAAAGTCGTATGCGTCCATCGCCGCCATGCCGCCGTCAGGGTGGCGTGAGCCGAGGTAGCGCTGAAGCAGGTCGAACTGCTCCTCGGTGCTCCATGGCTCGCACGCGCTGACGTCGAGGTCGGCGTGGCGCTTGAGCAGGCGTTTCTGCGACGCGCTCGGCGTGAATTTGCCCGCAACGACGCGGACCGAGACGCACGCCGAACAACCGTCGCAGCTCGGCCGGTAGACGACGTTCTGGCTTCGGCGGAAGCCGATCCGGCTCAGCGCCTCGTTCATGCCGGCGGCGTCGGAGCCCTTGAGCTCGGTGAATACCTTCCGCTCGACGCGCCCCGGGATGTATGGGCACGGCGACGGCGCCGTCACGAAGAAGCGCGGAAAGCGGAAGCTCTGGTCGGTCACGCCTTAATATGCGGCACGCAGCGCCAAATCGGTAGGGGAAAGTGCGGGTCAATAGCGGCCTCGGATCATCTACCGATCAGCCAGTCAGCGCAAAAAGCTCGCCCCGATGGATTTAAGTTCAGTCAGTCGTTGTGCGGAGAGACGTTGGCGACAGATTGGCTCGATCGTAATCGCAGCGCTTCCCATCGTGACTTCGCCCTCAAGCCGACATTCGTCGGCTGCCCATAAGCTCCATCGAGCCTGGTTTCGCTGAATCTGCTTTGTAAACGATATCGTCGACGTAGTTTTGGAGAATTCGGCTGCAGCTCGAAAAACCTGACGATAATAGCGTTGAAGCTTACGCGACGCTCCATCAGCCTTCATAGATTCACATGCTGCTTCAGCAACATGACTATCGGTCTTATGATAACAGTCTTCCGCCCTCTGCGCAGGCTTATTCGGCGCGGTAACCAGTGCCAAAGCGACAACAATGCCGATCATTGCGATATCGTAATGTCATCATAAGCAGAAGACAAGCTAACCGTCCGCCGCGAAAGTTGTCGTGAGTGATCAGCGCTAATCCAGTTCGACTTGTCGCACATCATAGCCCGCTGCGCGCAGTGCTTCGACCAGCCGGTCGAGATGGTCGCGGTCGCGCGTCTCGCACTCGATCTCGGTGATCAGGCCCTTGGCGGGGAGGGTGGTGAACACGCGCTGGTGGTAGACTTCGAGGATGTTGACCTGGAGCCGGTCGAACACCCGCGCGACTTCGAACAACTGCCCCGGGCGGTCCTTGAGCCGGATCCGCAGCCGCGCCAGCCGCCCCGACCGCGCAAGGTCGCGCAGCAGGACGTTCGCCAGCAGCCGGGTGTCGATGTTGCCGCCGCACAGCACCAGCCCGACCTTGCGCCCGCGGAACGCCTGGCCGTGCGCGAGCAGCGCCGCGAGTCCCGCCGCGCCGGCACCCTCGACGACGGTCTTCTCGATCGTCAGCAGCAGCGACACCGCGCGTTCGAGATCGCGCTCGCCGACCAGCAGGATATCATCGACGAGCGCCTGCACGACGCGGAAGGTCAGCTCGCCCGGCACCTTGACCGCGATGCCCTCGGCGAGCGTGTCGCCATCGCACGGCATCGTCTGGCCGTTGAGCTTGGCGTACATCGACGGGTACAGTTCAGCCTCGACGCCGACGACCATCATGTCAGGCTTCAATGCCTTGGCGACCGTCGCCATCCCCGAAATCAGCCCGCCGCCGCCGATCGGCACGATCAGCGTGTCGAGCTGCGGCACGTCCTCGAGCATCTCGAGCGCGACGGTGCCCTGTCCCGCCATGATCAGCGCGTCGTCGAACGGCGGGACATAGGTCAGGTGACGCTCGATCGTCAGCTTGTGGGCGTGCGCGGCGGCGTCGTCGAAGCTCTCGCCGTGGAGGATGACGCTCGCGCCGTGCCCCTCGGTCTGGCGGACTTTCACGGCGGGTGCGTGGCGCGGCATGACGATCGTCGTCGGAATGCCGAGGCGCTTGGCGTGATACGCGAGGCCCTGCGCGTGGTTGCCCGCCGACGCCGCGATGACGCCACGCAGGCGCTGCTCCTCGGTCAGCGACAGAAGTTTGTTGAGCGCGCCGCGCTCCTTGTAGGCGGCGGTGAACTGGAGGTTCTCGAACTTGAGCCACACCTCGGCCCCGGTCATCTCCGACAGCGTCCGGCTGTGGAGGCAGGGCGTGCGGATCACCGCGTCGCCGATCGCCACGCGCGCAGCGAGGACGTCGGCATAATCGATCGGCAGGGGCAGGGCGGCGTCGAGTGCGGTCATGCGCCGCGCTTAGCGGGGACGGCGGAGTTTTGCCAGCGGCCCGGTGCGACCGGCGGAAGCCGCCCGGCGTAGCCGCCGCAAGTGGCCGCCGCAAGCCAGCGTCATCACACCGTCACATGCCATCCTTAAAGCCCGCCAGATCGCTGCATCGGGTTGACGCTCGATTTATTGTCTAGGGGGGCTTCCTGACCGTGAAACTGATCCAAGCCATCGTTGCTCTGGTTGCCGCGGGCAGCCTGGTCGCGGGTTGTAACGACAACTCGTCGCCGACCACCGTAGCACCGACCGGCCCGACGCCGCTCGCCGCGACGCGGACGATCATCATGGTCTGGGACGGCCTCCGCCCCGACGACGTCAACACCACCGACACGCCGAACCTCGCCGCGTTGAAGGCGGCTGGCGCAGCGTTCAACGACAACCACTCGACGTATCCGACCTTCACGATGATGAACTCGTCGTCGTTCGCGACCGGATCGTTCCCGAAAACCTCGGGCTTCTACGGCAACACCTTCTGGACGCCCCCGCAGGGGACCGGCAACACGATCCCGGTCGGGCTCGCCGCCGGTGGCACCGCGCAGGACTATGTCGACCCGGTGTTCACCGAAGATTATCAGGTCCTGACGACGCTCAACACGTATTACAGCGGCCAGCTGCTGCTGGTGAAGAACCTGTTCGCCGCCGCGCAGGGCGCCGGTCTGGTCACCGCGACGATCGGCAAGAGCGGCGCGGCGTATCTTCAGGATCTCGGCAAGGGCGGCTATTTCCTCGACGAGAATACCGTCAAGCCGCGGCTCCTCGTGACCGAACTGCAGAACGCGAACATCGCGCTGCCGCTCAACGTGACCAAGGATTACACCGGCACCGACCTCGTCACGCTGTCGGCGACGAACGGCAACCCGACCGCGCGCGCCGGCTACATCACCTTCAACACGACGGCGTACGACCCCGCCGGCGCGCTGACGGTTCCCGCCCGCGATTCGACCGACACGACGCAGGGCGCCCCCGAGGACGCGGCGAACAAGTACATGATGTCGGTGTTCGCCAATTATATCCTGCCGAACAAGAAGCCGATGCTGTCGCTGATCTGGTTCCGGACCCCCGACAACGTCGAGCACGGCTATGGTCCGGGCACGGCCAACGTCAAGGCGGGCCTGCGCTCGCAGGATGCGCGCCTCGGCGAACTGATGGCGGCGCTCAAGGCGCAGGGCATCGACAAGACGACCAACATCATCGTCGTCTCCGACCACGGCCACTCGACCGTCTCGGGTCCGCTGGCGCTCTATCCGCTGCGGGCGATCACGCCGTCGGCGACCGCGCCGAACGGTGCGCCGGTCAACGGTGCGACGAGCGGCACCAGCGCTGCGGCGCTCGGTGCGGCGTCGAGCACCGGCTTCTCGTTCTCGGGCGACGTCCGCTCGGCCGACCTGCTGACGTATCGCGGTTTCGCCGCGTATGACGGCAGCGGCTGCGTGACGAGCGCGATGTACGGCCTGAGCGCGACGGGCGCGGCAACGGTGCCGGTCAAGAACGACGCGAGCGGTGCCCTGTGTGGCGCGGCGAACACCAAGTACCAGTCGATCAGCGCGACGCTGCCGACGCCGATCGCCAGCTTCAAGGTACCCGCACCAGGTAGCCTGCCGGCCGGCGGCATCGTCGTCGCGGCAAATGGCGGGTCGGACTACTTCTACGTCCCCGGCCATGATCCGGCGGTCATCCAGCGCCTCGTCAAGACGCTCCAGCAGCGTGAGGAATACGGCGCGATCTTCGTCGACAGCCGCTACGGAGCGATACCGGGCACGCTGACGATGGCGCAGGTCAACCTCGAGAACGGCACCCGCCAGAACAACGGCCAGCCCGACGTCGTCGTCTCCTTCGCGTGGGACGACACCGTCAGCGTCCAGGGCAAGCCCGGGATCGAGTTCGAGAGCACCGGCGGCCAGCGCGGCATGCACGGCAGCTTCGGCACCACCGACGTCCACAATACGCTAATCGCCAACGGTCCGTCGTTCACGGCCGGGGCGGTGACCAACCCGTCGGGTAACGTCGACGTCGCCCCGACCGTCGCCTACCTGCTCGGCGTCTCGCTGCCGAACGCCGATGGGCGCATCCTCAACGAGGCGCTGGTCACGCCGCTGAGCGGGACGAAGCCGACGGTGACGCCGACGACGGTTGCCGCGTCGACCGCGACGGGGCTGGCGTTCGAGCTGCCAACCGATCCGACCGGCGCAACGCGCGACACGACACGGACTGCCGGGACGTACTCGATCAACCTCGCGGTCAAGGACCTCGCGGTCGACGGCAAGACCTACCGCTACTTCGACTCGGCGGCGGCGGTTCGCAAGTAAAACAGGTCAGTAAAGAGTATGCGTTTGTACCTATTGCTCGCCGCCGTCGCCCTGACGGCGGCGGCACCGCACCCCGCGCCGAGCCAGAAGTTCGAGACGGTCTTCGCCACTGGCGGGGAGCCCGCGATGCTCCACTTCCACACCGACTATGGCACCGGCCTCGCGGTCCATCACCTCGAAGTCTGGCGCGACCGCGACAAGCAGCTCAAGCGCGTCACCGACGGCCTGGTCGAAACTTATGTCGCGCACGCCGCCGACGGCATCGATTTTCGCATGATCATCGTCGACAACCGCAAGCGGATCGTCACGACGATCGACCGCGCCAACCTCTACCGGCTCGGCAATTTCACCGACTGGTTCGACCTCGGGCACGGCCTGCGGCATCCCAAGGGCGCGTATATGCTCGGCCCCGGCAAGGCCCCGGCGGGCGCGCCGAAGCCGTTCGCTGCGTGCCGCTGGTACGACCTCGTCGAGGGGCAACGGACGACGCGCATCTGCTGGAGCACCGAATACCACTTGCCGCTGGTCATCGCTCCCGGCGGTGGCGCGATCTGGCGCGTGACGTCGATCGACACCGTCGTGCCCAAGACCGCCTTCCGCATCGTCGACAAGGGCTATGTCCGGATGAACGCCAACCGCGACATCGAGCCCGACTGACCTGAAAGCAGGTGCAGGACGCCGCGCGCTCGGTTAACAGCCGTCGCATGAGCAAAATCGCATTCATCGGCCTTGGCGTCATGGGTTATCCGATGGCGGGGCATCTCGCCGCCGCCGGGCACGAGGTCACTGTCTATAACCGCACCGCCGCCAAGGCCGACGCGTGGGTCGCCGAGTACAGGGGCAAGTCGGCTGCGACGCCGGAGCTCGCGGCGGCGGGGGCCGATGCCGTGTTCACCTGCGTTGGCAACGACGACGATCTCCGCGAAGTCACGCTCGGCACCGACGGCGCGATCGCGGCAATGACTCCCGGCGCGCTCTACGTCGACCATACCACCGTGTCGGCGTCGATTGCCCGCGAACTGGCGGCAGCGCGTGGCGATATTCTTGTTCTCGATGCGCCGGTGTCGGGCGGGCAGGCGGGGGCGGTCAACGGCGCGCTGACGATCATGTGCGGCGGCAGCGCGGAAGCATTTGCCGCAGCCGAGCCCGTCATGGCCGCCTACGCCAAGCGGTCCGGGCTGATGGGATCGGCGGGGAGCGGGCAGCTGACCAAGATGGTCAACCAGATCGCCATCGCCGGGGTCCTCGAGGGGCTCGCCGAGGCGATGCACTTCGCGCTGTCGGCGGGACTCGATGCACCCGCGGTGATCGACGTCATCGGCAAAGGCGCGGCACAAAGCTGGCAGATGGACAATCGCGCCGGCACGATGGCCAAAGGCGAGTTTGATTTCGGCTTCGCGGTCGACTGGATGCGCAAGGACCTCGGGCTGGTGCTCGACGAGGCGAAGCGGCTCGGCATCTCGCTCCCGGCGACCGCGCTGGTCGATCAATTCTACGGCGACGTCCAGGCGATGGGCGGGCGGCGGCAGGATACGAGTTCGCTGATCCGGCGTTTTCGCGGCTGAGCCGATCGGGTCGGCGGCGCGATAATTAGGATCCACCAAATTCTGGTGGAACTTACCGAATAATGGTCTTCATTCATCGTGCGTTTTGCCAAATCCAACGATGAAGATGTCTAAGTCATTGAGAAGCTTGTTCACGAGTCACTTGGCACGGCCTGTGCAAAGCCCTTGGCATGGGACGCCGGATCATCGGTCGCCCCGGCAAAAGGGAGAAAGACCATGTTCACCGCCTCCAACTCGATCATCGCTCGCACCGTCCTCGGCACCGTCGGCACCGCTCTTTGCGCCGGGCTCTGCCTCGTCGGAGCGACCGCCCCGGCCCATGCCGGCAGCATCTACGATACCGCGCGCAGCCAGAATGTCAGCTACGCCGACCTCGATCTCGCCAGCACGCAGGGCCGCCAGATTCTGAACAACCGCATCAAGCACGCCGCACGCGCGGTCTGCGCGACCGGCAACATCGATGTCCAGTCGATGAAGGACGAGAGCCGCTGTGTCCGCGTTGCGCTCGACTCGGCCAAGCCCAAGGTCGTCGCCGCCGCTTCGGATCGCCGCACCGTCGGCTGAGCCAAACCGTCACAGACGCGCAGTAATGCCGGTCGCTCGCGCGGCCGGCATTTCGCGTTTGGCGACGGTCGATTATGACTGCGACGATAATCGTAGGGGATGAGCATGCGGGCGGCTGGATCGATTGCGGTGTTGATGATTGCCGCGGCCGCCGCCGCGCCCGGGGCCGCCCGCGATGCCGATGACGATGCGTCGCCGACGCCGAGCGGCTTCGCGATCACTCCGCTCGCTGCCAAGGGCGCGGTGCTGACGACGCTCGGGACGCTCGACGGGAAGCCGGGGTCGGTCGCGATTACCAACCCGGCGGCGTTGGCGGCATTACCCGACGGATCGCTCGTCGCGTTGCTGACGTCGGGGTTCAACGGGATGGCGCTGCCCGACGGCAAGCCCGACAAGGCTCATTCGACAGAGCGGCTGATGATCTTTCGCCCCGGCCCCAAGGGCGCCGAGAAGATTGCCGAAGTCCCGCTGCCCGCGACCTTCGCCGGGCTGGCATGGTCGCCCGACGGCAAGCGCATCGCCGCGACGCTGGGGGTCGCCGACGCAGTCGTGACCTTCGCGTGGGACGGCAAGGCGCTCGCTCCCGACGGCGCCCCGATTGCGCTCGGTCACGCCGAAGGACTGGGACTACGGGTCAAGCCCGCCGCCGCCGGGGTTGTCTGGGCGACCGCCGACCGGCTGCTGGTGACAAATTTCTTCAACGACTCGCTCAGCCTCGTCGACGCGACAAGCCGTAAGGTGATCGCCGAAATCGATCTCCGCCCCGGCAAGATCGACCCGGCCCAGCGCGGCGTTCCCGGCGGCACCTATCCGTTCCGCGTCGTGATGGCAGGGTCGAACCGCGCGGTGGTGTCGTCGCCGCGTGACCGTGAACTCGTGAGCATATCGGTCGATGGCGACCGGCTCGCCGTCGTTGCGCGCGCGAAAACGATCGCCGAGCCGACCGCGCTCCTCGCGCTTGTCGATGGCCGGGTCCTCGCGACCGGCGACAATGCCGACACACTGATCGCGCTCGCCGCCGACGGCCGGTCAGTCGCCGAATATCCGTTGTCGGGGTTGCCTCACGCTGCGACCCGGCCGAAGGGACTCAACCCCAACGCGCTCGCGCTCGGCGGCGACGGGCGGCTGTGGGTGACGCTCGGCGGCTTCAACGCGGTCGCGGCGATCGATCTCAAGACCCTGCTCGCAAAGCCATCGGGCACTCCGGCAGCGTTCGCCGGAATGGTCCCGACCGGCTGGTATCCCGATGCGGTCGCAGTCGCGGGAGGGCGGCTGGCGGTGGCGAACTTCAAGGGGCTGCCGGGGCCGAACCCAGGGGCGTGCCGCGCGAGCTTCGCGACGACCCCGGCAGGCGAGGCGACGTGCCGTGCGTCGGGCCAATATGTCCTCCAGCTCCAGACCGGGTCGCTGCTGACGCTCCCGCCACCCGCAAAGCCCGAACTCGCGCGGCTGACCGCGCGCGTCACCGCCAACCTCGCCGCGCCGACCCCCGCCAAGGCCGCGCGCGCCGAGGCTGTGATGGCAGCGATGCGCGGGCGAATCCGTAACATCATCTACATCGTCAAGGAGAACCGGACCTACGACCAGGTGCTCGGCGACCTCCGCCCAGGCGACGGCGATGCGAAGCTTGCGCTGTTCCCGCAGGCGATCACACCGAACCACCACGGGCTCGCGCACCAGTTCGTCACCTTCGACCGTTTCTTCGATTCGGGCGAGGTGTCGGGAACGGGGTGGAGTTGGTCGAGCCAGGCGCGATCGCTCGACATGCTCGAACGTGTCACGCCCGTCGGCTATGCGGGCAAGGGGCTGGCATACGAGTCCGAGGGGACCAACCGCTTCGTAAATGTCGCGCTGCCGACCGAAGCGCGCCACGCGGCCAATCCCGATGTTCCTGCCGATCCCGATCTGCTCGCCGGAACCGCTGACCTGTCTGCCGCCGATGCGCCCGACGGCGAAGCCGGAGCGGGGACCCTGTGGGCGGCAGCGCTCAGGAAGGGGCTGAGCGTCCGTAATTACGGCTTTTACGGCGACCTGTCGCGCTACGACGAGAAGGCAGGGGCGAACCGCATCCCGCGCGAACGCGATCCGGCGGCAAAGAAGCTGCAGGTGATGTGGGCAGCGGATGCGCGGCTCGCGCCGGTCACCGACCCGTATTTCCGCAGCTTCGACCAGGGCTTCCCCGATTATTGGCTGGTCGACGAATGGAAGCGCGATTGGCTGCCGCGCGTCGCCGCCGGGCAGACCCCGCGGCTGACGCTGCTGCGTCTTGCGCACGACCATTTCGGCGACTTTGCCGAGGCGATCGACGGGGTCAACACGCCCGACCGCCAGATCGCCGACAACGACTATGCAATCGGGCGGGTCGTCGCGGCGGTCGCGACGTCGCCCGCTGCCCGCGACACGCTGATCGTCATTGTCGAGGACGACGCGCAGAACGGGGCCGACCATGTCGACGCGCACCGGTCGCTGGCGCTGCTGATCGGCCCCGGCATCCGGCGCGGCGCGGTGGTGTCGACGCGCTACACGACGGTCAATCTGCTCAAGACGATCGAACGGCTGCTCGACCTGCCCGCGCTTGGGTTGAACGACAGTCTTGCGCTGCCGATGGCCGATGCGTTCGATCCGGCGCTGACGTCGCCGTGGACTTATACCGCGCGCTGGCCGGCGACGCTCGATGCGACTGCCCTGCCAAAGCCGGCGACGCGCGTCGCGGCGGCGCGACCGGCAAGCCTCGCCCCCGAACGCAGCGCGGACTATTGGGCGAAGGCGATGGCCGGGCAGGACTTTTCGGGCGAAGACAAGCTCGACACTGCCGCTTTCAACGCCGCGCTGTGGACCGGCATGAAAGGCACGCTGCCACCGTCGCGCTGACCACTATCCAAAGATCAATAAACCCTGCCAAATTGGTGGGGCTGATGCTATACGCGCGGTTCGTGTCCGGTAATTTTGCGTGTCCCTGATTTACCGTCACCGCCGGGATCCCGATGACCGTACCGTCGCCGCATGCATAGACTGGGACTGCACCTGCTCGCGGCACTCGCCGCGATGCTGCTGTTCCCCATCGCGGCGTCGGCGGAAACACGCGTCGCGCTGATCATCGCCAACAGTCACTATAATGCCTTCGGCAAGCTGACGAACCCAGCTGCCGACGCAGGGCTGGTTGCGGCGGCGCTTAAAAAGGCCGGGTTCGACAAGGTCACCGTGCTCGAGGATCTCGGCCTCGTCGCGATGAACAAAGCGTTGCAGGACTTCGGCAACGAGGCCGACCACGCCGACGTCGCACTCGTCTATTACGCGGGCCACGGCGTCGAGGTCGACCACGTCAACTACATCGTGCCCGTCGACGTCGTCTTCGCCCACGACCGCGACGTCGATATCGAGGCGGTCAAGCTCGACCGGATGCTGTCGGTCACCGAGAACGCCAAGCGGCTGCGGATCGTCATCCTCGACGCCTGCCGCGACAACCCGTTTTTCGACAAGCTCAAGAAGACGATGGCGCAGGCAGGAGCGGTCAGCAAGGGCATGACTGCGGTCGAGCCGAGCAAGAACAGCCTCGTCATCTATAGCGCCAAGGCCGGCACCCTCGCGTCGGATGGGCGGGTCAACAGCCCTTTCGCCGCGGCGCTGGCACGGCGCATCGTCGAGCCGGGGCGCGAGATCAGCCTGCTCCTCCGCCAAGTTCGCGACGATGTGCTCACCCAGACCGGGGGGTCGCAGGAGCCGTTCACTTATGGCTCGCTGTCGAGCCAGGAGTTTTACTTCATCCCGCCAGTCGCGGTCGCAGTAGCCCCGCCGCCGCCAACGATCGACATCGAGGCGGAAAGCTGGACCTTGTGCAAAACCTCGCAGAGCCGCGGGCCGTGCGATGCGTATCTCGCGACCTACGCCAGCGGGCGCTACATCGCGCTCGCCCAGACCCGCGTTGCCGACCTGACGCACACCGCGGCCGCCGCAGCGGAGAACCTCGCCGCCGCTGTCGCTGCCGCGAAGGCCGCCACCGTTGCCGCGAACAATGCCGCGAATGTCGCCGCCGCCAAGGCCGCGATGCTTGCCGCGAACAATGCCGCCAGCCTCGCCGCCGCTTATGCCTCGACGCTTGCAGCGGGCGGAGCGGTCGGCGGGGATGCGATCGCGGCGCGAAGCACGTCGCTCGGGACCACGGGCTCGGTAACGACGGCCGCGCCGCTCAGCGTGCCAATGTTCGCTGCAACCGCTCCCCCGCCGACTGCCACTGTAATCGTTGCGACGACCCCGGCGCCAAGTCCGGTCACCGTTCCGCCGCCGAGCGCCGCTGTGGTCGCCGCCAGCCCTCCCGCGATCGTTGTCAGCGTCCCGAGTGCCCCGGTCGTCGTGACGGCCAGCCATGCTGCCCCCGCTGCGGTCGCCGCGGTATCTCCTCCCCCCAGCGCGCCCGTCGTCGCGGCCAGTCAGCCGGTCGTCGTTCCCGCCAGTGCTCCGCCAGTCGTCGCGCCTCGCGCCGCCGCCGCGCCGACCGTGCTCGCGTCGCTCGGCCCGATGACCGGTGCCAACGGCGTTCCGCCCTCGGCTTCCGCCAGCGCTAAATCGCCGGCCGGCTTCGCCGCGGTTCGGATCAATGACCTCGGCATTACCGTCAGCTACGACCTCGCGACCAAGGCGATCCTCGTCGGGTCGATCGAGCGCAACGCGGTGGTGTCGGGCAAATTGTTCGCGGGCGACCTGATCACGCGGATCGACACCGCCGCGCCCGACCTGACGCAGTCGCCCGACACCCAGCTCGCGGTGAGCTGGAAGACCGACGGGCGGTTGAAGCTGCTCGTCAAACGCGGCGACGCGACGTCGGTCGTCATCATTCGCAGCAACTGAAACGGGGTCGGTCGATGCGTTGGCGTCTAGTGTTGCTTGCCTTGTTCGTCATGGTCCCGTCGGTCGCGGCGGCCGATGTGCCGATCGAGTATCAGGCCCGGATCGAGCCGCGTTTTCCGGGGGTCGCCGCGCTCGGCCCGCTCGCCATCGCTCCGTTCACCGGGGCCGACGGCAAGGAGTTCACCGCCGCCGTCCGCGGTGAACTGCAGGCCGCCGAAGTCGACGGGCGCGCTTTCTACACGATCCGCAACCTCGACGACGCGGCGAAGGTCGATACCCCCGCGGCGGCGGTCAAGGCGGGGCAGGCGGCGGGGGTCGCGGCGGTGCTCTACGGCAGCGTCGGCAAGGCGGTGATCGACAAGACCGACTACACTCAGGACCAGTCGCACTGCACCGAATCGGGCATACTCCACTGCTCGAAGAGCGAGACGAAGCAGGTGCCGTGTACGAAATACGCCGGCAGCTACATCGTCACCCCAGCGGTCTATGTCGTTGCAAATGCGAAGGTCTTTTATACCGAAACGGTAACGGTCCAGGCCGGTTTCTCGACGTGTGCCGAGACCCCGGTGCTGTCGGGCTTCGACAAGGTCATCGCCAAGATGACCGAGATCAAGCACGCCGCGGACGTCATCATCACGACCCCCGAGCAACTCCTCATCAAGCTGCGGAGCGACGCGGCGATCGCGGTCCGCCAGCACCTGACTCCGACGATGAAGACGATCAAGGTGGTCTTCAAGGACTATGCCCCCGACCTCGACAAGGTCGATCAGGCGCAGTTCCGCAGCGCCGCGCAGTTCGCCCGGGCCAAGCGGCTCGACCGCGCGTGCGGCATCTTCGAGACGATCGCGACCCCGGCGACGCTGACGAACTTCGCCCTGCTGTACAATCTCGGCGTCTGCCAGGAGGCGCTCGAACCCGACCGCCCTGCCGCCGCGCTCGAATATTACACCAAGGCCGACCAGCGGACGAAGGCCCCCGACAAGCTCATCTCCGACGCGCTGCTGCGGATGAAGGCGCAGGTCGACGCGTTGCCCGCGGGGGCGCGACGCTAACTATTCGACCGTCACCGACTTCGCGAGGTTGCGCGGCTGGTCGACGTCGGTCCCCTTCGCCAGCGCGACGTGATACGCGAGCAATTGGACCGGGACGACATAGACCAACGGCGCGATGAACGGATCGACCGCCGGCATCGCGATCGTCGCCCAAGTTCCCGCGCTTTGTTCGGCAATCCCGGCGGCGTCGGAGATCAGCACCGCGCGGCCGCCGCGGGCGATGACTTCCTGCATGTTCGATACAGTCTTCTCGAAGCGCGCGCCCGATGGGGCGAGGACGATCACCGGCACCTTCTCATCGATCAGCGCGATCGGCCCGTGCTTGAGTTCGCCCGCGGCGTAGCCTTCGGCGTGGATGTAGCTGATTTCCTTGAGCTTTAGTGCGCCTTCGAGCGCGAGGGGGTAATCCTGCCCGCGCCCCATGTACAAGATGTCCTGCGCTTTCGACAGCTTGAGGCTCAACTCGGCGATACTCGCCTCCTGCGCCAGCGCGGCGTTGATTGCGGCGGGGGCCTCGGTCAGCAACTGGACCAGCCGAGCTTCCTCGCCCGGCGCGACACGCCCCTTCGCCTTGCCAAGGCCGATCGCGAAGGCGGCGAGGACGCCGAGCTGGCAGGTGAACGCCTTGGTCGAGGCGACGCCGATTTCGGGTCCGGCATAGGTCGGCAGGACGCCGTCGGCATCGCGCGCCATCGACGACGTCGGGACGTTGACGATCGCCAGCGTCGGCAGGCCGCCGTTCTTGGCGAAGCGCAGCGCCGCGAGCGTGTCGGCGGTCTCGCCCGACTGCGACACGAACAGCGCCAGCCCGTCGGCTTCGAGGACCGGGTCGCGGTAGCGATACTCGCTGGCGAAATCGAGCTCCACCGGAACGCGGGCGAGCGCCTCGATCCAGTATTTGGCGACGAGCCCGGCAAGGTACGACGTGCCGCACGCGACGATCGTGATCCGCCCGACCTTGGCGAGATCGAAAGGCAGCGCGGGGAGCTCGACCGTCGCCTCGAGCGGACGCAGATAATGGCCGAGGGTCTGCGCGAGCACGGTCGGCTGCTCGTAGATCTCCTTCTCCATATAATGCCGGTGATTGCCCTTGCCGGTCATCGCCCCGCTCGCGGTCGAGGTGATGACCGGGCGCTGGACCGGGCGATCGTTGGCGTCGAACACCTGGACGCGGTCGCGGTGGATCACGCACCAGTCGCCCTCGTCGAAATAGGCGATGCGGTTGGTCAGCGGCGCAAGGCCGATCTCGTCCGAGCCGAGGAACATCTCGCCGTTGCCGTAGCCGAGCACCAGCGGCGACCCGCGCCGTGCGCCGATCATCAGGTCGGGGTCGCTACGGAAGATGATCGCGAAGGCGAACGCGCCGTGGAGGCGCTTCAGGACGCGCGCGACCGCGAACTGCGGCGCGACGCCGTTCTCGACCTCGATCGAGATGAGGTGCGCGACGACCTCGGTATCGGTCTCGGACTCGAGCTTGCGCCCGGCTGCGATCAGTTCGGCGCGGAGCGGGCGGAAGTTCTCGATGATGCCGTTGTGGACGACTGCGACCTCCGCAGTCGCGTGCGGGTGAGCGTTGTCGACCGTCGGGCCGCCGTGCGTCGCCCATCGGGTATGCGCGATGCCGAGCGCGCCGGGGAGGGGGTCGTTGCCGAGGACACGAACGAGATTGTCGAGCTTGCCGGGCGCGCGACGCCGATCGAGCACCCCGTTGTGGAGCGTGCAGACGCCCGCCGAATCATAGCCGCGATATTCGAGCCGCCGCAGCCCGTCGATCAGCCGATCGCTGACGTCGCTCCGTCCGATAATGCCGATGATGCCGCACATGGTCTAACTGTCTCCGCCGGTCCGAGCGGGTCGATACGGCATCGCCGCGCTACCCACGATGAACCACGCCGTTGGTTACAAAAAATCGGAAGTTGACGAAGTTGACGCCACGTCGAGTTCGAACGTTCACCCGGTTGGTGAGAATGGCCTGAATCGACGAACAGCAGGGAGGGCGCGACACCATCATCGGCGAAACGATACGCGCTCGGCGGTGGTGTAGGACAGCAACAATTTGGCAACGGGCCGGGCGGTCTTACCGAAAGCACTCGATCGAAGCGGTCGAGCTTATTTTCGTTCCGCTTTCCGCGCCGTCATCACCCCGCGGAACCGTGCCGCCCATCCAGCCTTCGCGACCTGCGCCGGGCGGACCAGTGCGAGGGCGTCGGCGGGGACGTCGGCGGTGATCGTGCTGCCCGCGGCGACGATTGCGCCCGAGCCGATCGTCACCGGAGCGACGAGCGCGCTGTTCGAGCCGATGAACGCGCCGGCACCAACGCTCGTGCGATACTTGAAGAAGCCGTCATAATTGCAGGTGATCGTGCCCGCGCCGATGTTTGCGCCTGCGCCGATGTCGGCGTCGCCGATGTAGCTAAGGTGGTTGACCTTGGCGCCGTCGGCGAGCGTTGCCTTCTTGACCTCGACGAAGTTGCCGACCTTCGACTTTGCGCCGAGTTCGGCCCCGGGGCGCAGCCGCGCGAACGGACCGACCTCGGCGTTCCGGCCGATCGCCGCTCCCTCGATATGGCTGAAGCCGCGGATCGTCGCGCCCGAGGCGATCGTCACGCCGGGGCCGAAAAAGACGTTCGGCTCGATCGTCACGTCGCGGTCGATCGTCGTGTCGTGGGCGAACCAGACGGTGTCGGGGGCGATGAGCGTGACGCCTGCGGCCATCATTGCAACGCGACGCTTCGCCTGCCACGCCGCCTCGACACCCGCGAGTTCGCCGCGCGAATTGACCCCGGCGACCTCGTCGGCGGCGGTCTCGATAATCCGGCTGGGCTTGTCGGCGAGGCCGACGATGTCGGGCAAATAATACTCGCCCGCCGCATTGGCGTTGCCGACGCGGGCGAGGAGCGGCCACAGGTCGGCCGAACGCGCCGCCATGAGTCCCGAATTGCACAGGTCGATTGCGCGCTCGGCGTCGCTCGCGTCTTTATACTCGACCATCTTGTCGATGATCCCGGCGGTCGCGACGATCCGGCCATAGGCACCGGGATCGGCCGGACGAAAGCCGAGCACGACCGCGGCGACGTCGGGGGTCAGCGCGTCGAGCATCGCCGCCATCGTCGCGGTTTCGACGAGGGGAACGTCGCCGTACAGGATCAGCACGTCGCCTTCGAAATCGCCGAGCGCGTCGTGCGCCGCACGGACGGCGTCGGCGGTGCCGCGCTGCTCGGCCTGAACCGCGACCGCGACGCCGCTCCCCGCGACCGCCGCCTCGACCTGCTCGCGCCGCGCGCCGACGACGACGACCTTACGCGCCGCGCCGAGGGCCTCGACCGCCGCGAGGAGGTGGAGCAGCATCGGGCGTCCGGCGAGCGGATGAAGCACCTTGTGGAGATCGGACTTCATCCGTGTCCCCTGACCGGCGGCGAGGATAATTGCGGCGATTGGGCGGGTGGACATTTCACGCGAGTGCCACATCGGTCTTGCCTTTTCCAGCGGGCCGAATGACAGCCGGGCATGGTCCGATCGCTTCCCGAAACAGTCGTCTTCGATCTCGACGGGACGCTCGTCGATTCGTCGCCCGATCTCACCGCTGCATTGAATGTCGCGCTCGATGCCGTCGGCCGCCCCGCGGTCGATCCGGTGACGGTGCGGCATCTCGTCGGACACGGTGCGCGCGTGCTGATCGAACGCGGGCTGGCGCTGTCGGGGGGCGGCGATGAAGATGTTATCGCCCGCGCGCTGCCGGCCTTTCTCGATTACTACCGCGCGCATGTTGCCGATAGTTCGCAACCGTACCCCGGAGCGGAGGCGGCGCTCGACGCGCTGGCGGCGGCGGGCACCACCCTTGCGATCTGCACCAACAAGCCCGTTGCGCTGAGCCGGGCGCTGATCGCCGCACTTGGCTGGAACGGGCGCTTCGCCGCCAATCTCGGAGGTGATTCGCTCGCCGTTCGCAAGCCCGATCCGGCGCACCTGCTCGCGACGATCGCGGCGGCAGGCGGGACCGTGGCGCGTACGATCTACGTCGGCGATACCGCGGTCGACGTCGCCGCGGCACGCGCGGCCAGAGTGCCGGTGATCGTCGCCGGCTTCGGTTTTGCCGACAAACCGCCCGCACAACTCGGCGGCGACGCGGTCATCGACCATTTCGACGCGCTAATTCCGACGCTCACGCGGCTAAAGGGTACGGTTTCGCACGATGCTTATTAGCATCGTCTTACTCTTTCTCGCGGTCATAGCAGCGATTTTCGATTACCCGGTCGATGCCATTGGCCTTGGCTTCATCGCAACTGTCACATTTCTCGCCTACGCGGATTTCACATCATTCGAGAAAAATGTGAGCCGACCCATTCCATCAAATTCCGCCGACCGCTCCGACGCCGCCACGCGTGCGCTCGTCGGGGTCGATGCGATCGGCGATCCGGCGTTGCTCGTCGGCGGCGACCTGCGGGTGATTTCGGCGAACGCCGCCGCGCGCGGCCTGTTCGGCGAGCGAATCGTCGCCGATGATCTCCGCCTTGTCCTTCGTCACCCCGCCGTACTCGATGCGGTCCGCGCTGCCCCCTCGGCCGCCGCGCCGATCGAGCGCGAGGTCACCGGGCTCGGCAACAACAACGGCGCCTTTCGCGTCCGCGTCGCGCAAGCGGGGGTCGATGGTCCCGGCGTGCGGCTGTTCCTGACCTTCGTCGACATCACGCAGGCGCGGCTGACCGAGCGGATGCGGGTCGATTTCATCGCCAACGCCAGCCACGAACTGCGGACGCCGGTCACGACCTTGCTCGGCTTCATCGAGACGCTCCAGGGACCGGCGGCGGAGGACGAGCCCGCGCGGCGGCGTTTCCTCGACATCATGGGGCGCGAGGCGGCACGGATGTCGCGGCTGATCGACGACCTGTTGTCGCTCAGCCGGATCGAACTCGACAAGCATCTTCGGCCGCAGACCGCGCTCGATGTCGCACCCCTTATCGCCGATGTCGGGCGAACGCTGGCGATGCGGCTTGAAGCCGACCAGCGGCGGCTGGTGATCCACGTCGCCGATGGCCTTCCCGCCGTCATCGCCGACCGCGATCAGGTGCTGCAGGTGCTCCACAACCTCGTGTCGAACGCGCTGAAATACGGGCGGACAGGCACGGCGATCACCGTCGACGCCCAACGAGTCGATGCTGGCGGCGGGCGCGAGGCGATGGTCCGCGTTACGGTGGGCGACCGCGGCGAAGGCATCGCGCCTGAACATCTGCCGCGGCTGACCGAGCGGTTCTATCGGATCGACACCAGCCGCTCGCGCTCGATGGGGGGCACCGGGCTGGGCCTTGCGATCGTCAAGCACATCATCGAACGCCACCGCGGCGGCTTCGAAATCGTCAGCCGGCCCGGCGAGGGCAGCGAGGTGTCGTTCACCCTGCCGCTCGCCTCGACCGAGCTCACTATAACCAAGGTCGGCGTCACCAAAGTGTAACCAGGCCGTCACAGAAGCCACATGTTCGGTGGTTAGACGCTGCGGGTGGGGGCAAGGACGATCGGTCGCAGGGGCCGGATCGTGACATGCGCTGCGGGCGCACGCCCGGCCAATAGGAGACTCGTCTTGTCGATGAAAATCATGCTGGGTGCCGGCGTCGCCGCTCTCGCCCTGACCGCTGGTGCTGACGCGCGCACCCAGATCCGCATGGTCGGATCGACGACGGTTTATCCGTTCGCCAAAGCGGTGGCCGAGCAGTTCGTTCGGACCAACCCCAAGTTCCAGCCCCCGGTCATCGAAGGCACCGGCACCGGCGCGGGCATGAAGCTGTTCTGCGCCGGCGTCGGCGCGCAGTTCCCCGACATCGAGAACGCATCGCGCCGCGTCAAGGCGAGCGAGCTCAAGGGCTGCGCCGCGAATGGCGTTACTGCGATCACCGAAATCCAGGTCGGTCTCGACGGCATCGCCTTCGGCACTTCGAAGAAGTCGCAGGATTTCCCGCTGACCACGACCGACATCTACAAGGCGATCGCTGCGACCCCGTTCGGCAAGCCGAACACCGCCAAGACGTGGCACGACGTCAACGCCAAGCTCCCGAACGTCGCCATCCTCGTCTACGGCCCGTCGTCGATCTCGGGAACGCGTGACGCGCTCGGCGAACTCATCATGACCGCCGGCTGCAAGTCGAACGCGTCGACCGCCGCGATGGAAAAGACCGACGGCGACAAGTTCAAGCTGATCTGCACCAAGGTCCGTGAAGACGGCCCGTACGTCGAGACCGGCGACAACCCCAACCTCATCGTCCAGAAGCTCGAAGCCAACCCGAACACGATCGGTATCTTCGGCTTCAGCTACGTCGAAGAGAACGGCGACCGCCTCAAGTCGTTCACCGTCAACGGCGTCGCGCCGACCTTCGAGACGATCTCGACCTTCAAGTACGCCGGTTCGCGCCCGCTTTACATGTACATCAAGAACCAGCACGTCCGCGCCGTCCCCGGCATGAAGGAATTCCTCGCCGAGTTCTCGAAGGAAAGCACGTGGGGCAAGGGCGGTTATCTTTCGCGCATCGGCCTGATCCCGGCCCCCGACGCGATCCGCGCCAAGTCGGCTGCAGCCGCCGCCAACTTGACCGTCATCGACGCCTCGACCGTCAAGTAATGTGTGACGCGACGGCGGGCAGGGGGCCCGCCGCCGCGTCTTTTCTGAGTTAGGGAGGGGTTGGACGCAATGTCGTTGTCGATGATCGCACTGCTCGTCATCGCACTCGGCGTGGTCGCGTTCTTCTTTGCTCGCGCGCGGGCCAACGTGTTCGACACCGGCGAGCTGGCGACCCGCAGCGCTGGCGACCGGCCGCACTCGCGCCCGATTTATCATGGGTGGTTCGTCGCGCTGTCGGCGGTCATCCCGGCCTTGCTCCTGCTCACAGCATGGAGCTTCATCCAGCCGAAATTGCTCGATGCGACGATCATCGCGTCGCTTCCCGCCGCCGACCAGCCGAAGTCGCAGATCGACAAGGATGCGATCATCGGCGAGGTCAAAGGCCTTGCCTCAGGCGAGCTGGCCGATGCCTTCAATCCGGCGAGCAAGCAGGCGGTCCCGGCGTATCAAGAAAACCAATCGCGCCTTCAGACCGAGGCGCTCATCGCGTCGGTGCTGCTTGCGGTCGGCGGTGCGGCATGGGCGTACACGCGCCTCGCGCCACAATTCCGCGCGCGCAACCGTGTCGAGCGGATCGTCATGGGCATCTTGATCATCGCGTCGTTGATCGCGGTGCTCACGACCTTCGGGATCGTCTTCTCGTTGCTCTTCGAATCGCTGCGCTTCTTCAACATGGTCTCGCCGTTCGAATTCCTCTTCGGCATGCAATGGTCGCCGCAGACCGCGATCCGTGCCGACCAGGCGGGAAGCTCGGGTGCATTCGGCGCAGTGCCTTTGTTCTGGGGAACGATCTTCATCGGCGCGATCATCGCCATGGCGGTCGCGATTCCGCTCGGCCTGATGTCGGCGATCTGGCTGACGCAGTACGCGCCGCCCAAACTCCGCAGCATCCTGAAGCCGGTCCTCGAAATTCTCGCCGGTGTCCCGACCGTCGTCTACGGCTTCTTCGCCGCACTGACCGTCGCCCCGGCACTCCGAGACTTCGCCTTCGCGGTCGGCATTCCGGGGGCGAGTTCGGAGAGCGCGCTCGCGGCGGGGCTCGTCATGGGGGTGATGATCATTCCGTTCGTGTCGTCGATGGCCGACGATTCGATGGCGGCGGTCCCGCAGGCGATGCGCGACGGCAGCCTCGCGATGGGGGCCACCTCGTCCGAGACGATCAAGCGCGTTCTCGTTCCCGCGGCGCTCCCCGGCATCGTCGGCGGCGTTCTCCTCGCGGTTAGCCGCGCGATCGGCGAAACAATGATCGTTGTTATGGCGGCTGGCCTCGCGGCGAACATGACCGCGAACCCTTTTGCGAGCGTGACGACGGTGACGACGCAGATCGTCACGCTGCTGACCGGCGACCAGGAGTTCGACTCGTCGAAAACGCTCTCGGCCTTTGCGCTCGGGCTGGTGCTGTTCGTGGTGACGCTGATCCTCAACATCGTCGCGCTCCGCGTGGTGAAGAAGTACCGGGAGGCGTACGAATAATATGGCGTCGATAGCCTCTCCGATGGCGACGGTGCCGCGCGGCCTCGCCGCCAAGGCCCCGACCGATTGGTCGAACCCGGCGATGAAGCGGCGCATCCGCGGGCGCTACGCCGCCGAGACCCGCTTCCGCGCCCTCGGCTTTATCGCCGTTGCCGCGTCGGTGCTGTTCCTCGCCTTCTTGCTCGTCAACATGGCGATCAACGGCATTCCCGGCTTCTTCCGCACCGAAATCAAGCTGGCCATCCCAATCACCGCGGCAAAGCTCAACCTGACGCAGGCGCAACTCGCCGGTCCGGACAAGGAAGCCGCGCTATCCGCTGCCGACTTCGCCGGGGTCGTCACAGCTGCCGCCGTCACACGCTTCGGCGACAAGGGCGCCGAATTCGTCTCCGACACCGGCTGGACTGCGCTGCGCGAGGCGGTCACCGCCGACCCGTCGCTCATCGGCAAGACGGTGACCCTATGGGTTCCGGCAGCCGGCAATCTCGACCTCGTCGCCAAGGGCAAGTCGCCATCGGCCGACATCGGGCCGTTCAAGGAAGCTTATGCCCGGCTCGAGACCGACGACGCGACGCGGACCCATTTTAACACCAACTTCCTGAGCGCCGCCGACTCGTCCGACCCGGTCTCGGTCGGCATCTGGGGCGCGTTCAAGGGATCGATGCTGACGATGTTCGTCACGCTCGTCCTCAGCTTCCCGGTCGGCGTGCTGTCGGCGCTGTACCTTGAGGAGTATGCGCCGCGGAACTGGTGGACCGACATGATCGAGGTCTCGATCAACAACCTTGCGGCGGTGCCGTCGATCATCTTCGGGCTGCTTGGCCTCGCGGTCTTCCTTGGGACCTTCGGCATGCCGCGCTCGGCCCCGATCGTCGGCGGGTTGACCCTCGCGCTGATGACGATGCCGGTCATCGTCATCGCCGGGCGCAACGCGATCAAGGCGGTCGCGCCGTCGATCCGCGACGCCGCGCTCGGCATCGGTGCGTCGCCGATCCAGGTGGTGTTCCAGCACGTCCTGCCGCTCGCGCTTCCCGGTATTCTGACGGGAACGATCATCGGCATGGCGCGCGCGCTCGGCGAGACCGCGCCGCTGCTGCTCATCGGTATGCGCGCCTTCGTCGGCGCGCCGCCGTCGGGACTGACCCAGCCGGCGACGGTGCTGCCGATGCAGGTCTATCTCTGGTCGAACGAGGTCAACCGCAGCTTCGTCGAGAAGACCAGCGCGGCGATCATCGTTCTCCTGCTCTTCCTTCTACTGATGAATGGCGTCGCCATCTATCTCCGCAACAAATTCGAGAGGCGCTGGTAGGATGGACATGGATTCACAGACGGTGACCCCGTCGGCGTCGACTGCCGGACCGGTCACGACCAAGATGACCGCGCGCGACGTCAGCGTCTATTACGGCCCGAAGCAGGCGCTCAAGAACGTCTCGATCGACGTCAGCCAGGAGAATGTCACCGCATTCATCGGGCCTTCGGGGTGCGGCAAGTCGACCTTCCTGCGCTGCCTCAACCGGATGAACGACACCGTCGCCTCGGCGCGGGTCGAAGGCGAGATCAAGCTCGACGGGACCGACATCTACAAGGGCGACATGGACGTCGTGCAGCTCCGCGCGCGCGTCGGCATGGTCTTCCAGAAGCCCAACCCGTTCCCCAAGTCGATCTACGACAATGTCGCCTATGGCCCGTCGATCCACGGCCTCGCGCGCAACAAGGCCGAGATGGACGAAATCGTCGAAGGCTCGCTGCGGCGCGCGGGGCTGTGGGACGAAGCGAAGGACCGGCTCGGCGAGAGCGGCACGGCGATGTCGGGCGGTCAGCAGCAGCGGCTGTGCATCGCCCGCGCGATCGCGGTCGATCCCGAGGTCATCCTGATGGACGAGCCGTGCTCCGCGCTCGATCCGATCGCGACCGCAAAGATCGAAGAATTGATCGATGAACTTCGCGGCCGCTATGCTATCGTCATCGTCACCCATAATATGCAGCAGGCGGCGCGGGTTAGTCAGAAGACTGCCTTCTTCCACCTCGGCACGATGGTCGAGTACGGCGATACGAAGATGATCTTCACCAATCCTTCCGAACCGCGCACCAAGGACTATATCACCGGCCGCTACGGCTGACCGGATAGGGGACGAACATGGCTGACCAGAGCGCACATACCGTCAAGTCGTTCGACGACGAGATCAACCAGTTACGGTCGATCGTCGGCCAGATGGGCGGACTGTGCGAAGCGCAGATCACCGCCGCGGTCGAGGCATTGATGGCGCGTGATCCCGATGCGGCGATTGCGGTCGTCGAGACCGACAAGCGCATCGACGCGCTCGAAGCCGAAGCCGAGCGGCTGGCGGTGACGATGATTGCCTTGCGCGCGCCGATGGCGAGTGACCTGCGCGAAATTATCGCCGCGCTCAAGATCAGCTCGGTCCTCGAGCGCATCGGCGATTATGCCAAGAACATCGCCAAGCGGGCGTCGACGCTGACTGCGACGTCGCAAATCGAACCCGTCATCATCATCCCGCAGATGGCGCGGGTCGTCGTCGAGATGATCAAGGATGCGCTCGACGCGTTCGTCGATCGCGACGCCGACAAGGCGCTCGCCGTCGTCCAGCGCGACGCCACGGTCGACGATTTCTACAACAGCCTGTTCCGCTCGCTGCTGACGTTCATGATGGAAAACCCGCACCACATCACGCCGTCGGCGCATCTGCTGTTCATCGCCAAGAACCTCGAGCGGATCGGCGATCACGCGACCAATGTCGCTGAAATGGTGTATTTCAGCGCCACCGGCGACTATATCGCCGATCGTAAAAAGACCGACGACACCGCCTACGCAGTCTAAGTAGAGTATCGCGCATGAAGCCGAAGATTCTCCTTGTCGAAGACGACGCCAACCTCGTCGAGCTTGTCACGTACAATCTCGAAAAGGAGGGCTTCGACGTCATCCGCACCGGCGACGGCGAGGAAGCGCTCGTTCTCGCCGAGGAGGAGAAGCCCGACCTCGTCATCCTCGACTGGATGATCGCCAACCTGTCGGGGATCGAGGTGTGCCGCCGCCTGCGCCGCGCCCCGGTCACCGCCGGGCTGCCGATCGTCATGCTGACCGCACGCGCCGAAGAAGCCGATCGGATCCGCGGCCTCGAAACCGGTGCCGACGATTATATCACCAAGCCGTTTTCCCCCCGCGAATTGATTGCCCGCGTCCGCGCGGTGCTGCGGCGGCTGCGGCCGGCGCTGTCGGGGGGCAACCTCGACTATGCCGGGATCAAGATGGACACGTCGGCTCACCGCGTGACGCGCGACGGCATGGCGATCGCGCTCGGGCCGACCGAATTCCGCTTGCTCCGTCATTTTCTCGAGCATCCGGCGCGGGTCTTCAGCCGTGAACAGCTGCTCGATGCGGTCTGGGGTCGCGACGTCTACGTCGAGCAGCGGACCGTCGACGTTCACATCCGGCGGCTTCGCAAGGCGGTTAACGGTGACAATCTGCCCGACGTCATCCGCACCGTCCGCTCGGCGGGATATGCGCTCGACCTCGAGCCGATTCCGGCCTGACGCGTTCGATCGATGCCGCGATTGCCGCAGCGCTTCGTCGCTGACCGGATTGTCGTGGCTGCGCCCTTTCCCCGCGCCCCGCGCTAGCCTAGATCGTTGCGGCATTCACAGGGATACCCGCGTCACATGACCATCCGTTTCGACAACCGCGTCGCCATCGTTACCGGCGCCGGGGGCGGCCTTGGCCGTGCCTACGCGCTCGAACTCGCCAAGCGCGGCGCGAAGGTCGTGGTTAACGACCTCGGCGGCGCGCGCGACGGTTCGGGCAGCTCGATCGGTGCGGCGCAGCTTGTCGTCGATGAGATTATTGCCGCCGGCGGCGAGGCGATCGCCAATGGCGCGAGCGTCACCGATGCCGCTGCCGTCGACAAGATGGTCGGCTTCGTCAAGGAGCGCTGGGGCCGGATCGATATCCTGATCAACAACGCCGGAATCCTGCGCGATCGGACCTTCGTCAAGATGAGTCTCGATGACTTCCGTCAAGTCATCGACGTCCACCTGATGGGATCGGTCGTCTGCACCAAGGCGGTGTGGGAGACGATGCGCGAGCAGACCTTCGGCCGCATCCTGATGACGACGTCGTCGACCGGGCTGTACGGAAATTTCGGCCAGGCGAATTACGGCGCGGCCAAACTCGCACTCGTCGGCCTGATGAAGACGCTCAGCCTCGAAGGCGCGAAATACGGGATCAAGGTCAACACGATCGCGCCGGTCGCGGCAACCCGGATGACCGAGGATTTGATGCCGCCCGAACTGCTGGCGAAGATGGGGCCCGAGACGGTCGCCCCTGCCGCGCTCTACCTCGTGTCGGACGACGCTCCCGCGAACGCGGTGATCAACGCCGGGGCAGGGGGCTTCGAGCGGGCGTACGTCACGCTGACGCGCGGCATCCATGTCGCGCCCGAGGACATGACTCCCGAGACGATCGCAGCGCGCTTTGCGGAAATCAGCGACCGCACGGGGGAGATTGTCCCGGACACCGGTGCCGCACAGGGGGCGATGGCGCTGGGCGCAGTCTAAGCTGGCGTCAGGCGGGGATCGCGGGGTGGGCAGTGTTACCATTCGCGACGCTTAACGCGCGCGGGACCCGCTCGCAGTCCCCGGACCGCCGCGAGGGCAGTCCGGGGGAACGATAGTCTTTAGTTCGGCGTGGTGATCGTCGTCACGGTCGTCTTGTCGGTGACCGTGGCGGGGTGGTGGACGACCCTGCGCTTCGTCGTGTGTGCCGGGGTGACGACCCGCTTGTCGACCGTCGTGACCGTCGTGGTCGCCGGGGCGGGCGGCGGAGGCGGAGCATTGCGCAGCGCGTCGGCCTGCGCATTCGCGGCGGCGGCGGCCTGCGCATTGGCGTCAGCCTGCTGCTGTGCTGTCATGGCCTGCTGCTGTGCGGCATCGGCGCGGTTGTTTGCGGCGGCGGCATTCTGTTGCGCGGCGGCGGCTGCGGCGACGGCGTCGCGGGTTTCGGCGCGCTGTTCGCCGACCTTGCGGTTCTGCGAGACGACGATCGCGCGATCGGCGAGCTCGCTCGCGTGGTGCGCGTCGGTGATTGCCTCTTCCTTGCGGCCGCGATTCAGCCGGTCCTTCGCCGACTGCAATGCGTCGCGCGCCTGCGTCTGGAGCAGCGCGGCGTCGCCGTTAGCCCCGGCCTTGTCGCCGGCATCGATCTTGCCCTGGGCTTCGGCAATCGCCTGACGGGCGCGCTCGGCTTCACCGGCATGCGCCGGGAGCGACGACAGCGCGATTACGGCTGAAAAAGTAAGAAGCGCGATACGACGCATTGATTGTCTCCGATTGTTGAGGATGCGGCAGGAACGACAGCCTAACGGCGAGGTTCCGTTCCGCTCCCGGTTCGGGCGGCTTCATCGTCCGGAGTATTTGCCGAGGGTCGGCCTGGCGCGTATCAAGCGAAGGTGACGGCGGGGCGCCGACAGCCAATGCTAGGACGGGCGCATGATGAGTGAGATCGATCTCGACGCGGCGGTCAGGGCGGGCATCCTCGACGCCACGACACGGGAGCGCCTAATCGCTTTTACGAGCGAGAATTCCGCTGCGGCGAGCGTCGATCGCGCCGGACCCGACGAGGAATCGTTCCGGCTGCTGACCGGGTTCAACGATATTTTCGTCACGATTGCGATCGGCCTGGTCCTGTTCGCGATCTCGAGCCTTGGCGGGCGGATCACCCCGATCCTCGGCTCGGGCCTCGTCGCGGCGGCGGGCTGGGGGCTCGCCGAATATTTTACGCGCATCCGGCGGATGGCGCTGCCGAGCATCGTGTTGCTCCTCGCGTTCGTTGGCGGAGTGTTCGGCACCGTGCTTGCGGTCACGACCGGGGGATCGAGCCTCGGCGCCGAAACGCAGGGGTCGCTTGGGGTCGTCGCGGCGGCCGCAGCGGCGGCGATCGCGGCGTATTTGCATTGGCGGCGGTTCATGGTCCCGATCACCGTCGCTGCCGGGGCAGCGGCCGTCGGCGGGACGGTGCTCGCGACGGTTGCCGCGTTGATGCCGGTGTCGCCCGACCTGCTGCTTGTTCTCGTTCTCTTCGCCGGGCTGGCGACCTTCGCGCTGGCGATGTCGTTCGACATGCGCGACCGGGCGCGGGTGACGCGCTGGACCGACGTCGCGTTCTGGCTCCACCTGCTCGCGGCCCCGGCGATCATCCATCCAGTGTTCGCGCTCGCCGGGCTGCTGCGTGGCAACCCGGCACCGGGAGCGGCGGTCGCGGTGATTGGGGTCTATGCCGGGCTGACGCTCGTCGCGCTGGCGATCGACCGGCGTGCGTTGCTCGTCTCGGCGCTGGCGTATGTCGTCTATGCGATCCAGTCGCTCGTCGTCAGCGGCGGCGCGCTCGACATGTCGCTCGCGCTGACTGCGCTCGTCCTTGGCAGCTTCCTCGTACTGCTGTCTGCGGCGTGGCGGCCGATCCGCGCGCGGGTGCTGGCGATGCTTCCGGTTGGCCTGACCGCGCGGCTTCCGGTGGTGACGGTCTAGTCGACCAGCTTGACGAGCTTGCGTTCGAGCGGCGCGAGGATCGAGCTGAGTTCGTGGCCGCGCTTGAGCACCGCCCCGGCCTCGCCGATCAACGCATACATCCCTTGTTTCGTCCGCAGCGCCGGAGCCTTGACGACCTGGATTTCAGGACGCTCGGCAGCGCGGCGGAAGGCGGAGAAGACCGCAGTGTCGCGGCCCAACTCGACCGCATAGTCGCGCCAGAACCCCGCCGCGACCATCCGCCCGTAGACACCGAGGATCGCGTTCAACTCGTGCCGGTCGAACACCGTCTGCCGTGCCGCCGGAACGGGCAGGGGGACGACGTTCGACAAGCCGGTCAGCCCTGGTTCTGCCGCGTTTTCGCGTCGGCGGCGTCGGCACCGGCGTCATGCGGTGCCAGCGCGTCGAGGCGGACACGAAGGGTTTCGACCTCGCACCGCAGGATTTCGAGCTTCTGCGTCTCGGGGTCGAACCGCTGGCTGCAGGGCGTGCCGTACGGAACAAACTTCCGCGCATAGTCGCCGGCGTCGACGAGCGTCGATTTCGCCGGGATGCCGACCATCGTCGCGCCTTCGGGGACGTCGCGGGTGACGACGGCGTTCGCGCCGATCCGTGCACGTGTGCCGACGAGGATCGGGCCGAGGACCTGCGCGCCCGAGCCGATGATCACGCCGTCGGCGATCGTCGGATGGCGCTTGCCGGGAATGCCGTTCGCGGGGTCGGTGCCGCCAAGGGTGACGCACTGGTAGATCGTCACGCCGTCACCGATCTCGGCGGTCTCGCCGATGACGACGAAGCCGTGGTCGATGAAGAATTCGCGTCCAATCTTCGCGCCCGGGTGGATGTCGATCGCGGTGAGGAAGCGCCCGGTATGATTGACGACCCGCGCGAGCAGGAACAGCCGCGCATTGTACAGCGCATGCGCGATACGGTGGAAGCCGAGCGCCCAGACACCGGGGTACAGCATCACCTCCCAGCGCGAGCGGGCGGCGGGGTCGCGCGCCTTGACGGCATCGAGATAGGCGAACAGCGCGGTCATTCGGGTCTCCCGGGGTTTTCCCCGTTTTCGAGCAACGCTCATAACCCGCCGCGGGGTGCAACGCCAGCCCGCCACCAAACGCGTTTTCTGTGCGACGAATTGCCGGAACGCCGAAGGCTCGCACCCGTTGATGGGCAGGCCCAGCAGGGCTTCCCGCAGAGGAGGATCCGATGACCACCGACAATCCGTACGCCGCGACGACCGGGACCCGCAGCCCCGAATACAACGACGGGCTCACCGTCCAGGACACGACCCATTCGGCTGCTCCTGCCGGTATCCCGACGAGCGCCGCTGCCGACAGCGACACGCTCCGTACCGACGAGACGCACGACCTGATCTCGGCCGACAAGGTCGTCGGCACCGCGGTGTACGACGCCAGCGGCGAACGCCTCGGCACGGTCGATTCGATCATGCTCGGCAAGACGTCGGGCAAAGTTGCCTATGCCGTAATGTCGTTCGGCGGTTTCCTCGGCATCGGCGAGCGCTATCACCCGCTGCCGTGGAACGTGCTGACGTATGACGAGGCCAAGGGCGGATACAACATCCAGCATACCGCTGACGACCTGCGCGATGCGCCGAACTATAGCCGCGACGAGGTCGATACGCTCGATTACGGTCAGCGCAGCGGCGAGATCGACGACTATTACGGCGTCAACATTCCGCACGGCCGCGCGGCGGGCGTTGACACTGCCGATGCAATCGGGTCGACCACCGGTGCCGGATCGAGCGGCATGGCGTCGACCGGAATGGGCGCGAACCGCAACTTCTGATCGCTGCGACCGATCGCAGCGTGAATGACAATGGAGGCGGCCCTGACCCGGGCCGCCTCTTTTCGTTCAGGCTTGCGGGAGCGCCTGGAGGGACCGTGCGATCGCATGGATCACCGCCGCGATGCGCACCGCAGTCTGGATCGTGTCGATCGACATGCCCGCCGCAAGCAGCACCTTTTCATGCGCGTCGATGCACATGCCGCAGCCGTTGACCGCCGAGACCGCGAGGCTGAACAGCTCGAAGTCGGCCTTGTCGATTCCGGGGGCGCCGATGACGTTCATCCGCAGCTTTGCCGGACGCGTCGAATATTCTTTGTTCGCCGCAAGATGGATGAAGCGGTAGTAGATGTTGTTCATCGCCATGATCGACGCGGCGGCCTTGGCGGCGGTCATGCCGGCTTCGGTCAGTTTCGCTGCGGCGTCGGCCTCGGCCTCGACGATCAGCGGGCGGTACGACGCGGCGTGGGCACACGCGACGATGCAGCCATATTTCTGCTGATCGGTCAGGCCCTGCTCGGTAAGCAGCGACGACAGGTTGAGCCGAAGATCCTTGGCATAGTCGGGGAGTGTGCGGGCGAGGTCGTTGAGGGACATGGGAAATCCTACGTCATCTTGTTTCCCTCCCCCCTCGAGGGGGAGGGACGGTTGCCGCTTGGCGACCAGGGTGAGGGTGGATGGGGGAGAGGAGCATAAGGCGGGACGTGCCGCACTTAGCCCTCACCCTGGCGCAAGAGCGCCGTCCCTCTCCCTCAAGGGGAGAGGGAACAGACGTATCCCTCTCCCAGTCGGAAGAAGGACGTGGGGCTTACGCCGCTTCGGCCATCGGCTGGAGGACGTCGTCGCCTTCCTTCCAGTTGCACGGGCACAGCTCGTCGGTCTGGAGCGCGTCGAGGATGCGCAACGTCTCCGCCGGGTTGCGGCCGACGTTGAGGCCATTGACCGTGATGTGCTGGATCACGCCTTCGGGGTCGACGATGAAGGTCGCTCGCAGCGCGACGCCAGCGTCCTTGTCGAGGATGCCAAGGGCACGGGTCAGCTCGTGCTTGTTGTCGGCGATCCACGGGAAGTCGCACTTGGCGAGGCGCTCGTCGGCCTTGCGCCATGCGAAGTGGACAAAGTCGCTGTCGGTCGAGCCGCCGATCAGAACGGTGTCACGGTCGGCGAAATCTTCGGCGAGATCGCCGTACCCGATGATCTCGGTCGGGCAGATGAAGGTAAAGTCCTTGGGCCAGAAGAACAGGATCTTCCACTTGCCGGGGGCATGGGTCGCGAGATCGAGCGTTTCGCCACCGGGGAGGGCGGATATGCCCTGCTGGACCGAGAGGGTAAAATTGGGCAGCTTGTCGCCGACGCTGAGCATGGGATTCTCCTTGGGAATATATCGCCAACCCTAAATGGTGCACTGCACCAAATTTGCCTAACGAATATAATCTCGGCTATTGATCGGCTTTCCCGATGACTTTCCTGCCAACCCTTAAGCAGTTGCAATATCTTGTTGCATTGCACCAAAGCGGTCATTTCGGCCGCGCGGCGGCTGCAACCTTCGTCAGCCAGTCGACGCTATCGGCGGGTTTGCGTGAACTCGAGACGTTGCTCGGGGTGACGCTGGTCGAGCGGACTCGCCGCGTCGTCCGTTTCACCCCGCTTGGCGAGCGCGTCGTGGCAAAAGCGTATACTGTGCTGCGCGAGGCCGACGAGCTCGCTGAACTCGCACACTCTGCCTCGAAGCCGCTCGGCGGTGAACTCCGCCTTGGCGTCATCCCGACGATTGCGCCGTTCCTGCTCCCGCGCCTTCTCCCCCGGCTCCGCGAATCCTATCCCGACCTCAAGCTGTTCCTGCGCGAAGAACCGAGCGGCGCGGCGTGCGAGGCGCTTGCGCGCGGACAACTCGATTGCGTCCTGCTCGCGCTGCCGTGGGGGTGCGGCGACGTCGCCACCAAGCGGCTGTTCGACGACCCGTTCTACCTTGCCTTCCATCCTGCCGACTATACCGACCCGCCACTCCGCGTCCCGCCCGAGGCGATCGACACCGCGCGGCTGCTGTTGCTCGAGGACGGGCACTGCCTCAAGGATCACGCGCTCGCGGCATGCGGGCGCCCCGATCTGCGCGCCGATGCCGCAATCCTCGGCACCTCGCTGCATACGCTCGTCCAGATGGTCGCCAATCGCCTCGGGCTCACGCTCGTGCCTAAAATGGCGATAGACGCCGGGATATTACTCAACACCCCGGTCATCGCCCGCCCGGTAAAAGGCGAGCACGCGAGCCGCGAGATCGCGCTCGCGTGGCGGTCGAGTTCACCGCGCGCCGACGAGTTTGCCTTGCTCGCCGATGCCCTCGTTGCTGCCGCGACTGACATCCGCAGCGCGGTTCAAGTCGCAAGCGACTGAAATGCCATGCTGTTTCCGTCTGATTGCGGATACGGGTTGTTCCAACCGGCGATGCTGATATCCCTTGCCGCACGGCACACGAAGCCGATCAATCACTTGGGGAAGCGTCGATGAAAGCCGTGATGTGCGTGGAGCATGGTCCGCCCGAACTGCTCGTGGTCCAGGACGTGCCGATGCCCGAGCCAGGACGTGGGCAAGTCCGGCTCAAGGTCGAGGCCGCCGGGGTCAATTTTCCCGACACGCTGATCATTCAGAACCTCTACCAGTTCAAGCCGCCGATGCCGTTCACCCCGGGTGGCGAGGCGGCGGGGGTGATCGACGCGGTCGGCGAGGGGATCGACGATCTCAAGGTCGGTGATCGCGCTGTGGCGATGACCGGGAACGGCTGCTTCGCCGAATATGTCATCGCCAATCGCGCGCAGATCGTTCCGATTCCGGGCGACATGCCCGCCGACATCGCCGCCGGCTTCACCATGACCTACGGCACGTCGCATCATGCGCTCAAGCAGCGCGCCCGGCTGCAGCCCGGGGAGACGCTGCTCGTCCTCGGCGCGGCGGGGGGCGTCGGGCTGACCGCGGTCGAGCTCGGCAAGCTGATGGGCGCGACGGTCATCGCCGCCGCCTCGACCGATGAAAAATTGGAGCTGTGTCGCGAATATGGCGCCGACGCGACGATCAATTACGCGACAGCCAACCTCAAGGACGAGGTCAAGCGGCTGACCGGCGGCAAGGGCCCCGACGTCATCTACGACCCCGTCGGCGACCGCTACGCTGAGCCGGCGTTCCGCTCGATCGGCTGGAACGGGCGTTACCTCGTTGTCGGGTTCGCCGCGGGTAACATCCCGTCGCTGCCGCTCAACCTGCCGCTGATCAAGGGCGCGTCGATCGTCGGCGTGTTCTGGGGCGCGTTCACCCAGGCCGAACCGCAGGTTCACCGCGCCAACATGGCCGAGCTGCTCGACTGGTACGCCGCGGGCAAGCTCAAGCCGCACGTCAGCAAGCATTTCCCGCTCGAAGAAGGCCCGGCAGCGATCCGCTGGATGATGGACCGCAAGGCAACGGGGAAAGTCGTGCTGACGACGTGAGGGCTTGACATTCTGAACCGGATAGGCTAAGAACAAAATGCGAGGCGGCTTGCGTTTGGGGCGTAAGGCTGCCGAACAAGACATGCGCGTTTGCGTGACCTTATTTTGAACTTAGCGTATCTGGTTAGTTCCAGCGAGCGGCGGCGGTGTCGTCGCTCGCTTTGGCCTCGACCCAAGTTGCTCCCCCGGCGCGCTCCTCCGACTTCCAGAACGGGGCCTTGGTCTTGAGCCAGTCCATCAGGAAGGCGCACGCCTCGAATGCGGCGGCGCGGTGGGCGCTGGCGACGGCGACGAGGACGATCGCCTCGCCGGGCAGCATCCGTCCGACGCGGTGGACGACGCTGCCGCCGGTGACGGGCCAGCGCACCTCGGCCTCGGCGGCGATCGCGGCGAGGGCGCGTTCGGTCATGGCTGGGTAGTGCTCAAGGGTCAGCGCGATCAGGTCATCGTCGGCGCGGACGAAGCCGGTGAAGGTGACGACCGCGCCGACGTCGTCACGGTCTTTGGTCAGCGCGGCGATCGCGGCGGCGGAGTCGATCGGCTCGGCTTGGACGCGGACGGCGATCACCCTCCGGTGACCGGGGGGAAGATCGCGACTTCGACACCGTCGGTGATGGCCGCATCGAGCCCGACGAACGCCTGGTCGACCGCGACGCGGATCGCCGTGTGGTCGCCCAGCGCGGCGGCGTGGCCGGGGGAGCGGGTGGCGAGCCAGTCGAGCAGATCGCCGACCGTCGCGGCTCCGGGCGGCAGCGGCAGCACCTCGCCGTCGACCCCGATCCGCTCGCGGACCCACGCGAAATAGACGAGGTCGATCATGTGTCCATGTGCTTGAGGCCGACACGGAGATAGTCGTAGCCGGTGACTACGGTCAGCCCCGCGGCGAGCCACAGGCACCACAGCCCGACGAGCGGCGCGGGCAGCCATGGCGCGATCTTCGGGGTGGCGACGCCGAGGATCAGCGCACCGAGCGCGATCATCTGGAACGCGGTCTTCCACTTCGCCAGCGCGCTGACCGGGAGCGACACCTGCAGCCCGGCGAGGAATTCGCGCAGGCCGGAGACGGTGATCTCGCGGAGCAGGATGACGAGCGCGGCGATCACCGCCAGCCCGTGGATCGCGCCGACATGGACGAGCATGACGATCGTCGCCGCGACCATGATCTTGTCGGCGACCGGATCGAGGAACACCCCGAGCTTCGACACCGTGCCGCGCGCCCGGGCGAGATAGCCGTCGAGATAGTCGGTCGCTCCGGCGACCGAGAAGACGACGAACGCCGCAAGGATCGCCGCGACCCCGGGATCCCACAGCAGGGCGACGAGCAAGGGGACCGCGAAGATCCGGCTGAGCGTCAGGAGATTGGGGAGGCTGGACAACACGCGCCGGGGATAGGCTAAGGGCCTCAGCAACTCAACGGCTGGAGCGAGATCGATGCAGGTCAGTGATGCGGTGGCGAGCCGCCGGTCGGTCCGTGGGTTCCTGCCCGACCCGGTCGACGCCGCGGTGATCCGACGCGTCCTCGCGACAGCGGCACGGTCACCGTCGGGGGGCAATCTCCAGCCTTGGCACATCGACGTCGTTGCGGGCGAACCGCTGGCCGAGCTGAAGGCGATCATGCTCGACCGCGTCCGGGCGGCGCCGGGCGGCGAGGGGAGCGAGTACGACATCTATCCCAAGACCTTGCCCGAGCGGCAGCGGACTTATCGCTTCGAGGTCGGCGAGGATTTGTACGGCGCGCTCGGCATTCCGCGCGAGGACAAGATGGCGCGGATGATGTGGTTCGCGCGCAACTTCCAGTTCTTCGGCGCGCCGATGGCGTTGTTCTGCTCGGTCGACCGGGGGATGGGGCCGCCGCAATGGTCGGATCTCGGCATGTTCCTCCAGACGGTGATGCTGCTGCTGCGGGAGGAGGGGCTCGATAGTTGCGCGCAGGAGTGTTGGGCGGTGTATCCGCAGACAGTGGGGAAATTCATCGACCTGCCGCCCGAGCGAATGCTGTTCTGCGGCATGGCGATCGGCCACGCCGACCCCGCCGATCCGGTCAACGCGATGCGTGCGCGCCGCGCCGCGGTTGAGGATTTCGCAACCTTTCGAGGGCTTTAGCCGATCCCGAACTGGTGAAGGCCGAAGCTGACGATGACGGCGATCAGGACGATCAACGACAGCACGCCCGACAGCAGGAAGCCGAGCGAGCGCTTGCCGGCGGCGCGGATGTACGTCTCGATGTAGATCAGCCGCCCGACGCTCCAGATCGCCCCGTAAAGCCCTGCCCACAGGTCGCCCCAGAACAACGCCGCAAGGCCGAGGAGCGGCACGAACAACACCATCTGCTCGACGGTGTTCTGCTGCGCACGAAACGCCCGCTCGAACTCCGGGGCCCCGGTCACGGTCGGGGCCATGACGCCGAACTTGGTGCGCGCCTGGCTGACACGGATCCCCGACCAGACGTAGATTGCGAGCGCGGCGATGAGCGCGCCTTCGGTTAGTGGCAGGTAGTGCGTCACAGTCGTTTCCCCCCCGGAAATTCGGTTGCTTAGGTTGCGGGCTTGCCCATCTCGACGATCGACCGCGCCCGGTCGGCGAACTTCTTGGCGTCGTCGCCCCCTTTCATCTTGGCGCTCGCGTCTTCGGGCACGACGATCCCGCGCTGCGCCGCCGGGCGAGCCGCGATCGTCTCGTGCCAGCGCGCCAGGTTGGGCAGACCCTCGGTGTCGATGCCCGACCATGCGGCGGTCCGCGTCCAGCACCAGTTGGCGATGTCGGCGATGCTATAGTCGTCGCCCGCGAGATACTCGGTCTTTGCGAGCTGGCCGTCGAGGACGGTGAACAGGCGGCGGCCTTCGCCCTGATAGCGCGCGATCGCGGCGGGAATCTTCTCGGGGAAATAGCGGAAGAAGACGTTCGCCTGTCCCATCATCGGGCCGACGCCGCCCATCTGGAACATCAACCACTGGAGCACGCGGCTGCGCCCGAGCGCGTCGGACGGCATCAGCCGCCCGGTCTTCTCGGCGAGGTAGATCAGGCACGCGCCCGATTCGAAGACCGGGAAGCCGCCGGGCACGTCATGGTCGACGATCGCCGGAACGCGTCCGTTCGGGCAGATATCGAGATACCATTGCTGCTTCTGCTCGCCTGCCATCAGGTCGAGCTTGCGGACGTCATAGGCGAGCTCGAGCTCCTCGAGCGCGACGGATACCTTATACCCGTTGGGCGTTGCCGCAGTGTAAAGCGTCAGGGTCATCGCCGTCTCCATCGTTCATGCCGCGTCCAGCCCGGTGCCCTTAGTCCGCCAGTCGTCGTTGGGAGTCCGCCATGCACCGTCTGCCGCTCGTCGTTCTTGCCGCCCTTGCCAGTGTCGCCGCCGTGACGCCGCTCCACGCCGCGGGGATCACCGGAACATGGCACAACCCGGCGGGCAGCGTCGAGGTGGCGATGGCGCCGTGCGGCCCGCGCCTGTGCGGCACCGTCGTCCGGGCGAACGACAAGGCCCGCGACGACGCCGCGCGGGGCGGCACCGACCAGCTCGTCGGCACGCAATTGTTTCGCGGTCTGGCCGCCGATGGTCCCGACCACTGGACCGGCGAAGTCTTCGTGCCCGACATCGGCCAGACCGTCGCCGGCACGCTGGCGCAAGTCGGCCCGAACGCGCTCGAAGTCAGCGGCTGCGTCATTCCCGGGCTCGTCTGCCAGACGCAGACGTGGACGCGAGTCGCCGCGCGCCGCTAGTCGCAACTGCTGTCGCGAACCAGAATGGCTTAAAACGGTCGCGCAACAATATTCCAAAGTTGATGAACCTGACGCCACGTCTCGGGGGCATGTCATCCTGCCGCGAACCAAACGGGTCAGCCCGATCGAGCGCCCACCATGCTCTCGCAGACCCTGTATGGCGTCGTCGTAGCGGTTCATCGCGTTCCTTCCGTCTCAGCCGCCGAGGCTAGGCCGCGAAGTGGCGTGTAGGACAGGCTTTTCGTGCGGCGCTTCTAGCCCTTCGGATGGAAGTGCCCGTGCAACGCGGCCGCCATGCCCTTGCTGATGCCGGGGGCCTTCTCGAGGTCGGCAAGCGTCGCCCCGCGCACCGCTCGCGACGTGCCGAAATGCATCAGCAGCGCGCGCTTACGCGCCGGGCCGATGCCTGGGACGTCGTCGAGCGGGTTGGCGACGATCGCCTTCGACCGCTTCGCCCGATGCGCGCCGATGGCGAAGCGATGCGCTTCGTCACGCAGCCGCTGGAGGAAGAACAGCACCGGTGTGTTCGGCGGCAGCGTCATTTCGCGGCCGTTGGGCAGGTAGAAGGTCTCGCGCCCGGCGTTGCGGTCGGGGCCCTTCGCCACGCCGACGACGCAGACGTTGAACACGCCGAGTTCGCCCATGACCTCGAGCACCGCATTCAACTGCCCGCGTCCGCCGTCGATCAGCAGCAGGTCGGGCCAGTCACCGCTGGTGCGGTCGGGATCTTCCTTTTCGAGCCGGACGAAGCGCCGCCCGAGCATCGCCTTCATCATCGCGAAGTCGTCACCCGGCGTGATGCTGGGGTCCTTCATGTTGAACTTGCGATACGCGTTCTTGCGGAAGCCCTCGGGTCCGGCGACGATCATCGCGCCGAGCGCGGCGGTCCCCTGGATGTGGCTGTTGTCGTAGACCTCGATCCGCTGCGGCGGCGCGGCGAGATCGAAAAGCTCGGCCAACTCGGCGAGCAGCTTCCCCTGCGTCGTCGATTCGGCAAGGTGGCGGTCGAGTGCCTCCTTCGCGTTGCGCGTCGCCTGTTCCACGAGGCGCTTCGACGATCCACGTTGCGGCGCGCGGAGGCCGACGCGCTTGCCCGCACGCTCCGACAGCGCATCGGCGAGGAGCGTCATCTCGTCGAGGGTGCGGTCGAGCAACACTTCGCGCGGCACCGGCACGTCGTCGTAGAATTGCGCGAGGAAGGCCGCCAACACCTCGTCCTCGGCGACCTCGGTGGTGTGCGCGGGGAAGAAGGCGCGGTGCCCCCAGTTCTGCCCGCCGCGGATGAAGAACACCTGGATGCACATTACCCCGGCGCTGCACGCGAGCGCGACGATATCGGCATCGGTCGCGGCGTCGGCAGCGTTGATCGCCTGGCTGCCCTGGATGTAGGTCAGCGCGCGTAGCCGGTCGCGGAATACCGCTGCAAGTTCGAAGTCGTACGCCGCCGCCGCGGTCTCCATCAGCCCGCCGAGCTTGCGCTGGACCTCCTGGCTCTTGCCCGACAGGAACGCCTTGGCGTCGTCGACAAGCTCGGCATAGGCGTCGGGCTCGATCCGATCGACGCACGGCGCAGAGCAGCGCTTGATCTGGTGGAGCAGGCACGGCCGCGAGCGGTTGGCGAAGAACGAATCCGAGCACGACCGCAGCAGGAAAACCTTTTGCAGCGCGTTGAGCGTCGTATTGACCGCGCCGGCGCTGGCGAACGGCCCGTAATAAATGCCCTTGCCGCCCCGCGCACCGCGGTGCTTCGAGATCCGCGGAAAGGCGTGGTCCTCGCGCAGGAAGATGAACGGGAAGCTTTTGTCGTCGCGCAGCAGGACGTTGTACGCCGGGCGGAAGCGCTTGATCAGCTGCGCCTCGAGCAGCAGCGCCTCGCTCTCCGAATTCGTTGTCACGATCGTCATCGACCGCGTCTGCGCGACCATCCGCTGGAGGCGGCGGGGTAGGCGGGTGACCTGGGTGTAGTTGGTCACCCGCGCCTTCAATGCGCGCGCCTTGCCGACATACAGAACGTCGCCGCCGCTATCGAGCATCCGGTAGACCCCCGGGCGCGCGGGGAGCGTCCGCAGCACGTTGCGGATCGCCGCGACGCCCGCATCGATGTCGGGCGTCTCGCGCCCCCGGACGGTGGACGCCGAGATGTCCTCGGAAAAGCGGTCGGGGGGCGGGGGCAGGGCCATCGGTCAACGGCATCTAGGCGCGCACGGCCCGCGTCTCAAGGATTGGCTTATCCACGGCGGCTGTGGACAAAGCGGTGTGCGACGGTCGGACGGGGTGCGCAGATTATCGTCTGCACCAACGGCGAACGGTGTGGGTCGAAGACATTGCCCATTTTTCAGGCGGCACACTGCCGCGCTTGCCGCCGCCGGGCGCGGTCGCTACCTCGCCCAGATGACCGCCCAGCCTCTCAACCGCAGCGCCATCGTCACCGGAGGTGCCAAGCGCATTGGGGCGGAGCTGGTCCGTGCGCTCGCCGCCGATGGCTGGCACGTCGTCATCCACTGCCACGCGTCGACCAGCGAGGCCGATGCGTTGCGCGACGAGCTGATCGCCGCGGGAGGCGCGGCGTCGGTCATCGCGTGTGATCTCATCGACCCCGACGCAACGGCGAAGATCGTTGCCGCCGCCGTCGCCGCCGCCCCGCCGGGGTTGCTCGTCAACAGCGCATCGCGCTTCGACCCCGACCACTTCGACGACTTCACCATCGAGCAATGGGACCGCCACATGGCGGTCAACCTCCGCGCCCCCGCGCTGCTGATCCGCGCCTTCGCCGCCGCGATCGACGATGCGGGGATCGACGACGCCGGGATCGTCGTCAACATGCTCGACGCCAAGCTCGCCAGTCTCAACCCCGATTTCCTGTCGTACACCGTCAGCAAGATCGGCCTCGCCGGGCTGACCGAGCTCGCCGCGCGCGCCTATGCCCCCAAGCTGCGCGTCAACGCGATCGCGCCGGCGGTGACGATGGTCAGCGGGCCGCAGTCGCGCGAGAATTTTGCCAAGGCGCACACGCTCAACCCGCTCGGCCGCGGGGTCGAGGTCGCCGAGATCGTCGCGACGCTGCGCTACATCATTGCCACGCCGACGTTGAACGCCCAGACGATCACCCTCGATGCCGGGCAGCGCCTGCTCGGCCTGCCGCGCGACGTGGCGTATATGGTGGAGTCCGAATGACCGACCTCGCGGGCCTGATCCCGGCCTCCCTCACGCCGCGTACGCGCAAAATCGTCCTCGAAGACTTCGACCTACCGGTCGACATCGGTTTCCACGCCTTCGAGATCGGCACGCCGCAGCGGCTGCGGATCAATGTCGAGGTCTGGCTCGACGCCGAGAATTTCCCCGAATCCGATACCGTCGCAGAAGCGTGGGATTACGACGCGCTGCGCACCGGGATCGTCGCGATCGTCGCCGGACGCCGGTTCAATCTCCAGGAGACCGTCTGCCGCGCGGTGTACGACCATGTTGCGGCGCGGCGCGGCGTCACCGGGATCCGCGTATCGACGCGCAAACCCGACATCTACGCCGATTGCGCCGCGGTCGGGGTCGAGATCGCGTCCTTCTAGAAAGTCCGCCCGCACGGGCCGAGCGACGTCAGCACGAAGCGATAATCGTCGGCGACATCCGCGCCGGCGTCGAGCTTGGCCGGTAGCGCCTGCGGCAGGAAGCACGCGAGCCGATACCATAATAATGTCCCCGGCTTCACGCCGGCGGCGGCATCGTCGATGACATCGCCGAGCGCGATCGTCAGCTTCCGCGCCTCGCCGGGCCGCGTCAGGACGACGAGCGAAACCGGCTTGCCGTCGCGGGTCGACAGGAAGAACTGGCTCTCCGCCTCGCCGGGGACTGCGCCGGGGACGCGGAACGCCGAGGTGACACCGGTGACGACGGGGACGGTTCCGCTGCGGGCACCGGTCAGGATCGCCCGGACGGCGGCGTCGGCGTCGGCGGACCAGTCGAGCTGGCCGTGCGCGGAGACCAGAGTATATTCGCCGGGGGTTGCCGGGTTGCCGCGAAGGAACAGCAGGACGTCGCTCCGCAACAGCTGCGGCGGCTTGCCCCGCGCGTCGAGGGGCACGTCGACGAGGTAGGTAATCCGCGGCGGCACCTCGCCCGGCGCGACGATCGCCGATGTCGTCGCCGCCGACACGAGCATCCGGGCGCTCCCCGGCGCGACATCGGGCGCGTCGCGCGGCTTGAGCCGCTCGGCCTTGAAGATCGTCGCGCGGATCACGACCGGCGCGGCGCTGCTCAACGTCGCCAGATCCGCGAAACCGACGGTGGTAGCGCTCACAGGGGCGTTGGCCAAAAGCGCGAGGACGAGCGGGAGGACAAGCAGGCGGGCGATCGACATTATTCGCTCCGGTTTGGGGATGGTCGCGGCTTAGGCTGTGGTGGCGGTCGCGGCAAGACGCGCTCGAGACTGACTAATCTGTTAACGCGCGACAAAGCGGGTTGCGGCTCGACGGCTCGGCGGCTAATGTTCGGACGTCAAGCCACGTTGCAGCGCAACATAATGCGCTAAACTGGATTGTTCGCTTGTCAAACCGAGCGTTGATCGGCGAGACTGAGTCCACGCATTCATGGCGCGCCACGGGGCGCTCCGGTCATTTGAGGGAGTCTCGCTCGAGTTATGGCTTACGCTGATCAGGGAATTAGCAGAGGCAAGATGATCGGTCTCGGCATCGCCGTGATCATTCACATCTTCCTCGGCTATGCGCTCATAACCGGACTCGCGCTGAAGATGGTCAAGCACATCGTCGGACCGCTCGAGACGGTCAACATCAAGGAAGAGGCGCCGCCGCCCGACGAACCGCCGCCGCCGCCGCCGAAGGACATCGAGATTCCGCCGTTCGTTCCGCCCCCGGAAGTGACCGTCCAGAACGACAGTCCGCCGCCGCCGACGATCACGACGCAGAACGTCGCGCCGCCGCCGCCGGTGACGTATGTCGCTCCGCCGGCTCCGGTTGCTGCGCCTGCGCCGCCCGCTCCGACGGGTCCGACCCAGGCCGCGACCGCCAATCCGCGCAGTCTCGAAGTTTCGGAGGATGACTATCCGCCGGCTTCGCTCCGCGCCGAGGAGGAGGGCCGGACGGTCATCACGATCGGGATCAGTGCACAGGGCAAGGTCGATACCTGCGCGGTGACGACGTCGAGCGGCTTTCCGAAGCTCGACGAGAAGACCTGCCAGATCGCGCAGCGTCGCTTCCGCTTCAAGCCTGCACTCCAGAACGGAACGCCGGTCGCATCGACGAAAGTCCTGCCGATCCGCTGGCAGATCCGTAAATAACCGCACCCGTCCGCCCGGCTCACCGGGCGGACAAGACCGTAACCCGATCACGATAAATCGCGACATCGCAAGGAAAACCAGATGGAAACCGTTGCTACGACCAACCCCTACGGCCTGATGCAGGCCCTGCAACAGGGCGGTATCATCACCCAGGCGATTTTCGGCGTTCTCGTCGTCATGTCGCTCGGTTCGTGGTACATCATCCTGACCAAGTGGTGGGACCAGCGGAAGGTGCTTGCCGACGCCGGTGAGCTCGAGAAGAAGTTCTGGGCCGCGCCCAGCCTCAAGGACGGCGCATCGAAGCTCGGCAAGAACAGCGCGTTCCGCCAGATCGTCGACGACGGCCTGCGCGCTTCGGAGCATCACGAAGGCCGCCTGACCGACAAGATCGATCAGCACGAGTGGGTGACGATGGCGCTCAACCGTTCGAACGCGAGCGTCGTGTCGAAGCTCCAGGGCGGTCTCGCCTTCCTCGCCTCGGTCGGTTCAACCGCTCCGTTCGTCGGTCTTATGGGCACCGTCATCGGTATTTACCGCGCGCTGATCAACATCGGCATCGCCGGTCAGGCATCGATCGACAAGGTTGCCGGCCCGGTCGGTGAAGCGCTGATCATGACCGCGCTCGGCCTGTTCGTCGCCGTTCCCGCCGTGCTCGGGTACAACTACCTGATCCGCCGCAACAAGTCGGTCACCGAAAAGCTCGGCGACTTCGCCTCGGACGTCCACGGCTACCTGATGTCGGGTGCTCGCGTCCCCTCGGAGACGATGGTCGTTTCGGGCAAGCCCGTAGTCGCGCGTTGATCGATAAGACGAGGGCTTTACCATGTCGATGAATGTCGGATCACCGGACGAAAGCGGTGAAGAAGGGCCGATGACCGACATCAACACGACGCCGCTCGTCGACGTCATGCTGGTGCTGCTGATCATCTTCCTGATCACCGTTCCGGTCGTCATCCAGACGATCCCGTTGTCGCTGCCGAAGGTCGCCAATCTGCCGACGACGACCAAGCCCGAGAACGTGTTGCTGTCGGTCGATGCCGCCTGCAACACGTACTGGGGTCAGCAGAAGATCGCGACGAAGCAGGAACTCCTCGATCGCTCGGTCGCGGCGCTCCGTGCTGAAATCAAGCGGCAGAAGGATGCGGGCTCGAAGCAGGAACTGCCCGAGGTCCATATCCGCGGTGACGCCAACATGGAATATCGCTGCGTCGGGGGTGTGATCTACACGCTCCAGCGCGCGGGCTTCCAGAAGATCGGCTTCATCTCGGAGCCGCCTGCCGGCACGATCACCGAACGTTAAGATACAAAGCGGCGGGCCGCGCCCGCCGCAAGGAGTATAGAAATGGCGATTAGTTCCGGTGGTGGCGGCGAAGGCAGCCCGATGATGGACATCAACACGACTCCGTTGATCGACGTCATGCTCGTCCTGCTGATCATGTTCATCATCACGATTCCGATCCAGACGCATGCGGTCAAGCTCGACCTGCCGCCGCCCAACCCCAATCCGTCGGACGTCAAGCCCGACTTCAACCAGGTCAACATCGACTTCCTCGGTGCGATCTACTGGAACAACAAGGAAGTCACGCTTCCCCAGTTGATCGGCTACATGAAGCAGGCGGTGGCGATGCCGGTCGAACCCGAGCTCCGGCTGAAGCCCGATGCTTTGGCAAAGTACGTCGTGGTCGACGAGGTCATGGCAGCGGCGCAGCGTTCGGGCGTCAAGAAGATGGGCTTCGTCGGGAATGAGGCTTACGCGAACCAATAGCTTTCAAGGACGCAGGCGGCGAGGATTGAGCGGCGGTTAATTTGCCGCTCATATTCACGCTTCGCAAGCGCCTCCGATTTCGCTAACGACGCGTTCGCGTACGTCACGCATCATTTCCTACGGAGAACGACAATGAAGACTGCCATTACGCTGGTCGCTGTTGCCAGCCTCGGCCTGCTCGGTGCCTGCGGCAAGAAGGCTGCTGAAACCACCGACACGACGACGACCACCCCGGTTGCGACCGACGCGTCGGCCCCGGCGAGCGATGCGATGACGTCGACGACGACGACCGCGACGACGACGACCGATGCCGCCGCCGATGCGATGAAGACCAAGGCCGATGGCGTTGTCGACGCCGCCAAGTCGGATGCCAGCGCGATGAAGGACTCGACCGACAAGAAGGCCGACGCCATGGTCGACGCTGCCAAGGACAAGGCGAGCGCGATGAAGGACGATGCGTCGAAGACTGCCGACGCGATGAAGGAACATGCCAAGGCGACCAAGGATTCGATGGATGCCAAGGCCGACGCGATGAAGAAGAACTAAGCTTCTCTGATATCGTCGAATACGGGGGCCGGGCGGAAACGTCCGGCCCCTTTGTTTTGCGCGCCACCTTGAGTGCGGGCTTATCGTGCAGTCACGGGATAGCCGGAGCCGTATCTTTGCCTTTGCTCGACGGTCTGGCGCTGCGGAGCAGCCATCTTGCACATAGCCGGGATCGCCAAGAATCGACGACACATCACTCACGCTGTCGGGGATGACTGCTCTTCGCCTGTGTAGATTAACGAAGCTCGCGAACCCGTCGACCTCCTAAAGCGGGCTCAGGACTTTGCCCGGATGAATGTCCAACGTTCGTCATCCGACCGCCGCGCATCGAATTTGTAGCCCTCGGCGGTGAAGTGCTTGAGACCGTCGGGGTGATCGAGCCGCTCGTCGCACATGAATCGCGCCATGGCGCCGCGCGCCTTTTTCGCGATGAAGGTATTGAAGCGCAGCGCGCCGCCGTCGTTGTCGCGAAAATCGATCGCGATGACTTTGCCCGGTAATTTATCGACCGCGACCGCATCGAAATATTCGACGCTGGCGAGGTTGATCAGCGTTTTGTCGTCATGGTCGGCAAGGTCCTCGGCCAATGCCTTCGCGATCCGTTCGCCCCAGAAATCGACGAGCGTCTTCGTCCGGCCGACCGGAAGCTTGATTCCCATTTCGAGCCGGTACGCCTGCATCAGGTCGAGCGGGCGCAACACGCCGTACAGACCCGACAGGATGCGGACGTGATCCTGCGCGAAATCGACGGTTTCCGCAGTCATCGCCGGTCCGTCGAGCCCCGAATAGACGTCGCCGTCGAACGTATATAGCGCAGGTCGGGCGTTTTCGGGCGTGAACGGCGTCTCGAACGCCTTGAACCGCGCCGCGTTGAGCTCGGCGAGCGCTTCCGAAATGTGCATCAGCTTGCGCAACGCCGATGGCCGCAGCTTGGCCGCGACCTTGGCCAGCCGTTCCGCCTCGGCGATGAAGCGCGGCTCGGTCGCGTCGACCGCGGGCACCGGGGTCTCGAGATCGAGGGTCTTGGCGGGGGAAAGGACAGCAAGCATGCCCCTGCCTAGGGAGCGAAACCTTGTCTGAACAGTTCAAAAGTCGTTCATGCGGCGCTTGCTACGCGATTGACCGCAACGTTTCAGCGGCTTAGCGCTGGGGCAAATTAGTCCGATGGGAGACACTGATGACGCCGACTTCACGCCTGTTGCTTGCCGCGATGCTCGCGACGACCGCGATCGCCGCCCCCGCCACCGCGAAGAAGGCCGAGGCTGCCGCCGCTGCCGCGCCCGGCGCGGTCGATGCCAAGAACATTTCGAAGCCCGTTCGCCCGGTTCTCGTCGAGGCGCAGAAGCTCGAAGCCGCGGGTGACAACGCCGGCGCGCTGGCGCAGCTCCGCACCGCCGAGGCCGCGGGCAACCTCAATTCGACCGACATTTTCTTCATCAGCCAGATGAAGCTCGGGCTCGGTAACAAGCTCAAGGACAATGCGCTTCTTGAGGAAGCGATCAAGGCGTCGGCGAACAGCGAGTTCCTGCCCGCAGCTGACAAGCCGAAGTATGTCAAGAACCTCGCCGCGCTATCGCTCCAGCGGAACGACTATAATGCCGCGACGCAATATTATGAGCAGCTCGCGACGATGACGCCGAACGATCCCGACATCTTCAGCAATCTTGCGGTGCTGTATTCGCGTCAGAAGCAGAACCCGCAGGCGATCGCATCGCTGCAGAGGGCGATCGCGGCGACGAAGGCGTCGGGCAAGACCCCCGATGAATCGCTGTACCGGACCGAGCTTAAGATCGCGGTTGATGCCAAGCTGCCGGCGCTCGTCCAGTCGGCGTCGATGGATCTCGTCACGGCATATCCGAACCCGGTCAACTGGCGCGACGCGTTGCTCGTCTACCGCGACAGCGTCAAGACCGACGATCAGTCGAACCTCGACATCTTCCGCCTGATGGACGCCGCCGGGGCGCTTAACGGCGAGCGCGATTATGCCGAATATGTCGAGACCGCGATCGGCAAGGGCCTGCCGGGCGAGGCGAAGACCGTGCTCGCCGAGGGCGTCCAGAAGGGCATGCTCTCGAGCAGCAAGCCGTATATCGCCGACTATAACAAGTCGATCACGACCCGACTCGCCGCCGACAAGGCCGGCCTTGCGGCGGGTGACAAGGAAGCGCGGGCTGCCGCCACCGGCAAGACCGCGATGGGCCAGGGCGACGCCTATTTCGGCTATGGCGATTACGCCAAGGCGGCCGACATGTACCGGCTCGCGCTGACCAAGGGCGGGGTCGACACCGCGACGGCGAACCTGCGTCTCGGCGCGACGCTGGCCAAGGCGGGCGACAAGGCCGGGGCGACTGCCGCGCTCCAGCTGGTCAAGGGTGCGCCGCGCGAGGCGCTCGCGTCATACTGGATGACCTGGCTGAACTCGAAGGCCTGATCACACCAAGTTGATTTCGGTGCCGCCGCGCGAAGGGTAGCTTTCGCGCGGCGGTTTCGATATAGGGCATGACCGTAGCCCAATATCGGCGCTGCGGGCAGCCGAGGCTCGCAGACGCATGGAAATCCGGACTGGGCTGACCTTCGACGACGTACTGCTGGTCCCCGCCGAGTCCGCAGTGCTGCCCAGCGCCGCCGATACCTCGACCCGGATCACCCGCGAGATCGCCCTGACGATCCCGATCCTGTCGTCGGCGATGGACACCGTGACCGAGGCCGACATGGCGATCGTCATGGCGCAGGCGGGCGGTCTCGGTGTCCTCCACCGCAACATGGACGTCGACGTCCAGGCGCAGGCGGTGCGGCAGGTCAAGCGGTTCGAGAGCGGCATGGTCGTCAACCCGGTGACGATGCGTAGCGACGAGACGCTCGGCCAGGCGCTCGCGCTGATGAAGCATCACAAGATCAGCGGCATCCCGGTCGTCGACGCCGCAACCAACGGCGGCCCTGGGCGGCTCGTCGGCATCGTCACCAACCGCGACGTCCGCTTTGCCGAAAATCCCGAGCAGCCGGTCCGCGAGCTGATGACCCACGCCAACCTCGTCACCGTCCGACCCGGCGTGACGCAGGACGAGGCGCGGCGCTTGCTTCATGCGCGCCGTATCGAGAAACTGATCGTCGTCGACGAGGATTACCGCTGCATCGGGCTGATCACCGTCAAGGACATCGAGCGCGCGGTCACTTACCCCAATGCGACCAAGGATTCGACCGGGCGGCTTCGCGTTGCCGCCGCGACGACCACGGGTGACCTCGGTTTTGCGCGGACCGAGGCATTGATCGACGCCGAATGCGACCTGATCGTCGTCGACACCGCGCACGGCCATTCGGTCCACGTCGCCGCCGCCGTCAGCCGGATCAAACGGCTGTCGAACCGCGTCCAGGTCATCGCCGGCAACGTCGCCACCGCCGAGGCGGCGCGCGCGCTTGTCGGGGCGGGGGCCGATTGCATCAAGACCGGTATCGGCCCGGGGTCGATCTGCACCACCCGGATTGTCGCCGGGGTCGGGGTGCCGCAGCTCACCGCGATCCTCGACACCGCCGAGGCCGCCGCGAAGCTGGGCATTCCGGTGATCGCCGACGGTGGTTTGCGTACCAGCGGCGACATTGCCAAGGCGCTCGCGGCGGGGGCGGCGGCGGTGATGGTCGGGTCGATGCTTGCCGGGACGACCGAGGCTCCGGGCGAAAGCTTCCTGTTCCAGGGGCGGACGTACAAGTCGTATCGCGGGATGGGGTCGGTCGCGGCGATGGCGCGCGGGTCCGCCGACCGCTATTTCCAGCAGGACATCAAAGACCAGCTCAAGCTCGTTCCCGAAGGCATCGAGGGGCAAGTCGCCTACAAGGGCCCGGTGCGCGACGTCCTCCATCAACTCGTCGGCGGGTTGAAGGCGGCGATGGGCTATACCGGCGCGGCAACGATCGCCGAGTTCCAGCAACGCGCGGAGTTTATCCGCATCACCAACGCCGGCTTGCGCGAAAGCCACGTCCACGACGTCGCGATCACTCGCGAAGCGCCGAACTACCCAACGTGACCGGGACCCTCGATTTAGTGAACACGACAATATGACCCCCGGGGCCCGCGTTCAGGCGGCGATCGAATGCATCGACCTGATTGCCGATGCCGCGCGTGACAGCGGAGCCGCTGCCGACACGATCATCGCGCGCTATTTCGCGGCACGCCGCTACGCCGGGTCGAAAGACCGCCGCGCGGTTCGCGACCTGATCTACGACGTCGTCCGCAGCATCGGCGATCGCCCCGCGAGCGGGCGCGGCGCGTTGATCGGACACGCTCGCGCCAACGCACCGCAGTTGCTCGCGCTGTTCGGCGGGATCGGGCACACGCCGGCGGCGCTGGTCCACAACGAGATTTCATCCGCGACCAATCCCGCGCCGGGCTGGCTCGTCGAGAAGCTCGAGCGCCGCTTCGGGGCCGATACGCCACGTCAGGTCGCGGCGCTGCTTGGGCGGGCACCGCTCGATCTGCGGGTCAACACGCTGCAGACGACGCGCGATGCCGTCCATATCGAAGGGGCCGAGCCGACGCGCTTCGCCGCCAACGGCCTGCGGACGACGTTGCCGCTCGCTGTCGAAACGACGCCGCAGTTCCTTGCCGGCGAGATCGAGATTCAGGACGAGGGCAGCCAGATCGCCGCCGCGGTCTGCGGGGCCGAGCCCGGCATGACCGTCGTCGACCTGTGCGCCGGGGCGGGGGGCAAGACCCTCGCGCTTGCCGCCGCGATGCAAAACGACGGGCGCTTGATCGCCACCGACACCGATCGCGGGCGGCTCGACCGCATGGGGCCGCGCCTCGACCGTGCCGGGGTATCGATCGTTGAGCGGCGGCTGCTCAACCCGGGGGCCGAGCGCGACAAGCTGACCGATCTTCGTGAAGCCGCCGATCTCGTTGTCATCGACGCGCCGTGTTCGGGGACGGGAACGTGGCGGCGTAACCCCGAGGCGCGCTGGCGGCTGACCCCGGCGCGGCTCGACCGGCTCAACGAGGCGCAGGCGCGGCTGCTCGATCTCGGCTCGACGCTCGTCAAATCCGGTGGCGTGCTCGTCTATATCGTCTGCTCGCTGCTCCCCGAGGAAGGTGAGGCGCAGATTGCCGCATGGCTTCGCCGCAACGCAACATTTAAATCCGTGATGTTCAGCAACCCGACAGGGGGCGAGGCCGTAAACAGCCTCGTGCTGACACCGGGGGCCCACGGGTGCGACGGATTCTACATCGCGCGACTGACCCGGGTCTGATACGATCGCTGCGGATTAAGTCGGTCAAGACACCATCGGAGCGAGCCGAAATGCGTAAAGCCTGGTCGATTCCCCTCGCGCTGCTGGTTACCGGGGCGGCGGCGACCGTCGCGATCGGCGCGGCAAGCGACGACACCGTGTCGCCGGCGTCGCTGCGCTGGGTCGCGATCGGTCAGGCCGCGCTCGACAAGGGCCAGGCTCCGGCAGCGATCGACGCGTTCGAGGCCGCGCTAGCTGTCGATCCGAAGGATGCGCGCGCCTTCCTCGGCATCGCCCACGCGTATGACATGCAGAGCCTGCCGGGCCGCGCGATCAAATATTATCGCGAGGCACTGTCGCTCGAGCCGAACGACCTCGGCGCGCTCGAAGGGCAGGGCAAGGCGCTGATCGCGCGCGGCGCAACAACGCGCGCGCGGGTCAACCTCGACCGTATCAAGACGCTGTGCAAGACCGACTGCTCGGCCGCCAAGCGCCTCGAAACCGCGCTCGCCGCGCCGCCGCCGGTGATCGCTGCGACCGCAAGCGCCGAGCCGGTCAAGCCGACGGTATCGAAGAACTAGGTCGCATTTTCTAGCGAAGCGCGGGGTTCGGCAGCCGCATCCCGCAACTAGGCATCTTAGTCGATCAGGGCTGTCGTGCGATTCGCCGAGAGGGCCACTCGCCGAAGCTCAGCACGTCCCACGCAGTCGATGCTGGTATTCGACCGTGCTTCCATAATTCAACGACGTGAGGTGCCAGCCGGTCGAGCTGTTGGCGAACTCAAACCGGCCGACCGTGGCGCTGTGGGCGTCCTGGACGTCATATTTTCCGTTCGGCTGCACCCGCGACCGGATCATGTTGAAGGTCGTGCCACCATCGCCTGACTCGCACTTGAGTTCGGTCGCCATGTAGCGAGCGAACTGGGTGCGGCCGATTTTGGCCGGATGGTCCTGGTCGCTATCGAAGCCGGCCGACAGCGGAAACTTCGTCAATGCGGCGACCTTCGCCAGATCGTGGGCGACCACCGCATTGCGAAACTTGCTCCAGAATGCGCCGAAATCGGTGGTCGCGGCGGACGCAGCCGTGCTCGACACCACGATGCTGAAAGCCAAGGCCGCAGTTTTAACGGTAGAGTTCATGTCACGCCTTCCAACGGTAATGGACGGAGGCAAACGCACCAGCACCGGCGCGGGCGTGGCTGATCTGATGCCTTTTACCCTGGTTGCCGCCAAAATAATTCGTCGTGTTTCCCGCCTGGCTGTCGAAAAACGTAACGTGATTGCCGCTCCCGGACGTCCGCCCGGCCCAATGGATGACCATGACACAGCCGTGTCGCGGCTTGGCCAGCGCGACACCCCAGTCACGCCAGCTCGCAGCGCTCGCAAGATTAGTGCCGGCAATTCCCGCCTGCTTCATGCACCAGTTCACGAACGCCGAGCACCATGCCTCGTGCGTGCCGATCCCGGGATGGTATGACGTCGCCTGGAAATATTCGTGAATACGCTGGTTACCGTCGGCGGTCCCGAACACGGTCTTGTGCGCCTCGAACTCGGCAAGCGCGACCTGATACCAGGCCGGATCACTGGCATCGCTGCCTTGGACGGGGGCCGGGGGTGCCGCCGCCGGCGCGGGCGCGGGCGGAGGCGCAGCAGCCCGCGGCGGGGGCAGGTGCGGGGCCGTCGGGGCGGCGTTGGGGTGTGGCAGAGGTGCAGGGCTCGGGCGCGCCGCGCTTGCGGCTCCACCGGCTGAGGCCGAAGCCGCCGGATGCGCTGCGGGGGTCGCGTTGGGTTTGGCCGCCGCCGCCGCCAGATCGGGGAGGTGCAGACTGCTGCCCAGCGCCGCCCACGTTTTCACGCCGACGATGCCGTCGGCGGCGAGGCCATGCGCCTGTTGAAAGCGAGTCGTGCCCGACTTGGTCATCGCGCCGAAGATGCCGTCACGGGTGAGCCCGGGTTTGGCGTGAAGCGCTTGGTTGAGCAGATGCTGGAGCACACGAACGCTGCCGCCACGCGCCCCGACGGCAAGTTCCGGATGATTAGGCATGCATATCTCCCCTGTCGGATGAGAAACGGTTCACGCCGTTAAAAGTGCCAAAATAGATATGTGAACTCTCTGCGAAGCGGACGAAACACAGGTTCTTATTGTTGTGCCTAAACCATCGCGTCGGGGCGGCATCGTCGCACAGTTTGCGATCAGTCGCAGGCAAGATACGATTCGAGGTTTCCAATTAGTGTTCAGGTGACGACCGTTATTTCTCCAGCAACGCCGCCAGCATGACGAATTCCGCCACCGACAATGTTTCCGCGCGCCGCGCCGGGTCGATGCCCGATCGTTCGAGCGCCGCGACGCCTCCCGAAAGCCCGCGCAGGCTGGCGCGCAGCATCTTGCGGCGCTGCCCGAAGGCGGCGGCGGTGAGACGTTCGAGGGTGGCGACGGCGATGTCGCCCATCGGCTCGGCGGGGACGATGTGGACGACCGCGGATGTTATCGTCGGCGGCGGGGTGAACGCCTGACGCGGCACGTCGAAAGCGATTCGTGGGGTGCTGCGCCACTGGCTGAGGACCGCGAGGCGGCCGTAGGCGTCGCTCCCCGGCGCGGCGACGATCCGCTGCGCGACCTCCTTCTGGAACATGCATGTCAGGCTCAGCCACCACGGCGGCCATGGCGTCGTCAGCCAGCGGACGAGGAGCGCGGTGCCGATGTTGTACGGCAGATTGGCGACGACGTGGACATTGCCGCCGGTCAGCGCCGCCTCATCCTGTGCCATCGCGTCGCCGCCGATAACCGTCAGCCGACCGGGAGCGGCGTCGGCGAGTTCGGCGAGCGCGGGAAGGGCGCGGTCGTCGCGCTCGACCGCGGTGACGGTCGCCCCGGCGCGGAGGAGCGCGCGGGTCAGTCCGCCGGGACCGGGGCCGACCTCGTAGATCCGCGCGTCCGCAAGCGGCCCTGGTACCCGCGCGATCCGGTCGAGGAGGTTGCCGTCGAGGAGAAAATTCTGGCCGAGCGTCTTCTTCGCCGCCAGCCCGTGGCGGGCGATGACTTCGCGTAAGGGAGGCAGGTCGTCGAGGCTCATCGCAGCGATCAGCCCCGCGCGCGGCGCGCCGCCGCCTCGCCCGCCATGCGGATCGCCGCGATCATCGCGGCCGGACTGGCGATCCCCTGGCCGGCGATGTCGAACGCGGTGCCGTGGTCGGGGGAGGTGCGGACGATCGGCAGGCCCAGCGTGATGTTGACGCCGTCGTCGAAGTGGATCGTCTTCAGCGGGATCAGTGCCTGGTCGTGGTACATGCAGATCGCCGCGTCGTACTTCGCCCGGGCGGTCGCGTGAAACATTGCATCGGCGGACGTCGGCCCGGTGACGTCGATTCCCTCGGCGCGGAGGATATCGATCGCGGGGATGATGACGTCGATCTCCTGCCGTCCGAGCGTGCCATTCTCGCCGGCGTGCGGATTGAGCCCGGCGACCGCGAGGCGCGGCGCGGCGATACCGAAATCGCGCTGGAGGCCGCGGGCGGTGACGCGCGCGCGCGAGACGATGAGGTCGGTGGTGAGGATGTGCGGAACCTGCGCGAACGGGGTGTGGATGGTCACCGGGACCGTCCGCAGCGTCGGTCCGGCGAGCATCATCACGACATTGCCCCCCGATATGCCGCAGCGTTCGGCGATAAACTCGGTCTGGCCGGGATAGGTAAAGCCGATCTGATACAGCTGCGCCTTCGACACCGGCCCGGTGACGATGCCCGAAGCCGTTCCGGTGCGGGTCAGGCCAACCGCGATCTCGAGGCTGTCGAGCGCGCAGCGGGCTCCCGGCAGGTTCGGCGCGCCGGGGATGATCTCACCGGGATCATCGACCTGGACCAGCGGCAGCGCGTGGGGAAACATCGCAGCGGCGTCGCCGGGAGCCCCGAGCGCGACGACCGGGCCGTCCCAGACCCCGCGGATCGAGCGCATGTCGCCGATCGCGAAGAACGGCGGCAGGTTGTGCGTGATCCGGGCCGCCCACGCTGCAGCGACGATTTCGGGCCCGATTCCAGCGGGATCGCCGAGCGCGATCGCCAGCGGGGCGAGCGGCACGGGCATCCTAGCGGCCCCTTCCAACGGGCCATGTCAGGTCCATCTCAGCGATAGTCGACGATGGCGTCGCGGCGAAGGTCGCGGAGGTAGCGGCGGGCACGCATGTTGACGCGCTCTTCGTTCATCTGGGCGTAGACCGCGTCGAAGCTTGGTTCGGCGGCGAGCGTCGGCTTGTCGTCGCGGCCGCACAGGACGAGGACGCGCAGGCCGTCGGCGGCCGAGCCGAACGGCGGCGTCGCCTGGCCGATCGAGAGCTGCTTCATCAAATTCTGCAGCGCAGGCGGCAGATCTTTGATTGCAATCGAATCGTTCGTCGCGATATCGGCGCCGATGTCCTTGGCGACGGCATCGGCGCGGCCGCAGCCGCCCATGTCCTGCGTCGCCTTGCGAAACTTCGCAACGATCGCCTCGCCTTCGGGCTGGGTGATGCCGGGCTTGAGCGCCATCGAGAGCTGCTTCAGGCTGAGGATCGCATCATCGGGGTTTGCGGCGAGGACCTGCCGCTTTTCGATGAGTGCCATGATCGCGACGCCGCCGGGAACGCGGATCGGGTCGCTGACGCCGGTCGCCGGATCGCCGGCGGTCAGCTTGGTGACGACCGGCGCCACGGCGTCGTTCAACTGCTCGGCGCGGACCCAGCCGAGGTCGCCGCCAACACCCGCGGTCGATGCTTCGGAGAACTGGCGGGCATAGGCGACGAACGATGCGCCGCCGCGGATCTGCCCGACGATGCGTCCGGCGTCGGTCATCACCTGGGTTTCGTTCTCGGGCGTCGCCGACAGGAAGATCTCGCCGACGTGATATTCGTCCTTGCCCTTCGACGCGGTCAGCTTTTCGATGACCGCCTTGACCTCGTCGTCGCCGACGTTGACCAGCGGCTCGACCTTGCGGCGGAGCAGGCGGCTCCAGGCGAGTTCGCCACGGATCTGCCCACGGATCGACGCCGGCGACGAGCCCGATCGCTTGAGGAACTCACCGAAGGCGGTCGGCGACTGCTTGAAGTTCGTCGCGACGCGGTTGTACGCCTGGTCGACATCGGCATCGGCAATCTTGATGTCGGCGGACTCGGCCTCGCCGATCTCGAGCTTCTCGTCGATCAGGTTGCGGAGCACCTGGAGGCGGAGACGCTGCTTTTCGTCGGCATCGATCTTGCCGCCGTTCGCTGCGATGACAAGGTTCAGCCGCTGTTCGACATCGGTGTCGGTGATGACCGCGCCGTTGACGATCGCCGTTGCCTTACGCAGATTCGGGTTGAAGTCGGCGAGCGCCTGCGCGTCGGGCAGGGCGAAGGCCGCGTCGGGGGAGTTGTCGGCCGCCTGCTGCGCCCCGAGCGGAGCCGCCAGTATCGCGCCGGCAAATAACACCGCCGGCAGTCCACGCAATCTCATCAACGTCTCCTCGGGCCCCCGCCGCCCGTGCCACACATCGCCGCGCTCTACACGGTGCCGCAGCGTTGCGCAAAGTCGATACGCCCGATGCGCTGAACCCGCGATTAGCGATCCGGAAACCGAGCCGCTAGCGCCCCAGATTCTTGAACGCGATCGAGAAGATATAGCTGTTGCCGGCCCTGAAATCGCGGTCGGTGATATAGTCGCGGCGCCACGTCAGCCCAAAGCGGAAGCAGCTGTCCTCGTACTGGACGCCGACGCGATGCCGGACCGGGGTGAAGCCGTCGGTCGTCGATGTCGGCTCCTGCGACTTGGTCGTCAGGTCGATGATGACCGAGCCGAACGCCGACCAGTAGCGCGAGAACGCGACGCGCGCGCCGGCACGCACTTCCTGCAGATCGGTCAGGTCTTCGAGCGTGATGTTGCGATTGTAGTTCGCATAGCCGACGGTGATGTAAGTTTGCGAGGTCCCCGCCGACACGTCGATTTCGTTGCGCCTGAACACTCCGTCCGTACTGTCGACGCGGAACCGGTGGGTCAGCGAAAAATAGCTGCCGTACTGCAGCGTGGTCCTTCCAACGATGTCGGAGAATTGACCCGACAGGCCGGTGCCCTGGAGGAATGCCGTTGCCCCGGTTCCGGAGATGCGGACGCTCTCGCCGATCTCGCTGGTGATCGCGAGCCGCGGCCGGGTGAAGCCGTATTGCAGGCCATAGGTCACCCGGCTGCCGCTTTCGAAACGGTCGTAGCCGCTGGCGCGGTTGAGGTCGAACAGGTTGGTGTCTTCAAGGTCGATCGACCGCGCGTCTTCGTTGGGGATATTGCGGTTGAGATGGAGTGGGGCGACGCTGACCTGAACGCGCGGCGTGATGGTTTGCGTGCCACCGAGGAGCGGCCCAGCGAACGGCCATTCGGCGTCGACCGCGCCGACTGCGATCCCACGAGTCTCGAAGCCGGGTTCGCCGGCATAGGTCGGCAGCGTCGCTTCCGCTGCATTCTCGGTATTGTAGAGGTCGCCGCGGACGAAGCCGGTGCCGGTCAGGCGGACGCCGAAGCTGGTCAGGACACTGCGTGTCCACTTCGCCGAGGCGAGCGCGCGCTGCACGCCCTGGCCGTCGATCCGGACGAGGCTCATGCTGTTCGCGGCGATGTCGAGCTGGCCGCCAAGGATCTTCTCCTCGGGGCGCCAGTCATAGTCGATCAGCGGCAGGACGATCGGGGTGGTGTCGGGGCCCTTGTTCGCGCGCAGGTTCTGGAAGCCCCAGCCGGCGACCGACAGATACGAGTCCGATCGGAAGCGTTCGAAGTCGACCGTGCTGCGCAGCGAGTCGTCGTAGTCGATGTTATAGCGGCGGTCGAAGGTGTCGTCGCTCGACAGCCGGGTCGAGAAGGTCGCGCGCCACTCGTCGCTCAGCTGGAGACGCCCGTTCGCTTCGAAGTAACCGCGCCAGCGCTGCCCCTTGTCGACCTCGGTCACGCCGTCGGGGGCGAAGTCGATGACGTCGCCGCGGGTGAGATAGGCGCGAAACTGCACGGGTCCTGCAGCTAACAACTGGCGCCCGCGGACGTCGATCGCGGGCTTGGCCCCGCTGAACAGCCACGGCTTGATCGTCACGTCGCGGTCGGGGCCGAGGTCGAGATGATAGGGAATGCCGATTCCGAAACCGAGCGTGTTGCGAATCTCGAATTCGGGCAGCAACACCCCCGAGGCCCGGCCGGTGCTGCCGTCGGGGTGCGAGAAGGCGGGCAGATAGATGATCGGCACGCCGAGGATCTCGACCCGCGCCTTCTGGTACGAAATGCGGTGCTTGACCGGATCGTGGACGATCTTGACCGCCTTAATCGCCCAGACCGGCGTCTTCGGGCAGCCATCGCTCTTTTCGACCGCGCACGGCGAGTAGATCGCGCGGTTGAGGATGCTGCGGCCGTTGACGCGGACCCCCGACACCGCCGCCAGCCGACCGCCATCCGCAAGAACGAGCAGGATGTTGTCGATCGCGCCGTCTTTGAGCGAATCGGTCAGGATGACGCGGTCGCCGTACGCCTTGTTCCCCTCGGGATCGATCGTCGCGACGTTGCCGCGCGCCTCGACCTGTCCCGAGGTGCGGTTGTAGGTCACGCTGTCGGCGCTCAGCCGGTACTGGTCGCGGTTGATCTGGACGTGGCCGGTCGCGGTGACGAGCTGCTCGTCGTCCGAATACTCCATCGTGTCCGCCGCGAAATCGATGACGTCGCCGGGCTTGGCGATGTCGCCCGAGCCATCGAGCAAGGTCGATTTCTCACCGGTTACGGGTGCGGCCGATGGCGGTGCGGCCAAAAACGGCGTGGCAGCCTCCGGGGGCGCAAGCGTCGCTGTCGCCGGGGCCCCCGCCACAGTCCCCTGGGCGAAGGCGATCGTCGGAAAGGCCAGACCGGCGAGCAGGGCAGAGCGGAGGGGCAAGCTTTACTTTCGCGATCACGGGCGGCGACCTCGGGTCCATACGGTGGGGGTGCAAAGGTCGCAAGGCGGCCCCACAAGGTTTGCGTTGTGACCGGGGTCGGGCTTAATGCTCACGGGCCCGACCCGCCGCCTGACTTGAGGACAACCATGCTCATCAATTACGCCGCGACTGTTTCTGCCGACATGATGGGCGCGCTCGCCGTCGTCGCTGCCAAGGACGCTCCGCTGTCGGGTGCGGCGCTCGCGCTCGACGGTGTCACCGGCGGCCAGATCGCGCGTGCCATGTCTGCAGCTCGCTTCGACGGCGATGCCGCCAGCGTCGTCGAGATTTTCGCTCCCGCCAATTCGACCGCGACGCGCGTCATCGTCGTCGGGCTCGGCAAGGCCGAGGCTGCCGACGCCGCCGCATTCGAGAAAATCGGCGGGGCGATCGCCGCCAAGCTCATCACCAGCGGCGAGAAGAGCGTCACCGTCGACCTGACCGGGCTCGAGGGAGTCGGCCTGCCGCTCGCCGAAGCCGCTGCGCGGCTCGCCCACGGCGCGACGCTTCGTGCCTACCGCTTCGACAAGTACCACACGACGATGAAAGCCTCGCAGAAGGCGACGCTCGAGGCGATCACGATCGTCGGCGCCGACGACAGCGCACACGCCAACCTCGCCGCGATTGCCGCCGGAGTCGCGTTGACCCGCGACCTCGTGTCCGAGCCGGCGAACATCATCTACCCCGAAAGTTTCGTCGAGCGCGCCGCTGCGGTCGCTCCCCCGGGATTGGCGATCGAGGTCCTCGGCGAGGCCGAGATGACCCGGCTCGGCATGGGCGCGCTGCTCGGCGTCAGCCTCGGTTCGGACCGCGAGGCAAAGATTCTCGTCATGCGCTGGAACGGCGGCGGCGATGCGGTGCCGGTGGTCCTCGTCGGCAAGGGCGTGACCTTCGACACCGGCGGCATATCGATCAAGCCCGCCGCGGGCATGGAAGACATGAAGTGGGACATGGGCGGAGCGGGCGCGGTCACCGGCGCGCTGCACGCGCTCGCGGCGCGTAACGCCAAGGTCAACGTCATCGGCGTCTGCGGGCTCGTGGAGAACATGCCCGACGGCAAGGCACAGCGTCCGGGCGACGTCGTTACCAGCATGTCGGGGCAGACGATCGAGGTGATCAACACCGACGCCGAGGGACGGCTGGTGCTGTGCGACGTGATCTGGTGGGCGCAGGAGCAGTTCAAGCCCGAGGTCGTCGTCGATCTCGCAACGCTGACCGGCGCGATGGTCGTCAGCCTCGGCCACGAGCAGGCCGGGATTTTTGCCAACGACGACGCGCTCGCGGCCCAGCTGATCGCGGCGGGCGCGGCGACCGGCGACCGGCTGTGGCGGATGCCGCTCGGCGCCGAGTACGACAAGCTTATCGATTCGCCGATCGCCGACATGAAGAACGTCGGCCCGCGCGAAGGCGGCTCGATCACCGCCGCGCAGTTCATCGCACGCTTCATCAAGCCGGGGGTCAAATGGGCACACCTCGACATCGCCGGCATGGCGTGGACGGCAAAGGACGGTCCGCTGGCACCGAAGGGCGCGACCGGATACGGCGTGCGCCTGCTCGAGAAGTTCGTCGCGGATAATTTCGAGGGGTGAACCGCCGCTCGAAATGACCGACGTCAATTTCTACCAGCTCGCGGCGAAACCGCTCGATGCCGTCCTGCCGCGCCTGCTCGAAAAAGCGGTCGCGGCGGGGTATCGAGCGGTGATCCGCGCAGCCGACCCGGCCTTACTCGCGCGGCTCGACGCCGCGCTATGGACCTACGATCCAGCATCGTTTCTGCCGCACGCGGTCGATGGTCCGTACGCCGCCGCGCAGCCGATTCTCCTGACGGGCGGCGACGCTGGAGAGGGCGCGGCGAACGATGCCGACCTGCTCGTCGTGATCGACGGGGTCATGCCCGGCGAACTGACTGCCTTCCGCCGCGCGCTCTATCTGTTCGACGGTGCCGACGACGCCGCGCTCGGGCTTGCCCGGCACCACTGGAAGGCGATCCGCGAGCTCGATGGCGTCACCCCGGTGTACTGGCGCGAAACCGAGCGCGGCGGCTGGGAAAAAGCCGCCTAACTTGCCATTTCGGCTTCGCGCCGATATGGCGGCGGCGCTTTCCCCGAAATAATTAACTCTCCCGGAGACCCAATGGCCACCGAACGCACGTTTTCGATCGTCAAGCCCGACGCCACGCGCCGCAACCTGACCGGCGCAGTCAACGCGATGATCGAGGCCGCCGGCCTGCGGATCGTCGCGCAGAAGCGCCTCCAGCTGACCCAGGCGCAGGCCGAGGGCTTTTACGCCGTCCACCGCGAGCGCGGCTTTTTCGGCGAACTCGTCGCCTTCATGATTTCCGGCCCGGTCGTCGTCCAGGTCCTCGAAGGCGACAACGCCGTCCTCGCTTATCGCGACATCATGGGTGCGACCAACCCGGCAAATGCCGCCGAGGGCACGATCCGCAAGGTTCACGCCGAGAGCATCGAGGCGAACACCGTCCACGGTTCGGACAGCGCCGAAAATGCCGCGATCGAAATCGCCTATTTCTTCGCGCAGACCGAAATCACCGGCTGATCCCGCTTCGCCGGGCCGCAGCGGTCTGGCGAGCCAGTTCGACATCGAAAGCCATGGATGCGTCGGCGACGATGTGCCCAAGGCTTTCCGGCGCGATAAAGGCATCGACATCGCCGGCGTCGCGACGGGCGCGGCGTTCCAGTACATCGGCGATATCCGGATGCGCAGGCAGGACGACGTCTGCCTTGAGCGCGGCGAGGCGGACGAACGATCGACGGAAGTCGGCGACGATCCCCGGATAGCCGGTGTTGTCGACAAGCGCGTTTCCGGCGACGGTCAGGCTGCACGCGAAGACGACGCGCAACGGCCGCCCGCGTTCGATGGCAGTCATCGTCCATGTCGTGCACCCCGGCGTGTGGCCGGGCGTAACGATAGGGGTCATCGCGAGGTCGCCGAGGCGGACGGGCTCGCCGTCGACCAGGACCCGGTCGATCTTCACCGGCGGGAACGCGACGACGCCGTAGTCCACCACGCTCGGCGGGACACCGCTTTCTAGCGCGCCGCGGTCGCCCGCGCTGGCCAGCATCGTGGCACCGGTATCGCGCTTGAGGCGGGCAAGCCCGGCTGCGTGGTCGAAATGCGCGTGGCTGTTGAGCAGGATACGGATGTCGCGCAGCCGGAAGCCGAGCGACACGATGTTTGCCTCGATCTGCGGAACGTTCCCCTCGAGCGTGGCGTCGAGCAGGATCAGGCTCCGCGGCGACGCGATCAGATACGCCGCGAGCCCCTTCGTCCCGACATAGTAGATATTTCCGACGATGCGGAACGGCGGAGTGGGTTCGGACCATGCGGGCGCATCCGGCGCTTTGCTAAATCCAGCGAGCAGGAGCGCGAGCAAGGCCCAGCACCGGCGCATCGTCAGAACGGCAGCATCGCGAGGCGCTTCGGCGCGCTTGCCCGCCAGCTTCGCGCCAGCCAGTCCTCGATATGTCCCCAGTCGATCTCGCAATCGAGGCGGATGCCGATCCAGCCTGACGGGCCGAAATAGGCCGGACGATAATACAGGTCGGGATCGCGTTCGATCAGGCTGGTCTGCTCCTCGGTTCCGCTTGTTTTGACCAGCAGGGCGGTCACCCCGTCATTGTGGTGGTCGCGCGTGAAATACGCGAAGAACTTGCCGCCGGTGACGAAGAACCCGGCCATGCCGTGCGACTGCTTCTCGGCGGCGGCGGGGAGCGCGAGTGCGAGGACGCGAAGCCGGTCGAGGATTGGGGGAGTTAAGTCCTTTCCGACAAGATCGGCGATAACTCGCGGATAAAGCTGGTGCTCGGCGATCAGAACTCGCGCCGCGAGCGTCACCGCCGTGTCCCCCGGCAGCACTACGACCTGAACCTGACCCAAGATCGGGCCGCCATCGAGGTCGCTCGTCACGAGGTGAACAGTGCAGCCCGTCACGCTTTCGCCCGCCGCGAGCACGCCCTCATGGACGTCGAGTCCCTTGTGCGCGGGGAGCAGGGAAGGGTGGATATTCACCATCCGCCCCGCCCAGCGCTCGACAAAACCGTCTGAGAGCAACCGCATGTACCCCGCGAGCGCGACATGCGTCGCCCCGGCGCGGGTCAGTTCGGCGTCGATCAGCGTGTCGAAGTCGGCGCGCTTCATCCCGCGATGGTCGTGGGAGAACGTCTCGACGCCCTCGGCGGCGGCGAGGGCCAGCCCGGCGGCATCGGGCACGTTCGACGCAACGAGCACGACCTCGAACGGGCAGTCGGCCAGTCGCGATGCGTACAGCAATGCCGCCATGTTCGACCCGCGTCCCGAGATCAGGACCGCGAGGCGTGCGCGTTCAGCCAAGGTGCGTCGCTTCCCATGCGCCTTGGGCATTCCAGATCTCGTCGGCGCCGAAGACCGTGCAGCCCTTGTCACCGGGCTCGACGGCACCAATGACATGAACGACTTCGCCGTTTGCGTTAAGCGCCGATGTCACCTCGTCGACCCGGTCGGGAGCGACGCAAAGGACCATCCCGATCCCGCAATTGAACGTCCGCGCAAGCTCGCCAGGCTCGATCCGCCCCTGCGCCTGAAGCCATGCGAACAGCGGCGACTGCGGCCATGCGCCCGCGTCGATCCGGGCGTGACACCCGGCGGGCAGGATGCGCGGAACGTTCTCGAGCAGCCCGCCGCCGGTGATGTGCGCGAGCGCACGGATCGCCCCCGACTTGAGGATCGGAAGCAACGAACGGACATAAATCCTTGTCGGCTCGAGCAAAGCTTCGCCGAGCAGAACCTCGATATCGAACGGTGCCGGGCGGTCGAGCCGCGCACCGCTGCGTTCGACCAGCTTGCGGATCAGCGAGAAGCCGTTCGAATGCGCCCCCGACGATGCCAGCCCGAGCAGGACGTCGCCCGCGCGAACCTTGTCCCCGGTCAACTGCTCCCCGCGCTCGACCGCGCCGACCGAGAAGCCCGCGAGATCGTAGTCGCCGGGGGCGTACATCCCCGGCATTTCGGCGGTCTCGCCGCCGATCAGCGCACAGCCGGCTTGTCTGCACCCCTCGGCGATCCCGGCGACGACACGCGCGGCGACTCCGGTGTCGAGCTTCGCGCTGGCGAAATAGTCGAGGAAGAACAGCGGCTCGGCGCCTTGGACGATCAGGTCGTTGACGCACATCGCCACGAGGTCGATCCCGACTGTGTCGTGCTGCCCGGTCTCGATCGCGAGCTTGAGCTTGGTGCCGACGCCGTCGTTCGCCGCAACGAGCAACGGGTCGACGAACCCCGCCGCTTTGAGGTCGAAGAAGCCGCCGAAACCGCCGAGCTCGGCGTCGGCCCCGCGTCGCGCGGTGGCACGGGCGAGCGGCGCGATCATCTTGACCAGCGCGTTGCCGGTGGCGATCGAAACGCCGGCGTCGGCGTATGTCAGGGGCGTCTTGTCATCCATCGGACATCCCGTAACGACTTGCGGCTTGGATTTCGACCCTCCTTCGGCCAAAGACGCTGGCGATGGTCCGGTACGCCCTTTTCTGGCTGATGTTGGCGTTCGCGGTTCCGGCGCTCGCCGTCCCGACCGGTCCGGGTGCGTACAAGATCGGCGGCGTTTCGGTCGACGTCGTCGCGAGCAACTCGACCGACGCGCGCGCCAATGCTTATCGCGACGCCGAGCGCCGAGCATGGCCATTGCTGTGGGCACGGCTGACCGGCGGCGAACCCGCTGCGGCACCCAAGCTCGCCGATGGCGCGATCGAGGGCATGGTCGCCGGTGTCGAGATCGAGGTCGAGCATTTCTCGCTGACGCGTTACATCGGGCGGCTGGCGATCGTCTTCGATCGCGACCGCGCGAGCGGCTATCTCGGCGGTGCCTTTGCCAGCGCCCCGCCGCCGATGCTGCTGCTGCCGGTGACGATCGAGGGTGGGACGCGCACTCTATACCAGACGAAGACGCCGTGGCTGTCGGCGTGGCTGCGTTTCAGAGACACCGCGAGCGCGCTCGATTATGTCATCCCGGCGGCGAGTGCGGGCGATAACGTCGTGCTCACCGCCTATCAGAGCCGCCGCGCCGACCGGACGTTGTGGCGTAACATCCTCAGCCGCTTCAAGGCTGCCGACGTCCTGACCGCCGAGCTTTGGCTGACGCGGACCTATCCCGGCGGCCCCGTGACGGCGACGGTCATCGCGCGCCACGGCCCCGATTCGGCAGAACTCGGGCGGGCCAGCCTGCGTGCGGCGAATACCGCCGGGGTCGACGCGATGCTCGACGACGCGGTGCGGCAGGTCGATGCGATCTACGTTCGCGCGCTTCAGGCGGGCCTGCTGCGCACCGAGAAGGGGCTGACCGTCGAGCTCGAACCGCTGATCGGCACTGCGCCGTTCATCGGTGCGCCGGCGGCCGAAGCGAGCGTCGGCGGGACCGAGGCGAACGTCATCACCCCCGACGCGAAGTCGTGGGCGGCGATGGAGACCGCGGTGCGTGGGACGCCGACGGTGACCGGGGTCGGGCTTATCAGCCTATCGCTCGGCGGGACATCGCGGATCGTCATTCGCCATAGCGACACGCCCGAGATGCTCGCCTACCAGCTCGACCAGCGCGGCTTCCGGCTTGCGCCTGACGGGGCAGGGGTTCTGCTGCGGCGGAAGGTGCCCGGCGACCCCGTCGTGTCCGCACCGCTGTCGGCGGCCGAATTGAACTCGGCAGAGGTCGTTGCCGAGCCCGACGCGGCTCCCGTGGCGAAGCCCGATGCAGCTAAGCCAATCGCGCCTGCGAAACCCGCCGTGGCTAAGCCCGATCTGCCCGCTAAGCCTGCCGCGTCGCCGCCGAAGCCACGGCGCGATCCGCTCGCCCCGAACTAGTGCCGCAGCTCCCGCTGCCGCTTGCCTACCCGCCCGCGCAAGGACGCGCCGATTTCGTCATTGCCGCCGCCAACGCCGATGCGGTCGCGTGGCTGGCGGGGGCACCCGCGCCGCGCTCGCTACTCGTCGGGCCGCCGGGGTCGGGGAAAACCCACCTCGGGCGCATCTTCGCCGAACGGCATCAGGCGACACTGATCGACGACGCCGACCGGCGCGGGGACGACGTCGCTCTGTTCCACGCGTGGAACGCCGCAAGTGCAGCCGCGCCGCTGCTGATGACCGCGCAGGCGCTGCCGCGCTACTGGATCAAGCTGCCCGACCTCGCCTCGCGGCTGGCGGCGACGCCGACTCTGGTCATCGCCGAGCCCGACGACGCATTGCTCGCCGCCGTCATCGCCAAGCAGTTCGCTGACCGCGGCGTCCGCGTCACGCCGGATGTCATCGGCTTCATCGTGCTGCGGATCGAGCGCAGCTTCGCCGCCGCCGCCGCGACCGTCGCCGCGATCGAATCGGTCGGGCTGGCAAGTCGACGCGACATCACCGTGCCGCTCGCCCGCGACGTTCTCGCGCGTGATGTGCTCGGACGCCAGCGCGACTGGATCGACGACGGTACGGTTGATGACGCCGCTATCATCGACCTGTCATCCTCTGTGGGTTAAATAGCCGGATGGATACCGCACTCACCGTGACCGCCGCCCGCAAGCCATCGCCCGTCGTCGACGGCGTCGCCGACACCGAGCGCTATTTCAATCGCGAGCTGTCGTGGCTGTCGTTCAACGAGCGGGTCCTCGACGAGGCGACCAACCCGAACCATCCGCTGCTCGAACGGCTGCGCTTCCTGTCGATCTCGGGCAATAACCTCGACGAATTCTACATGGTCCGCGTCGCGGGGCTGCGCGGGCAGGTCAATGCCGGGATCGAGACGCGCTCGCCCGAGGGCGCAACCCCCGCCGAACAACTCGCCGCGATCGCGCGGACCGCCGACCGGCTGATGGACGACCAGCAGCGCGCGTGGGGGGACCTGCGGCGGCGGCTCGCGGGGGTCGACTTTCACGTCCTCAAAGCGGGCGACCTCAGCCGCGACGACACCGCGTGGCTTGAACGGCATTTCCTCGAGCAGGTTTTCCCGGTCCTGACCCCGCAGGCGATCGACCCGGCGCACCCGTTCCCGTTCATCCCGAACAAGGGCTTCAGCCTGATTCTCGAACTGCGGCGCAATTCGGACGAGGAGATCCTCCGCGCCTTGCTGATGCTGCCGTCGATGCTGCCGCGCTTCACCCGGCTGCCCGGTAAGATCGCGCGCTACATCAGCCTCGAGGACACGATCCGGCTGTTCTTCGACCAGTTGTTCCCGGGCTATGAGTTGCTCGGCGACGGCGCGTTCCGCGTCATCCGCGACTCGGACATCGAGATCGAGGAGGAGGCTGAGGACCTCGTTCGCTATTACCAGAGTGCGATCAAGCGGCGGCGGCGCGGCGAGGTCATCCGGCTCAAGATTGAGGCCGCGACTCCGCCGGGACTCCACGCGCTCGTCCGCGATGCGCTCCATGTCGGCGAGCGCGACGTCACCGTCGTCACCGGCATCCTCGGCATCGCCGACCTCGGCGTGCTCGTCGACGAGGACCGTCCCGACCTCAAGTTCGAGCCGTACACCCCGCGCTTCCCCGAGCGGATCCGCGAGCATGGCGGCGACTGCTTCGCCGCGATCCGCGACAAGGACCTTGTCGTCCATCACCCATACGAGAGCTTCGAGGTCGTCCTCGCCTTCCTCAAGCAGGCGGCGCTCGACCCCGACGTCATCGCGATCAAGCAGACGCTGTATCGCGCGGGCAAGAACTCGCCAATTGTCCGCGCGCTGATCGACGCCGCAGAGGCGGGCAAGTCGGTCACCGCCGTGGTCGAACTGAAGGCGCGCTTCGACGAGGAGCAGAATTTGATGTGGGCGGCGGCGCTCGAACGCGCCGGGGTCCAGGTCGTCTACGGTTTCGTCGAGTGGAAGACCCACGCCAAGCTGTCGATGGTCGTCCGCCGCGAGGGCGAGGAGCTGCGGACCTACGTCCATTTCGGCACCGGCAATTATCACCCGGTAACCGCGCGGATCTACACCGACCTGTCGTTCTTCACCGCCGATCCGGTCCTCGCGCGCGACGCGGCGCAGGTGCTCAACTACATCACCGGCTACGTCCAGCCGACCCGGCTGGCGAAACTCGGCATGTCGCCGCTGACGATGCGTGCAAAGCTGTACGGGTTGATCGACGGTGAGATCGAAAACGCCCGCGCCGGGCGTCCGGCGGCGATCTGGCTCAAGCTCAACAGCCTCGTCGACACCCCGATCATCGAGAAATTGTACGAGGCGAGTAATGCCGGGGTCGAGATCGACCTGATTATCCGCGGCATCTGCTGCCTCCGACCCGGCGTACCCGGCATGTCGGAAAACATCAGCGTGCGCTCGGTCATCGGGCGGTTCCTCGAACACAGCCGCATCCTCGCCTTCGGCAATGGCCAGCCGATGCCGTCGCCCGAAGCCAAATTGTTCATCAGCTCGGCCGACTGGATGCCGCGCAACCTCGACCGCCGGGTCGAAGTGCTGGTGCCGATCGAGAATCCGACGGTTCATGCCCAGATCCTCGATCAGGTCATGCTCGCGAACCTCAAGGATACCGAGCAGTCGTGGACGCTTGGGCCCGACGGCCTGTCGACGCGCATCGTCCGGGGTGCGCACGAGGCGTTCAATCTCCATCGCTACTTCATGACCAATCCGTCGCTGTCGGGCCGCGGCACCGCGCTGCGCGGGCACGATGCGGTCCCGCGGCTGATGCTCGACAGCGATATCGATGAGATGAATGCGCTTCCCGACGCTGGAGCCGCGCGCGAATGAGCTTGATCCTGCCGTGGTCGCGAACCAAGACACCAATCGTGGCGCCCGATAACGACCTTAGCGGTATCATCGACATCGGCTCGAACTCGGTCCGGCTCGTCGTCTATCAGGGGCGCAACCGGACGCCGGCGGTGATCTTCAACGAGAAGGTCATGGCTGGGCTCGGGCGCGGGATCGCCAGCGAAGGCCGGCTGAGCGAAAGCTCGATCCGCGTCGCGGTCACCGCGCTGTCCCGCTTCGCGCATCTCGCGCGCGACATGGGAGTCTCCGACCTGCGCACCGTCGCCACCGCTGCGGTCCGTGAGGCGCGCAACTCACAGCGCTTCATCGATGTCGTCGCCGAGCGCTGCGGCCTGACGATCGAGGTCATCAGCGGCGAGGCCGAGGCGCGCGGCGCGGCGCTCGGCGTGATCGCGGGCATCCCTGCCGCCGACGGCATTGTCGGCGATCTCGGCGGGGGCAGCCTCGAACTGATCCGCGTCGAGGGCGGCGAGGCGCACGAACGCATCTCGCTGCCGATCGGCGCGCTGCGGCTCGATGCGGTGCGGAAGCGCGGCAGCCGGGCGCTGCGCCCGTTCATCGCTGCCGCGCTCGACCAGGTTGACTGGGCGGCGAAGGGCGCGGGCAAGCCGTTCTACATGGTCGGCGGATCTTGGCGCGCGCTCGTCCAGCTCCACATCTACCTCCACGATTACCCGCTGCCGGTAATTCACGAATATTCGATGGACCCCGGCTCGCCCGACCGGCTGGTCCGCTCGCTCGCGCGGATCGACCCGAAGACACTGAAGGACGTCACCGCGATCTCGACCTCACGGCTGCCGTCGCTGCCCGGTGCGGCGCTCCTGCTCGGCGCGGTGGTCAAACGGCTGGGCAGCAGCACGATCGTCGCGAGCGCATACGGCCTGCGCGAGGGGCTGCTGTATGAACGCATGCCGCCCGCGCTCCGCGCCGAAGACCCGCTGATCGCCGCCGCGCGCGACGAGGGCGCACGCCAGGGGCGCTTTCCGGAGCACGGCGACATGCTGATGGCGTGGATGGACGGGCTGTTCGGGACCAAGGAAGCCCCCGACATGCGGCGGCTGCGCCTCGCGACGTGCCTGTTAAGCGACGTCGCGTGGCGCGCGCATCCCGACTTCCGTCCCGAACGCGGGCTCGACGTCGCACTCCACGGCAATTGGGTGGCGGTCGATGCGCGTGAACGGGCGCTGCTTGCCGCCTCGTTGGTTGCGTGTTTCGGCGGCTCTCCGTCGGGGCCGGCGGCGGAGTTGCTCGCGCGGCTCGCCGATGCGCCGAGCCTCGCCACCGCACGCTGCTGGGGTCTCGCGCTCCGCCTCGGCCAGCGGTTGACCGGGGGAACGGCGGTCGCACTGCAATCGAGCCGCCTCGAAGTCGTCGACGGGGTGCTGACGCTGACGGTGGCCGAACGCGATGCGCCGCTTTACGGCGAGGCGGTCGCGCGTCGGCTCAAGCTGTTGGCGACCGCGCTTGGATATGAGGCGGCGCACCGCTTCAACTGACGTTACGCGCGGCGCCACGCGATTCGGCATCGACAATGCCGCATTTTTACTTCCGTCAACCACTAAAATTATTGCGCTGTCGCAATAAAACACGCAAATACCGACGCACAGACCCGAAACGATATGGCTTTCGACTCGACCATTGGTTGTTTTAGAAAGATTGATGTGCGTTATTTATTTGTAGGTTTTTATTCGTTATTTGCGGCTTTCCAGTTATCGGCGGCTCCGTATGTGGTCGATTCGGCTCTAGACCATAATTCGATCGAGAGCCTCGTCGATCACGAACGATCGATTGCGGGCAGGCACGCCGTCGCGGACAGCCCGGCGGTTTTCCCTGGCCAGTCGGCGTCGCCGATGACGCGCGGACCACTCGTGCTCGCCGGCCCGGCGATCGCGTCGTCGATCCCGCTGCCCGCTTTGCGACCGGCAATGACATCGTTCGAATTCTGCAAAATCCCCGAGGCCAAGCCGCGGGAGCAGATGATGGTCACGGCCAAGCGCTATGCCGGTCGTGCGGCGATCATCGTGGCCGGGGCACTCGGGGCTCTCGCCCTGATCGCCGCGCTCATGGAATCGTATCGCCTCAGTCGTCGGACGAAGACCGGCAGCGCCGTCCGCATCATGCGCACCATCGCGCCGGCCGCCCCCGTCCGCACGGGGGTCACGGTATCATTGCGGTCGTACACCGGCCCCGATCGCCGCGTCTGCCAGATGATCGATCAGCGCGCCGGCGAACTGCGTCGCACGACCGACATCCCGCTGAGCGGGCACAAGCGCAACCCGCCCCCGTTTTCGGCGCTGTTCCGCTTTCCCGTCGCGATCGAGAAGCTCGAGGCCTGACGCCGGCGCTTTACGCCGCGGTCGACGTCATCGTCAGCCGTCCGGCCTTGACCGTGAACCCGAGCCGCCCGTCGATCAGCGCGAGCGCGTCCTTGCCGAAGACGTCGTAGCGCCAGCCGCCGAGGACGACCAACCCATCGCGGACCCCCCCGGCGATCGCGTCGAGCTCGTCGCCGCGCGCGATCAGCTTCGGCGCGACGTTCGCCTCCTTGGCGCGGATCTTGAGTAGCAGCTTGAGCAGGTCGGCGATCAGCGCGCCCTCGGTCGACAGTCCCGGTCGGGCGACTTCGCGGGTCGGCATGTCGGCGGCGGCCATCGGCTCGGCCTCCTCCAGCGCCCGCATCAGCCGACGCCCAATGTCGTTCGACGCCCAGGCTGCCGACAGGCCGCGCACCTTGGCGAGGTCGGCCTGCGACTTCGGCGCGGTCGCGGCAAGGTCGCCCAGCGTCTCATCCTTGACGATTCGCCCGCGCGGGACGTCCTTCGACTTCGCCTCGCGCTCGCGCCACGCCGCGAGCGCCTTGAGGCGGCCGAGCACCTCGGGCTTGCGGCTCGGCACGCGGAGGCGGAGCCACGCGGTCTCGGGATCGTTGGCGTAGGTCGCGGGATCGCAGACCCGCGCCATCTCGTCGTCGAGCCACGCGCCGCGCCCGGTCGAGCGCAACTTGTCGACCATCTTGGGGAACAGCTGCGCGAGATAGGTGACGTCGCCGATCGCATAGTCGATCTGGCGGTCGTTGAGCGGACGCCGTGCCCAATCGGTGAAGCGCGCGCCCTTGTCGACCGCGACGCCGAGATACGACTGGACAAGGTTCGTGTAGCTGACCTGCTCGCCCTGGCCGAGCGCCATCGCCGCGACCTGCGTGTCGAACAACGGGGAGGGGGTCTTGCCGGTCAGGTTGTAGATGATCTCGAGGTCTTGCCCGGCGGCGTGGAACACCTTGAGGACGTCGTCCTCGACGAGCAGCTTGAGCAGCGGCGCAAGGTCGATGCCGGGGGCCTTGGGGTCGATCGCCGCCGCCTCGCCGCCGCCGGCGATCTGGAGCAGGCAAAGATCGGGGAAAAAAGTGTTCTCGCGCATGAATTCGGTGTCGACCGTGACAAAATCAACGGTCTTCAGGCGGTCACACAAAGCGGAAAGCGTAACAGTATCGGTAATCAACGGGTGAATCAGCATCGCCTTGCATAACCGTTGCGGCGGATAAGGGCTAGAGGCGTCCCCGCACGCTCGGCCGGAGCCGAAGACCTGGCGACCGGCGTGCGCAAGACGACGATCACGCCGCGACGGGCGCCCGCCGCTGCCGCAACACCGCTCCGGCCAAGGCAAAGCCAGCGATCATCAGTGACCATGCGGCGGGTTCGGGGACCGAAGTGGTCACTGTGACGAAACCGCCGTTATCATTGTAATAGCTCGCCGAGCCGGTCAGCGCATAGCCATCGGCGAACCCGAAGTAGAGCTTGGTCGCCCCGGTCGGCACGACGATCGTGAAGCTCGAGCCGATGTTCAGGACCGCATTCGAGGTGCCGCCGGTAAACGTCCCGAGCAGCCCGAACGAGCGCGTGCCGAGATAGTCGGCGACGCCGCTCCCAGTCGGGTTGGTCACGACCGCGCTGCCGGCGACCGGGTTCGTCGCAAAGCCGTCGGCATCGGTGACGAGACCGGACCCGATCGCCGGGGTCACCGTGCCGAAGGCCGAAATCCGCAGCTTCTCGCCCGCGAACACCGTGATCGACGGCGGCAGCGTTCCGCCGCCGCCGGGCAGCGCCGGGAGGGTGGTCAAGCCGGCCGCGAAGATGATCGAGTTCGCCGGGACGACGAAAGTTGCGGCATGTGCCGAACCAGCCAGCAAAAGCCCGAGCGCCGCGATCGTCCGAACCATCGAAAATTCCCTGTCTACGAGCCTTGGTGACTCGCGGCAGACGAAGCAATATTCGTGCCATATCCGTAACGATATGGGATGGCAGGGCTTTGGCTTGGCACCTGCAGGACAGTGTGTCGGATGTGTAAAGTCCACCGACACTTTTGCGCGAAGTCGCCTGCAAGGCCGATCGCGAAAGTTCGCCTAATTCTGCACCTCGAAACCGGGCATGGGCGGAACGGTCGCCTTGGGATCGAGCGACAGCAGGGCGCGGGCGTGGGTCTTGTAGCGCTCGGCGAGTTGATCGAACTCGGCGCGGCGGCCCTCGATCCGCGCGCTGGTCAGCGCCGACGACAGCATCGCGACCGAATTGCGGTGGAAGGCGATGCGCCGCTCGTTTGCCGCCAGCAGCCAGACGATCGGGCGGCGGCGAAAGTGGAAAAGCACCGCAACGACCACCGCGACGGTGATCAGCCCGAAGCCGGTCGTCATCAATCCAATCAGCGTGCTGCTCGACATCGTGTCCCTAACCGGGCGCGATGCCCATCCGCTCAACTAAGTACAGTGGGCGATGGGTAAAGTGCCGCGATGCCGCAGTCGAGTGCTTCCGCTCAGCCGACCCATTGTGCGAGCCAGTCGGCGAGCGCCTGCGGGGTCATGTTGCGGGCGTCCGACAGCGCAGCGTAGCGGTCGGGATTGCGCGTCTTGCCCAACACCGGATCGACGATCATCACCATCGGCACGCCCTTGACGCTGGCGCCGTACGCCTCGGCGACGTCGAGGTTCTTGTCGCGGCGGCCGATGTCGATCGTCACGACCTCGTAGTGCTTGGCGAGGAACGCCTTGACCTCGGGCACTGCCATTACCCCGGCGAGGACGCGGCAGTCGGGGCACCAGTTGCCGCCGAGGTCGATCAGCAGCAGCTTGTGGCTCGCCTTCGCCCGCTTGCGCGCCGCGTCGACCTGCACCTTGCCGACCGCTTCGGTGTCGTACGGGATGGGGAGCGGCTGGGGCAGGTCGTCGAGGGTCGCGATGCTGACCCGCGGCGCGGCGGCGGCATTGGCAGGTGCCGCGGCGAGCGCGGCGACAATAGCAGCGGCGGCGAGAACGAGCTTCATCTGGGTCTCCAATTGGTTGGTGCCGATTGCCGGAGCGCGCCGCCGCTGACCAACAACAAGTCCTTGCCGGTGCCCAAGCCCTGAAGCGTCCGCCTTGACAAAATCGACGTCAGCGTGTGTCACCCCCGTCGCTCACCGCCCAGTTCGAACGGTTCATCCATGCACGCCTATCGCACCCACACCTGCGCCGCGCTTCGCGCCGAGGACGCCGGCACGACCGCCCGCCTGTCGGGGTGGGTCCACCGCAAGCGCGATCATGGCGGCGTGTTGTTCGTCGACCTGCGCGACCATTACGGCCTGACCCAGATCGTCGCCAACACCGGCTCCGAGGCGTTCGACATCCTCGACAAGCTGCGCGCCGAGAGCGTCGTCACGATCACCGGCGATGTCGTCGCGCGCGCCCCCGAAGCGGTCAACCCGAAGATGCCGACCGGGGCGATCGAGCTTCGCGCTGCCGACGTCACCGTCCAGTCGCGCGCTGACGAACTGCCGCTGCCGGTCGCGGGCGAGGCCGACTACCCCGAGGAAATCCGCCTCAAGTACCGCTATCTCGATCTTCGCCGCGAGCGGCTGCATCGCAACATCATGCTGCGGTCGAACGTCATTGCCTCGCTGCGCCGCCGGATGATCGACCAGGGCTTCACCGAGTTCCAGACCCCGATCCTGACCGCGAGCAGCCCCGAGGGCGCGCGCGACTTCCTCGTTCCCAGCCGCGTCCACCCGGGCAAGTTCTACGCGCTGCCGCAGGCGCCGCAGATGTTCAAGCAGCTGCTGATGGTCGCCGGCTTCGACCGCTATTTCCAGATCGCGCCGTGCTTCCGCGACGAGGACGCCCGTGCCGATCGCTCGCCCGGTGAGTTCTACCAGCTCGACTTCGAGATGAGCTTCGTCACGCAAGACGATGTTTTCGCTGCGATCGAGCCGGTACTTGCGGGCGTGTTCGTCGAGTTCACCGGCTTCGTCGACGGCAAGCCCAAGATCGTGACCGACACCCCGTTCCCGCGCATCGCCTACGCCGAGTCGATGCTGAAGTACGGCAACGACAAGCCCGACCTGCGCAACCCGCTCGTCATCGAAGACGTTACCGAGCACTTCCGTGGCAGCGGCTTCGGCATCTTCGCGCGGATGATCGAAAGCGGCGCCGTCGTCCGTGCCGTCCCGGCTCCCGGTGCAGGCCTCAAGGCGCGCAGCTTCTTCGACGGCATGAACGACTGGGCGCGCGCCGAGGGCTGGGCGGGCTTGGGCTACATGAACTTCAAGAGCGGCGAGCCCGGCGGCCCGATCGCCAAGAACCTTGGCCCCGAGCGCGTCGCGGCGATCGTCGCGCAGCTTGGTCTCGGCCCCGACGACGGCGTCTTCTTTGCCGCCGACAAGCCATTGAAGGCCGCCAAGCTTGCCGGGCTCGCCCGGACGAAGGTCGGCGAGGACCTTGGGCTGATCGAGCAGGGCGTGTTCAAGTTCTGCTGGATCGTCGATTTCCCGATGTTCGAATATGACGAGGACGCGAAGAAGCTCGACTTCAGCCACAACCCGTTTTCGATGCCGCAGGGTGAGCTCGAAGCGTTGGAGACGAAGGATCCGCTCGACATCCTCGCCTACCAGTATGACATCGTGTGCAACGGCGTCGAACTGTCGTCGGGCGCGATCCGTAATCACCGCCCGGAAATCATGTATAAGGCGTTCGAAATCGCCGGCTATTCGCAGGCCGACGTCGACCGCGATTTCGCGGGCATGATCAACGCCTTCAAGTTCGGCGCGCCCCCGCACGGCGGTTCGGCCCCGGGTGTCGACCGCATTGTCATGCTGCTGGCGGACGAGCCGAACATCCGTGAGGTCGTCGTCTTCCCGATGAACCAGAAGGCCGAAGACCTGATGATGAATGCGCCGAGCGCAGTTCCGGTGAAGTCGTTGCGCGAATTGCATATCCGCACGGTCGAACCGATCGGCAAGGCATAACTGCTCCCCTCCCCTTTAGGGGAGGGGTCGGGGGTGGGGCAGTCGCCGCAAAGTCCTCGCCCCGAACTTCCCCACCCCCGGGCCGGCGCAAGCGCGCCGTCTCTCGCCCCTCCCCTGAAGGGGAGGGGAGCAAGGACGAAAAATGAGCAAGATCCGCCTCAAGGACTATGAGGGCACGCCCGAGATCAAGCGGGCCGACTACGACACACAACTCGTCGCGCTCCAGTACAAGCTCCAGCTGATCCAGGCGGCGTACATTACGCAGGGGTTGCGCGGGATCGTTGCGATCGAGGGCTGGGACGCCGCGGGCAAGGGCGGGCTGATCCAGCGGATGACGACCGAGCTCGACCAGCGCTATAGCGATGTCTGGTCGATCGGCGCCCCGACCAAGGACGAACTCAACCACCATTTCCTGTGGCGTTTCTGGGCGAAGCTGCCCGGCTGCCGTGAGATCGCGATCTTCGACCGGACATGGTACGGGCGCGTCCTCGTCGAGCGGGTCGACAAATTGATCCCCAAGCCCGACTGGAAGCGCGGCTACGACGAGATCAACGATTTCGAAGCGCAGCAGATCGCCGACGGCACGCGCATCGCCAAGATCTTCCTCCACATCACCCAGCGCGAGCAGGATAAGCGCCTGCGCGAACGCCTCGAAACGCCGTACAAACGGTGGAAGACCGGGCCTGAGGATTATCACAACCGCTCGATGCGCGACGCTTATTGCGAGGCGTACGAGGACATGTTCGACAAGACTTCGACCCCGCACGCGCCGTGGACGGTGATCGCCGCCGACGACAAGAAGACTGCGCGGATCGCCGCGATCGAGGCGGTGATCGCGACGCTCGGCGAGGATGTCGATTTGACGTATCCGCCGGTTTCGCCGGAGTTGCGCGCGCTGGCGGAAGCGGCGCTTGGGGTCACGCTAAAGGTTTAGGTGCGGCGGGGAGGAGAGGGGCGGCCCAGCAATAACCGACTCCAGTACCACGACAACTAACCGTTAAGTCGTCATTCCGGCGAAGGCCGGGAGCCACGGTTGTGCGCAACGCGGATTTCGTCGCCTGGCACGACGGTGGATCCCGGCCTTCGCCGGGATGACGCTGAGGGTGTGGGGCTGTTAAACGCTCTTTCCCCTGTCCTACACCCCCGAAAAAGCGATACGCCTGCACCTTAGTAGAGTCGCCACCGGGCGGCAGGAAATGTGTGCGTTCTCATCGCTGGTGTCTTGTTCGCCCCGAAAAAGCGCAAGCGAAAAAACACACGCTTTAGTGTGAACTTATTTTGAACTTAGCGTTGGATCGCTGTCGGCAATACTCGACGGATTGTGTACGATCGCGCCTCAACCCGTTGCAATCGCACACTTAATCACCCCGGCGTCCGCTTCCCCAGATACGCGCTCAGCCGGTTCGACGCCGGCATCGTTGCGGTCGACGGGTGGAGCAGGTCGTAGACCACCGCGTTCGCCAGCACCCGCTGGACATAGTCGCGGGTCTCGCTGAACGGGATCAGCTCGACCCAGTCGACGACGTCGGTGCCGGGAATGCGCGGATCGCCGTTGAGCGCGAGGAACTTGCGGACGTTGCCCGGCCCTGCGTTGTACGCCGCGACCGCAAGCACGTTGCTGCCGCCGAGGTTGTCGCGGATGCGCCCGTAATACGCTGCGCCGAGCGTGACGTTGAACACCGGGTCGTCGGTCAGGCGGCTCATCGAGTACGGCAGGCCGAGCTTGGCCGCCTGCTCCGACGCGGTCGCCGGGAGCAATTGCATCAGCCCGCGGGCGTTGGCGGAACTGACCGCGGCGCGGTCGAACTGCGTCTCCTGCCGAGCGATCGCGTGAACCATCGTGAAATCGGCCGCAAGCGTCGGCGGCAGGCTGAGCAACGGGTAGGCGACGTCGAGCAGCGCCAGTTCGCCGCCCAAGCGCGCCGCCTTGCCGGTCAGCACGCCAAGGTCGGGACGGTCGAGCGCGGCACCGAGGTCGGCGAGCAGGCGCTGCTGCTCGGGTGTCTCGGCATGGTCAACGAGCGCCTTCATGAACAAAGTCTGCCGCGCCCGGTCGCCGATCTCGCCGAGCGCGCGCGTCACCCGGACGAGCTCGTCGGCGTTGAACTTGTCGCGCGCCTCGCGACTGACCGCGACCGGGGTGGCGGCGGGGAGGCTCAGCGTCGGGGCGATGTGTTCGGCGGCGAGCTGGCCGTAGTAATAGTCGGCGTGGGTCGCGGCGGCGGCGTAATAGACCCTGGCGTCGGGGTTGGCCGCCGCCTCGGCGGCGCGGCCCGACCAGTAATCGCCGCGTGCCTGGCTGACGGGGGTCAGGGCGGCGTCGCGGACGCGCTCGAAATGGGTCAGCGCCATCGCCGGCTGGTTGAGGCGGCGCAGCGCGATCCAGCCTGCCAGCCACTCGTTGTCGATCAAGCCCTGCCGCTCGCCGAGCGTCTGCTCGCTCAACGGCTTGCCGAGCGCGAAGGCGTGGTGGCCGTCGGCGATCTTGTAGGCTAGGTCGAACTGGCCGTCGCGCATCGCCGCGCGTGCAAGCTCGAGCCGCAGCTTGAGCCACTGCTCGGGATCGGTCACCAGCCCCGGCGCGCCGTCGTAGGTCGCCATCGCCGCCCGCGCGCCAGCCATGTCGCCGGTGCGCTTGAGCCACGTCGCCTGGGCGTAGATCACTCCGGGATCGTTGCGGGCCGCCGCTGGCAGGCTCGCCAGCGCACTGCTCGCACCGACGCCGGTCAGCATCGCGATCCGCGCCGCCGCAACCGCGCGGACGTCGGGCGGAACGAGACCGAGCATCCGGCCCGCGGCGGTCGTCTCGCCGCGCCACAGCAGCCGGTCGAGGCGCGCGACATTGTCGGCGGGGGTCAGCGCGGTGGCGAACTCGTTCTGCAGCTGGATCTCCGCGACGGCGTCGAGCCCGCCCGACACCCACGCGGCGCGGGCATTGGCGTTCGCCGAGGCGAAGTCGCGCGCCACGAGCTGCGCCTCGGCGAGGCGGAACTTCGCCAGCGACGACAAAGGCGGGTAGTCGCGGAAAAAGGCGATGCGTTCGGGGAAGCCGACGCGGTCGTCGATCAGCTTTTCGGCGCGGCGGCGGAGCAGCGTTTCCGATGGCCAGCCAGGGTGTGCCCGGAGGAAGGCGGAAATCTCGGCGAAGCTCGCCGGACCGGTGTCGCGGCGCAGCCGGTCCCACACGACGACGGCGTCCATCAGCGGGTCGGTCGCCGGATTGACGATCGGCGACAGCGGCAGGGTGTTGAACCGCCCCGCCGCGGTTTCGGCCAGCCGGGCGGTGTAATACGCCCTCACCGCAGGGCTCAGCGCCGCCGCCGCGGTCGATGCCGCCAGCAGGATCGCAACCCCGAGCCAGCGGAGTTTGCGGAAGCCGCGCCTTGGCTCCATATCACGCATTGAGATACTCATCCGCGCCTGACTAGACGGTCGAGCGGCGCGGCGGAAGGCAAGGCATGTTTAACGGATCGATTCCGGCGCTGGTGACCCCGTTCAAGGACGGCAAGGTCGACGAAACGGCGTTCGCCAGCTTCGTCGACTGGCAAATTGCGAGCGGCTCGACCGCACTCGTCCCGTGCGGCACCACCGGCGAATCGGCGACGCTGACGATCGACGAGCACAACCGCGTCATCGCGCTGACGGTCGAGGCGGCGGCGGGGCGCGTGCCGGTGATCGCGGGGTGCGGATCGAACGACACCGCGACCGCGCTGGTCCACATGCGCCACGCCAAGCACGTCGGTGCCGATGCCGCGCTCGTCGTCTGCCCCTATTACAACAAGCCGAGCCAGGCGGGGCTGATCGCCCACTTCACCGCGCTCGCCGAGGGCTGCGATCTGCCGATCATCATCTACAACATCCCCGGCCGCTCGGTCGTCGACATGTCGGTCGAGACGATGGCGACGCTGGCGAAGCTGCCGGGCATTATCGGGGTCAAGGACGCGACCGGCAATCTCGGGCGGGTGTCGGCGCAGCGTGCGGCGTGCGGCGTCGACTTCTGCCAGCTGTCGGGCAACGACGAGACCGCGCTCGGCTACATGGCGATGGGCGGCGCGGGGTGCATCTCGGTCACCGCCAATGTCGCGCCCGCCCTGTGCGCGCAATTCCAGACCGCCTGCGCTGCCGGGGATTACGCTGCCGCACTAGCGCTGCAGGACCGCCTCTACCCGCTCCACGACGCGCTGTTCAGCGATGCAAGTCCCGGACCGACCAAGTACGCGCTCGAACGCCTCGGCCGCATGAGCATCGCCACCCGCCTGCCAATTACCCCGCCGTCGCCCGCCGCACGCGCCCGCGTCGATGCGGCGCTCGCCCATGCAGGGCTGGTTTGATGGCGCGCGCATTCGTCAACACCGGCATCAAGGCCAAGATCGTCGCCGAGAACCGCAAGGCGCGGTACGAGTTCTTCATCGACGAGGTCGTCGAGGCGGGGATCGCGCTCGCCGGGACCGAGGTCAAGGCGCTGCGGCAGGGCGAAGGCTCAATCGCCGAGTCGTACGCCGAATTGAAGGACGGCCAGATGTGGCTGGTCAACGCCAACATCCCCGAATTTAGCCACGGCAACCGCAACAACCACGAGCCAAAGCGCCCGCGCAAGCTGCTGATGCACGCCAAGCAGATCAGCAAGTTCAACGGCGCGGTGACGCGGCAGGGGATGACGGTCATCCCGCTGATGATCTATTTCAACGACCGCGGCCGCGCCAAGGTCGAACTCGCGCTCGCCAAGGGCAAGAAACTCCACGACAAGCGCGAGACCGAGAAGACGCGCGACTGGAAGCGCGACGCGGCGCGGATCATGCGCGAGCGAGGGTGACGATGGCCGACGACGATATTACCGCCGAGCCGGGCTTTCGCGACAAGCTCGTTGCGTCGAAGCAGGCGTGGGCGCGCGCCGGGAGGCTGCTGACCGGCAAGGACGCCGATCCCGCCACCGACCGCCTGCCGCCGGGGCAGCGGCTCACCGACAACTGGCCGGTGCTCGATCTGGGTATTCAGCCCGACGTGCCGCGCGATCAGTGGGAACTGACTGTCGGCGGGCTTGTCGAGACGCCGGTGACGTGGAACTTCGCCGCTTTGATGGCCGAGCCGCAGTTCCAGGATACTTCGGACATCCACTGCGTGACGTCGTGGTCGCGCTACGACAATCGCTGGCAGGGTGTGTCGACGCGGCACCTGATCGACGTCGTCCGGCCGAAGCCCGAAGCCGCGCACGTCATCCTCCACGGCTATGATGGCTACGTGACCAACCTGCGGCTCGCCGACTTCGCTGACGACGATTGCCTGCTCGCCCACAGCCACGACGGCCAGCCGATCACCCGCGAGCACGGCGGCCCGGTCCGCGTGATCATTCCGCGTTACTATTTGTGGAAGTCGGCGAAGTGGCTAAAGGCGATCGAGTTCGTCGCCGCCGACCATCCCGGTTTCTGGGAGACACGCGGCTACCACAATATCGCCGACCCGTGGCTGGAACAGCGCTATAGTTGATTACCCTCCTCCATTCAGCATCGGGGCGACGCTAGGCGCGCTCCGTGTCATGAATATCCTCCCGCTCGGGTTGGCGCTGCTCGACGGCGGCGGCCAGTGCATCCAGACGAATGCGGTGTTCAACGAAACCGTCGGCAGCGATTGCACGAGCGGCGACGGCATCCTCGCGCTCGCGGTCGAGGACGACCGGGCACAGCTCGCCAAGGCGATCGTCCAGGTTCTCGACGGGACGGTCGACGGGCAGGAAGTGCGGCTCCGCCTCGCGGCGCGTCCCGACGAGACCGTCGTCGTGACCCTCGCGCCCGCGCCCGCCAACTGGGGATTCGCGGCGCTGATCGCGGTCCGCGATATCCGCGAGCAGGTCCGCCTCGAGCAACAGGTCGCGCAGGCGACGAAGATGCAGGCGGTCGGCCAGCTGGCCGGCGGCATCGCGCACGACTTCAACAATATCCTCACCGCCATTCTCGGCCTGTGCGATCAGCTGCTCGACCGGCATCCGGAAGGCACACCCGACTTCGAGGACATCGATCAGGTTCGCCAGAACGGCAACCGGGCAGCCAACCTCGTCCGCCAGCTGCTCGCTTTTGCCCGCCAGCAGACGCTGCGTCCGCAGGTGCTCGATGTCGCGAGTGTCATCGACGCTTTGAAGCCGTTGCTCCGGCGGCTCGTCGGCCCCGATGTCGACCTCATCGTCGTCAACCATGGCGGTGCGGGATCGGTTCGCGCCGACCCCGGCCAGCTCGAGCAGGTTCTGGTCAACCTGTCGGTCAACGCGCGTGATGCGATGAGCGCCAAGGGACGGCTGACGATCACGATCCGCGGTGTTCCGGCAGCCGAAGTGTCCGGTTTGGGCCACCGCATCATCCCGACGATCGATCTTGTTGCGATTTCGGTCAGCGACACCGGGACCGGCATTCCGCCCGAGATCGCCGCGAAAATCTTCGAGCCGTTCTTCACGACCAAGCCGGTCGGGCAGGGGACGGGCCTTGGTCTGTCGACGGTTTATGGCATCGTCAAGCAGACCGGCGGCTTCGTCTTCGCCGAGCCGGTTGCCGAAGGTGGAACGTGTTTCGTCGTCTATCTGCCGGCAAGCGCGGCGCCGGCGGTGGTGCCCGTCGCGCAACGGCCGCGACAGCGTCCGCCGCTGATGGGGACGGTGCTTTTGGTCGAAGACGACCGCGCGGTCCGGCTCGTCGTCGAACGGGCGCTGCGCCGCCATGGTCTCGGGGTCATCGCGCTCGGCGATGCGTCGACCGCGCTCGATCTGATCGAGCAGGGGGAGACGCTGATCGACCTGCTCGTTTCCGATGTCGTCATGCCGGGAATGGACGGTGTCGATCTGCTCCGTCGCGCTCGGGCGCGTTGCCCGGCACTGCCGGTCGTCTTGATGTCAGGCTATGCCGAGCCGCCGCAGCGGCGTGCGCTGGTTCGCGCCGGCGTCGTCTTCCTGCCGAAGCCATTTTCGGTCGAAGATCTGCTCGACGCGGTCCATACCGCGCTCGCCGCGGTCCCGCTTGACATGCCCCGGCCTCCTTCTATCGGTGCTTAGCGTGAACCAAACTGTAGTTTTGCCATGAATACCGCAGCACAGGCGCAATCGCAGGCGACGGGATCACGCCGCGTCCTCATCGTCGAAGACGAGGTCCTGATCGCCATGGTGCTCGAGGACGTGCTCGACCTGCTCGGACATCGGGTCGTCGGCACCCCATCGACATACGCCGAGGCCGACGCCGCCATTGCAGCGGGCGGGTTCGATCTCGCCATTCTCGACGTCAATCTTGGGAACGACCCGGTCTTTCCGCTTGCCGACAAGCTGCAGGAGAGCGGGGTGGCGATCATCTTCGCGACCGGATCGCACCGCGATTCACTGCCGTCGCGCTTCGCGAATGCGCCTGTTCTTGAAAAGCCGTACGCGGTGCAGGCCGTCGAGACGGCACTCGGCGAACTCGCATAGTTCACGACTTGTTCTTGTAGAACAGACATGGTACGGCTCGGCCCTGGATACGGCAGGGAGACGGGTGATGGCGGCGGCGCTGAAAGTGGTTGGGGGCGACATGGACAAGGCAAAGGCGCTGGAAGCAGCGCTGGCACAGATCGATCGCGCCTTCGGCAAGGGCTCGGTGATGAAGCTTGGCTCGCGCGCCACGATGGAGATCGAGAGCAGCCCGACGGGTTCGCTCGGCCTCGATATCGCGCTCGGCATCGGCGGCCTGCCCCGCGGCCGCGTCATTGAGATTTATGGCCCCGAGAGTTCGGGCAAGACGACGCTCGCGCTGCACGCGATCGCCGAGGCGCAGAAGAATGGCGGGACCGCGGCCTTCGTCGACGCCGAACACGCGCTCGATCCGGCCTATGCCAAGAAGCTCGGCGTCAACATCGACGAACTGATCGTGTCGCAGCCCGACACCGGTGAGCAGGCGCTCGAGATCGTCGATACGCTCGTCCGGTCGAATGCGATCGATGTGCTAGTAATCGATTCGGTCGCCGCCCTCGTTCCCCGCGCCGAAATCGAAGGCGAGATGGGCGACAGCCATGTCGGTCTCCAAGCGCGATTGATGAGCCAGTCGCTGCGCAAGCTGACCGGGTCGATCAGCCGCTCGCGCTGCATCGTCATCTTCATCAACCAGCTGCGGATGAAGATCGGCGTGATGTACGGCAATCCGGAGACGACGACCGGCGGCAACGCGCTCAAATTCTATGCCAGCGTCCGCCTCGACATCCGCCGCACCGGCCAGATCAAGGATCGCGACGAAGTCGTCGGCAACACCACTCGGGTGAAGGTCGTCAAGAACAAGGTGTCGCCGCCGTTCAAGCAGGTCGAATTCGACATCATGTACGGCGAGGGTATTTCGAAGATCGGCGAAATCCTCGATCTCGGCGTCAAGGCAGGCGTCGTCGAGAAGTCGGGGGCGTGGTTCAGCTACGACTCGATCAGGATCGGTCAGGGCCGCGAGAATTCGAAGAAGTTCCTCAAGGAAAACCCCGACATTCGCGACCGGATCGAGAAGGCCGTGCGCGACAACGCGGCTGGCATCGGGGAAGCTTTGATGGTTGGCCCGTCGGCCGACGACGACACGGGTGACGACGAAATGTGAGATGTCGGGCGAGCGTGCCGCGCTTGAGATGCGCGGCTCGCTCGCCTAGGTTCGGCGCATGATTACCACCAACGAAATCCGGCGCTCGTTTCTCGACTATTTCGGTAATACGGGCCACCGTATCGTGCCCTCGGCGCCGCTGGTGCCGCAGAACGACCCGACGCTGATGTTCGTCAATGCGGGCATGGTGCCGTTCAAGAACGTCTTCACCGGCCAGGAGCGGCGGCCTTACGTCTTGGCCACCTCGTCCCAGAAGTGCGTCCGCGCCGGGGGCAAGCATAACGACCTCGACAATGTCGGCTACACTGCGCGGCACCACACTTTTTTCGAGATGCTCGGTAATTTTTCGTTTGGCGAGTATTTCAAGGCGCAGGCGATCGAGCATGCATGGACGCTCCTGACCCGCGACTGGGGCATCGATCCGAACCGGCTGACAGTCACCGTCTACCACACCGACGACGAAGCCTTCGATCTGTGGAAGCGGATTGCCGGGCTGCCCGACGATCGGATCATCCGCATCGCGACCAACGATAATTTCTGGTCGATGGGCGACACCGGCCCGTGCGGACCGTGCAGCGAGATCTTCTTCGATCACGGCGCGCATATTCCGGGTGGTCCGCCAGGATCGCCCGACGAGGACGGCGATCGCTTCGTCGAAATCTGGAACCTCGTCTTCATGCAGTACGAGCAGGTCGATACCGCGACCCGCCTTGATCTGCCGCGTCCCTCGATCGACACCGGGATGGGGCTTGAGCGGATCGCCGCCGTTCTGCAGGGCGTCCACGACAATTACGACACCGATACATTCCGCAACCTGATCGACGCTAGCCGCGAACAGATCGGGCGGGACACCGGGGTGTCGTCGTCGACGCCCGACAGCCGCGTCTCGCACCGGGTCATCGCCGACCACCTTCGCGCAAGCTGCTTCCTGATCGCCGACGGTGTACTTCCTGCCGCCGACGGACGGGGCTATGTCCTTCGTCGGATCATGCGCCGGGCGATGCGCCATGCCCAGCTGCTCGGCGCGCGCGACCCGTTGATGCATCGTCTCGTGCCCGCGCTCGTCGCCGAAATGGGGGTCGCTTTTCCCGAATTGATCCGCGCCCAGTCGCTGATCGAAGCGACGCTCGAGCTCGAGGAAACGCGGTTCCGCTCGACGCTCAGCAACGGTCTGCGTCTGCTTGGCGAGGCAACTGCGACGCTCCGACCCGGCGACACGCTCCCGGGTGATGTCGCGTTCAAGCTCTACGATACCTTTGGCTTCCCCTACGACCTGACCGAGGATGCGTTACGCGCGCAGGAAATCGTCGTCGATCGCGCCGGCTTCGACACCGCGATGGCGGAACAGCGTCGCGCGGCACGCGCGGCGTGGACCGGCTCGGGCCAGACAGCATCGGCGACGGTGTGGTTCGACATCCTCGACGAAAGCGGTGCGACCGAGTTCACCGGCTATTCGACAGATTCCGCTCAAGGCCAGATCGTTGCGATCGTCAAGGACGGCGTCCGCGTCACCTCAGCTACCGCGGGCGATAAGGTGGCGATCGTAACGAACCAGACGCCATTCTATGCCGAATCGGGCGGGCAGGCGGGTGACGCGGGCACGATCGGCAGCGACACGGTCAAAATGACCGTCGAGGACACGTCGAAGCAGCTTGGCAAGCTTCACGTTCACCTTGGCACCATCGACTCCGGATCGGTTGCGGTCGGCGAAACCGTCACGCTGGCGATCGACCACGACCGCCGCGCGCAGCTCCGCGCCAATCACTCGGCGACGCATTTGCTCCACGCTGCGCTGCGCGAGCGGCTCGGCGACCATGTCACGCAAAAGGGGTCACTCGTCGCGCCCGAGCGGCTGCGCTTCGACTTTAGCCAGACCCGCGCGCTGACTCGCGAAGAACTCACCACGGTTGAAGCCGACGTCAACCGGCACATCCGCGAGAATACCACGGTGTCGACACGACTGATGTCCCCTGACGCGGCGATCGCCGCCGGGGCGATGGCGCTGTTCGGTGAGAAATACGGTGAGGAAGTTCGGGTCCTGAGCATGGGACTCGCTGGCGAGGCCAATTACTCGACCGAGCTTTGCGGCGGGACCCACGTTGCCGCGCTCGGCGAGATCGGGCTGTTCAAGATCGTCAGCGAAGGCGCGGTGGCAAGCGGCGTGCGACGGATCGAGGCGCTGACCGGCGAGGCCGCGCGCGTCTTCCTTACCGAACAGGAAAACCAGCTCAAGACTGCGGCGACGCTGCTGAAATCGCGGCCCGACGAAGTGTCCACGCGGATCGCCGCCCTGATCGAAGACCGACGCCGCCTTGAACGCGAACTCGCCGACGCGCGACGGGCGAGCGCGCTCGGCGGTGGCAAATCGGAGGGCGCGGTGTCTGAGCAGGTCGGCGGCACCGGCTTCATCGGCCAGGTCATCCCCGGCCTCGATGCCAAGAACTTGCGCGGCCTTGTCGATGACGCAAAAAAGCAGATCGCGAGCGGCATCGTTGTGCTCGTCGCGGTCAACGACGGACGCGCCACCGTTGCGGTCGGCGTTACCGAAGACCAGGTTTCGCACCACAATGCAGTCGACCTTGTTCGGATAGCAGCCGCTGCGATCGGCGGTCAGGGCGGAGGCGGCCGTCCCGACATGGCGCAGGCCGGCGGGCCCGATGGCGCACGCGCGAGTGCCGCGATCGACGCGGTCCGCGCCGCACTGACCGGCGTCGCTGCGGCGGCTTAAATCCGCGAGGCGACCACGGCAAAGCCCAGCGCCGCCGCGGCCGCGGGCCAGAGTGCGCCGAGGCCAAGCAGCGGAAAGATCAACGCCCCGGTCACGGCGCCGCTCACGAGCCCGAGCCAAAGCAACAAATAGGGTGCCCAAGCGAAGCGCGGGCCGCCAAGTAACGTCGTCGTCAGGCGTTGGCCGAGCTTGACCAGCGTCCCGGTCATGTACGTCAGCCCGACGACCTCGCCGTCGCGCTCGAACACGGCATTTTCCGCGCCCATGGCGAGGACCATCGCGATTGTCGCGCCCTCGGTCGATCCGGCGATACCGAACGCCGCAGCGGCAGCGAGGAGCAGCGCGACGAACGCTAGTACCATCTGCGCGCGACGGGCCTTGGCGCGAACCCCGACATACGATCCAGCGACGACTCCGATAACAAATGTCGCGATTAATCCGGCGGCGAGCGGTTCGGCGGAGGTTTGGTTTGCGATCCCGATCGCCAACCGCGTCGAGTTTCCGCTCATGAACGACGTGAAAAAGCCGCCGAGTGTCAGAAATCCGATCGCGTCGACGTAGCCGGCGAGTGCCGCCAACGCGGCGGCGAGCAGGCGGCTACGCCGGTCGAAACGGTTCACTGGAGCCCGGACAGCATCGTCGAAGCCCCCCTCATCGCGCAGTTTCGCTCGGCCGGCGATCCGCCTTTTCCGTCCTTTGCCCGATCGCCGACCAAGATGACGGCGTTTCTGACGACGGTTCGACTAGCCGGCGACCGGTGCCGCCATCGCCGCGTCGAGGTTCTTGCGAACCGCCTCGAAGAACTGTTCGGTCGTCATCCACGCCTGATCGGGTCCGATCAGGATCGCGAGATCCTTGGTCATTGCGCCCGCCTCGACGGTTTCAACGCAGACGCGCTCAAGCGTCTCGGCGAAGTGCGTCACTTCAGGGGTGCTGTCGAGCTTACCGCGATGCTTGAGGCCACCCGTCCACGCAAAGATCGATGCGATCGGATTGGTTGACGTCGGCTTGCCCTGCTGGTGCATCCGGTAATGGCGCGTGACGGTGCCATGCGCCGCCTCGGCCTCGACGGTCTGGCCATCGGGAGTGAGCAGGACGCTGGTCATCAGGCCGAGCGAGCCGAACCCCTGCGCGACCATGTCCGACTGGACGTCGCCGTCGTAATTCTTGCACGCCCAGATGAAATTGCCTGACCATTTGAGCGCCGAGGCGACGAGATCGTCGATCAGGCGATGTTCGTAGACGATGCCAAGCTTGGCGTACTTGTCCTTGAATTCGGTGACATAAACTTCCTCGAACAGGTCCTTGAAGCGGCCGTCATATGCCTTGAGGATCGTGTTCTTGGTCGACAGATAAACCGGCCATTTCCGGGCGACGCCGTAGGCGAGGCACGCTCGCGCGAAGTCGCGGATCGAGTCATCGAGGTTGTACATGCCCATCGCGACGCCCGCGCTGGGATATTGGAAGACCTCGTGTTCAATGACCTGGCCGTCTTCGCCGGTGAATTTCATTACCAGCGTGCCGGGGCCGGGGACGAGGAAGTCGGTTGCGCGATATTGGTCGCCGAAGGCGTGGCGGCCGACGACGATCGGGCTGGTCCAGCCGGGAACGAGGCGGGGCACCGACGGAATGACGATCGGCTCGCGGAAGACGACGCCGCCGAGGATGTTGCGGATCGTGCCGTTCGGCGACTTCCACATCTTTTTGAGGTTGAATTCGGTGACACGCGCTTCGTCGGGGGTGATCGTCGCGCATTTGACGCCGACGCCGTGCTGCTTGATCGCGTTCGCCGACTGGACGGTAACACGGTCGTCGGTGGCGTCGCGGTTCTCGATCGACAGGTCGAAATAGATCAGGTCGACGTCGAGATACGGCAAAATCAGCTGTTCGCGGATCCATTGCCAGATGATCCGGGTCATTTCGTCGCCGTCGAGCTCGACGACGGGGTTCTTCACCTTGATCTTTGACATAGCGTCCTCGTTCTGGTCGGCACCGTGTAGGGGGCTTGCGCGGCGCGGGTCAACGGTCGACGAACGCGGCGAGGCCGACGAGGTCGACCGTCTCGATCAGTGCGAACAGTCCCGGATAGGCGAACCCGGCGCGATCGAGGTGGCCCAGCAGGCCGAGGAACGGCTGCCAGAAGCGGCCGCCGAGCAGGAAGATCGGCTTCGTGTGGAGGCCGAGGTTGCGCCACGTCATTACCTCGAACAATTCGTCCATCGTGCCGATGCCGCCGGGCAGGACGACGATCGCGTCCGATTTCGCGAACATCAGCGCCTTGCGCTCGTGCAGCGTCGCGGTGACGATCAATTCGGACAGGCCCGGCTGCGCGACCTCGCGTGCTTCGAGCGCCGCCGGGATGATGCCGATGACTTCGGTGCCGCCCGCAAGCGCCGCGCGGGCAGCGATCCCCATCAGACCGAAGGTGCCGCCGCCATAGACCAGCGTCAGGCCGCGTTCGGCGCAGAAAGCACCGAAATCAGCAGCGAGTTCGGCTGCCGCAGGGTCGACCCCCGGCATCGAACCGCAGAACAGGCAGAGCGAACCGATGGTCATTGCGTCGCTTAGCAAGCCGCGTCGTCGTTGTCAGCGCGCTTGCTTCGGACTAGGTGAGTTAGATGCTTACGACAGAGACGCCGAACCTGCCGGCGACGGCAAAATACCACCTCCCCCCAATGCATCCCGAGGGGCGCAAGTTCGTCGGGGCGGCGGCGGTCGTCACGTTGCTTCTCGGCTTCGCGCTGCACTGGACGACCGGCGGCTGGCTGATGGCCGGGATAACGGCGTGGGTCGCGCTGTTCTTTCGCGATCCCGAGCGGACGACACCGCAGGGCGAGGGGCTGATCATCTCGCCCGCCGACGGTATGGTCTGCATGGTCGCCGACGTCGCAATCCCGCGGCAGCTCGACGGCGACGGCGGCCTTGGCACGACGATGGTCAAGCGCGTGTCGGTGTTCATGAACGTATTCGATGTTCATATTAATCGCACACCGATCAGCGGCACGGTCAGCCGCGTGACGTATGTTCCAGGCAAATTCCTCAACGCCGACCTCGACAAGGCGTCGGACGATAACGAGCGCCAGTATTTCATCGTCGAGGCCGCCGATGGAACGCGGGTCGGCTTCACGCAGATCGCCGGGCTCGTGGCGCGAAGGATCATGCGCTTCGTCCAGCCGGGCGATTCGGTCGTCGCCGGGCAGCGGGTCGGGCTGATCCGTTTCGGCAGCCGGGTCGATGTCTATTTGCCAGCGGGTTATCAGTGCCAGGTCCTGCCGGGGCAGCGCTGCGTTGCGGGCGAGACGGTGCTCGCGCGCCGCGACCTCGCCGAAGTCATCGTCGGTATAACGCAATGATCCCGGGCTGGACCCGAGGGTGACCTGTTGATCGAGCCCCGCCGTTTCGGCCGGGTCATTCCGATCCGGGCGTTGATCCCCAACGCCGTGACGGTACTGGCGTTGTGCTTTGGACTGACCGGCGTGCGCTTCGGCATTGCCGGAGAGTGGGAGAAGGCGGTCGCGGCGGTCGTCGTTGCGGGCGTTCTCGACGGGATCGACGGGCGGATTGCGCGGTTGCTCAAGGGCACGAGCCGCTTTGGGGCCGAACTCGACTCGCTGTCGGATGTCATCGCCTTCGGCGTCGCCCCGGCGCTGATCATGTATCTGTGGGCGCTCCAGTTTCTCCCGGCGTTCGGCTGGATCGTCGCACTTGCGCATGCGGTGACGTGTGCGCTGCGGCTGGCGCGGTTCAATGCGGGGATCGGCGCGACCGATCCCGCGGTCAAGCGCGCCGGTTATCTGATCGGGGTACCCGCCCCGGTCGGGGCCGGACTCGCGCTCAGCCCGATCTTCGTCTGGCTGTGGCTCGGGCCATGGCTAGCGGCGGTGGCCCCGAACGATCCGCAGCTCTCGCTTTACGTCCGTGCCGGAGTCAGCGCGGTGGTGATGATCGCCGTCGCGGTGATGATGGCATCGAGCCTGCCGACCTTTAGCTGGGGTTCGACCAGGCTTCGCCCCGAATGGCGTCTGGTTGCGCTGCTCGGAATCGGACTGTTTGCTGGAGCCTTGTTCACCGTGCCGTGGATGACGCTGTCGCTGCTCAGCCTGGCGTATGGCGCCTCGATCCCGTTCGGGATCCGCGCCGCACGGCGGGTCAGGCGGCCACTGCTTGCAGCGGTGCCACCGGCGCAGTGACGGCGGACGCAAGCGGATCGTCGAACAGCGCCGCCGCGATGGCGACCCGCGCCCGAATGAACCCAACCACGATACCCCCAAGCAACCCGACAATCAGCGCCGAGTTGACGATCGAACAAATTAGAACAGCGATCATTGCCCATCTCCCTGTTAGAGGTGCAATGTTCCTCATATGTTCCATGATGTCAAGCCGGTTTGCGGGGGCACCGGCGCGCTGATAGCGTGCCGCTTCAAGGAGACGCTCGATGATCGGCGCGATGCAGGACTGGCCGTTGACGCTCGGACGCTTGATCGATCATGCCGCGGTCAATCATCCGCAGCGTGAGATCGTCAGTCTGCTCGTCGAAGGAGGCGAGCATCGGACCAACTGGGCGGAAGTGCGCGATCGTGCCCGCCGCCTCGCCGCCGGACTGACAGCGCTTGGAATGCGACCCGACGACCGGATCGCGACGCTGGCGTGGAATACGCACCGCCACGTCGAATGCCTGTACGGCATTGCCGGCATGGGCGGGGTCGCGCACACGATCAACCCGCGGCTGTTCGACGACCAGATCGTCTTCATCGCCAACCACGCCGCCGACCGCGTCCTGCTGTTCGACCTGAGCTTTATCGTGCTGGTCGAGCGAATCGCGCCGCGATTGGAGACGATCGAACATTTCGTCGTCCTGACCGATCGCGCGCACATGCCCGAGTCGAGCCTCAACCTGACGTGCTATGAGGAGCTAGTCGCCGCCGCCGACCCCGACTTCGCCTGGGTGGCGCGCGAGGAGAACGCGCCGGCGGGGCTGTGCTACACCAGCGGGACCACGGGCAATCCCAAGGGCGTGCTGTACAGCCACCGCTCGACCGTCCTTCACGCGATGGCGGCGTGCACCGCCGACGCCTTTGCGATCGGTGCGCGGACGGTCGTGCTGCCGGTATCGCCGATCTACCACGCCAGCGCGTGGAGCATTCCGTACGCCTCGGCCGTCGCGGGCGCGAAGCTGGTGCTCGCCGGGCCGCACTTCGACGGGGCGACGCTCCAGCGGCTGATCGTTGCCGAGGACGTCGACTTCGCGCTCGCGGTGCCGACGATCTGGCTGACGATGCTCCATTATCTCGATGCCAGCGGCCTTGGGCTGGGCAAGCTCGACCGGCTGGCGATCGGGGGATCGGCGGTGCCGCGGTCGATGATCGAGGCGTTCGCCGCGCGCGGGGTCACCGTCAGTCATCTATGGGGGATGACCGAGATGTCGCCGGTCGGCAGCGTGGGGGCGCCAACCCCCGAAATCGTCGCGCAGGGCGACGAGGCCGACCTGGCCGCGCGGATGAAGCAGGGGCGCGCGCTGTTCGGGGTCGAGATGAAAGTCGTCGACGACGCCAACGCCGATTGCCCGCGCGACGGCACCAGCTTCGGACGGTTGCTCGTGCGCGGGCCGTGGACCGTCGCGACATATTTCCGCGGCGACGGTGGGCAGGTGACCGACGCCGAGGGCTGGTTCGACACCGGCGACGTCGCGACGATCGATCGCTTCGGCTATATGGCGATCGTCGACCGGTCGAAGGACGTCATCAAGTCGGGCGGCGAATGGATCAGCTCGATCGAGCTCGAGAACGCCGCGGTAGGCTGCCCCGGTGTGCTCGAGGCGGCGGTGATTGGCGTGCCGCACCCGAAATGGGACGAGCGACCGCTGCTGATCGTCGTCCGCAAGCCCGGCGCAAGCGTGACCCGCGCCGACATGCTCGCGTATCTGACCGGTCGCATCGCCAAATGGTGGATGCCCGACGACGTCGTCTTCGTCGACGAGCTGCCGCACACTGCGACGGGCAAGCTCCTCAAGACCGCGCTCCGGGAGCAGTTTCGCGGGCATGTTCTCGCGGCGTGATCGCCGCCGCTCAGAATAGTCCCAACTGCTTCGGCCCCGGCGCGTCGAACAGGTCGGTTCGCAGCGCCGGGCGCGGCGCGTCGAGACCGAGGCGCGCCTTCGCCAGCGCCACGCGGCGATGGAGGAGCGCGGCGTAGGGGCCGGTCCCCTTCATCCGCGTGCCGAATTCCGCATTATTGTCGCGACCCTCGCGCATCGACTGGATCAACGACATCGTGTGCCCGGCGCGGCCGGGATGATGCGTATCGAGCCATTGCCGGAATAGCGGCGCGACCTCGTTAGGCAGGCGGACCGGGCGTGCGAAGGCACCGACTGCGCCGGCAGCGGCAGCGGCTTCGATAATCGCTTCGATCTCGTGATCGGTAATCGCGGGGACGATCGGCGACACCGAGACATAGGCGGGCACGCCTGCGGCGCTCAAAGCCGCAATCGCCGCTAGACGCCTCGTAGGGGTTGCCGCACGCGGTTCAAGGGTGCGGGCGATCGTCCGGTCGAGGCTCGTCACCGAGATCACCACGGCGACAAGGCCGTCGACGGCGAGGCTGGTGAGGATGTCGAGATCGGCGACGACTCGATCGGACTTGGTAGTGATCGACACCGGATGGTTGAACGCGCGCAAAACCTCGAGCATCTCGCGGGTGATGTGATGGGTCGCTTCGATCGGCTGGTACGGGTCGGTATTCGTCCCCATCGCCAACACTGCCGGCATATAGCCCTTGCGGCTCAATTCCTTGCGGAGCAGCGCGGGGGCGGTCGGCTTGGCGAACAGCCGCGATTCGAAATCGAGTCCCGGCGACAGGCCCAGATAGGCGTGAGTCGGGCGGGCAAAACAATAGATGCAACCGTGCTCGCACCCCCGATAGGCGTTGACCGAGCGATCGAACGGGATGTCGGGCGAAGTGTTGCGGGTGATAATCGTCCGCGGCGTCTCGATCGTCACCGTCGTCCGTAGCGGCGGCGCGCCATCATCGACAGTCATCTGGTCATCGAGCCAGTCGAGATCAGCCTCGCGACCCGGCTCGTCAAAGCGCGCACTCGGCGCATTGGTCGGCGCGCCGCGACCGCGAACGGGCAGGGGGATCTGCATCCCCCTGCCTAGCGCGCTTATGAGAACATTACAAGAACAAGCTTACGCGAAGACGCCGTAGCGGACCTCGGCTATGCGTCGCGTCCCGTTCTCGACGAGGAGCAGGTCGGGACCGTAACGGACCCAATGATAGCCGTAAGGCGGCGCGTAGAGCCCGAGCGACTGGTAATCGTTGAAGAAGTACGACGTTGAAAACAGCAGCGACGGCAGCAGCAGGCCCGGCGACCAGCGGCGATACGAGTAGCCGCGTGGATAGTTGTACCCCGACCCTCGCACGCGCGGACGGTTCCAGTTGTTGCCGTTCCAATAGCCCGGGGGCGGGCGATACGATGGCGGGCGCTGGAAGTTTCCGCCGGGGCGGCCGGGACGAATATCGCCCGGACGATTGTCGCCCGGACGTCCGGGACGATTATCGTTGCCGGGACCGCCGGGTCGGTTGTTGCCAAAGCCGGGGCGATCGCCGCCGGGCTGTCCCGGGCGATTATCCCCTCCCGGACGTCCGGGCCGATCGTCGCCGCCGGGGCGACCGGGACGATTGTCGCCACCGGGACGGCCGGGCTGGACCTGCTGCCCGGGCGAAGGCCTTGGCTGCTGAACTTGCGGGCCGGGGCGCTGCCCGCCGTTGACGTCGCCGGGGCGCTGGCCGGGACCGCCGGGGCGCTGTCCACCGGGTTGGCCGCCGCCGGGCCGTTGCCCGCGGTCTTCGCCTGCGCGCTGCCGATCCTGATCGGGGCCGCGATCCTGCGCGGCGGCGAGGTCGGGCACGACGTTCAATGCGGCGACGGCGACGAGGAGCAAACGCTTCATAGGTCGACCTTTACTGTTGCGACGCAACTGTAACGATCGGGCTATTCTAACGCTCCATCAGCCGGGGCATCAGCTCGACGAAGTTGCAGGGGCGGTGGCGGCTGTCGAGTTGGGTCGACAAGATGCCCGCCCACGCGTCGCGCACCGCGCCGGTCGATCCGGGGAGGGCGAAGATATAGGTGCCGCGTGCGACCCCGGCGGTGGCGCGCGACTGGACCGTCGAGGTGCCGATCGTCGCGTAGCTCAGCCAGCGGAACAGCTCGCCGAAGCCGGGGATTTCCTTGTCCCAGACCATCGCCAGCGCTTCGGGCGTGACGTCGCGCCCGGTGACGCCGGTGCCGCCGGTGGTAATGATGCAGTCGATCTCCGGGTCGACGATCCATGCGTCGAACTGCGCAACGAGCGCGGGAACGTCGTCGCGGACGATCTCGCGCGCGGCGAGGATGTGTCCTGCCTCGGTCAGCAGCGCGGCGAGCGTGTCGCCGGATCGGTCATCGGCGCGAGTGCGGGTGTCGGAGACGGTCAGCGTCGCGATGCGGACCGGGCGGAAGGGGAGGGTGAGGTCGATGGGCATGCGGGGAGCCTAGCACACCAAGAAGTGTTGCCCACTCCCCGGGCGTTATCCCCGCGAAGGCGGGGATCCATCAGCCCATCCATTTGAACTTTGCAATGCCGCTCGACCATCCGTGGCCAACACCGATTGTCGCTGGAAAATGGGTCCCCGCCTTCGCGGGATGACGACATTGTCGGGCGAACCGCCGCTCTCGATGTCATCCCGACGAAGGTCGTAATGACATTGAAATGCGGAAAATTGGACTGCCGTACAACGGAGCGTAACCCAGCAGAGCATCGGCCGAGGACAGTAAAGCCACCGCTGCCAGCCACCCGCCGCTAAAGCGAACTTGCAACCACAGTGGTATCGTCGGGCAATATCGGCAGCGGGCGGACGATCGGCATCAGCGGCGCGGTCATCGTCGGGATGCCGACGACGCCGGTCGCGCCCGGCATCCCGGGGAAGCGCGGCCACAGTCCCGCAGCGAGCGCGTCGATCGACGACGGGCTTTGTCCGGCGCGAAGCTGGTACATCCAGTAGTTGCGCAGCACGACCTCGACATAATGCCGTGTCTCGCGGAACGGGATCGATTCGATGAACAGGAGCGGATCGCCGTTATCGCGGACCGTGGCATTCCACTTTTGCACCGATCCGGGACCGGCGTTGTACGCGGCGATCACCTTGGGCAGCAGCCCGGCGGTGTAGCTCATGTCGCGCAGGTCCTCGAGGTAGCTTTGGCCACACTCGATGTTGAACTCGGGATCGGTCAGGTCGCGGGTGACGACGAGGACCTCGGTGCCGTCGGCCATCCGCGCGGACACTTTTTTCGCGGTCGCGGGCATCAACTGCATGATGCCCTTGGCCCCGGCCTTCGACGTTGCGCCAGTGACGAAGTTCGATTCCTGCAGCGCGTGCGCGAAGACGAGGCTCTTGTCGACACGCCAGCCTTTAGCCGGGGTCCATGTAGGTTCGGGGTAGCGCGCCGACAGCGGTGGATCGATCCCCTCGGGCGGGTGGTGCGCGAGCCAGAACTGTGTCGCCGGCAGGTTGAGGCGCGCCGCGAGGCGGAGCAGCGCGGCATAATTGCCGGTGTCGGTGATCGTGGCGAGATACTTGAGCTCGCGGTCGGCAAGGCCAAGCTGCCCGATCTCGACGAGCGCGGCGGCGCGGCGGGCTCCCGGGATCGCCGACAGATGGTTCCAGTCGGCGGTGATGAAGTCGGGTTCGGCCCAGTCGAGCGGCTGGCCGAGACCGAGCGTCCGCAGCGCGAGCATGCCGTAGAAGCTGTCGGGACGCGCGGCGGCGACCTTCAACCGCGCCGCGACCTTGTCGGGTTTGCCGCAGGCGAGATAGGCGCGCGCCGACCAGAACGCGGCTGCGGGCGCGATATCCTCGCCACCGAAGCGCGTGCCGACGAGGTCGAATGCGGTCGAGGCGGCGGCGCAATCACCACGCCGGAACGCGGCGAGCCCGGCGGTCCATGCGCCGAGCGACGACCATTCGCTGCTGCCGGTCGCGGCGATCCGGCCCATCCGCTCCGCCGCCATGTCGTCGCCCGCGCCATAATAGCTCCACGCGGTCCGCTGCGCCCATTCGGCGGCGACGTCGGATGACAGCGCGCCGCGCTGCGAAGCGAGGAATGCCTCAGCATCGGCGTTGCGGTCGGCGGCGAGGAGCGGCTTGAGCCGGGCCACGGCGGCGGCATCGACGCTGCCGGTCGAGAAGCTCGACTTCGGCGACATCGGCGGCTGGAAACTGACCGTGCGGAGGAGGCGGCCGATCGGCAGCGTCGGCATGTCGGGACTGCGGACCGCGAGCGCGATCAGCTTCGGCGCCTGCGGCAGGTCGGCGTTCGCGCTGAGCCACGTCGCGATGCCGTCGCCGCGAACCGAGCCGCGCGCGAGCATCAACTGCGCCTTCGCCGAAGCGTGGAGCGGGCCGTCGCCGAGCGCCGACAGCTTCGCTTCGGCAGCGGCATAGCGTCCGGCATCGATGTCGACGAAGATCGCGTGATACGCGGTGCGCTGCGGGATCGTCAGCTGCTGCGGCACCCGGCGCTGCGCGGCGGTGATCCCGGCGTAACCGGTCACGGTGATCGTATCGCCCGCCATGTCGGGCGCGGCGGGCTCGGCTGCCGCAGCGGTCAGCGGTAGCAGCGCCGCAGCGAGAGCGAGAAGACGCTTCATCCGTCGAGCCTTGCGCGGAACACACACAGGTCGGCCCATGCGAGCGCCTTGTGTCCCGGGTGGAGCAGGAGGTGCGACGGGGCGAAGGTCGGCATCACCGCGACCCCGCCGTCGGCCATCTCGTGCCAGCGCCCGCGCAGCCGGTTGATGCCGGCGGTCGAGCCGGTCAGCGCGCTCGCCGCCGCCTGGCCGAGCGCAAGGATCGCGCGGGGGCGGGCGAGCTGGATCTGGCGGCGGAGGAACGGGGCAAAGGCGGCGACTTCGGCGGCGGTCGCGGCGCGGTCACCCGGCAGCGCGACGATATTGGCGAGCATCGCAGTGTCGCGACCGCGCCCGATGCTCAGCAGCATTTTGTCGAGCAGCGCCCCGGCAGCGTCGCCGAACACGCGGCCCGCGGCGGCATCGGCCATCGTCGGGCGCTCGCCGATCACCATGATGTCGCCCGCGCCGTCGGCGAACAGCGCGGCGGGGTACGCTTCGGCCATCGCGGCGGCGAGTGCGGCGAGGCTGTCGACGTTGATCGCGACGGCTTCGCTGCGGACGACGATGGGGGCCATCGGGGCGGCGGCAGGCGCGATCGGGCCGGCGTCGGCAAGCCACGCGAACGGCGCATCGCCGACGACGGTATCGACCCCGGCGTCGACCAGCCAGCCGAGTGCGGCGGCGATCTCGTGACGGCTTGCGGTGTGGGCCCCGGTCATGCACCGCCATAGTGCGACGCGGCTGGTACTGGTCAAGCGCAACCCGGCCCCGTATCTGACGAACAACACTATTTCAGCGACGTGCCGATGGCCTGGGGAAGATCATGAGCGAAAATAACGCCCAACGGGAGTCCCAAAGGGAGTCTATGCCCTATGACGTCGTCATCGTCGGCGGCGGTCCGGCGGGGCTGTCGGCGGCGATCCGGGTTAAGCAGGCGGCGGCCGAAAAGGGCATCGAGGTGTCGGTCTGCGTTCTCGAAAAGGGGGCCGAGATCGGCGCGCATATCCTGTCGGGGGCGGTCGTCGACCCGCGCGCATTGGACGAGCTGCTGCCGAACTGGAAGGACCTCGACAGCCCGATGACGGTGCCGGTGGTCGAGAACCATCACTGGATCCTGACCGAAGGCAAGAAATACGACTTCCCCCACGGCCTGATGCCGCCGTTCATGAACAACAAGGGCTGCTACACGCTCAGCCTCGGCAATTTCTGCCGCTGGCTGTCGACGCAGGCCGAGGCGCTCGGGGTCGAGATCTTCCCCGGCTTCGCCGCCGCCGAGATCCTTTACGACGAGCACGGCGCGGTGATGGGCGTCGCGACCGGCGACATGGGCGTGGCGCGCGACGGGACGCACAAGGACAGCTACACCCCGGGGCTCGAACTCCACGCCAAATACACCTTCTTCGCCGAGGGCGTCCGCGGTCACCTGTCGAAACAGCTCATCCGCCAGTTCAAGCTCGATGAGAACAGCCAGCCGCAAGTCTATGGTATCGGGATCAAGGAGCTGTGGGACATCGACCCGGCCAAGCACGTCCCCGGCAAGGTCATCCACACTCAGGGCTGGCCGCTCAGCGATGCCAACGGCGGCGGCTTCATCTATCACCAGGCGAACAACCAGGTCGCGCTCGGCTTCGTCGTCTGGCTCAACTATTCCAACCCCTACCTCTCGCCGTTCGACGAGATGCAGCGGTGGAAGACCCACCCCGCGCTCAAGGAGATGCTCACCGGCGGCCGCCGCGTCAGCTACGGCGCGCGCGCGATCAACGACGGCGGCTACCAGTCGGTGCCCAAGCTGACCTTCCCCGGCGGCGCGCTGATCGGGTGCAGCGCGGGCTTCGTCAACGTGCCGCGGATCAAGGGCAGCCACACCGCGATGAAGACCGGCATGATGGCCGCCGACGCCGCCGTCGACGCGATCGTCTCGCAGCGCGCGAACGACAGCCTCGCCGCGTATCAGGACGCGTACGACGCAAGCTGGGTCAAGGAGGAGCTGCGCGGCGTCCGCAACACGCTCCCGGCGGTCGAGAAGTTTGGCAACGTCGCCGGCACCGGCGTCGCCGGCGTAACGATGTGGGCCGAGCACCTCGGGATCCGCATGCCGTTCACGATGGGGCACCACAAGGACAACGAACAGCTCAAGCGCAAGGAGCATGTCCACAAGATCGTCTACCCCAAGCCCGACGGCGTCTTCAGCTTCGACAAATTGACCAGCGTCTTCCTGTCGAACACCAACCACGAGGAAGACCAGCCGATCCACCTGACGCTCAAGGACGCAACCGTCCCCGTCGAGGTCAACCTGCCGCTCTACGACGAACCGGCGCAGCGCTACTGCCCGGCGGGGGTCTATGAGATCGTCGAGGAGGAGCGCGGCCCGCGCCTCCAGATCAACGCGCAGAACTGCGTCCACTGCAAGACGTGCGATATCAAGGATCCGACGCAGAATATCGTCTGGGTGGTGCCGGAAGGCGGGGGCGGGCCGAACTATCCGAATATGTAGCGCGGCGCGGCAAGCGTAGCGAAGCGAACGCACTTCGCGTTCGTTAGCAGCGCGAAGACTCGCGCCGCGCCCGGCCGGCGGGGCGGCGGCCATAGGGCCGCCGAACCCGTCCGACGACCGGCGCGGCTTTGCCGCGACGCTGCCGTTCGGAAGTTGCGCGGATCGTGAGCCGATTGTTGCGGCGGTGGACCGCCATAGCAGACTTTATTCGCAGGCGCATGAATTAAGCTAAAAATGGCGATCGTCAGCAACGGCTGTAACTAATACAGCAATGCGTTCACCAAGTTCTGGATGGTCCTGTAATGTAAATAATTTCGCTTTGGCCAAGTCAAAGTCGGTGAAAAGATCAACATTGTCTCGATTGAGAACTTTGTAGCTGCCCCGATCACTGCTTGTTATCTCGCTCGTCAGCTTTTCGAGTACGCGGACGAACCCTTCATCTGATATAATCTCTTTTTCAATGAGGTGGCGAGGTCCTTCTGGATCGCCTGCTTGACTCCAAGCGTAAAGGAGGTTGGCGGGATCTATCTCATTTAGGACTTGATCTATTGTCATTGACTGGAATCGCGCCAGCATGACCGAATTGATTTGTTCTAATTCTATGTCCGTGAACACCCATTCGTTTTCCGGCCTCCGTTTTTCGCCGAAGCGACCGTGGGCAAAAGTCTCCCGGCGGAACACTCTCGTAAGCCAACCGAGGGCTGCGCCGTTCGAAAACATTTCTGTTAAAGTCGCTTCGCGTCGCTGTAGATTGAGACGTTCGAGGAGAAGTGGCAGGATGCGTTCCGCGCGGTCCCAAACCGAGTTGATCCAAAAGCGGTCGAACGAGCGGCGGCGGTACGCTTCGTCGAGAACCCCGGCTAGCGCAGTCAGCAGTGCTTCAATCTGATCGGGGCTCAGCCTAAGATACTCGCCATCCTTAAGACGCTCCAAAAGTATATCGGCGAGCGTTATCGATCCGCCTGCGCTTTGCATATAAAGATGCAGAAAGGCTGTCCCTGCTTCCGCTGCGCCCAGCGAGAAGGCCTCCCAGACATCTCTTATCTCATTGATCGGTAGCGCGTGTGACGGATCCGTCAGTGCAAAATAGAGGCGGTAGTGATCGGGGCTTGCAAGCCGCCGTCCGCGAAGAGACTCGCTTCGCTCGCGATCAGTCTGTCGTTCAAAGATGCTGAACGGTAATTTGTTCGCGTCGTAGTTAGCCTCTACTCCCGGAAGCTGATCGGCGAAGTGGTTTCGATATTCGAGGGACGCAAAATGGTCTTCAGGCACAGCTTTCATCAACGCCGCTAGCTCGGCAGCCTTTTCAGCCTCATCAATGCGAGCGATGCCGACAGATACAACTGCAGATGTCGCGCAGTAACGTTCGATCCAGCGATAGAGATCGGGATTGCCATCTTTTATTAGCTGCAGCCACACGAGATCAGCTAGGTCGGCTCCGATCTGACGAAGCGGCGGCCAGAAAAACCTTATTGCATCAAGCGCACGTACCACGGAGCGTGGCGTTTTGAACTGTCGGCTACCTTCGAAATCAATGACTTGCTGCAAGCGCTGACGCTCCCTGTCATCTTTGACCGCAGCAATCGAATGAAGTTCATCAGTAAACCACTGCCGCAATCGCATCGGCTCAGGTTCGGGCACCATGATCGTGAGTTGCACAATCTTCTCAAGGTAAGCCCTGCCATTCTCGACCCTCGCAGCCTCCTTGATGCTGTGAGAAAGTATGCCATTAGCATAACATAACAGGTAGATGACATTTGGTAGGTCCATGACAGAGCGCACCAGTCGCAGTACCTCTAGCGCCTCAGCGGGTTCAAGGCGATCAACGTCGTCGATGGTCACGATGAAGCGATGGTCCAGTTCACGCAGCACCCGGATTAGGCGATCCTTGAGTTCCGAGAGTTGAGGCTGTTCTGACTCGCCAGCCGTCACTTCGCCCGCTGCCTTAACACCTTGGCCAGCCAATTCGAGAAGTCCAAGCCCACTTGCCCTGCCGGCGAATTCGAGCACTGCACCGACCTTGCCAAGTCCATTCATAAACCCGCGCAGGGCATCTCCTGCTTCCCGCGCTTTAGCGACCGATACACGTGTTGAATCACCGGCCAGAAGTGCGATCGCGTCGAGTTCCCTTGAAAATTCCCCGAACAGGCTTCGGATCAGCGCATCGCGATCACCAACCAGCCACGGCTGAAATGTGATTCGGGTCGGCCGTCGATCCTGATGCATTTGATCCATTTCAGCGGCAACTAGAAACAAGAGACTCGATTTCCCGGCACCCCAGCTCCCCTCGATGCCTACTACAAGACCGTCGTCAGACGCGTGATCGACAAGCGATGTCGCGATGCGAGCGGCGATGGCTTGGAAGCCCAGCCGATCACTTTCGGCTAAGCCTAGAGCGCGGTCACCACGAATACTTCGTGCGTCATCCTCATGCATTATGTGTCGCTATCATTTAGCCATCCCCGCCCCAACGATATTTCGCCAAATTGACCTGACCGTCCTGCACTTGCAACTTTTCTCTGTCCTACACCCCCCGCCTTACGTTACCCTCTCCCTGTCGCCACCGGGCAACACGCGCTCTTTCTCATTGGTACATCCCCCACGTCGATCCCGCCGGAAAGGCGAGACGAAAAAGCACACGCTTTAGTGTGAACTTATTTTGAACTTAGGGTCGGACCGGCCGACGCCCCCAAAGGCGCGGCGCCAAGAACCGCTGTTCGACGCCCCCCGATCCGCGTTACCCTTGGCCGGTACGAGTCTCGGAGCCTCACCTTATGCCCACCCTCTCGCTCAGCCGCAGCGCCTCGCGGCTCCCTCGCACTGGGAGGAGGTTTCAACTCGACGTGGCGTCAGGTTCGTCAACTTCCGCGGCTTTTGCACTTATCTGGTTAGCACTGGCCGCCCCCGCGCTGGCGACGCCGCGCCCGGCGATCTCGCCGCTCCACGGCTATATCCTCGGGCGCTTCGCCGATGCCGACAACCGGCTCGACGATGCCGCGCATTATTACGACGATGCGCTCAAGGCCGATCCGGGGGACCTGACGCTCCAGCGGCGGACGTTCGACACCGCGGTCGCGGCGGGGGACGAGAAGCTTGCGGTCGAGCTGGCGAAGCGGCTCGATGCGGCGAAGGCGGGGGATTCGACGACCGCGCTGGTCCGCCTCGCCGATGCGCTCAAGCGGCGCGACTGGAACGCCGCCGATGCCGCGCGCCCGGGGCTGGCCGACGCGGGCTATGCCGCGGTCGTCGGGCCGATCGTCGAGGGCTGGACGCTGTACGGGCGGGGCAAGACCGACGAGGCGCTCAGCGTTCTCGACCCGGCCAAGTTCCAGGGCTTCGCGCGGAGCTACGTCACCGAGCATCGCGCGCTGATGCTGTCGGCGGCGAAGCGCTGGGACGAGGCGGCGCCGCTGTACGCCGTGCTGCTGACCGGGGAGGCGCGCGCGGTCGTCCGGCTCCGGGTGGCCGGGGCGGCGGCGCTCCAGGCGGCGCACAAGGATGCCGAGGCGAAGGCGCTGCTGGTCAAGGGTGGGGCGGACCCCGTGCTCGATGCGGCGCTCAAGCGTCTCGATGCGGGGCGGGCGCTCGATGCCGGGCCGACCGAGCCGCGGCAGGGGGTGGCCTTGCTCGTGGCGCGGCTGGCGGGGGATCTGGCGCGCGAGAAGCCGGTGCCGCTGGCGCTGGTGTTCGCCCGGGTCGCGACCTTCCTCAGCCCCGAGACCGCCGATACGTGGCTGATCACCGGCGATGTCCTCGCCCGGAGCGAACGGCCCGAGGCGGCGATCGCGGCGTTCGCGCACATCGCGCCGAAGGACCCGCAAGCGGGCCTCGCGGCGATCCACCGGGCGGCGGCGCTGTCCGACCTGGGGCGCGATGCCGAGGCGCGGAAGCTGTTCGAGGCGGCGGCGAACGGACCGGAGGCGACGAGCGACGACTGGCAGCGGCTGGGGGATTTCGAGCGCAAGCTCAATCGCAACGCGGCGGCGGCGGCGGATTACGGGCACGCGATCAGCCTCGCGACGCCCGCCGATCCGCCGGGGTGGATGCTGTATTTCCTGCGCGGCGCGGCCTTTGAGCAGAGTGGCGACTGGGGGCATGCCGAGCCCGATCTGCGCGCGGCGCTCGCGCTGGCCCCTGAGGAGCCGACGGTGCTCAATTATCTGGGCTATGCGCTGCTCGACCGCGGGTTGAAGCTCCCCGAGGCGCAGACGCTGATCGGGACTGCTGCCAAGCTGCGTCCCGACGACGGCTTCATCGCCGATTCGCTGGGGTGGGCGTATTACCGGACCGGGCAGTTCGCCAAGGCGGTGACGACGCTCGAGGGTGCGGCGCGGCTCGAAACCGGCGACGCCACGATCAACGAGCATCTTGGCGATGCGTATTGGCGGGCGGGGCGGAGGATCGAGGCGCGGTTCAGCTGGCGGGCGGCGCGCGACTTGTCACCGACTCCGGAGCAGGGGGCGCTGATCGCGAAGAAGCTCGACTTCGGGCTCGATGTCGCCACCGCGCAGGCGGCGCAACTTCCCTCAGCCGCCGCGCCCAAGCCTTGATCGAGGCGGCACCGGCGAAGGTCAACCTCGCGCTCCACCTTCGGCGGCGGCGCGAGGACGGCTATCACGATCTCGAAACCGTGTTTGTTTTCACCGAGTTTGGCGACACGCTTCACGTCCGGTCCGGGGCAGGGCTCAGCCTCGCGATGACCGGTCCGCTTGCTCAGGCGGTCGGCGACGGCGACAACCTGGTCCTCCGCGCTGCGAGGGCTCTGGCGGAAGCAGCTGGGGTACCAGCAAACGCGGCATTGACGCTGGACAAGCATATCCCGGTCGCGGCGGGCCTCGGCGGCGGATCGGCGGATGCGGCGGCGGCGCTCCGCCTGCTCAACCGCTTCTGGAAGCTGGAGTGGCCGATAGAGCGTTTGTTGCCGATCGCCGCGTCGCTCGGTGCCGACGTTCCCGCGTGTCTCGTCGGTCGGACGGTTACCGGGACGGGCAGGGGGGAGGTGCTCACCCCTGTCGATCTCGATATCGCGGGCACGCCGATCCTGCTGGTCAACCCGCGCGTCGCGGTGCCGACCGGCCCGGTATTCTCCGGCTGGGACCGGATCGATCGCGGGCCGCTCGACCCAACGGCGTGGCGCGGGGCGCGCAACGATCTGGCTGAGCCAGCGATCCGGCTTGCACCCGTCATCGCCGAAGTCCTTGCCGCACTCGCGAACACAGGGGCTTGTCTCGTACGCATGTCGGGGTCGGGAGCGACGTGTTTCGCGCTCTACGCTAGCGCAGCGGGGCGCGACTCGGCAGCGCGATCGCTCAGTGAGGCTAGCCCGGGATGGTGGACCTGCCCGACGAGCATCGTCTGAGCCGGCATCCGACGATTCTTGTTGCGCCGCAGCATGAGCCGTGCTCAAAACAATTTTGATTTACGCTCAGTTCTCGCTTGACGATCTTCTGAGTGTAACTTAGATCGGCCTCAGTTGTTCTGAGTGAAACTCAAGTCTGCCCTCCCCCGTGTCGCTTGTCAGGAGATCCACCATGTTCGCCCGCTTCATCACCACAGCCCCGGTTGCCATCGCAATCAGCGCCGCTTTCATTGCAGCCGCCGCTCCCGCAGCAGCCGCGCAGTCGGCAGCGACCTGCACGACCACCCCGAACCAGCTCCGCGCTGCCGCGAGCACCGCAACGACGGACCGGCAGAAGTCGGCGTTGATTCTGATCTCGACCGGCGAGCGCCTGTGCGCGGTCGACGCAACGTCCGAAGCTGCCAAGAAGTTCGCCGCCGCTGCCCGCACGCTGGGCGTCGACATGGCGGCGTTGCCGGCGTCGACGACGGCTTCGACCCAGTAAGTTTCGACCTTCGACCCAGAACTGGCCGCGCACTCGATGGGTGCGCGGCCTTTTTGTTGGGGTTGCCCGATGCGGCCCGATCGGTGACACGCGGGAGATGACCGATTACCTTCATCTCCAGATAGACGGCGGCGTCGCCCGCCTTGTCATCGACCGCGCTGCCAAGCGCAACGCCTTCGACCAAACGATGTGGGAAGCATTCCCCAAACTGGTCGATCGAGCCATGGCCGACCCCGCGGTCCGCGTCCTGATCGTCGGCGGCGGACAGGGGCCGTTCTGCGCCGGGGCCGACATCGGTGAATTTGCAACCCATGCCGCCGACCCGGTCTGGCGGGGGCGCAACAACGCCGCCATCCGGGCGACGCAGATTACGCTTGCCCGTGCCCCTAAGCCGACGCTTGCAGCGATCGATGGCGATTGCATCGGCGGCGGGCTCGGCATCGCGCTGGCGTGCGATGTCCGGCTGGCGTCGCCCGCGGCGCGCTTCGGCCTGACCCCGGCGAAGCTCGGGCTGGTCTATCCGCTCCACGATACCAAGCTGCTCGTCGACCTCGTCGGCCCGAGCCAGGCCAAGCGCATGCTGTTCACCGCACGCACCTTCGATGCGGCCGAGGCGCTCAGACTCGGACTGGTCGATGACGTCGCCGATAGCCTTGCCGCAGCGGTCGACGACTTCGCCGCCCGGGTCGTCTCGCTGTCGCCCGCGACCCAGTTGGCCGCCAAGGCGATCGTCTGGCGGATCCTCGACGGCGCGAGCGACGACGATGCCGCTTCGGCGGCGCAGTTCGATGCGGCCTTCGACTCGCCCGACTTCGCCGAAGGCGTTGCTGCCTTCCTCGCCAAGCGGCCGCCGCGCTTTACTTGAGGGCGCGGTTACGGCCATGAACAGGCCCATGAGCTTCGATAAATCACGGCTGCCGAGCCGCCACGTCACCGTTGGACCCGAGCGCGCGCCGCACCGGTCGTATTATTATGCGATGGGCCTGACCGCGGAGGACATCGCCAAGCCGTTCGTCGGCGTCGTCTCGGCGGGCAACGACTCGGCGCCGTGCAACACGACGCTCGATGCGCAGGCCGATGCGGCGCGGGCCGGGGTGATCGCCGCCGGGGGGACGCCGCGCCGGTTCAACACGATCACCGTCACCGACGGCATCGCGATGGGCCACCAAGGGATGAAGTCGTCTCTCGTCAGCCGCGAGGTCATCGCCGACTCGGTCGAACTGTCGATGCGCGGCCACAGCTACGACGCGCTCCTGACCTTCGCCGGCTGCGACAAGTCGCTGCCGGGAATGATGATGGCGATGCTCCGCCTCAACGTGCCCGCGGTGTTCGTCTATGGCGGGTCGATCCTGCCGGGGCGGTTCGAGGACAAGGACGTCACCGTCGTTGACGTCTTCGAGGCGGTCGGCCAGTTCGCCGCTGGGGCCTGCCCGCTCGCCCGGCTGACCGCGCTAGAGAAGGTCGCGTGCCCGGGGCACGGCGCGTGCGGCGGCCAGTTCACCGCGAACACGATGGCGTGCGTTGCCGAGGCGATCGGCCTGTCGTTGCCCAATTCGAACATGATGCCCGCGCCGTACGAGGGGCGTGCCGCGCTCGCCGTCGCGGCGGGGGAGGCGGTGATGCACTGCCTCGAAGCTAACCTCCGTCCGCGTGACATCTGCACGCGCAAAGCCTTTGAAAATGCTGCGACGGTCGTTGCCGCGACGGGCGGGTCGACCAACGCCGCGCTGCATTTGCCGGCGATGGCGAACGAGGCGGGGATCGAGTTCACGCTGTTCGACGTCGCCGAGATCTTCAAGCGGACCCCGTATATCACCGACCTCAAGCCCGGCGGGCGCTACGTCGCGCGCGATCTCTACGACGCGGGCGGCATCTACATGGTGATGAAGACGCTGATGGACGGCGGCTTCCTCCACGGCGACTGCATGACGGTGACCGGCAAGACGCTCGCGGAAAACCTCGCGCAGGTCACGTGGAACGCGAACCAGGACGTCATCCGCCCGGTGTCGAACCCGATCACGCCGACAGGCGGCGTCGTCGGCCTGCGCGGGTCGCTCGCCCCCGATGGCGCGATCGTCAAGGTCGCGGGGATGCACACGCTCGTTTTCGAGGGCCCGGCGCGGGTGTTCGACTGCGAGGAAGACGCCTTTGCGGCGGTCGAGGCACGCTCGATTCGCGAGGGCGAGGTCCTCGTCATCCGCTACGAGGGGCCCAAGGGCGGCCCCGGGATGCGCGAGATGCTGTCGACCACTGCCGCGCTCTACGGCCTCGGCATGGGCGAGAAGGTCGCGCTGATCACCGACGGACGCTTCTCGGGCGGAACGCGCGGCTTTTGCATCGGCCATGTCGGACCCGAAGCCGCCGACGGCGGACCGATCGCGCTCGTCGAGAACGGCGACCTTATCCGCATCGACGCCGAAGCCGGGACGATCGACTTACTCGTCGACCCCGCCGAACTCGCCAGCCGCCGCGCCCTATGGCAGCCGCGGGTCAACGCCTATCAGGCGGGGGCGCTTTGGCGCTACGCGAAGACCGTTGGCCCGGCATGGACGGGCGCGGTGACCCACCCAGGAGCAAAGGCGGAACGGCACGTTTACGCGGACATTTGAACGACTTAGCCGGATCAAAAATACTCCTTGAGCTGGTAGCGGCTACTAGGCGTGACGCTAAGTTCAAAATAAGTTCACACAAACGACGGTGTTTTTCGCGTTCGCCCCTGCCTTGAGGCGGGTGCCCTTATTGCCGTAATTGCGCGACCCGCTTCCGCCTCGAGCGTGGACGCGCTCGCCCCGCGTGACTCTAAGTTCAAAATAAGTTCACACAAACGACGGTGTTCTTCGCGTTTGCCTCTGCCGCGAGGAGGGTGATGCTATCGCCCCCATAGCGCGACCCGCTTCCGCAAAGCGCGCGATCAAAAATGCACCGATGAGAAAGAACACGCGCCGCCCGGTGACGACGAGGGGCAGGCTAGCGCAGGCCGTGGGGTGTAGGACAGCGCGTTTTTTTGAGGCTCGTCACGCGCCTGTCGAGGACCGATGATGCTGTTTCCCGGGAATCATGCGTCGTCGCATCGAAGGTCGGCTGAGCGGCCGATCAGCGTCGTCAGCTAATTGCCGCGCAGCGTCCGGTCGAACAAAGCGAGCATCGCGACCCAGCCGCGCTCGGCTTCATCATGGTCGTAGACGGGAAAGTCCGGCATCATCCAGCCGTGTGCCGCGCGGTAAGTCGCGGTATCGTAGCGCACGCCGGCTTGATCGAGTGCCTGCTCGAACCGCTCCGCCATGTCTGGCGGATAGCTGCCATCGTTCTCGGCGGCGCCGATATAGACTTCGGCCTCTAACCTCGGCGCCAGCCGGTGTGGGCTCGCCGGGGCGTCGGTCGCAAGATTGCCGCCGTGAAAACTGGCCACGGCGGCGAATCGATCCGGATACGTCCCGGCCGCCGCAAGCGCCATTCCGCCGCCCATGCAAAACCCGACCGCGCCGCACTTGCTGCCCGCCACGTCGTCACGCGAACCGAGATAGGCGAAGAACGCCTCGCTATCCTCGGCGGCCCTGTCGTTGCCGGTCGTCGCCATCAGCGGACCGATAATCGCGCGAAAATCACCGGCGAAAACTTCGGCGGGGACGAGCGGTCCATAGGACCCATAGCGGTAGAATAGGTCAGGGAGCAGGACGACATAGCCGGCGTCGGCGAGGCATTGCGCCATGTCGAGCATGGCAGGCCGCATGCCGCCGGCGTCGGTGTAGAAGATGATTGCAGGCCATGGGCCGCTACCGTCGGGCGTGACGGCGTAGCAAGGGCAGATGCCATCGCGGGTCGTAATGGCGACGTGCTTATGCGGCATCAGGCGGACCTCATAACCCATTGTTGTTGTTTGAACGACCAACGCGGCCTCGCACGCGGCGGCGAAATCGGTGCTACGGCGCGACCGGCTTCGGCTGGGCCAGCGCGAGTGAGCCAACCGGGATCGGACGGACCGCGCCGAGCATCGGCTCGCCGTTACCGTCGCGCGGGACCTCGTCGTGGGTGCCGCCGGCGACAGCCTTGCTGTCGTACAGCGGCGACTGGGCGCAGGCTCCCAGCGCGGCGACTGCGGCGAGCGCGAGGGCGGGGGCGAGGAAGCGGGGTGTCATCGGGAGCGAGTGATACTACAGCATCGCATTATGGCAAGCCGATTGACCCTGCCGCCGGTGCTCGATGCCGGCGAGATGCGCGCTGCCGAAGCGGCGCTGTTCGCGAGCGGCATCGACCCGCTCGACCTGATGGAGCGCGCGGGGGCAGCAGCGGCGCGCGCGGTGCTCGCTTTTGCCTCGCCGCGCGATGTCGTCGTGGCGTGCGGGACCGGCAACAACGGCGGCGACGGCTATGTCGTCGCGCGGCATCTCGCGATTGCTGGGGTCGCGGTGCGGGTGGCGGCGACCGGCGAACCGGCGACCGCCAACGCGCGCGCGATGGCGGCGCGCTGGGGCGGTACGGTCGAGCCGATCGCAACCGCCAAGCCAGCGGACTTGCTCGTCGATGCGGTGTTCGGGATCGGGTTGAGCCGTCCGGTCGAGCCGGGGTTGGCGGGCGAACTGGCGCGGCTGGCGGCGGGGGCCCGCGTCGTCGTCGCGCTCGACGTGCCGAGCGGGCTGTTCACCGACGATGGCGGCGGCGAAGGAGTCTCTGCCGACCTGACAGTCGCCTTCGGGACGCTCAAGCCGGTCCATCTCTTCGCTGCCGCGCGCTGCGGCCGGGTCGTCGTCGCCGATATCGGGATCGATGCGAGCAGGGCGCGGACGTGGGGAACCGTGCCGCCGCCGTCGTTCGAACCTGCTGCCGACAGCTATAAATATGCGCGTGGTGCGGTGCTGACGCTCGGCGGCCCGGCGGGGCAGGGGGGAGCGGCGCGGCTCGCGGCGCGCGCAGCGCTGCGCGGTGGCGCTGGGCTGTCGATGATCGCGTGTCCTGCGGGGGCGCTCGCCGAGAACGCTGCGCGGCTCGACGCGGTCATGGTTCGTGAAGCGCACGATGCGGGGGCGGTGACGGCGTTGCTTGCCCGCCACCGCTTCGCCGCGATCGCCGCCGGCCCGGGGTTGGGCGACGACCGCAGCCGGCTCGACGCGGTGATTGCGAGCGGGTTGCCGCTGGTGCTCGATGCCGACGTCTTCACGCTGTTCGCGGGTGACCCCGCCGGATTGTCGGCGGCGCTGACCGGCCCGGCGGTCCTGACGCCGCACGAGGGCGAGTTCGTCCGCCTGTTCGGCGACCTGCCCGGATCGCGCCTCGACCGCGTCCGCGCCGCTGCTGCGAAGGTCGGCGCGATCGTCCTGCTTAAGGGGGTGGCGACGGTGATTGCCGCTCCCGACGGCCGTGCCGCGATCAACACCCATGCGACGCCGTGGCTGGCGACGGCGGGATCGGGCGACGTGCTGACCGGAGTCATCGCCGCGTGTCTCGCGCAGGGCTATGATGCGTTCGAGGCAGCGTGTGCCGGGGCGTGGCTCCACGGTGACGCCGGGCGGCGATGCGGGGCAGGGCTGATTGCCGAGGACCTGCCCGAGGCGCTTGTCGCAGTGCTCGCGGGGTTGTCCGCGTGACCGACTGGATCGACATCGTCCGCATGGCAGCGCGCGGCGACGGCGTCACCGCCGACGGGCGCTTCGTGCCCGCGACAGTAGCCGGTGACCGGGTCCGCTTCGATCCGTTCGAGATCGCGCCCGGGCCCGACCACGCGACGCCGCCGTGCCGCCACTTCCCCGAGTGCGGCGGCTGCCAGCTCCAGCACGTCACCGACCCGGCGTACGAGCGCTGGGTCGCGGCGCGGATCATGTCGGCGCTCGACGCCGCCAAGGTCGCAGTCGGCGCGATCGAGCCGGTTTCCCTGTCGCCGTCGCGGAGCCGCCGCCGCGCTTCGCTGCGCGCGGTCAAGCGGGGCAAGACGCTGACGCTCGGCTTCAACGCCGACGCGAGCCATCGCATCGTCGACATGCACGAATGCTGGGTCCTTACCCCCGGGCTGTTCGCGCTTGTCGCGCCGTTGCGGGGCCTGCTCGACGCCGCGCTCAAGGACGGTGAAGGTGCGGGGGTGACGTTGACCGAGAGCGAGAGCGGGGTCGACCTGCTGCTCGCCAATGTCGCCGCGCGCAGCCTGACCGAGATCGAGCGGCTCAACGCCTTCGCCGCCGCCAACGACCTCGCGCGCCTGTCGGTCGAGGGGCCCGACGGGGTCGAGACGGTGACCGAAGCGCGCCCGCCGGTGCTGCGCTTTGGCGGTGTTCCCGTGATCCTGCCGCCCGCGCCGTTCCTCCAGGCGACACGCGAGGGAGAGGCGGCGCTGCAAGCAGCGGTGATCGCCGCGGCCGGCGGGGCGGGGGCGGTCGCCGACCTGTTCTGCGGGCTCGGGACATTCGCACTGCCGCTCGCCCGGACGGCGAAGGTGCTCGCGGCGGACGGGTCGATGAGTGCCACTGCGGCGCTTGCGTCCGCTGCGCGACTTGGTGGGGCGCGGGTGTTCGTCGAGCATCGCGACCTGTTCCGCAAGCCGCTGAACGGGCCCGAGTTGGCGCGGTTCGACGCAGTCGTGTTCGATCCTCCGCGCGCCGGAGCGGTGGCGCAGGTCGCCGAACTCGCGGCGAGCAAGGTCCCGGTCATCGTCGCGGTATCTTGCAATCCCAACACCTTCGCGCGCGATGCGGCGATGCTGGTCGAGGGCGGCTACCGGCTCGAACGGCTCTGGCCGGTAGGTCAGTTTCGCTGGTCGACGCATGTCGAGCTAGTGGCGAAGTTCGTTCGGTGACTTGGGTTGGCGGAACACGGGCAAAGCCCGCGCCTTCGTCGGACGGGTTCGGCTGCGTTAAGCAGCCGCCCCGCCGGCCGGACTTCGCGCGAGTCCGAGGTTAGCCGACGAACGCGAAGCTGCGTTCCTCAGCTAACCTCTGGCCGCGCTCAGTCGTCGAACATCTTCCCGTATCCGCGAACCACCCGGTCCTTCCAGTGACCGCGGTGGTATGCATCCGAAGCGAGGAGCGGCATGACCGACCCGGCTTCGGCGAAGACCATCTGCTCCTGCGTCGTCTCGACCTTGCCCCAAGACGCCGCTTCCTTGAGCGTCGACGAAGAACACGCGCCGTCGCGGACGTCGGCGACGGTGATCTGGACGGCGTATTTGTGCATCTTGACGTCTTCGTGGCCGAGGATCTCGGCACAGACGACGGTGTCCTGGATAAAGTTCTTCGGCACGCCGCCGCCGATCATCAGCAGGCCGGTCGTCCCCGCCTTGATCTTGATGTCGGTCAGCTCGCGGAAGTCGGCGATCGCATCGAGAACCATGTACGGCTGCTTCGCCTTCATCCGCTCGACCTGGTGCTTGACCAGCCCGAAGCCCGCCGACGAATCGACGAACGCGGGGCAGAAGATCGGCACGTCGTGCTCGAAGGCCAGCTTGACGAGGCTGTTGTCCTTCTTGCCGTGCTTCGACAGATAGCGGCCCATCTCACGGATGAACGCGCGGCTGCTGTACGGCTTGGCCTCGAGGCTCTCGGCGATCTCGAAAATGGTGCCGTCGCAGTCCTGGAGCTGCTCCTCGTCGATATAGGTGTCGTAGATGCGGTCGATGTAGAGCGAGCGCAGGATGTTATCGTCGGGGATTTCAAGCGCCTGATAGTGCTTGTGGCCAAGACCCTCGAAGAAATCCATGTCCACGATCGACGCGCCGGTGGCGACGATGCCGTCGATCATGTTCGACCGCAGCAGTTCGGCGTACAGGTCCATGCACCCGCCCGCGCTGGTCGATCCGGCGATCACGAGGAAGATCGAGCAGTCCTTGTCGGCAAGCATCGCATTGTAGATGCCCGTCGCGCGCGCAAGGTCGCGGCTGGTGAAGCTCATCTTCGCCATTCCGTCGATGATCGGCCGCGCGTCGAAGCTGCGGATGTCGATGTGCTCGACTTGGGTCGAGAGGAGTTCGGCCTTGCGGTTGGTCAGGTCGGTCATGATGGTCCTTTCTTCCCTCTCCCCCTGAGGGAGAGGGACGGCGCGTTTCAGCGCCAGGGTGAGGGTGAGTGATGCGCGGGTGACGCTCCCTCACCCTGGTCGCGCAAGTGCGCAACCGTCCCTCTCCCTTAAGGGGAGAGGGAAGCGGCTAGCTCCGCGCTTCGCGAATCGACGTAATGACTTCGCGTGACGGTTCGGTGACGGTGTAGTTCGACGCCATCGGCTCGTCGTCGGCGACCAAAGTCTCGCCGTTGCCGAAGCCGTTGAACGCCGTCCGCATCGCGCAGCCGTACGCGCCGAGCATGCCAATTTCGATATAGTCACCGGCGCGGATATCGGCGGGGAGCATGAACGGGCCGCGCATGAAGTCGGCGTCGTCGCACGTCGGCCCGTAGAAGCTGAACGCGAGCTTCTTGGTGTTCGATTCGACATCGCGGACGAGATCGACGGGGAAGCGCCAGTCGACGTGCGCCGCATCGAACAGCGCGCCATAGGCACCGTCGTTGATGAACAGCACGTCGTCGCGGCGCTTCTCGACGCGGACGACGATCGACGCATATTCCGCCGACAGCGCGCGGCCCGGCTCGCACCAGAGTTCGGCCGAATAGCTGATCGGCAGGTCTTCGAAGGCGCGGTGGATGACGGCGAAGTAGCGCTCGATCGGCGCGGTTTCCATCCCGGGATAGATCGACGGAAAGCCGCCGCCGACATCGATCACGTCGACGGTGACGCCCGCCGAAACGATCGCTGCGCGGACGAGGCCCATCGCGTCGCTGTACGCCTGCGGGCTCATCGCCTGCGAGCCGACGTGGAAGCAAATGCCGAGCGCATCGGCGGCCTGCCGGGCAGCGTGGAGGACCGGCGCGGCTTCATCGACGCCAACGCCGAACTTCGCCGCGAGGCTGAGCTTCGAATGCGCCGACGACACGCGCAGGCGGACGCACAGCGTCAGGTCGGTCGCAGCAACGCCACCGGTCGACGTGACCTCGACGATCTTCTCGACCTCCTCGACGCTGTCGAGGCTGAAGGTGCGGACACCGTGGACGTGATACGCCTCGGCGATTGCCTCGGCGGGTTTGACCGGGTGCATGAAGCACAGCACGGCCTCGGGCAGAAGCGACCGCACCAGCCGGACCTCGGTGATCGAGGCGACGTCATAGTGCGTGATCCCGCCATCCCACAGGAGGCGGATCAGGTCGGGCGACGGGTTCGCCTTGACCGCGTACATCGACGTGCCGGGGAACTTCTGCGCGAAGAACTCGGCGGCGCGGGTAGCGGCGTGCGGGCGGACGAGGGTAACGGGCTGCGACGGACGACGGTCGCGGGCTACCCCCAGCGCGTTGCTGGGCTTATGCAATTCAAGGGACCTCCGGGAGTCAGTTCGCTACAAGCGGGTAGCACCGAAACTGCCTTGCGGTGGAAGTCCCTTGGGGCAGCGAGGGCGTATCTAGGGACGAGGGTGGTTCGTGTAAAGCAGTTTTTTTCGATGGTGTTTTTTGATGTATTCGCTTGGCCGATCAACAGCTTAGCTCGGGCCAAAAAGGGACGCTTTTTCAATGGTTTCAATTGATGATGTGCGAACCGCAGCGGTTCGCTTGCATGGTGTGACGGTCCGCACTCCGCTCCTGCGCGCCGATGCTCTCGACGCGATTTGCGGGGGTCAAATCTGGCTAAAACCCGAGTGCCTCCAGCGCACCGGCTCGTTCAAGATTCGCGGCGCGTACAACCGCTTGGCCGCAATGACCGCCGCCGAACGCGCGCGCGGAGTCGTCGCTTTTTCGAGCGGAAATCATGCGCAGGGAGTGGCGCTCGCGGCGCGGCTGCTCGGCATCGACGCGACGATCGTCATGCCGAGCGACGCCCCGGCGGTGAAGGTCGATGCGACCCGCGACTACGGCGCCGACGTCGTCTTCTACGACCGCTCCACCGAGGATCGCGCCGCCGTCGCGGCGCGTCTCGCCGCCGTCACAGGCGCCACGGTGGTGCCGTCGTACGACGACCCGCACATCGTCGCGGGGCAGGGGACTGCGGGCCTCGAAGTCGGTGAGCAGCTTGCGGCGGCAGGCGTCGTCGCCGACCTCGCGCTCGTCTGTTGCGGCGGCGGCGGGCTCGCAAGCGGATTCGCGGTCGGCTCGGGCCTCCCGGTCATCACGGTCGAGCCGACTGGCTATGACGACGTCGCGCGTTCGCTGTCGGGGGGGGCGATCGTTCCGGTCGATTCGCCGCGCGCAACGATTTGCGACGCGCTCCAGACGCTGGTGACGGTACCGCTGACCTTCGACATCCTGCGCGATCACGGCACGACGGGAGTCGCGGTGACCGACGCCGAGGCCGCGCAGGCGGTTGGCTTCGCTTTCCGCACCTTGAAGCTGGTCGTCGAACCGGGCGGCGCGGTCGCCCTCGCGGCGGCGCTGACAGGGCGGGTCGACCTGCGCGGCAAGACCGCGGTGGTGGTGCTGTCGGGCGGGAATGTCGACGCCGATATCTTCGCGCACTGTCTGGCGGCTTAGGCCAACTTCGAGTCGATTCGGCGCGCGCCGTCGATTCGCAGTCCTGAAAGTGTCAGGCCAGCTTGACGAAGTTGACGAACCTGACGCCACGTCGAAACGAAATCTACGTCCCATCGTAGCGGTGGCACGCCGCCGATCGCTATTGAAGGGAAAGTAGGAAGTCATCCTGTCAGGCTGGCGGATAAGTTGCGTGTAGGACAGGGTTATTTCGCGAAAGCGGATCAGGGGTGTGGTCAGCTTTGCGAGGATAACAACGACGGGCCCTCCCACCCGTCATTCCGGCGAAGGCCGGGACTCAACTCCCCGCGCAACGCGAAATTCGGTGCCTGCACGACGATGGGCCCCGGCCTGCGCCGGGGTGACGCTGATGACTGGAGCCGCGATCTCGGCTGAGGTAATTTTATACAGCGGGGTGATGATCGGAAATCTCGGCTGCTGCCACGGATGATCGCGCAAACTTCGGGGTGGCCAGCCTGCGGCTTGCGCGATAGGCGCGGCGCGATGTTCCGCCGCTTGTTCACAATCGGTCTCGCCCTGGTCGCGGTGCCCGCCGCCGCCGGGCCGCCGTACGTCACCGACGACCCGCAGCCGACCGATCTCGGCCATTACGAGGTCTATTTCTACGGTGCGGCCTCGCAGGTTCCCGGCGCGGTATCAGGAGCGGGCGGGGTCGATTTCAACTATGGCGGATTCCGCGACGTCCAGCTCACCGCAGTCGTCCCGCTCGCGTTCGACACGTCGGACGGCGGGCGGATCGTTGGGGCGGGCAACGTCGAGCTCGCGGTCAAATACAAGGTCTTGCACCAAAGCGAGGGCTCGGCGCTTCCCGATATCAGCCTGTTCCCGCGCGTGTTTGTGCCAACCGGGGGACGCCGCTTCGGCCCGGGGCGGGTTGCGCTCCTGCTGCCGGTGTGGGCCGAGCGCGACTGGGGCAAATGGTCGGTGTTCGGCGGCGGTGGTTACCAGCTCAACCCCGGCGAGCGCGACTTCTGGACGGGCGGGATCGCCGTCAGCCGGGCGATCGGCGAGCGGGCGTCGGTTGGGGCGGAAGTCTATCACCACGGACCCGACGCGCGTGACGCCCGCGCCTTCACCGGGATCAGCGTCGGCGGCACCTACCGCCTGTCGCCGCATTGGTCGTTCATCGCCGCCGGCGGGCCGGGGATCGAGAACGCGCGCGACGGCGGGCAGGTCTCGGGTTACGCCGCGTTGAAGGCCGACTTCTAGTCCTGCCCAGGCACCGCGAATCGATGCGTTGCGGCTTCGATGCCGTCGTCGGGCGGGGTTGCCTCGCCGAACCACGCCGCGACGCGCGCCTTTGCGGCTGCGTCGAGGTGGAGCCCGAGCTTGGTCCGCCGCCACAGCACGTCGTCGGCGGTCGTCGCCCATTCGGCGTCACGGAAGTGCTGGAGTTCGGCCTCGAAGACCCCGCCGAGATTGTCGCCAAGCCCGGCGGCGAGTAACGGCTCGGTCGCGGTGCCAAGCGTGTGACCGAGGCGTTCGATCAGCTTCGGATCATAATTCTCATAGGCTTGCGTCAGGTGGCCGAGCCAGCGCTTGAATGCTGTCTGGCCGTTTTCGCCCGGCAGGCGCGCGATGGCTCCGCCGGGGAGAGGGGAGGTCGCGGTCCACTTCTTCGACTTCGGCGCGATCTTCGCCAGCACCGCTTCGGCAAGGACGCGGTAGGTGGTGATCTTGCCGCCGACGACGGTCAGCGCGGGGACGCCGGCGTGCTCGACGAGGGTGTAGTCGCGGCTCGTCTCGCGCTCGCCCTTGCCCGCCTCGAGGATCAGCGGGCGCACCCCGGCGTAGCGATGGACGATGTCGGCCTGCGTCAGCGGACGCGCGATGTAGCGGTTGACCGCCGCGAGGAGATAATCGGCCTCGTCGGCGGTGACTGCGACCGCATTGGCGTCGTCGACGCTGTGCTCGGTCGTGCCGATCAGCGAGAAGTCGTGCTCGTACGGCAGGACGAAGACGATCCGCCCGTCGGGCTGCTGGAACATGAAGGCGTCGCGGCCGAGGTGAACCCGCCGCGTGACGATATGCGAGCCCTGGACCAGCCGCAACGCGGGGGCGTCGTTGCGCCCGAGGACGGTCCGCGCGACCTCCCCCGCCCACGGCCCGGCGGCATTGACGATCTGGCGGGCGAAGAGTTCGCTCCCGTCGCCGAGCGTCGCGGTCCACAACGCACCATCGTAAGTCGCGCGGACGACGCGGGTTCGCGGCAGGACGGTCCCACCGCGCGCGGCGACATCCTGCGCGTTGGCGATCACGAGGCGGGCGTCGTCGATCCAGCCGTCCCAATAGCGGAACGCGGTGCGGAACTGCGGCTGGAGCGCGCGCCCCGCCCGGTCCTGCCGCAGGTCGATTCGGCTCGAGCCCGGCACGACGTCGCGATGCGCGAGGTGGTCGTACAGCCACAGTCCGGCGCGGAGCATCCATTCGGGACGCTGCTCGGGCGAGTGCGGCAGGACGAACGATTGCGGCCAGCTGATGTGCGGGGCGATGTCGAGCAGCACCTCGCGCTCGGCCAACGCCTTGCGGACGAGTCCGAAGGCATAGAATTCGAGGTAGCGCAGGCCGCCGTGGATCAGTTTCGTCGACGCGCTCGAGGTTGCGCCACCGAGATCCCCGGCGTCGAGCAACGCGACTTTCAGCCCGCGCCCGGCGGCATCGCGCGCGATACCCGCGCCGTTGATGCCGCCACCGATGACGAGAAGATCGAAGATATTTTCCACGCGCCGCTATTGCCGGTCCTCGGCCCGCAAGTCGAGGGATGCCGCAGCGCGAGCGGACGCCGCGACATGGTTAAATCCAGCGAGGGGGAATTCGCGACCGACCAACGTATGCACTCGATGCCGGAATGGTGTCGGGGTCCGGGAGTGTAGTTTTGCATCGTCACCGTCTGTTTTGCGGCACCGCCGCGTCGCTCGCGCTTGCCACCATCACTACAGCGGCACGCGCCGACGACCTCAGCATCTCGGCCTCGCAGACGACGCCGGTGGCGACTGCAACCGCCGCGAACAACAGCGCCGGCAACATCACGCTCGTTACCGGCGGCGCTATCGCGGTGACGAGCGGCACCGCGGCGACGATCAATTCGAGCAATACGCTGACCAACGGCGGGGCGATCAGTTCGAGCGCGACGACCGGGTCGATCGGCGTGCTGATCAATTCCGGCAATCCGATCGGCTTCGTCAACAATGGCAGCGTTGCGCTGTCGGCGACCGGCGGCAGCGGCAATGTCGGCGTGTCGATCGCCGGCCCGGTGACCGGCACGATCTCGTCGGGCACGGCCGGGTCGGTGACCGTGGCGGGCGACGGGGCGATCGGCGTTGCGGTCGCGGCTCCGTTCACCGGCTCGATCGGGCTGCGCTCGGTCGGGGTGACCGGCGCGAATTCGACCGCGGTGTCGGTCACCGCGCCGCTCACCGGCAGCCTGACGCTGACGGGGACGAACGAGACCTCGGGAGCGGGCGGCTATGGCCTGCTCATCGCGGCGCCGGTCAGCGGCACGGTCAATACCGGCGGCTCGATCTCGGCGGGAACGATCCGCGCCGCCGATGCGACGACCGGCGTGCTCGTCGCCGGGGTCCAGGCGATCGCCGCCGAACGCGTCAGTGCCAGTGTCGGCGGCGGGCTGATCAATGACCGCTATTATATCGATTCGACGGGTGCGACGGTCGCCGCTGCGGCGGTCGATACGACGCTCGACACGCTGGTCACCGGCTCGATCATTGCCACCGGCGCCGCACCCGCGCTGTGGGTCGCGCCCGATGCGACCAATCCGACCGCGATCACGATCGGCGCCGCGGGCACGGGGACCGATGCCTATGCGATCGTCAACCGCGGGGTCCTCCAGACGAGCATCGCCAACACCGGGCTCGCAGCGGTTGCCCTCCGTGTCGGCGGCGGCGGGGCGACGACGACGCTGATCGGCGGGATCAACAACCAGAGCACCGCGACGATCTCGTCGGCGAGCCTCGACGCGAGCTCGACGGGCGTCGACCTGCTCGCTGGGGCGGTCGTTCCGCAGGTCGTCAACGCCGGCGTGATCACCGTCGCGACTTCGGCCGTGGCCGCGAGCGGATCGACGCCGGTCGGACCGGGCGGCGCGGGCTATGGTGTCGTCGCCGAGGTGGGGTCCAATCTCGGCGCGATCGTCAACAGCGGCACGATCATCGTCTCATCGGTAGGTGCCGGCAACGGCAGCACCGCGATCCTCGACCGGTCGGGCACGCTGACCTCGATCAACAACTCGGGAACGATCACCGCCACCGCGACCGGTACCAACGGCTTCGCGCGCGCCATCGACCTGACCGGAAATACCGCGGCGGTCACCGTGACCAACAGCGGCACGATTACCGGCGATGTCGTTCTTGGCAATGGCCCGACGACGCTGGCGTTGACCGCCGGAACGATCAACGGCGCGGTCAGCTTCGGCACGTCGACATCGAACCTGCTGGCGTTGAGCGGCACCTCGACACTGACCGGCGCGCTGACCACCGCCGCGCCGATCGCGGTGACGCTGACCGACACCGCGCGCCTCAGCCTGGCGAGCGGACCGACGGTCCTCGCTTCGCTCGCGGCGATGGGCAATTCGGTGCTCGTCCTGCCGATCCGTTCAGGGGGCGCAGCACTGACCGTCAACGGATCGGCGAGCTTTACCGGCACCAGCACGATCTCGGTCGCGCTCCAGTCGCTCGCGCTGAACCAGAACGTGACGATCATCCAGGCGGCGGGCGGCATCACCACCGACCACCTCGCGACGCTGGTCGATGCGACGAGCTCGCCGTACCTGTTCACCGCGACCGCGCCCGTCCTGACGCCCACGACCCTTTCGCTCGGCCTGACGCGCAAGACCGCAGCGCAGGCCGGCCTGACCGGTGCGCAGGCGACGCTGTACGATCAGTCGGTGATCGCGCTCGCGAGCAGCCCGACCGAAGCGGGGGCGATCGCAAACCTGCCCGACCAGGCGTCGGTGCTGTCGGCGTATCGCCAGATCACCCCGCCGAGCTTCGGTCGCGCGCAGCTTCGCGCCGCGCAAAGCGCCGCCGATGCTGGCTTCGGCGCTGCGGCGGATCGTGTCGCGCTGCTGACCGACTTCGCGCGGCCGGTGCGCAACGACGACAGCTACGGCGTCAAGATCTGGGCGCAGGAACTCGGCGACTTCTCCACCCAGGCGGCGGGGACCAACGAGGACCGCTTCACCACTGCCGGGTTCGGCTTCGCCGGCGGCGTCGACACGTCGCTCCTTGGCATCGACGCGGTCGGTCTCGCCTTCCTCGCCGACTACACGACGATCCATCACGACGGCGTCGGCACTGCGCCGGGGTTCAACGTGCCGGTGACGACGACCGGCGTCGAACCCTATGCGGCGTGGACATGGCGCGGCTTCTTCGTCACCGCGACCGGCCTCGCGGCGCACGTCAAGTATACGTCGAAGCGGACGCTGGCGATCGGCTCGATATCCGACACTGTCGGCGCAGCCTGGACGGGGACGCAGTTCGGCGCCGGACTGACATTCGGGGCAAAGCTCAACTTCGGCGCGTTCCGCCTGACCCCATCGAACGCGATCGCGTGGACGAGCCTGCGCCAGGGCGGCTACACCGAGAGCGGAGCGGGGAACTTCGCGCTCGCGGTCGCGGGCCAGCGCGACACCGTGACGACCGACACCGCCAAGCTCGCGCTGGCGTACATCCACGCTTATGGCGACGGCAAGCTCAAGGTCGAGGCGCACGGGGCCTACGCGCACCAGTTCAACGCCAGCCCGACGACGACCGTCGCAAGCTTCGTCAGCGGCGGCGGCCCGGTCGAACTGGTCGGCGACGCCGCGCGCGCCGAGGAGACGAGCTACGGTGCCGATCTCGGTTACGCGCAGGACATGGTCGCCTTGCGGGTCGGCTACGACCGCCGTTCGTCGAGCGGCGGCTACCGTGACCAGGCGATCGCGGTCACCGCGGGGATCGCCTTCTAGCGGCTGCGTCGTGTACACACCCGCCGGAACGACGCCGGAGGACGAATGCCGAAGCCTGACCTGATCGTCGTTCGTGACGCGCAAGCGACGTCGACCAAGGCGGCGGCGGTCGTCTTCGTTGGCGCTGGTTTCGTGGCCGCTCGGGCGCTGTTGCTCGCGACCCGCGGGCAGGGGCTCGCGGTATGATCGAGACGTTACTGTCGCTCGGCGCACTCGCCGGACTGCTTCTCGCCGGGTTCGGTATCTGGGCGCTGGTGACCGGCTACGGCAACCGGTTGAAGGCAGGATTGATGGTCGGCGCGGGCGTCGTCGTCCTGATCAACGTCTGGCTGTATTCGCTCCCGCCACCGCCTGGGGCTTAACGGTCCCAGCCAACTGCGGGCCGGCCGTCGAGCATACCCTCGACGCTGAGGTCTTCGTCGATGTCGGGCCAGTGGATGCCGATGCCCGAGCCATTGAGCCGCCAGTTGCCGCGCTCCTCATCGGACGCATCGCGAAGACGCGGATACCAAATAATTGGTGTTGAAATCGTTCGTCCATCGCGGAGATCGACGACAAGCTGATCATCTGCGAAGCGAACGTCCATTGCACGCTCGCTTCCTCGATACCCTTCATTCGTCTGTCGTGCCAAAGTGGCCATGCCACGCGTCCTCGAACATTTTCGCGCTGAGCCTTACCATGGTTTCGAGCCGCGCCAAATCTCGCGCCTTGAAGCCATCGTTCGAGGCTATTCGCACCGGGCGCAGAAAAAAGCTGGCGGAGCGACCGTCCTTTTCGACATGCACATGCGGCGGAGCGTGGTCCTGTGCATAGAAGTGGAAGCGGTAGCCTGCTTCGCGATAGATGGTGGGCATGCAATTTCCTGAAGAAGCATGCATTCCATTGATACGACACCTGCCGACTCGTCTAGTGACATGATCCGAATATTCAGAACTCAGCCGACAGATCGAAATTACAAAGCTTACCGAGCCCGCGTCAACTCCCGCATAGCCAGATCCAGCCCACCGAGCGTCAGCGGGTACATCCGGTCCTCCATGATGCTCTTCATCATCTGGATCGACTGGCCGTGGCTCCAGCTTGCCTCTGGGATCGGGTTGAGCCAGACCGCTGCCGGGTAGACCTCGAGCATCCGGCGCATCCACGTCTCGCCGCTCTCCTCGTTCCAATGCTCGACCGAACCGCCGGGGTAGTTGATCTCGTACGGCGACATCGATGCGTCGCCGACGAACACCAGTTTGTAATCGTGGGGAAATTTGTGGAGCAGGTCGAGCGTCGGCGTCCGCTCGGTCCAGCGCCGCCGGTTGTCCTGCCACAGCGCCTCGTACGGGCAATTGTGGAAGTAGAAAAATTCGAGGTGCTTGAATTCGGTCCGCGCCGCCGAGAACAGCTCCTCGCACAGCTTGATGAACGGGTCCATCGACCCGCCGACGTCGAGGAACAGCAGCACCTTGACCGCATTGTGCCGCTCGGGGCGCATGACGATGTCGAGATACGCCTTCTTCGCCGTGCCGCTGACCGTCGCGTCCATGTCGAGTTCGTCGGCCGCGCCATCGCGGGCGAAGCGGCGCAGGCGGCGTAGTGCGAGCTTGATGTTGCGCGTGCCGAGCTCGACCGTCGCGTCGAGGTTCTTGAACTCGCGCTTGTCCCAGACCTTGATCGCCTTGCCCTGCCGTCCGGCATCCTGGCCGATGCGGACGCCCTCGGGGTTGTAGCCGTTCGCGCCGAACGGCGAGGTACCGCCGGTGCCGATCCACTTCGACCCGCCCTCGTGGCGGCCCTTCTGCTCCTCGAGGCGCTGCTTGAGCGTCGCCATGATCTCGTCCCACGACCCGAGCTTCTTGATCTCGGCCATCTCCTCCTCGGTCAGATGGAGCTCGGCGACCTTGCGCAGCCATTCCTCGGGGATCTCGGCGGTGCCGGTGTCGATGACGGTCTCGATGCCCTTGAACACCTTGCCGAACACTTGGTCGAAGCGGTCGAGAAGTCCTTCGTCCTTCACGTAGCACGACCGTGCAAGATAATAGAATTGCTCGACCTTATAGTCGATCACATCCGCCTTCATCGCCTCGAGCAGCGTCAGATGCTCCTTGAGCGACGCGGGAATCTTCGCGGCGCGAAGTTCGGCAAGGAAGTTGAGGAACACAGGCGCACTCCGGAGGCGGACAGCTGGACGGTAGCGCGTCGCCGGGGCATCGTCACGCGCAGAACCAAAGCGACCGAGGGATCGAGACCGGCCATGATCCGTATCCGCGACCGCCTGCTGACAACGATAGACCTCGCCGCGACGCTGATCTTGTCGACCGAGTTCGCACTGGCGGGGGCACGTGCCGACCTCGATATCTTCGGCATCGCGGTGCTCGCGTTCGTCGGAGCGGTCGGCGGCGGGGTGATGCGCGATATTCTGCTCGGCGAACACCCGCCGGCGGCGTTCCGCGACCGGCGCTACCCGATCATCGCACTGATCGGCGCGAGCGCGGTCGTTGTCGCTGGTTTGGCAACCGGTCCAGTCGCAACATGGACGCCGCCGCGCGTGATCGACGTCATCGAAGCCGCCGGGCTCGCCCTCGCCGCCGTTGCGGGTGCGCGCAAAGCGCTCGACTACGACCTCAACGGCGCGAGCGTCATCGCCATCGCGGTCGTCAACGGCTGTGGTGGCGGGGTGCTGCGTGATGTGTTGACCGCGCAGATCCCGCGCATCCTCCGCGCCGACTTCTACGCCACCGCAGCGATCTCCGGGGCGATCGTGATGGTGTTGCTCGTCCGGCGGACCGGCGCGTCGAAGTCGCTTGCGGCGTTCTGCACCGGGGTAACGGTATTCGCTTTGCGGACCGCCGCGATATTCGGCGACTGGTCGCTCCCGCATTTGCGCTGAGGTCAGCCCTGTCCGCCCTGCCGCCGCGACATGAAAGCCAGCCGCTCGAACAGCATCACGTCCTGCTCGTTCTTGAGCAGCGCGCCATGCAGCGGCGGGATCAACGTCTTGGTATCACGCGATTTGAGCACCTCGAGCGGCAGGTCCTCGTGCATCAGCAGCTTGAGCCAGTCGAGCAATTCGCTCGTGCTCGGCTTCTTCTTCATCCCCGGCACTTCGCGGATGTCATAGAAGATATTGAGCGCCTCGCGGACCAACGTGTTCTGGATATCGGGGAAGTGGACCGCGACGATCGACTCCATCGTGCTGCGGTCGGGAAACTTGATGTAGTGGAAGAAACAGCGGCGCAGGAACGCGTCGGGCAGGTCCTTCTCATTGTTCGACGTGATGATGACGATCGGGCGCTGGGCGGCGATGACGCGCTCGCCGGTTTCGTAGACGTCGAACTCCATGCGGTCGAGTTCGGTCAGCAGGTCGTTCGGAAACTCGATGTCGGCCTTGTCGATCTCGTCGATCAGCAGGACGGGGAGGGCGGGTGAGGTAAACGCCTCCCACATCTTGCCGCGACGGATATAGTTCGAGATGTCGCGAACGCGCGCGTCGCCGAGCTGGCCGTCGCGCAGGCGGCTGACCGCGTCATATTCGTACAGCCCCTGCTGCGCCTTGGTCGTCGACTTGACGTTCCATTCGATCAGCGGCGCGCCGAAGCTGCGGGCGATTTCACCGGCGAGGACGGTCTTGCCGGTCCCGGGCTCGCCCTTGATCAGCAGCGGGCGGCGGAGCGTCGTCGCCGCATTGACCGCGACCTTGAGGTCGTCGGTGGCGACATAGCCGGCGGTGCCTTCGAATCGCATGGGGGCGGAGCCTTGGTGGTTGACGTATGGGTCAACCGTAGAGCGGCTCCGCCATGCGGGCAACCTCAGACGTCGAGGAAGCTCCGCATCTTGCGCGACCGCGACGGGTGCTTGAGCTTCCGCAGCGCCTTCGCCTCGATCTGCCGGATACGCTCGCGGGTGACCGAGAACTGCTGACCGACTTCCTCGAGCGTATGGTCGGTGTTCATTCCGATGCCGAAGCGCATCCGCAGCACGCGTTCCTCGCGCGGGGTCAGCGACGCCAGCACGCGCGTCACCGTCTCCTTGAGATTGGCATGGATCGCGGCGTCGACCGGGATGATCGCATTCTTGTCCTCGATGAAGTCGCCAAGGTGCGAATCCTCCTCGTCACCGATCGGCGTCTCGAGGCTGATCGGCTCCTTGGCGATCTTCATCACCTTGCGGACCTTTTCGAGCGGCATCGACAACCGCTCGGCAAGTTCCTCGGGCGTCGGCTCGCGGCCGATCTCGTGGAGAATCTGGCGGCTGGTGCGGACGAGCTTGTTGATTGTCTCGATCATGTGGACCGGGATGCGGATCGTCCGCGCCTGGTCGGCGATCGAGCGGGTAATCGCCTGGCGGATCCACCACGTCGCGTAGGTCGAGAACTTATAGCCGCGGCGGTACTCGAACTTGTCGACCGCCTTCATCAGGCCGATGTTGCCTTCCTGAATAAGATCAAGGAATTGCAGGCCGCGGTTGGTGTACTTCTTCGCGATCGAGATGACCAAACGCAGGTTCGCCTCGACCATCTCCTTCTTGGCGATCCGCGCCTCGCGCTCGCCCTTCTGGACCATGTTGGTGATCCGGCGAAACTCGCCAAGGTCGACGCCGGTCGCCTGCGCGATGTCGGCGATCTCGAGGCGCACGTCCTCGACCGCCTGCTTTTCAGCAAGCGCGAAGGCACCGAACTTCTTGTCGATCCCAGCGACGCGCGCGGTCCAGCCGGCATCGAGCTCGTGGCCCATATATTCGTCGAGGAACGACTTGCGGTTAATCTTGTGGCGGTCGGCGAGACGCATCATCGTCCCGCCGAGGCCGAGCAGCCGCCGGTTGTAGCTGTACAGCTGGTCGACGAGATATTCGATCTTGTTGTTGTTGAAGTGGACCGACTGCACCCCGGCGGTCAGTTCTTCGCGCAGTTTCTGATACTTGCGCTCATCGGCGGGGGGATACGCGGCGTTGACGCGGAACGCCGACAGCCGGTTCTCCTGCAGCTTCTTGAACTTGCCGTACGTCGCGGTGATCTCGGCGAACTTCGCCAGCGCGTCGGGCTTGAGCAGTTCCTCCATCGCCGCGAGCGACAGCGTGTTGTCCTCGTCGTCCTCGTCGGGGATCGCGGCGGTGCCGTCGGGCTTGGTCCGCCCGGTGAACGCGGCTTCCTCCTCGTCCTCGTCGGCCGAAGCCGAGACGATATCGGGCTCGCCGTCTTCCTTGTAGGCGACAGCGGGCAGGCCAGTGCCGACCTCGCCCGAATCGCCCTCGACCGGCGGCTTGACCAGCATCGCGTCGAGATCGAGAATCTCGCGGAGCTGCATCCGGCCTTCGTTGAGCGCGTCGGACCAGTCGATCATCGACGTGAAGGTCATTGGCGATTCGCACAGGCCGGCGATCATCGTGTTGCGCCCGGCCTCGATGCGCTTGGCGATCGCGATTTCGCCCTCGCGGCTGAGCAGTTCGACCGCGCCCATCTCGCGCAGGTACATGCGGACCGGGTCGTCGGTACGGTCGAGCGGGGCGGCCTTGACCGCAACCGGAGCGGCGACGGCGGGGTCGCCCTCGACGGCTTCCTCTTCCTCGTCATCGTCGGCGGCGGCGCGCGGGGTCTCGGTGCCTTCCTCGGCGGGCTCGTCGTTTTCGATGAGGTTGATCCCCATCTCCGACAGCGCCGCCATGACGTCCTCGATCTGCTCGGAGGAGACCTGCGGCAGTGCGTCGTTCAATTCGTCATAAGTGATGTAGCCGCGCTTCTTGGCGCGCGCGATCAGCTTCTTGATCGATGCTTCGTTGAGATCGAGCAACGGCGCACCGTCGGTATCGGGCTTCGTATCGGTTTCCACGACGGCGCCATTCGCTTTTGCCATAATCTGCTTTCGTCCAATCAAGCGTGTCGCGCCAACCGATAACGACGACTCGGGCGAGGGCGGTGGAGCCGCTTACTCGGTATCGGCGACAATTCCAATAACATGATCCTTATCGGACAATTCGGCACGCGCTTGATGGTTGCGTCGCACCGCGTCAAAATCGGCCTCGGCCATGCTCATCCGGAAATGGGAATTGGTTGCGGCAATGTCATCCCCCACGCGCGCCGTTGCGAGCAAGGCATCGAGAAATTTGACGAATTGTTCGCGGGCGTCGGCGCTGGGAGTGCTCGCACGGACAAAACCGAGGTTGCCGACGCCTGGCCGATGCCGTGCGAGGATGGCATCGGCGGCGGCACCGGCACCGGCACCCCGCGCGTCGAGATGGGCGCGGAGGGCGACCGGGCTGGCGTCAGGGTCGGCGGTCGCGGCGTCGAGTAGCGCGGTCACGAGCGCGGCGTGTGCAGGGTCGGCGACCGGCAGCCCGGCCAGCCGTTCGAACCCCGCGTCGATCAACTCGGGGCGTAGGAGGCAGGCAACGAGGACCTGACGCACCATCGCGTCGCCCATGTCGGGCCGCGCCGCGCGCAGGATACCCGGCGACGCGGCACGGGGCGGGGGGCCGCCTTTTTGCCACGGGGTCCGCTCGGGGCGCTTGAACAAAGCGTAGAAACGCTCGCGGAGCTCGGTCCGGTAGAAGCGCTGGAGGGTGGTGTCGGCGATCTCCGCAGCGCGGGCATCGAGCGCGGCGAGGACGGCGGCGCGGCGTTCGGGGGTGGCCGTGTCGACGCCCTCGGTCTCGCTCCGCCACAGCCGGTCGATCAACGGCTCGGCGGCGGCGAGGACGGCGTCGAACGCGGCAGGCCCGCCAGCGCGGACGAGATCGTCGGGGTCCTTGCCCAGGGGGAGGGTGGCGAAGCGCAGCGATTTGCCCGCCTCGAGCAGCGGCAGTGCCCGGTGGAGCGCGCGCAACCCGGCCCGCTGCCCCGCCGCGTCGCCGTCGAAGCACAACACCGGCTCGGGTACGATCCGCCACATCAGCCCGAGCTGCGCCTCGGTCAGCGCGGTGCCGAGCGGGGCGACCGCATCGGCAAACCCCGCCTGCGCGAGGCCGATGACGTCCATGTAGCCCTCGACGACGATCAGCCGAAGCGACTTGCGCGCAACCGGTCCGGCGCGGTCGAGATTGTAGAGCGTGCGGCCCTTGTCGAACAACGGTGTGTCGGGCGAATTCAGATACTTCGGCTGGCCGTCGCCAAGGATGCGTCCGCCAAAGCCGATAACTCGACCGCGCGGATCGCGGATCGGAAACATCAGCCGTCCGCGGAAGCGGTCGTACGGATCGCCCGGCTTCGCATTCCCCTCGGCCTCGGGCTGGATCAGCAGCCCTGTCTCGATCAGCTTGGCGTCACCGACGCTGGCAAGCGCGGCGCGGAGGCGGGTCCGGCTATCGGGCGAGTAGCCGAGGCCGAAGTCTGCGACGGTCTTGTCCGCGAGACCGCGCTTGGCGAGATATTCGCGCGCGGTCGCGCCCCCGGCGTCGCGCAACTGGCTGGAAAACCACGCCGCCGCCTTGCCGGTGACGTCGTGAAGCCCCTCTGCCGCCTGTGCCCGCTCACGCGCCTCGGGCGTTTCCTCGGGCACCGCCAGTCCAGCTTCGGCGGCGAGCGACTTGACCGCGTCGATGAAGCCGAGCCCCTCCTGCTCGACGACGAAGCGGATCACGTCGCCGTGCGCCCCGCAGCCGAAGCAATGGTAGAAGCCCTTGTCGTCGTTGACGAAAAAGCTCGGCGACTTCTCGTTATGAAACGGGCAGCAGCCCTTCATCTCGCGCCCGGCGCGGGTCAGCTTGACCCGGCGCGCGACAACCGTCGACACGGCGACACGGGCGCGGAGTTCGTCGAGAAAGGCGGGAGCGAGAGCCAAGGCTCACCTTATCCCGAAAGCGCCGTCTTCACCATCGCCGACGCCGACGACATGTCGATCTGTCCGGCGAAGCGTTCGCGCAGCGCCGCCATGACCTTGCCCATGTCCTTGACACTGCTCGCGCCGAGTTCCTCGACGAGCCCGCGGACGACCGCCATCGCCTCGCCCGCCGCCATCTGCTGCGGCATGAACCCCTCGATTACGCCGAGCTCGGCGCGTTCGGCGTCGGCCAGCTCGGGACGGTTGCCGGTGACGTACATCTCGATCGATTCGCGGCGCTGCTTTGCCATCTTGGTCAGCACGTCGGCGACGAGCACGTCGTCGTCGGCGGGCGGCGTGCCGGTACGCAGTTCGATGTCCTTGTTCTTCAACGCCGCCGAGATGAGGCGCAGCGCACCGAGGCGGGCGCTGTCTTTGGCTTTCATCGCGGTGATCGTCGCGGCCTTGATGTCGTCGCGGATCATGATTGTCCTGTCGAGTCGGGGGCAGTATCATAACGCGCACACCGGTCCGCACCTAACCGCACGCCGTCGGAACGGTTAGAGATTGACCGGACACGGCGCGCCCCGTAGTTCGCCATGCGTTTGCCCATCCGCCAACCTGAAGGAAGCCACTTGGCCGACGCCCCCGCGCATGCCCGACCGACCGGCGCGACAGGTGTTCTCGTTTTAGCCGATGGCACGATCGTCTGGGGCCACGGCATCGGCGCCGAGGGCGTCGCGGTCGGCGAGGTCTGCTTTAACACCGCGATGACCGGCTATCAGGAGGCGATGACCGACCCGAGCTATGCCGGCCAGATCATCACCTTCACCACCCCGCATATCGGCAACACCGGCGCGAACCCCGAGGACATCGAGGCGACCAACCCGCATGCGCTCGGCTGCATCGTCGCCGCCATCCCGAGCGAAGCAGCGAACTGGCGTGCCGACCGGACGTTCGATGCGTGGCTCAAAAGTTGGGGGCGGATCGGGCTGGCGGGCGTCGACACTCGCGCGCTGACCCGCCGGATTCGCGATCTCGGCGCGCCGAACGCGGTCATCGCGCATTCGGCGAGCGGTGACTTCGACGTTCCGGCGTTGCTGGCACAGGCGCAGGGCTGGCCGGGGCTCGAGGGGATGGACCTCGCCAAGGCGGTGTCGACGACACAAAGCTATGGCTGGGACGACGGGCTGTGGACGCTTGGGCAGGGGTACGCGACCCACGCCGCCAATCCGAACGGTCCGCACGTCGTTGCGATCGACTACGGAATGAAGCGCAACATCCTCCGCAATCTCATCGCTGCAGGAGCGCGGGTGACGGTTGTCCCGGCGACCGCGACCTTCGACGAGATCATGGCGCACAAGCCCGACGGCATCTTCCTGTCGAACGGCCCCGGCGATCCGGCGGCGACGGGCGTTTATGCGGTACCGACGATCCAGGCGGTGCTCAATTCGGGCACGCCGCTGTTCGGCATTTGCCTCGGCCACCAGCTCCTCGGCCTCGCGGTCGGCGCGAGCACGTACAAGATGCACCAGGGCCACCGCGGCGCGAACCATCCGGTCAAGCGACTGAGCGACGGCCGCGTCGAGATCACAAGCATGAACCACGGCTTCGCGGTCGACAGCGCGACGCTGCCGGAGAACGCGCGGGCGACGCATGTGAGCCTGTTCGACGGGTCGCTGGCGGGGTTGGAGCTGACGGATCGCAGCGCGTTCAGCGTGCAATATCACCCCGAGGCGAGCCCGGGGCCGCAGGACAGTCACTATCTGTTCGAGCGGTTTGTTGGGTCGCTGGTGTGATCGAAAGCAAGCGACATACCCGAGCTAAGACCTACGTTTTCCTCGACGATTCGTCTTTGCCCGTCAGTCAGTCCAAGGATCGATTAGGGCGAGGCCCAACCCTTCGAAGTGCTTCGTATTGCGTGTCGCCAGCAACATCCCGTACGCCAGCGCGATCGCCGCAATCTGCGTGTCTGCAGTTCCCGGCGCTTGCCCTGCTCGCTCTTGCGCAGCGAGAACCGGCCCATAATGAAGCGACGCGGCAAGGTCGAACGGCACAATGCGATCGGCATGTGCCGCGATCAATTCATCATAGTTCGCCAGAAATGCCTGCTTACGCTTACCTTCGGGCAGGAGATGCGCTCCCGACAGCAGTTCGCCGATCACTACGGTCGCGAGCCATAGACGGTCGGCATTCGCAGCCTCCCAGACCAGTACGGCCGGATCGGGTATTGCCCGGGTCAACTCGCTCCAGACATTGGTGTCGACAAGGATCATTCGAGATCGGGAACCCGCGCGGGGCTACGCGGAGGGATCGGCAGGTCGATTCCGGGTCGACTCATTTCGTAGATCATCTGTCCGATGGATTTGCGCGGCGGAGGCACAGTCTCGGTGACGGCGGCAATGACCAGGCGCCGCGCCTCCGCTTCCATCGACATTCCCTTGGCCGACGCCTGTGCGCGGAAGCGCCGTTGCACGTCGTCGGGGATGTTGCGGATCGTCAGACTCGCCATCGGTCGCCTCCAGTGATTGCAGTGCTAGCAACGTATGCAATGAGAGCAATCTAATCAAATGCCCAAACGCACCGACATCCACACGATCCTCATCATCGGCGCCGGCCCGATCATCATCGGGCAGGCGTGCGAGTTCGATTATTCGGGGACACAGGCGTGCAAGGCTCTGCGGGCCGAGGGGTATCGGATCGTGCTGGTCAACTCGAACCCGGCGACGATCATGACCGATCCCGACATGGCCGACGCGACCTATGTCGAGCCGATCACGCCCGCGGTCGTCGCCAAGATCATCGAGATCGAGCGGCCCGACGCGCTGCTGCCGACGATGGGCGGGCAGACCGCGCTCAACACCGCGCTCGCGCTGTTCCGCGACGGCACGCTCGAGAAATACGGCGTCGAGCTGATCGGAGCCGATGCGGTGGCGATCGACAAGGCCGAGGACCGGCTCAAATTCCGCGACGCGATGGACAAGATCGGCCTCGAAAGCCCGCGTTCGCGGATCGCGCACAACGTCGCCGAGGCGCTCGAAGCGCTTGAGTTCGTTGGCCTGCCGACGATCATCCGGCCATCGTTCACGATGGGCGGGACGGGGGGCGGGATCGCCTATAACCGCGAGGAGTTTCTCCACATCGTCGGCACCGGGCTCGACGCCTCGCCGACGACCGAGGTGTTGATCGAGGAGTCGGTGCTCGGCTGGAAGGAATATGAGATGGAGGTCGTCCGCGACCGCCACGACAATGCGATCATCATCTGCGGCATCGAGAATATCGACCCGATGGGGGTGCATACCGGCGACAGCATCACCGTCGCGCCGATCCTGACGCTGACCGACAAGGAATACCAGATCATGCGCAACGCGTCGATCGCGACGCTGCGTGAAATCGGTGTCGAAACAGGGGGTTCGAACGTCCAGTTCGCGGTCGACCCGAAGGACGGGCGGCTCGTTGTTATCGAGATGAACCCGCGCGTGTCGCGCTCGTCGGCGCTCGCATCGAAGGCGACCGGCTTCCCGATCGCCAAGGTCGCGGCGCTGCTCGCGGTCGGCTACACGCTCGACGAGGTTCAGAACGACATCACCGGGGCGACGCCGGCGGCATTCGAGCCGACGATCGACTATGTCGTGACGAAGATTCCGCGCTTCGCTTTCGAGAAGTTCAAGGGCGCCGAGGCGGTCCTCGGCACCGCGATGAAGTCGGTCGGCGAGGTCATGGCGATTGGGCGGACGATCCATGAATCGATGCAGAAGGCGTTACGCGGGCTCGAGACCGGGCTGACCGGCTTCGACGAGGTCGAGAGCTTGGCCGGTGCATCGGACGAGGAGATCGCGGCGGCGCTGTCGATCCCTGGACCCGATCGGTTGCTCATCGCGGCGCAGGCGCTGCGGAGCGGCTTTTCGGTCGAGCGGGTCAACGCGATCACTTTCTACGAACCGTGGTTTCTCAACCGCATTGCCGAGATCATTGCGGCGGAGGCTGAAGTCCGCGCGAGCCGCTTGCCCAACGACGCGGCGGGGATGCGCCGGCTGAAAGCGATGGGTTTCGCCGATACCCGCCTCGCGAAGCTGACCGGCGGAACCGCGGCCGAAGTCGCCGCGCACCGTCACGGACTCGGCGTCCGCCCGGTGTTCAAGCGCATCGACACCTGCGCCGCCGAGTTCGCCGCCAAGACCCCGTACATGTACTCGACTTACGAGGCGCCGAGCTTCGGCGAGCCCGAGTGCGAAAGCCAGCCGACGGCGGCGCGCAAGGTCGTGATCCTCGGCGGCGGACCGAACCGGATCGGGCAGGGGATCGAGTTCGACTATTGCTGCTGCCACGCGTGTTTCGCGCTGGCGGACGCCGGGTTCGAGACGATTATGGTCAACTGCAACCCCGAGACTGTCAGCACCGACTACGACACCTCCGATCGGCTGTATTTCGAACCGCTGACCGCCGAGGACGTCCTCGAGGTCCTCCACAAGGAGATGGAGAACGGCGAACTCGTTGGGGTCATCGTCCAGTTCGGCGGGCAGACGCCGCTCAACCTCGCGAGCGCGCTCAAGGCGGCCGGCATCCCGATCCTCGGCACCTCGCCCGACAACATAGACCTCGCCGAGGACCGCGAGCGCTTCGCCGCGCTGGTCGAGCGGCTTGGATTGAAGCAGCCGAACAACGGCATCGCGGTCGATCGCAACGCCGCGGTCGCGATCGCCGAGCGCGTCGGCTACCCGGTGTTGATGCGCCCGTCGTTCGTCCTCGGCGGGCGGGCGATGGAGGTCGTCGAGACCCCCGCTGCGCTCGACGCCTATCTCCGCGACAATGCGGCCGCGCTGAGCGGCGGGCCGGTGCTGATCGACCAGTATCTGCGCGACGCGGTCGAGGTCGACGTCGATGCGCTCGCCGATCCCGATACCGTCTTCGTCGCGGGCGTCCTCCAGCATATCGAGGAGGCAGGGGTCCATTCGGGCGACAGCGCGTGTTCGATCCCGCCGCACAGCCTCGGCCCGGACATCATCGCCGAGATCGAGCGCCAGACCGCATTGCTCGCGCGCGCGCTCGAGGTCCGCGGGCTGATGAACATCCAGTTCGCGGTCAAGGACGGTGAGGTCTTTCTGATCGAGGTCAATCCGCGCGCCTCGCGGACCGTCCCATTCACCGCCAAGGCGACCGGCATCCCGATCGCCAAGATCGCGGCGCGGGTGATGGCGGGGGAGAGCCTCGCGAGCTTTAACCTCAAGCGCCCGGCGTGGAAGCATATCGCGGTCAAGGAGGCGGTGTTCCCCTTCGCGCGCTTTCCCGGCACCGATCCGGTCCTCGGGCCCGAGATGAAGTCGACCGGCGAAGTCATGGGGATCGATAGCGATTTTGCGATGGCGTTCGCCAAGGCGCAGCTTGCCGCGGGGACGGTACTGCCGATGGCGGGCACGGTATTCCTGTCGGTCAAGGACAGCGACAAGGCGGTCATCCTCGAGGCGGCGCGCGACCTCGTCGGCATGGGTTTCGGCCTAATCGCGACCGACGGTACCGCAAAATTCCTCGACGGCGAGGGGATCGCGGTCGAGCGGGTCAACAAGGTCCAGCAGGGGCGGCCGCATATCGTCGACCGCATCAAGGACGGCGGCATCGCGCTGATCGTCAACACGACCGAAGGCACGCAGTCGATGAAGGACTCGGCGTCGATCCGCGCGTCGGCGCTTTACGGCAAGGTGCCATATTTCACGACAGCGTCGGCAAGCGTTGCAGCCACACAGGCGATTGCTGCGTTAAAGCAGCGACCGCTTGAAGTACGGTCGCTCCAGTCATACTATTCAGCGCTGGATTAAGAAGCCCCCGGACAGAGAGTTTGCCGTCAGCGGTGGTCACTCCGCCGAGGGCGAAGCGTCAACTAGGGAAGTCAGCGAATGGCGACGGTCGATAAGTACCCCATGCTTGCGGAGGGGCACGCCGAATTGATGGCGACGCTGCGCAACCTCAAAGAGGTCGAGCGGCCGAAGAACGTCGAGGACATCGAGACCGCGCGCGCTCACGGCGACCTGTCGGAGAACGCCGAATATCATGCCGCCAAGGAGCGCCAGGGGCATATCGAAGCGCAGACGATGGAGCTCGAGGACAAGCTCGCGCGCGCCGTCGTCATCGATCCCAAGACGCTGTCGGGTGACAAGGTCGTCTTCGGCGCAACCGTCGGTCTGCTCGATGAGGACGATAAGCCGATCACGTATCAGATCGTCGGCCAGACCGAGGCCGATGCTCATCGTGGGCGGATCAGCTATTCATCGCCGCTCGGCCGCGCGCTGATTGGCCGTAAGCTCGGCGAAGAGGTCGAAGTGACGACCCCGTCTGGCGACAAATATTACACGATCGAAAAGGTCGAGTTCATTTGAAGCCCGAGGGCGGTTTCGGCGGCGCATCGTTCACGCCGCCGGCCGCCCCAGTTACGCGCGCGCTCGTCGCAGTCTGCGTCCTCGTCCAGGTCGCGGCAACGATCGGTGGGATGGCGTTCAGCGAGACGCTGGCCAGTCATGCGGCCCTGATTCCGGCTCGAGTGACCGGGTCGGTGCCGTCGAGCCCCGGTGACGTTCCCGCGGCGCTCACGCTGCTGACCTCGCTATTCCTCCATGCCGGCTGGATCCACCTGACGCTCAACCTGACCTTCCTGTGGTGGGTCGGGCGGCATGTCGAGGTTGAAATCGGCCGCGCCCGGTTTCTCGTTCTGTACGCCTTGAGCGGGATCATCGGCGGACTGCTGCAGGTTGCCGTAGCACCCCATTCCACCGAGGCGGTCGTCGGGGCCAGCGGCGCGATCGCGGGCGTCTTCGGAGCCTATGCGGTCCTGTTCGCACGCAGCCGGGCGCGGGCGCGTCGCTTGCTCGGCATACAAATCTCGACCGAGGTTGCGACCGCATTATGGTACGCTGCGACGTGGATCGGACTGCAGTTGCTGACAGCCGTCGCGTTCAACACGGGGGAGGGCGGCATCGCGATCTGGACGCACATCGGCGGCTTCATCGTCGGGCTGATCTTTGCCCAACCCTTCGTCCGACGGGTCGCCTAGGCCGCCGGAACGTCGGGCTCGAGCATCCGGTGAAGATGCACGACGACGTATTTCATCGCCGCATCGTCGACCGTGCGCTGGGCATTCGACCGCCATGCCTTTTCGGCGGAGGCATAATCGGGGAAAATGCCGACGACGTCGAGCTTGGCGGGATCCTCGAAATCGAGGGTTCGCGGATCGGTAACGCGACCGCCGAAAACGAGATGGAGCTTGTTCATGCCGCAGGATTTAGCGCGGCATACTCGGCTTGCACAGAGGCCATGATACCTGCCGCCCAATCTTCGAACTCCGGCCCATCCCATGCGCGATGATTTCCGGCCGAATACGCCAGTGCATTGCGGTGATAGAATAAAGCGTTGATCCGGTTCGCGATCCAGTTGTTCGCGGTGCGGATCACCTTCGCTGGCGATCCGACGACGATCGAGTTGGGTGGGACGATCGTCCCGTCTTTCACATAGGCGTGCTGTCCGACGATCGAGTTGTCGCCGATCACGGCTCCGCCATAAACGGTCGCATTGATCCCCACGAGAACATGATTGCCGATCGTGCAGCCATGGAGCGTCGCGTGATGCGTGATCGAACAATGTGTACCGACCACGACCGGTCGACCGGGGTCGGTGTGGATCATCACGAAGTCCTGGATGTTCGAGTATGCGCCGATCTCGACGTGCGCCGCCTCGCTACGGATGACTGCATTGCACCAGATCGACGAGCCCTCACGCATCGCGACACGGCCGTATAGTTGCGCGCTGGGATCGATGTACGCAGCTTCGGCCGTGTCGAGGAGCGCGGTCACGCCGACTTGGCGTTCGACGCCTTCATCAGCGCAACCAGACCGTCGAAGCCCTGCTTCGAGATGATCGCCGAGAAGTCGGCTTCCTGCGTCAGCGACAGGTTCACGCCCGACACGGTGACGTTGCCGACCAGCCACTTACCCGACGAACCCTTCTGGACGTACCAGATAATGTCAAAGGGCGCTTTACCAGCGACTTCGACCTTGGTGAAAACGTCGACGCCGCCGGTCGAGCCATGCGGCTGGGTGCGAACGATTTTCACGGTGGCATCGGAGTAATTGATCAGGCGGTCGGCGTAGATGTTGACGACATAGTCAGGAAGCACCGCCTGGTACGCCGCCAACTGTGCCGGGGTGATCTGATTGCGATAACGGCGGATCAATCGCGCACCGGCATCCTCGACCGCAAAATTATCCTTGAGCATGGCGCGGAACTTCGCCTTGATCGCCGGCTTCGACGACGTCTCCTTGAGCACGGCGAACGCGTTGTCGGAGAGCGTCGAGATGAACTGACCCGCCGATGCCGCCTCGGCCGGTGTCGCGGCCGTCTGGGCGACGGCGGGGGCCGCGACGATGGGAGCTGCGATGATGGCGAGAGCGGTGAGCCCGAGAGAAAAACGACGCATCTAGAGCTCCTGATATGCGGGCCGCGATCGGCCGGATCGACGCTTTAGTGACTAGCCACTGAATGTGGCGTTAAGCGGACGAGGTCGGCTTGCGCAACAAGGCACCGCCCGCCGCGCCGACGATGCTGAGCAACGACTGCACCGCGCGGTCCATGATCCCGGCGGTGCCGCCGGCAAACGACAGTTTCGAGAGATCGAGCTCGACTTTGGCCGACGCGATCGCCGCATCTCCAGCGGCCTCGAGACGGGCGCCGATATCGCCGAATGCGGCATATTCGATGTCGCTGACGGGCATGATCGCACCGATCAAGGCGCCGGTCGCGACACCGACGAGGACCACTGTGAGCGGGTTATCGTCGACCGCGACGTGCGCCTTGTGCTGGATCGCTTCGATGCGTTGGCGAGCCGGGCCGGCGGGGATATCGTCGGCGGCAAGGTTCGCTGCATAGCCGTCGTCGTAATCGGCGTAAGCAGCGTAGCTGTCGCCATATTCGATCGTTGCACGCTTGACTTTGCTCCGGGCCAGCAGCGCGATCCCGGCGGCAAGGCCTGCCCCGGCAATGGCGATGGGATGTGCCATCGCCGCGCCTTTGACCGATTCGAACGCCCGCGAGCTGCTCGCATTCAACGAATCGACGGCATTATCGACGAGCGCCCGCGGCGATAGACGCGCCTGCAGGTCGTCGATCGTCGACGCAATCCGTTCGCGGGTCGATTCGGCTTCGCGTTCGAGAGTGGCGGTATCGCTCACGTCAGTTCCCCTTGATGACTTCAGCGTCGCGGCGCAGCGAAGCCGCCGCGCGGTCCGGCATGATTGACGTGCTTCCGATCTTCTTGCCACCGCTGGCGATCAGCAAACCACCAATCAGCGCCGCGACGACGCCGACGATCAGCGCCGCGAAGCCGGCACCGACGAATGGGGTCAGGAACCCCACTGCCGCACCGAGCAGCGTGAAGATCGCGCCCAGCAGCAGGATCATGCCGACCGCGATCGCCCCCGCACCGGCCTTTGCCGACGCGACGTTGTCACGCACCTCCGCCTTGGCAAGCCGGATTTCGGTTCGGACGAGGTGGTTGCCGTCTTCGACCAGTCGACGAAGCAGGTCTGCGATCGACGGTGCAGCGACCTCAGCGTCGGTTTCGGCCACGGCGCGCGCATCTCGTTCGCTCACTGCGCGGTACCGGTCGTCGATGCCTTGACGAGGCGCGCCAGCACGAAGCCCGCGACGATCGACAGCCCGACGGCAACGGCCGGGCTGGTTCGAACGAGCGTCCGCGTATCGTCGATCAAGTCATCGACCGAACGACCATCGACCGCAGACGACCAGCCCGCAACGGTATCGGCGGCCTGATGGACAAAACCGGCAAACGGCGCGGCACCGTTGGCGTCGAGCTTGTCGGCGAAGTCGCGGACGGTCGAGGCGAGGCCGTCGAGCGTCCCAGTGACCTGCGCCTTGCCTTCGTCGGCAAAGCTCAGGACCTTGCTGGTGAATGGGCTGCGGATATCGGTAGCCTGGACCGGAACGACGTCGAGCGCATCGTGGCTCGGCGCGATCGGCGGCATCCCGGCGGAAGTGGTATCGGTCGTCATCAGCGTAGCCCCTGCTAGACACGAGGAAGTCGCTTCCCAAACGTAACTATCCTAGCCGAGTTCCGCCGCTAGCAGCCAGCCCGTTACGGGAGCGTAGCAAGGATGGCTCCGCGCCTGTAACCGGTGATGCGCGCGTTGTCGCCGGGGCCGCGAATGGCTAGGACCGCCGTAATAGTTCGTCCGGAGCCAGAGCATGACCGCCATCGTCGACATTCACGCGCGCCAGATCCTCGATAGCCGCGGCAACCCGACCGTCGAAGTCGAGGTCCTGCTCGACGACGGCAGCTTCGGTCGCGCCGCGGTCCCGTCGGGCGCGTCGACCGGCGCACACGAGGCGGTCGAGCTGCGCGACGGCGACGCATCGCGTTACGGCGGCAAGGGTGTCCTCAAGGCATGCGCTGCGGTCAACGGCGAAATCTTCGATGCGCTGTCGGGCATGGACGCCGAGGACCAGGCCGACGTCGACGCCGCGATGATCGAGCTCGACGGGACGTCGAACAAGAGCCGGCTGGGGGCCAACGCGATCCTCGGGGTCAGCCTCGCCGCCGCCAAGGCCGCCGCCGAATCGCGCGGCATGTCGCTCCACAAATATATCGGCGGCGTCTCGGCGCACGTCCTGCCGGTGCCGATGATGAACATCATCAACGGTGGCGCCCACGCCGACAATCCGATCGACTTCCAGGAATTCATGATCATGCCGGTCGGCGCGCCGACCATCGCCGAGGCGGTCCGCTGGGGGGCGGAGATCTTCCACACCCTTAAGAAGGGCCTGTCCGACGCCGGCCTATCGACGTCGGTCGGTGACGAGGGCGGCTTCGCCCCGAACATCGCCTCGCCCGCCGCCGCGCTCGATTTCATCATGGCCTCGATCGAAAAGGCCGGCTACCGCCCCGGCGAGGACGTCATGCTCGCGCTCGACGTCGCCGCGACCGAGTTCTTCAAGGGCGGAAAGTACGAGTTGGCCGGGGAAGGGCGCTCGCTCTCGGCCGCCGAGATGGTCGACTATTACGTCGAACTCGCGGGCAAATACCCGATCCTGTCGATCGAGGATGGCATGTCCGAGGACGATTTCGACGGCTGGAAGCTGTTGACCGACCGTCTCGGCGCGACGCATCAGCTCGTCGGCGACGACCTGTTCGTGACCAATCCCGAGCGGCTGCAGGACGGCATCGGGCGCGGCCTCGCCAACTCGCTCCTGGTCAAGGTCAACCAGATCGGGACGCTGACCGAGACCCTCCAGGCCGTCGAGATGGCACATCGCGCGCGCTACACCTGCGTCATGTCGCACCGGTCGGGCGAGACCGAGGACGCGACGATCGCCGATCTCGCGGTCGCGACCAACTGCGGGCAGATCAAGACCGGCAGCCTGGCGCGGTCGGACCGGCTGGCGAAGTACAACCAGCTGATCCGCATCGAGGAGGAATTGGGCGATGCCGCGCGCTACGCCGGGCGCGCGATCCTGCGCTGAAGCGTGGCTTGCGGGACTCACCCGCGCAATTACTTTCACGCTGGCAGATAACGGCTTGAATGCCTTCGAATCGCGTGGTCTAGCTAGGGGATGATCGATCGGGTCAATCCCCTAGCCCTTGCTCGCGCCGCGATCCTCCCGGCGGCGTGCATCACCGTGATGGGGTATTTCGCCTTCCACGCCATTTCGGGCAACGCCGGGCTCATCGCGTGGCAGGGCTATAAGACCGAGCGCGCCGCGGTCGATGCCGATGCCGCGAAGGTCGGGGCCGTAAAGGCCGCACTCCAGCGGCAGGTCGCGCTGCTCGACCCGCATCACGTCGATAAGGATTATGCCGATGAACGCGTCCGGCGCGATCTTGGCGTCGTCGGTCCCAATGAGGTTATAATCCCGCTTCCCGACGCCAAATAGCGCGTTGTACCTGCGGTACGGAGGCGTATAGACGGCGGGAGCAAACCTCCCGGAGCCGTGCTGCATGGCCAAGTCACCACCGTCCACCGAACCGAAATCGCCGATGCGCGAACGGCCAGTCGAGCCGAAACGGTACAATGCGTCGCCCGACGAACTTCTCGCATTCTATCGCGAAATGCTCCTCATCCGCCGCTTCGAAGAACGCGCCGGGCAGATGTACGGCATGGGGCTGATCGGCGGCTTCTGCCATCTCTATATTGGTCAGGAAGCGGTCGTTACCGGCGTTCAATCGGCGCTGAAAAACACCGATAGCGTGATTACCGGCTATCGTGATCACGGCCACATGATCGCCGCCGGCATCGAGCCGAAGGTCGTCATGGCGGAACTGACCGGCCGTGCCGCCGGGATCAGCAAGGGCAAGGGCGGCTCGATGCACATGTTCTCGGTCGAGCATGGCTTCTACGGCGGCCACGGGATCGTCGCCGCGCAGGTCCCGCTCGGCACCGGGCTCGGCTTCGCACACAAGTACAAGAACGACGGCGGCCTCGCGGTGACCTATTTCGGTGACGGCGCGTCAAACCAGGGGCAGGTCTACGAAAGCTTCAACATGGCCGAACTGTGGAAGCTGCCGGTCATCTACGTCATCGAGAACAACCAGTATGCGATGGGCACCAGCGTCAACCGCTCGTCGTCCGAAGACCAGTTGTTCCGTCGCGGCGAGAGCTTCCGTGTCCCCGGGCTCCAGGTCGACGGCATGGACGTCTGCGAAGTCCGCGGCGCGGCGAATGTCGCCGTCGACTGGGTGCGTTCGGGGAAGGGACCAATCCTGCTCGAAATGAAGACGTACCGGTATCGCGGCCACTCGATGTCCGATCCGGCGAAATACCGTAGCCGCGAGGAAGTCGCCGCCGTCCGCGAGAAGTCCGACCCGATCGAGCACACCAAGCGCGACCTGCTCGCGTCCGGCAAGATCGACGAGGCAGGGTTGAAGGAACTCGAGAAGGAGGTTCGCGCGATCATCGCCGATGCCGCCGACTTCGCCGAATCCGCGCCCGAGCCCGAGGCAAAAGAACTTTATACCGACGTGCTGGTGGGAACCTACTGATGGAGATCAAGCTCCCCGCGATGTCGCCGACGATGGAGGAGGGCACCCTCGCCAAGTGGCTCGTCAAGGAAGGCGACACCGTCAAGCCGGGCGACGTCCTTGCCGAGATCGAGACCGACAAGGCGACGATGGAACTCGAAGCCGACGAGGGCGGGGTGGTCGTGAAGCTCCACGTTCCCGACGGCAGCGATGCGGTCAAGGTCGGCACGCTGATCGCGACGATCCGCGGCGAGGACGAGGCGGCGACGCCCGCTTCGTCGCCGGTTGCCGAGCCCGAAGCCATTGCACCGGCGTCGCAGGTCGTCGCCGAGCCCGCCGAAGCCCCCAAGCAAGCCGACGCCGTTCCCGCCACCGCCGCACAACCCGCCGCCAAGCCGAAGGCCGGCGAGACCCCCGCCAGCCTCGACGTCAAGCCCGAGGGAGACGGCCCAACGCACCGCCAGACCGTCCGCGAAGCATTGCGCGATGCGATGGCCGAGGAAATGCGGACCGACCCGACGGTTTTCGTCATGGGCGAGGAAGTCGCCGAGTACCAAGGCGCGTACAAGGTTACGCAGGGCCTGCTCGAGGAGTTCGGCCCGACCCGCGTCGTCGACACCCCGATCACCGAATATGGTTTCGCCGGGCTCGGTACCGGCGCGGCGATGGGCGGATTGAAGCCCATCGTCGAGTTCATGACCTTCAACTTCGCGATGCAGGCGATCGACCACATCATCAATTCGGCCGCCAAGACCAACTATATGAGCGGTGGGCAGATGCGCTGCCCGATCGTTTTTCGCGGCCCGAACGGCGCTGCCTCCCGCGTCGCCGCGCAGCACAGCCAGAACTACGGCCCGTGGTACGCGAGCGTCCCCGGCCTGATCGTCATCGCGCCGTACAGCGCCGCCGACGCCAAGGGCCTCCTCAAAAGCGCAATCCGGTCACCCGACCCGGTCGTCTTCCTCGAGAACGAACTGCTTTACGGCCACAGCTTCGACGTTCCCGACGCCGATGTCGCGATTCCGATCGGCAAGGCGAGCATCGTCCGGCAGGGCAAGGACGTGACGATCGTGTCCTATTCGATCGGCGTCGGCATCGCGCTCGACGCGGCGACCAAGCTCGCCGAGGCGGGGATCGAGGCCGAGATCGTCGACCTCCGCACGCTGCGCCCGCTCGACCGCGCAACGGTCCTCGCCAGCCTCAAGAAGACCAACCGCATGGTCGTCGTCGAGGAAGGCTGGCCGACCTGCTCGATCGCCAGCGAAATCATCGCCATCGCGATGGAAGACGGCTTCGACGACCTCGACGCCCCGGTATTGCGAGTGACCAACGAGGACGTGCCGCTGCCGTACGCTGCGAACCTCGAGAAGCTGGCGATCGTCAAGGTCGATGACGTCGTCGCGGCGGTGAAGAAGGTCTGCTACCGATGATCGACATCACCATGCCCGCCCTGTCGCCGACGATGGAGACCGGGACGCTCGCCAAGTGGCTCGTCAAGGTCGGCGACGTCGTCAAGTCGGGCGACATCCTGTGCGAGATCGAGACCGACAAGGCGACGATGGAGGTCGAATCGATCGACGAGGGGACGGTTGCCGAACTGCTTGTTGCCGAGGGGGCCGATGCGATCCCCGTCGGGCAGGTTATCGCGCGGTTGAGCGCTGAGGGTGAGGAAGCTGCTCCTGCCAAGGCCGCGCCGACGCTAAAAGCCAACAGTCCTCCCCCGTCTTCGGGGGAGGGGGACCGCGCCGTTTCAGGCGTGGGGGAGGGGGCTTTACAGGCTCCAAAGCCTGCGCTTGCGCCTGCTCCCACCGACACCAAAGCAACTCCCGAGCCCGCCGCCCCCTCCACCATCGCGAAGAGCGATGGTCCCCCTCCCCCGAAGTCGGGGGAGGATCAAGGGGCGCCGCCGGCAAAGACCGATGGAACGCGTGTCAACGCCTCTCCGCTAGCCCGGCGTCTCGCGTCGGCGCAGGGGATTGATCTTTCTACGGTCACCGGCTCGGGACCGCATGGACGTATCGTCAAGGCGGACCTCGACGGAGCGACAGCCAAGCCGGCTACGCAGCCTTCTGCTGCACCGACCGCCGCTCCGGCAGCCGAGGCGAAGCCTGCCGCCGCACCCGTGCCTGCATCCATAGCGCCCGCCGCTGCACCCTCGTACCCGCCCCCCGCCGGCGTCCCCGCCGAGGCGATCAAGCTGTCGAACATGCGCAAGACGATCGCGCGCCGCCTCGCTGAATCGAAGCAGACGGTCCCGCACTTCTATCTGACCGTCGACGTCCGCCTCGATGCGCTGCTCAAGCTGCGCGGCGACCTCAACAAGTCGCTCGAGGCTAGCGGCGTCAAGCTGTCGGTCAACGACCTGCTGATCAAGGCTCTCGGCCTTGCGCTCGTCGCGGTGCCCGACAGCAACGTCCAGTTCGCCGGCGACACGCTGTACAAGTTCGGCCGCGCCGACGTCTCGGTCGCGGTCGCGATCCCCGGTGGCCTCATCACTCCGATCATCGCCGATGCCGCCAACAAGCGGCTGAGCGTGATCGCCACCGAGATGAAGGACCTCGCCGCCCGCGCCAAGGACGGCAAGCTCAAGCCCGAGGAATATACCGGCGGCACCGCGTCGATCTCGAACCTCGGCATGTTCGGGATCAAGCAGTTCGACGCGGTGATCAACCCGCCACAGGGCCTGATCCTTGCGGTCGGCGCGGGCGAGAAGCGGCCGTATGTCGTCGACGACGCCCTCGCCATCGCCACCGTGATGAGCGCGACCGGCAGCTTCGACCACCGCGCGATCGACGGCGCGGTCGGCGCGCAGTTCATGAGCGCGTTCAAGGCTTTGGTCGAAAGCCCGATGAGCATGTTGGCATGACCGAGACCTTCGATCTCGCGATCCTCGGGTCAGGCCCCGGCGGCTATGTCGCGGCGATTCGTGCCTCGCAGCTTGGCATGAAGGTCGTCATCGTCGAGCGTGAGCGGCTTGGCGGAATCTGCCTCAACTGGGGTTGTATCCCGACGAAGGCGCTGCTGCGGACATCGGAGATCTATCATTATATGCAGCACGCCGATGCCTATGGACTGAGCGTGACCGGGGTCAGCTTCGATCTCGCCAATGTCGTCGAGCGATCGCGCAAGGTCGCGGGGCAGCTTAACGCCGGGGTCAAGGGGTTGATGAAGAAGAACAAGGTCACCGTCGTCGAGGGCGAGGGGCGGCTGACCGGGGCGACGCAGATCACCGTCAAGACCGGTGACCAGGAGCGCGTCCTCGACGCCAAGAACGTCATCGTCGCGACCGGAGCGCGGGCGCGCGACCTGCCGGGGCTGGCGGCGGACGGGCAGCGGGTGTGGACCTACCGGCATGCGATGGTCCCGCCGGCAATGCCGACCAAGCTGCTCGTCATCGGCTCGGGGGCAATCGGGATCGAGTTCGCCAGCTTCTACAGCGACATGGGAGCCAAGGTCACCGTCGTCGAAATGCTAGACCGCGTGCTTCCGGTCGAGGATGCCGACGTCTCGGCGCACATGCACAAGGCGTTGACCAAGCAGGGGATGACGCTCGTCACCGCGGCCAAGGTGTCCGACGTCAAGCCGGGGGCCGACGGCGTTTCGGCGACGATCACCACCGCCGACGGCAAGGCGACGACCGACACCTACAGCCATGTCATCGTCGCGATCGGTATCATCGCCAACATCGAGAACATCGGGCTCGAGGCGCTCGGTGTGAAGGCCGACCGCGGGCATATCCTTGTCGATCCGTACGGCATGACCAACGTCCCGAACCTGTGGGCGATCGGCGACGTCACCGGCGCGCCGTGGCTGGCGCACAAGGCGAGCCACGAGGGCGTCGTCGCGGTCGAGAAGATCGCCGGCCTGAACCCGCATCCGTTCGAGATAAGCAACATCCCTGGCTGCACATATTCGCGGCCGCAGGTGGCGAGCGTGGGGATGACCGAGGCCGCGGCGAAGGCGGCGGGGCATGAGGTCAGGGTCGGCAAGTTCCCCTTCATCGGCAACGGCAAGGCGATCGCGCTCGGTGAGGCCGACGGCTTCGTCAAGACGGTGTTCGATGCCAAGACCGGCGAGCTGCTCGGCGCGCACATGATCGGCGCCGAGGTCACCGAGCTGATCCAGGGTTATGTCATCGCCCGCCAGCTCGAGACGACCGAGGCCGAGTTGCAGGAGACGATCTTCCCGCACCCGACGCTGTCGGAGATGATGCACGAGAGCGTCCTCGACGCCTATGGTCGGGCGCTGCATTATTAGCGCATGATCGTGGTCGCCCTCGCTGTTGCGGCCGCCTTGAGCGGGCTCGATGCGGCGATCAAGGCGAGCGTCGCGCCGTGTCCGCCGCCGGTAGCAGGCGAGATTACCGTCTGCGGCAAGCGCGGTGAAGATGAGGCGCGGCGCTATATGTCGCCGCTGCCGAGCGACTACGAGGTCGGGGATACGCGCGCGCAGAGCATCTCGGCAGCGCGTAACGGGTTGTTCGATTACGACGGCGGCGGGACCGGATCGTGCTCGGCGACCGGAGCAGGCGGGAGCGTCGGGTGCGGCTTCCAGAAGCATAAACACTGGGCGCTGCAGCGGGCCGGAGCCAAGGACAGTCGCGGGCCGCTCTACGACAAGTGACGGAAATGCCGCAGGAACCCTGTGGCGGTGCGCCGGTTTGGGCCTGCGGGGCTAACCGGGAGACACGTCATGGCCGCTCATCCAGTATCCGCGCTGATGTTCGTCACGTTTGGGATCGTGCTCGTGCTGTTGATCGGCGGCTATCTCGCTTTCATCCGCAAGCCATCGAACCGCAAGGCGGGTGACAGGATGCCCGAGCGTGGCGAGCCCGGCGCGCCGAACGTTCCGCGGGGTGTTCCAATCGACCCCGCGTACCGCGAGAAGGGCAAGGTCTAACGCCAGTCGACCGGGACCGGCTCATACCGGTCGGTGGCCGGGTCGAGAATCCGCAGGATGCCGTCGGCGATGTCGAAGTGCGCGCCCTGCAGCGCGAGCGTTCCAGCAGCGACCCGCTCGGCGACGAACGGGAAGCTCATGAGATTGTCGAGACTTAGCCGGATCGCTGCGAGTTCGAGCGCCTGTTGCGCGTCGATATCGGGGCTGATCGCCTGCGCGGCGCGAATGCGGTCGCGAGCCGGTTCGATCTTCGCCATCCAGCGACCGATGAAGGCGCCCTGACCCTCGGCGGCGGCGTCGAACTTGCCGGTCAACGAGGCGGTAATGCCGCCGCAGCGGGCGTGGCCGAGGACGACGATATGCTCGACTTCGAGCTGGGTGACGGCGAATTCGATCGCCGCCGATGAGCCGTGCGTCGCGCCATCAGCTTCATAGGGCGGGACGAGGTTGGCGACGTTGCGCATGACGAACATCTCGCCGGGAGCCGAATCGAAGATGCGGGTCGGGTCGACGCGGCTGTCGGCGCAGGCGATGATCATGATCTTGGGCGACTGACCGATGTGCGCGAGCGCGTCGAAGCGCGCGCGTTGGTCGTTGTACGGTCCGGCGCGGAAGCGTCGGTAGCCTTCGAGGAGGGTGTCGAACGCGGCCATCCTGTCAGCTCCAGGCGATATTGAAGGGAATTGGCTGGGTGTAACGAACCAAATGCGCTAAGTTTAGAATAAGTTCACGCAAACGCCGGTGTAGTTTGACCTTCGCCCCTGCCGTTATGAGCGGCATCGCCCCCCGGTTGGAGGCGGTAGTGAGAAGCGTGGGCAGCGGTGCTATCATGGTCTCGCAATAGCCGAAGGTCGGGGGTGTAGGACAGGGGGAATTGGGGCGGCGTTGGGTAGAGCTTCTCGGCAAGAGTGCTGCCCGCGGAGCAGGAAGCCGATCGTGCGTCACCGTACCGTGCAATCAGCGCCATCTCCTGCGTTGGCTTTGCGCGATACCGAGCCTATCTAGTCGGCATGACCGACGCCGTCCCCGTCCTGACCCCGCGCGCCCGCAAGCCCGACTGGCTCCGCGTCCGCGCACCGACCTCGCCCGCCTTCGCCGAGACGCGCAAGCTGATGCGCCGCCTCGGGCTCAATACGGTCTGCGAGGAGGCGGCGTGCCCCAACATCGGCGAGTGCTGGACGCAGAAGCACGCGACGGTGATGATCCTCGGCGACACCTGCACGCGCGCGTGCGCCTTCTGCAACGTCAAGACCGGGATGCCGCAGCCGGTCGACCTGCTCGAACCCGAGCACGTCGCCGAAGCCGCGGGTGAGCTTGGCCTCGAGCATATCGTCATCACCTCGGTCGACCGTGACGACCTCCCCGACGGCGGCGCGGGGCAGTTCGTCCGCGTCATCGAGCAACTTCGCCGCCGCGCGCCGAACACGACGATCGAGATCCTGACGCCGGACTTCCGCAACAAGGCCGACCGCGCGGTCGCGACGATCGTCGCCGCGCGCCCCGACGTCTATAATCACAACCTCGAGACGGTGCCGCGGCTGTACCCGACGATCCGCCCGGGGGCGCGCTACTTCCATTCGCTGCGGCTGCTCGACAGGGTCAAGCACCTCGATCCGTCGATCTTCACCAAGTCGGGCCTGATGGTCGGGCTGGGGGAGGAGCGGCAGGAGATGCACCAGGTGTTCGACGACATGCGCTCGGCCGACGTCGATTTCCTGACAGTCGGGCAATATCTCCAGCCGACCCCGCGCCACGCCAAGGTGATCGACTTCGTCACCCCCGACACGTTCCGCAGCTATGCCGCGATCGCGCGGGCGAAGGGATTCCTCCAGGTCGCGGCGACCCCGCTGACCCGGTCGAGCTATCACGCCGGTGCGGACTTCGCAGTCATGCGGGCGAAGCGCGAGGCGGCGCTGGCTGGCGCGCGGGCGGCGACGGGCGTTTCCGCCTGATGCCGCGCCACGTCGAGGATCGGTTCCTGCCGTATACCCCCGAGCAGATGTTCGACATGGTTGCCGACATCGGGCGCTATGCCGAGTTCCTGCCATGGGTGCAGGCGACGCGGATCACCGGGCGCACCGACAACGTCGTCACCGCCGACATGGTCGTCGGCTTCAAGATGGTTCGTGAGCGCTTCACCAGCCGGGTGACGCTCGACCGGCCACAGGCGTTGCACGTCGAATACGTCTCGGGGCCGCTCAAGTATCTGCGCAACGACTGGCGGTTCGAAGCCGCGCCGGGCGGGTGCACCGTCCATTTCGCGGTCGACTTCGAATTCGCCTCGCGGCTGTTCGAGAAGCTCGCCGGGGTGTTCTTCGGCGAGGCGTTCCGGCGGATGGTGGCGAGCTTCGAGAAGCGGGCGGGGGAGTTGTACGGCAACCCGGCACGCGCGCCGATCGCACCGAGCGCCCAGCGCACTGCTTGACGGGTGGCCGCCTGCGGCTTGGCTAGCGAGCGCATAATGCAGTCAGCCTTGATCCGTCGAGGCGTACGGACCTTGGCGAAGGACGATTATTGTACCGACGCTGGCGTACCAGATTACCTGGGCGGTCAGGATCAGCGAGATATTCTGGACATTGAGCCGCTCGCCACCGAAGGTCAGGAGTCCGAACTGGACCGCCGCCGAGCATAGACCGAGAATGCCCGCGATCCGCGCGCCGTTTCTGCGCAGGATGAGATCGCCCGCCCACAGTGCCGTTGCGCTAGCGAGGGCGAGAAGAGCGAGCCGGGTGAGGAACTCGATCTGGAGCCCGCCATATCTCAGTAGGGCCTCGGTCTGCTCGACGCAGTCTTTCCCGATGGTCGTGCACCGCAGCGCCAGGGCGGGGGCGACGAAGCCATCGAGCAGCACGGCGAGGGAGATCAGGACCAGCGCGAGCGCAGATGCCACTGCGCCGAGGAGGACATGGGGACGAGCGAGGCCCAGCCGCATGGCGAAGCCCAGCATGAGCGACGTCATCACCGTCATCGCGGCGGCGAGCGTGCCGTGGACGAAGCGATCGGCCGATGCCTGGCGAGCGATGCTGTTGATAACGCCGGCGGCATCGGTCTGCCGCGCGACCGGATGGTGCATCACCATAAGCAGCATGAGCAGGATTAATCCGATGATCCCCGACGCGGTCAGGACATCCGCGCGCCTCGATGGGTCGGTAATATTAGTCGCAGCGGTCATTCACGCCTCCTTGTTGAGGCACCGTGCTAGGCGTTAGACTGTGAAAGATACTGGACGATCGCGCCGATCCGTCCCGAATCAAACGGGGACGTGATTTGCCCGAGATCAAGGCCTTGCGCGGCGCTTCGCCCAAAGCCGCCGGGGGCGATCGGCGGATCCGCCGGAGCCGCGCAGCGCTGACGGCGGCGTTTTCGGAATTGGCGCTCGAACGCAGCTATCCCGACATCGGCATTCGTGACGTCGCGGAGCGCGCGAACGTCGGGCGGTCAACGCTCTACAGTCATTTTTCGGACATCGACGATCTGCTCGCGCAAAGTCTCGAGCCGCATTTGAGCACGATCGCACGATGCTCGGTCGAGCCGGAGATGAAGCCCGAGCTCAAGCTGATTATCGCCCATTTCTGGGATCAGCGGAGCATTGCCCGAACGATGCTCCGCGGCGCTGCGGGCGTTGCGATCACTCGTCTGCTGGTCCGCCATCTCGAAGAGGCGCTGCTTGGTCTTCGCCGCGCGCATAAATCGCGATCCAGTCTGCCCGTGGCGCTCGTCGCTGAGCAACTCGCCGCGGGGCAGTTGGCGATGCTCGGGACTTGGCTTGCCGGTCGAGCACCGGCACCTTCCGGGGACATGGCGCAGCTGTTGCACAGGACGAGTTACGCGGCAGCGATGGCGTCGCTTTAGAGCCCGAGGCGCTTCCTCTCGCCATCCGGCCTGCAACCGGCATCGCCGCGCAACTTGTTAATATATGTCCCTTACGAATTACCGCGAAAGCGTGCGTAAAGGTTGGTGAGGATGACCGACGGGCGGCCGGTTCGCGATAGCCGGGCGGTATCGCTGGCGGCGGCGGGGATCATGGCGTCGGGAATCGCGTGGCGATACTGGATGATCCCGCGGCTCCACGATTCGCAGTATAAGCTCGGCGAGGCGTTCAACGTCGCACGATCGTTCGCGCAGCACGGGACGCTCGCCGATGCATTCCGCATCGGGCAGGGGCCGACCGCACATCTGATGCCGCTGCCGGGGGTGATCGCCGGGACGGTCTACCGCTCGCTCGGCATTTTCACGCCGTTGTCGAACCTGGCGCTCACGACGGTCGCGATGGCGTTCGTCTTCACCGGCTTCTGGCTGCTGTTCATCTCTTTCCGCGAGCTTGGCGCACCCGCGTCGGGGCGGCTGCTCGCACTGGCACTGTTGTGCTGGTCGCCGGTCAATGTCCTGATCGAGGTGATCTGGTTCCGCGTCTGGGACGGGGGGATGGCGGTCGCAATCGGCATGGCGATGCTCTCCGCGGTGCTGCGGGTCGACCGGATGGAGCGGATCGGGTGGCGCGCGGTCGCCGGGCTGTCACTGCTCGCGGCGGCGACGCTGTTCGTCTCGCCGCCGTTCGGGGTCGCTGGATACCTATGCGCGCTGCTGCTGATGGCCCGCCGCCTGCCGCCACGCCGCTGGCTGGCGACCACCGCGATCGCAATCGCCGCTATGGTCGTTGTGCTCGCGCCGTGGACGATCCGGAACGCGGTAGTGATGGGAACGCCGATCGTCCTGCGCGATAATTTCGGGCTCGAATTCGCGCAGGCGAACGACGCGTCGCTGCTGTCCAATGCCGACGGCGATGGCGGCTTTCACGCGCGGCACCTGCTGATCCACCCTTATCCCGGGGCGTCGGGCTATACCGCGCTGATCGCTTCGGGTGGGGAGATCGCCTATTCGCAGAAACTCGAGCGATCGGCACTGGCATGGGTCGCGGCGAACCCCGGTGGCTTCGTCACGCTGACGCTGCGCCACCTCGGCCAAATGCTGTTTCCGCCGTACTGGATGTTTCCCGACTTCCCGAACATGGGGTCGATCGCCGAGCGGCTGGCGATCCACTGGTTCGTCACCGTAGAGGGGCTTGCCGGGGTCGGCTATGCGCTGTGGCGGCTCGATCGGCGCTATCGCTACGCGGCGATCATGACGCTGGTGCCGATCCTGCCTTACCTGATCGTCCAGCCGATCCTGCGCTACCGCTACCTGATCTTCGGGCTGCTGACCTTCTTCGCCTTCGACCTGATCGCGCGAGTCTTTGCGCGCATCGCCGGGGGCTTCAGCCCGGCATCAGCAGCTGAAGCGCGCACAGCACCGCCTGCCGCCTGATCTCGCTGCGGCCGAGGTCGCCGAAGAACTTGGTATCGGCGATCTTGCAGTCGGGGTCGTTGCGCCGCGCCAGCGCGAAGACGACGGTGCCGACGGGCTTTTTCTCCGATCCGCCACCGGGGCCGGCGATGCCGGTGACTGCGACCGCGACGTCGGCGTGGCTATGCTTGAGCGCGCCTTGCGCCATCGCCCACGCGACCGCGATCGACACCGCGCCGAAGGTGTCGAGGATGTCGATGCTGACGCCGAGCGATTCGATTTTCGCCTCGTTCGAGTAGGTGACGAAGCCGCGGTCGACGACGTCGGACGATCCCGCGATCTCGGTCAGCGCCCCCGCGACGAGCCCGCCGGTGCACGATTCGGCGGTGACGACGGTCAGCCCGGCGGCGCGGTTGGCGTCGATTACCGTCGCGGCGAGGGTCAGGACTTCGTCGCTGAAGATCATGCCGGGACCCTGATGCTGGCGACGCCCTGCGCCGCAATGCCCTCGCCGCGCCCGGTGAAGCCGAGGCCCTCGGTCGTCGTCGCCTTGATGCTGACCGAGGCGCAGCCGGTGATTTCGGCGATGCGGGTGGCGAAGGCGGCGCGGTGCGGGCCGACCTTGGGACGCTCGGAGATAATCGTGAGGTCGAGATGGTCGATGACGCCGCCTTTAGCCGCGACGAGCGAACAGGCGTGCGCGAGGAAACGGTCGGACGACGCCCCGCGCCAGCGTTCGTCGCTCGGCGGGAAATGCGTGCCGATGTCGCCAGCGCCGATGCACCCGAGCAGGGCGTCGGTCAGCGCGTGGAGCCCGACGTCGGCGTCCGAATGGCCGATCAGCCCGAAGTCGTGCGCGACGCGAACACCGCACAGCCAGACATGATCGCCGGGGCCGAAGCGGTGGACGTCGTAACCCATGGCGGTGCGTGAAATCATTAGGGGGGCGAGCATCCGTTCGGCGCGGACGAAATCGTCGGCGGTGGTGAGCTTGAACGCGCGTTCGTCGCCCACGACCAGCGCGACGGTCATTCCCGCGGCGACCGCGACGGCGACGTCGTCGGTGACCGCCGGGTCAGCAATTCGGTGCGCGGCGAGGAGGGGGGGGAGCGCGAAGCCCTGCGGGGTCTGGACGCGGTGGAGCCGGTCGCGGGAGACCTCGCCATCGACGAGGGTGTCACCGGTCCGCAGCGAATCGACGACGGGTAGGGCGGGGGTGGCGCCGTCGCTGCTGCCGAGTGCGGCGATGACCCGGTCGATCATGCCGGGGGTGACGAACGGGCGGGCGGCGTCGTGGATCAGGACGTGACTGGCGTCGACCGCCTCGAGCCCGGCAAGGACCGAGGCCTGCCGGGTCGCCCCGCCGTCGACCGGCGCAGCCAGCGCGAGGCCCTCGGCGGCAGCCTCGTAAAGTGCGCGGTCGTCGGGGTGGATCACGACCTGGACCCCTGCAATGCCGGGGTGCGCGAGGAAGGTCTCGAGCGAATGGCGCAGCACCGGCTTGCCGCCGACCGCGCGATATTGCTTGGGCACGCCGTCCCCGGCGCGGACTCCGCGGCCGCCGGCGACGATGAGGGCGTGGACGATCACGAGGGGCCGTATAGGCGCGCGAGCGACGGCGGCAAGGGGGCGCGTCGAAGCCGTTGCGCAACCGAATTGACAACCGCCGCTTCGGCGCGCAGCTTTCGACCAAAGACGAGCAGGGGGGATGGAATGCGGACACTCATCGGAACGATATTGCTTGCGGCTATGGCGGCAGCGCCGGTGACGGCGGCGGAGGATCAATCCGTGTCGACGCCGATCCGCCAATTCGTCGACGCGTTCAACAAGGGTGACCTCAAGGCCGCGCTGGCGAACTACGCGACCGGCGACATCGCGATCATCGACGATCTCGCGCCGCACCTCTGGGTCGGAGCCAAGGCAGCGCAGGCGTGGGCCGCCGACCTGGCCAAGGCAGGCGCAGCGAACGGCATCACCGAGGGCGCGGTCAAGATCGGCGCGCCGACCCGGACCGAGGTCGAAGGCAATGTCGCCTATGTGATCGTGCCGTCGCGCTACACCTTCAAGGACCACGGCAAGGCGATGACCGAGGAGGGGCAAATGACTTTCGCGCTCAAGGGCGGGGCGAAGGCGTGGAAGATCAGCGGCTGGACGTGGACCGGGCCGGTGCCGCACGGGAGATAGCGTCGGCTTGCCGCTCGGCGCGAAAGCCGGTAGGAGGATTGCCCGCTTTTTAGGCAATTACGTGCGCAATCTCACTGCCATTCCCATCGGTCCGCATCGCATCGATCCAGTGATCCTTGCGCCGATGACCGGCGTCACCGACCTGCCGTTCCGCCGGCTGGTCAAGCGCTACGGTGCGGGATTGACGGTGACTGAGATGATCGCGTCGCAGGCGATGGTCCGCGAGACGCGCCAGAGCTTGCAGAAATGCGCGTGGGATGCCGCCGAGAACCCGGTGTCGATGCAGCTGGCCGGGTGCGAGCCGGGGGTAATGGCCGAGGCTGCGAAGCTCAACGCCGACATGGGCGCAGCGATCATCGACATCAACATGGGCTGCCCGGTGAAGAAGGTCGTCAACGGCCATGCGGGGTCGGCGCTGATGCGCGACCTGCCGCTGGCGACCGCGCTGATCGCCGCGACGGTCGCCGCCGTCGACGTGCCGGTGACACTCAAGATGCGGATGGGGTGGGATCACGCCAGCCTCAATGCCCCCGAACTCGCGCGCATCGCCGAGGACCTTGGCGTGCAGCTTATCGCCGTCCACGGCCGGACGCGGTGCCAGCTGTACAAGGGCGACGCCGACTGGGGATTCGTCCGCAGTGTCAAGGACGCGGTCCGCCTGCCGGTCGTCGTCAACGGTGATATCTGCAGCATGGATGACGTCGACGCGGCGCTCGATGCGAGTGGGGCTGACGCGGTGATGATCGGGCGCGGAGCATACGGCAAGCCGTGGCTGCTGGGGCAGGCGATGCATTACCTGACAACCGGCGAACGGCTGGCTGATCCGAGCCTCGCCGAACAATATGCTTTGATCGTCGAGCATTACGGCATGATGCTCGACCATTATGGCAGCGTCATCGGGGTCAACCTGATGCGCAAGCATCTCGGCTGGTACACCAAGGGGCTCACCGGTTCGGCCGAGTTCCGCAACGCGGTCAACCAGCAGGACAGCGCCCCGCGCGTGTTGGCGATGCTCGACGATTTCTACGCGCCGCTGATCGCCGAGGCCACGAGCCCGAACTCGCTCAGCCTCGCGGCATGAGCGTCTTTCCGCTGCTGCGGCGGGCGGGCAAGGCGAAACCTACGGTCGAGCTCCCGCCGGTCGACCTGCTCGCGACGTTGCCCATCCCGGTAATCGTCCTCGGCCCCGACGGTGGGCTCGCGCTGGCCAATGCGGCGGCGGAAACGCTCCTCAATGCGAGCCAGGCGAGCCTGATCGAGCGCGGCTGGTCGAGCGGCCTGATCCCCGGCTCGTCACTCGTCGCATTCGTCGCCGACGCCCGCGGTCACGGCGGCCCGATCACCGCCTTCGACACCGAACTCGCCTTTATCGGCGGCCGGACCGCGCGGGCCGACGTCTTCATCACCCCGCTCGCCGACGCGCCGGACTGGACGACGGTGTGCTTTCAGGCGCGCCCGGCAGCGACGCTGGTCGACCGCCAGCTCGTTCACCAAGGCGCGGCGCGCTCGGCGATCGGCGTCGCCGCGATGCTCGCGCATGAGATCAAGAATCCGCTGTCGGGCATCCGCGGCGCGGCGCAATTGCTCGCTGCCAACGCCGATCCCGAGGCGCGCGAGCTGACCGAGCTGATCCGCGATGAGGTCGACCGCGTTGCGGCGCTGATCGACCGGATGGAGGGTTTCACCGACACCCGGCCGGTGGCGAAGGCAGCGGAAAACATCCACTCGGTCCTCGGCCACGTCCGTCGGGTCGCCGAGAGCGGCTTCGCTTCCGGTATCATGATCCGTGAGCGCTATGATCCATCGTTGCCTGCCGTCGCCGGTAACCGCGATGCGCTGATCCAGGTCTTCCTCAACCTCGTCAAGAACGCCGCCGAAGCGATTGTCTCGGCCGGCGGCAGTGCCGGCGAAATCACGCTGACGACCGCATATCGGCACGGTGTTCGCGTTGCCACCGAGGGCTCCGGCGTCCGCGTTTCGCTGCCGCTTGAAGTCTGCGTGATCGACACCGGAGCCGGAGCGGGCGATGTCGCCCGGCACATGTTCGAGCCGTTCGTCTCGTCGAAGCGCGCTGGTGGCGGCCTCGGCCTCGCGCTCGTCGCCAAGATCGTCAGCGATCACGGTGGCATCGTCGAATACGAACGCAGTACCGACCCGCCGCGAACGGTGTTGCGCGTCCTCCTGCCGATGGCCCCAGCTTGAACGGAAACTTGTGACCGGCCCCTTCACGATCATCGTCGCCGACGACGACGCCGCGATCCGCACCGTCGTCCGTCGCGCGCTGACTCGCGACGGCTATCTCGTCCGAACCACCGAATCGGCGGCCGGCCTGTGGCGGCTGATCGACGAGGACGTGGGTGACGTCGTCATCACCGACGTCATGTTTCCCGACGGCAACGGGCTCGACGCGCTACCGCGGATCATCGAGCGCCGCCCCGGGCTCAAGGTCATCGTGATGAGCGCGCAGAACACGTTGTCGACCGCGGTGCGCGCGACCGAGCAGGGGGCATTCGACTATCTGCCGAAGCCGTTCGACCTCGACGAACTGACTCGCGCGGTGGCGAGCGCGCTCGCGGTCGCGGGCGTGATGGGCGAAGAAACGCTCGGCGAGGACATGCCGCTGATCGGCCGCTCGGCGGCGATGCAGGAGGTCTACCGGACGATCGCCCGTGTCGTCCCGACGTCGCTGACGGTGATGATCCTCGGCGAATCCGGGACGGGCAAAGAACTGGTCGCACGCGCGATCCACGATCTCGGACCGCGCCGCCGCGAGCCGTTCGTCGCGGTCAACATGGCGGCGATCCCGCGCGAATTGATCGAATCCGAGCTGTTCGGCCACGAGCGCGGTGCCTTTACCGGTGCGGCGGCGCGCGCGAGCGGGCGTTTCGAGCAGGCGCAGGGCGGGACGCTGTTCCTCGACGAAATCGGCGACATGCCGATCGACGCGCAGACCCGGCTGCTGCGCGTCCTCCAGTCGGGCGACTTCACCGCGGTCGGCAGCGCCCGCGTCCAGCGCGCCGACGTCCGCATCGTCGCCGCGACCAATCAGGACCTCCGCCGCCTAATCGAGGCAGGGCGCTTCCGCGAGGACCTGTTCTACCGGCTCAACGTCATCCCGCTCAAGCTGCCGCCACTGCGTGCCCGGATCGACGATATTCCGGTCCTCGCGCGCCATTTCCTCGACCGCGCCGCTGCCGAGGGACTCCCTCGCAAGGGGCTCGATGCAGGGGCGATCGAGGCGATCCAGCGGCACAGTTGGCCGGGCAACGTCCGTGAGCTCGAGAATCTGATGCGGCGGCTCGCGGCGCTGACCCGCGGCGACACGATCGGTGAGGCGACGATCAGCGAGGGTCTCGACGGCGAAACGCCGCCGGTTGTCGTCGTCCCCGATTCGACCGGGTCCGACGGCCTCGCCGCATCGGTCGAGCTTCACCTCGCGCGGTACTTGACGATGTTCGGCGAGGAGCTGCCGCCCGATGGGTTGTACGACCGGGTTCTGGCCGAGATCGAGCGGCCGTTGCTTCGGCTTAGCCTCGCCGCGACCGGCGGCAACCAGATTCGCGCGGCGCGGCTCCTCGGGATCAACCGCAACACACTGCGTAAAAAGCTGACCGAGCGCGGGGTCGATCCGGGCGCACGCGGCGGCTGACCGACGAAAATCGACATTCGTCGCAATGCGGCAACGCGTGTGTTCCTTTTGCCACGCAGGCGCGGTAACATGCGTGTCATGAAGCCCAAGCCCGCTCGCCGTATCGGAGCCCGCCGCTGGCGGTCGCTGCGACGGCGTTTCAATCGCTGGGTGACCCGGGTCGATCTTTATCCCCGGCTCGAGGTCGCGATTGCGGCGATCGTCGTCGTCCTCGGCCTGTCGAGCTACGCGATCCTGACCGGCCAGGGCGCGCCCGCCGCGGGCTTCTCGCCGCCGATGGTGACGTTGCTGCTTGTCGCCAACCTTCTACCGCTGATGGCGCTGCTCGTCCTGATCGCGCGGCGAATCGCGCTGCTGCTGACCGCGCGGCGCAAGGGTACGGCGGGGGCCAAACTCCATGTCCGTCTTGTCGCGCTGTTTTCGGCGGTGGCCGCCGTGCCGACGTTGCTCGTAGTCGTCTTCGCGTCGCTCCTGTTCCAGTTCGGCGTTCAATTCTGGTTTTCCGACCGGGTAAAGACCGTGCTGGGCAACGCCGACCATGTCGCGCAGGCGTATGTCGACGAGAAGCAGCAGCGCATCCTCGAGGACGGCATCGCGATGGCCGCCGACCTGCGCAGCTACGGCCAGCAGTTCGGCTATGGCTCGAAGGACTTCGTCGAGGGCGTCCAGTTCCAGCTGCCGCGGCGCCACCTGACGACCGCCGCGGTGTTCTCGCCGACCCCGCACGGCTTTGTCACCTATGCGGCCGTCAAGATGGAGACGCGGCCGCTCGCGGTGCGGGTATCGCCGCAGGACCTCAAGCTCGCGCGCGTCGGCGTGCCGCGAGTCCTGACGAACGCGCGCGACCGGATCGAGGCGGTGATGCGGATCGACGACAGCGCGAGCCACTATCTTTACATCAGCACGCCCGCCGACCCGCAGGTTCTCGCGCAGGTTGCGCGGACGCGGCAGGCGCTCGACGAATATCAGTCATTGATCTCGCGGTCGCGGAATATGGTCCTTCGCTTCAACGGACTGTTGATCGTCGTCTCGCTGCTGATCCTGTCGGCGGCGATTTGGTTCGCCTTATGGCTTGCCAACAGCCTCGTGACCCCGATCGCGCGACTTGCCGACGCTGCCGAGCGGGTTGGCGCAGGCGACCTCGATGCGCGGGTGCCGACGCGCGGCTCGCCCGACGAACTCGGCACGCTGGCGCGCGCGTTCAACCGCATGACCGGGCAATTGAAGGCGCAGCAGACCGCGCTCGTCACCGCGAACAGCCAGCTCGACGGGCGGCGCCAGTTCAGCGAGGCGGTGCTGGCCGGGGTCTCGGCGGGGGTGCTGTCGATCGACGCCGGCGGGATCATCCGGCTGGCGAACCACTCGGCGGCAACGCTCCTTCAGACGACCGAGCGCGCGCTTGCCGGGCAACCGCTCGCCGAGGCGGTGCCGCAGCTTGCAGCATTGCTCGACGAGGCAGCGGCGCGCGGCGATGCGTCGGGCGTGGTCGAGATCGTGCGCGGTCCCGACACGCAGACGCTCGCGGTCCAGATCGCCGCCGAGCGTTCCGGCGCACGGACCTATGTGCTGACGTTCGACGACATCACTGCGCAGCTCGCCGACCAGCGGCAGGCAGCATGGGCCGATGTCGCGCGGCGGATCGCGCACGAGATCAAAAATCCGCTGACCCCGATCCAGCTCTCGGCCGAGCGGCTCCAGCGCAAATATGCCCGGCAAATCGTCGACGATCCCGCGACCTTCGCCAATCTTACCGGCACGATCGTCCGCCAAGTCGGTGACCTCCGGCGGATGGTCGACGAATTCTCGTCGTTCGCACGGATGCCCAAGCCGGTGTTCAAGCCCGAGCCGGTCGTCGACATCGCGCGCGAGGCGGTGTTCATGCAGGAAGTCGCCAACCCGGCGATCGCGTTTGAGATCGAGGTACCCGACGCGGTGCCGCTGCTCGTCTGCGACCGCCGCCAGATCGCGCAGGCGCTGACCAACCTGCTCAAGAACGCGACCGAGGCCGTGGCTGCCCGCACCGACCGCGACGGCACCAACGACGGGCGGATCATCCTCGCGATCGAGGTCGACGCGACGAAGCTCGTCCTCCGTGTCACCGACAACGGCATCGGCTTGCCCATCGAGCAGCGCGACCGGCTGACCGAGCCGTATGTCACGACCCGCGCGCGCGGCACCGGGCTTGGCCTCGCGATCGTCAAGAAGATCGTCGAGGAACACGAGGGCGTGCTCGACCTCGGCGATGCGGCGGGGGGCGGGACCGTGGCGCGGCTATGCTTCAACCGCACCGCGCTCGCCGATCACATCGACATCAATACCGGCTCCGACGACGCGATACCCGCGCGCCGGCAGCTGGGTTAGGAGACGCATGGCGCTCGAAATTCTCGTCGTCGACGACGAAGCCGACATCCGCGAACTCGTCGCCGCGATCCTCGCCGACGAGGGCTATGCAACGCGCACCGCGAAGGACAGCGACACGACGCTCGCCGCGCTCGCCGAGCGACGCCCGTCGCTGCTGATCCTCGACATCTGGCTGCAGGGGTCGCGGATGGACGGCCTCGAGCTCCTCGAGGAGGTCAAGCGCCGCGACCCGACGCTGCCGGTCATTGTCATTTCGGGTCACGGCAACATCGAGACCGCGGTAACCGCGATCAAGCGCGGCGCATACGATTTCATCGAAAAGCCGTTCCAGGCCGACCAGCTCCTTCTTGTCGTTCAGCGCGCTACCGAGACCGAGCGCTTGAAGCGCGAAAACGAAGAGCTCCGCGAGCGCGCCGGCTTCGATACCGAGCTAACCGGATCGTCGACGGTCATCAACGGCGTCCGGGCGACGATCAAGCGCGTCGCGGCGACCGGCAGCCGCGTCCTCATCACCGGCGCGGCCGGGTCGGGCAAGGAGATCGCGGCGCGGCTGCTCCACCAGTGGAGCCCACGATCGGGATCGCCGTTCGTCGTCGTCAGCGCCGCACGGATGGACCCCGAGCGCGTCGAGGAGGAACTGTTCGGGCGTGAGGACAGCGGCCATCTCGCACGGACCGGGCTGTTCGAGCAGGCGCACGGCGGCACCCTGTTCCTCGACGAGGTCGCTGACATGCCGCTGCCGACGCAGGCGAAGATTCTTCGCGTTCTGACCGAGCAGACCTTCCAGCGGATCGGCGGCTCGCGCTGGGTCCGCGTCGACGTCCGCGTTATCAGCGCGACGTCGCGTGACCTGCCCGCCGAGATCGAGGCGGGGCGCTTTCGCGAAGACCTGTACTACCGCCTCAACGTCGTCCCCGTGCGGCTGCCCGCGCTGAGCGAACGCCGCGAGGATGTCGCCGAACTCGTCGCCTATTTCCTGGCGCGCTATTCGGCCGAGCGGCGTGTCTCGACGCCGATCCTGTCGGACGACGCGGTCGCCGCGCTCCAGACGTATGATTGGCCGGGGAACGTCCGCCAGCTCCGCAACGTCGTCGAACGGACGCTGATCCTTGCGCCGCCCGAGCGCGTCGGGCGGATCGACGTCGACATGCTCCCCGCCGAAATTACCACCGAGCCCGCCAAGCTGCTGCCCAATCAGGCGGTCAAGTCGATCATGGGGACGCCGCTCAGGGAAGCGCGCGAGGCGTTCGAGCGCGAATATCTCCGCGCCCAGATCAGGCGCTTCTCGGGGAATATCTCGCGGACAGCAGCGTTCATCGGCATGGAACGCTCGGCTTTGCACCGCAAGCTGAAGGCGCTCGGATTGAGCGAGGGAACGCGCGACGAGGATGCGGAGGAAGTGGCGGTCTAACGGTTGCCGCACCACCTACGAGAGCGGCGAGTGCCGCGAGTTCGGCTGGACGACACACCACCTTGACTGGTCGCCGCAAGACGGCGAACGCGAGCAGAAAACGCTTGATCTGCCCAAGCCGACCGTAGGGTTCTTGAGCATCTTCGATGATCGAGCGCCGCGGCTTACGCTGATCCAGCGTCCCGACGGCCATCTGCTGGCTGAGCTAGATTTGTGCAACGCCCGGGGCGATATCTGCCGGACCGCCTATCAGGATTGGGTCCCTATCGATGCGGCGGCGATGGTCGACCAGTCGCGCTAGCCGAGCAGCGCGGGTGATCAACTTAATTGGCGGCTTGAGCCGAACCCTTCGCCGCCCTACATTCATGTCTTCCGGCGGTTCGCCGCCGGGGAGCGGTGGCCGCGATCAACGCGGTCATCGTGCAAACCGCAGTTTGCCAAGAACAAGAAGGACGAAAAATGGCCGAGAAGCCGAGCAGCCTCCAGGACGTATTCCTCAACACGGTCCGCAAGACCAAGACGCCCGTGACGATGTTCCTCGTCAACGGCGTCAAGCTCCAGGGCAACATCACGTGGTTCGACAACTTCTCGGTGCTGTTGCGCCGCGATGGCAGTTCGCAGCTGGTGTACAAGCACGCGATCTCGACCGTAATGCCCGCCGGTCCGATCCAGTTGTTCGACGCTGAAAAGGTCGACGACGACGGCCTTGATTGATCCTGACGCGGACGATGTCCGCACCGATCCACTGGACGAGAGCGTCGCGGCCCCCGAGCGGGTGCGCGGTGAGTCGACCCAGGCTCAGCCCGGCTTCGATGCCCAGCGCGGCATCCGCTTCGGCGCGAACACGCTCGTCGTCATGCCCGAGCGCGACGGTGCCGGCGGCAAGCGCGACGGATCGGCGGCGAAGCGTGACGGCTCCGCCAGTCGCGACGCCGATTCGCGGCTCGAGGAGGCGGTCGGCCTCGCGGCGGCGATCAACCTCAACGTCGTCGAGCGCGAGATCATCCGCATCCGCAAGGCGACCGCGTCGACGCTGTTCGGTAAGGGCCAGATCGAGCGGCTGACCGCGACGGTCGCCGCGAACGACATCGAGGTCGTCGTGATCGACGGCGCGCTGTCCCCGATCCAGCAGCGCAATCTCGAAAAGGCGTTCAGCGCCAAGGTCATCGACCGGACGGGGCTGATCCTCGAAATCTTCGGCGAGCGCGCGACGACGCGCGAAGGCTCGCTCCAGGTCGAGGTCGCGCATCTCGATTATCAGGCGAGCCGTCTCGTTCGCTCATGGACCCACCTCGAGCGCCAGCGCGGCGGCGTCGGCTTCCTCGGCGGTCCCGGCGAGTCGCAGATCGAGTCCGACCGGCGGCAGATTCGCGACAAGATCGCCAAGCTCAAGAAGGAGCTCGAGGAGGTCAAGCGGACCCGCGCGCTCCACCGCGACCGGCGGCAGAAGGCGCCGTATCCGGTCGTCGCGCTCGTCGGCTACACGAATGCCGGCAAGTCGACGCTGTTCAACCGGCTGACCGGGGCGACGGTAATGGCGGAGAATTTGCTGTTTGCGACGCTCGATCCGACGATGCGCGCGATCGAATTGCCCGGTGTCGATAAGGTCATCCTGTCGGACACCGTCGGTTTCATCTCGGCGCTGCCGACTCAGCTGGTCGCGGCATTCCGCGCGACGCTCGAAGAGGTGATCGAGGCCGACCTGATCGTCCACGTCCGCGACGTCGCCCACCCCGACAGCGACGCTCAGGCCGCCGATGTCGCCGACGTGCTGCGCGGGCTTGGCGTGATCGACGGCGAGACGCGGGTGCCGATCGTCACCGCGCTCAACAAGCTCGACCTGCTCGATCCCGAGGCGCGCGCTGGCCTGCTCGCCAACCTGCCCGAAGACGCGATGGCGATCTCGGCGGTGACGGGGGAGGGGGTCGACGCGCTGCGGACGCTCGTCGCCGAGATGCTCCAGAGGTCGGCGCGGACGGTCGACTTCGTCCTCGGCGCGCACGAAGGCCGCCGCGCCGCGTGGCTGTACGCGCACGGCGACGTCATCGAGCGGATCGATGGCGACGACGGCGGGGTGATGCTTAAGGTCCGGCTGACACCGGAGATGGCAGCACGCTTCGCCACCATTTAGCGCGAGAGAGCGTCAGCTCCGCTCGGCGGCCTTCGCTTCGTCCCACAGCGCATCCTTCGCGGCGAGATCGAGGCCGTGGAACGACGACCCGGCGATCGCCTCCATCGCCTTGAATCGCCGTTCGAACTTGGCGTTCGCGCCGCGCAGGGCGACTTCGGGGTCGATGCCGCGGTGGCGGAGGACGTTGACGACCGCGAATAGCAGGTCGCCACCTTCGTCGAGGCGCTCGGCATCGTTCGCTGCCGCTTCAAACTCGGCGAGCTCCTCGACGACCTTGGCGCGCGGGCCGCTCGCGTCGGGCCAGTCGAAGCCGGTGCGGGCGGCACGGCGCTGGAGCTTTTCGGCACGCATCAGCGCGGGCAGGGCGCTCGCCACTCCCGACAAAGCGCCGTCGCGGGGGCGCTCCGCCGCCTTAATCGTTTCCCAGTCGGCAAGCTGCGCGGTCGCGTCGGCGGCGGGCGTGGCGTCGCCGAAAACGTGCGGGTGCCGCCGTTCCATCTTCGCGGCGATCCCGGCGACGACGTCGGCAAGCGCGAAATGCCCGGCCTCCTCGGCCATCCGCGAATGAAACACGACCTGAAAGAGCAGGTCGCCGAGCTCGTCGCGGAGGCCGGGCATGTCGCCGGTGTGGATCGCATCGGCGACCTCATACGCTTCCTCGATCGTGTACGGCGCGATCGTGACAAAGCTTTGCGCGCGGTCCCACGGGCAGCCGCCGGGGTCGCGCAGCCGCGCCATGATCGCGGCGAGGCGTTCGAGCTGAAGGCCGGCGGGGCCGGGTCCGGTGGTCGTCATGCGATCGGCCTAGACAGGGCGGGGCGGTCGGGCAAGATGGCGACATGACGATCTCCCGCCGCACGCTCATCATCGCCACCAGTGCTGGGGCCGCCGTCGCGCTTGCGGGGTGCAACAACCTCGCGACGCTTAACCGGTTGAACGCCCTGACCCCGGGCGATGGCGGCGTGGTCAAGCGTATCGACGGCGCGGCGTATGGGAGCGATCCGCGCCAGCGGCTCGACGTCTACGCCCCGGCCGATGCCACCGCGCCGCTGCCGGTGGTAATCTTCTTTTACGGCGGCGGGTGGAACTCGGGGTATCGCGGCGGTTATGTGTTTGCCGCGCGGGCGATCGCGGCGCGTGGCTTCGTCGTCGTCGTCCCCGATTATCGCCTCGTGCGGAAGGTCCGCTTCCCGGCATTTATCGACGACGGCGCGGCGGCGGTGCGCTGGACGGTCGACCACATCGCGGCGTCGGGCGGCGACCCGAGGCGGATCGCAGTCGCTGGGCATTCGGCGGGCGCGCATATCGCGATGATGCTCGCGCTCGACGGGCGCTATATCGCTGCGGCCGGAGCAGCCGGGGCGATCAAAGCCGTGGTCGGTCTGGCGGGGCCGTACGACTTCCTGCCGTTCGACCAGCCGTCGGCGATCGCGGCGTTCGGCAAGGCACCCGACCCGAGGGCGACCCAGCCGATCAGCTTCGTCCGCGCCGATGCCCCGCCCGCGCTGCTTTTGACCGGTGACGCCGACGACGTCGTTCGTCCGCGCAACAGCCGCGCGCTGGCGGCAGCGCTCCGCCTCAAGGGCGCGAAGGTCGAGGAGAAAGAATATCCCGGCGTCGGCCATGTCGGCCTTTTGCTCGCGTTATCGAAACCGTTTCGCGGCAAGGCCGACGTCCTCGACACGATGACGTCATTCCTGCGCAGAACCTTGCCGCGCTAGGTGCCGCCATGCCCTGCAAATGCCGCTTGCGGAAACGGTAGTCACGGCTACTGTAACGCGATCGTCATGCGGGGTGTTCGATGCGTCAGCTTCCGGTCTGCTTTCTAGCCAGCGTCTCGGTCGCCAGTGTGGCGTTGGCGCAGCAAGCTCCACCCGCTGCCGCCCCGGCCGTCGCAGCCGGTGTCGAGGATATTGTCGTCACTGCGCAAAAGCGATCGGAAAACCTGCAGGAAGTCCCGATTGCGATCACGGCAATCACCGCCGAAGCGCTGAAGAACAAGCGCGTCGAGAACCTGCTTGGCCTGTCGGGGCTTGCCCCTGGGCTCCAGATCAAGACCGACGACAACGCCGCCAACCCGCGCATCTTCATTCGCGGCGTCGGGGTCAACGACTTCAACCCGTCGACTAACAGCGCCGTCGGCATCTATGTCGACGGCGTCTATATCGCCTCGCCGCTGGCGCAGCTCGCCTCGTTCTACGACCTTCAGCAGGTCGAAGTCCTGCGCGGGCCGCAGGGAACGTTGTACGGTCGCAACACCACTGGCGGCGCGATCAACGTCACCACCAAGGCCCCATCGGACAGCCTCGCCGCCGATGCGTCGCTCGACTATGGCCGCTTCAATGCGGTCAATCTCGAGGGTGGGGTCGGCGGACCGATCGCGGGCGACAAGCTTACCGCGCGCGTTTCGGGCCTGTATGCGCGCGACGACGGCTATACCCTCGACCGGACAAGCGGGCGGTACGGCAATAATACCAACCGCTGGGCGATCCGCGGCGCGTTGCGCTGGCGTCCGACCGACAATTTGACCGACGACCTGAAGGTTAGCGCCAACCAGTCGCACGGCGGCTCGATCCTCGCGTATAACCGATCGATATTGCCGCAAACGACCGCCGCAACGGGTGCCGATGGGCTTTGCGCGCCGGCGTTCTACACGTCGGGCCAGTGCACCAACGTCCTCGGCTATGCCAACACCAGCAAGAACCTTTACGCCGGCGATTATCAGTTCCTCGGCCGGGATGTCGTGCGGCTGTTCGCGGCGACGAATACGCTGACGTACGACTTCGGCCCGGTGTCGCTGGTGTCTGTGACCGGCTACCAGCATGCGGCGCGGAACGACCAGGAGGAGACCGACGCCAACCCGCTGCCGATCTTCACCGCGAGCTACATCGCGCGGCAGAACACGACGAGCCAGGAGGTCCGGCTGCAGTCGAACGGCAAGACCCCGCTGCGCTACGTTCTCGGCGGCTATTTCTCGTACGACGACCTCGACAACCGCTCGCAATACGACATCCTCCGGGCGCTGCGCGATCCGACGCCGGAGAACCAAGGCGGGGCCGACGTGGCGAACAGCATCGGTCTGTTCGGCTGGCCGCTACACCAGAAAACCACGAGCTATGCGGTGTTCGGGCAGGTCGATTACGACGTGACGTCGCGGCTTACGCTGACCGGCGGACTGCGCTTCGCCAGCGACCACAAGTCGTTCCATTATGTTAGCGAGGCCGAGAACGGCGCGATCCCGATCTTCACCTTCGACGAGAGCAAGACATTCAAGTCGCTGTCGGGCCGGGTCGGCATCCAGTATAAGGCGACCGACGACATCAATTTGTATGCCAGCTATAATCGCGGTTCGAAAAGCGGTGGGTTCTTCAGCGGCCAGACGACCGATCCCGCCGACATTGGACCGTACCGCGACGAGAAGGTCAACGCGTATGAGATCGGGGCCAAGACCCAGTTCTTCGACAATCGCCTGCGCGCCAACTTCTCGGCATTCTATTACGATTACAAAGACCTGCAGGTTTATACGACGGTCCAGCGCGGGCTGTTGACGGTCCAGCTGTTCACCAACGCGTCGGCGGCCCGAATCTACGGCGGCGAGGCCGAGTTCGAAGCGACGCCGTTCACCGGGCTCGACTGTCGCTCGGCGTCTCGCTACTCCACGCCGAATACGTCAACTTCGTCTCGGCCGGGACGAGCTACTCGGGCAACACCTTGCCGTCGGCACCCAAGGCGAGCGTCAACGGCACCGCACACTATGAACACGACCTGCCGGTCGGCAGCTTCGTCGGGCAGCTCGATTTTACCTACCGCTCGAAGGTCTTCTTCGACACCGCCAACACCGAGCGGCTGAGCGATCCGCGGCGCATCTTCGTCAATGGGCAGGTCGGCTGGCGACTGGGCGAGAGCCGCTACGAGCTCGGCGTCTTCGGTCGCAATATCTTCAACACGACCAACATCGTCGACATCACGCCAGTCCCCAGCCTCGGTTTCGATATCTTCAGCGTCGGCCAGCCGCGGACCTACGGCCTGTATCTCCGCTTCAAATATTGACCGCCGCGGGAGCCTGGATCGGCTCGCCGCCGCCGGTCGGTCAGCAGGTCGCGGCGTATGTCGTCGGCATCGTCGGCGTGCTGTTCGCCGGCGTCGGACCGCTGCTGCTCGGCGGACTCGAGGCGACGCACCGGCTCAGCGCGACGCAGCTTGGCGAGGCGGGGACGGTCGAGCTGCTGGCGATGGGTATCGGCGCTGGCCTTGCAGGGGCCGTGTTCGGCTCCCGTCACCTGCGGGTCATCGCGGTCGTCTGCGGCCTGCTGCTTGCAGCGCTCAACGTCGCGACGATCAGAGTTTCCGGCGATATGCTGACACTCGTGCGCGGTCTCGCCGGGCTGCCGAGCGGCATCATGATCTGGCTGGTGACCGGGCTAATCGTGCGCTCGCCGCGCCCTGAACGCGGTGCCGGACTCTATCTGACAGTCCAGACGCTTGCGCAGCTCGTCATGGTCGCGGCGATCACCGCATTCGTTATCGGTCCGTTCGGCGTCAACGGCGGCTTTCTCGCGCTGGCCGCGGTCGGTCTGGTGTCGGCGATTGTCGGGGTAGCCGTGCCGCCGTCCTACGCCCCGCTGCCAGCGACCGACAATCCGCGCGGACTGCCCGGAGCGCGCGGCTGGGTCGCCCTCGCGGCGACTTTCTGCTTCCAGGCGTTCATCCTGGCGGCGTGGATTTATGTCGAGCCGCTATCGCGTCAGTCGGGGCACGCTGCGGGCACGGCCGGGTTGGCGATTTCGCTGTCGCTCGGCGCGCAGGTCGCGGGCGGAACGCTGGCGACGATCGCGGCGGGGCGGATCGCGTGGCTGTGGGCGCTGGTCGGATCGCTGATCGGCATGATCGTGTTGCTTGGCGTCTTCGCGACACTACCGTCGACCGTCGTGTTCCTCGCCGCGTCGGCGGCGTTTGGCTTTCTATGGATTTTCTCCGCCCCTTATCTCACGCCGATGGCGATCGAGGCCGACCCGACGCGCCGCGCCGCGATCCTTGGGCCGGGCGCATCGTTGCTCGGGTGCGGGGCAGGGCCGTTCCTTGCCTCGCTCGTCGTCACCGATAGCGATGTGCGCGGGAGCCTGTATCTTGCGGCGGGGATCGCCGCGATCTGCGCAGTCATCGTCGCAGCACTGCATTTGACCCGCCCGCGTGTCGACCCGATCGGCTAGAAGTCGCCAAACACTGGAGTTGGCGATGCCATCAAACACGGCCGCGATCGCGATACAAAAGCCTGCGGAGATCCCTCTCGCGACCAAGCTTCAGCCGACACAGGCGCGGTCGCTCGATACTTATGAGGTTGTTCTTGCCACTGCTGGCGAGATGCTGCGCGAGGTCGGTTTCGAGCAGTTGACGACCAACTCGATTTGCGGACGCGCCGGGCTGACGCCGCCGGCGCTCTACCGCTACTTCCCGAACAAATACGCTATCCTCAAGGTCCTCGGTGATCGGCTGATGGACGAGCAGGATCGCGCGGTGCTCGACTGGCTCGATCGCGGCGGTCTCGACGGGACGAGCGACGAGCGACTGGGCAAGAGCGTCGAGCTCCAGCGCGAGGTCGTCGCGATCACCCGCCGCTTCCCTGGCGGCGCCGCGATCGGGCGGGCGTTGCGCGCGGTGCCGATGCTCCAGCGCCTGCGCTTTACCTCGCGCGACATGATCGCCGATCGCTTTCTCGACGCGGTGCGTGCGCGCTATCCGAACACCCCTGAGGCACGGCTGCGCGTCGCGATGCGGATGATGATCGAATTGAGCTATGCTGCGGGCGAGATGGTTGTCGAGGAACCGGACCGCGATGCCGAGTTGCTCAATGTCGAGGTCTGCCGCCTGTTCGCGATTTATTTCGATACCTTCGACTAAAGGGCAGCTTGCAAGAACAGTAGTTATAGCTATCGTAATTGCGGATACGAGGAGTTGGCAGTGAGCCAGTGGCAAAACTGGTCGGGAAGTGTCGTTGCCGAGCCGGCGCGCGTTGCCCGTCCCAAATCGGCAGACGAACTTGCGAGTCTCGTCGTCCAGGCGAGCAAGGTTCGTGTCGTCGGTGCAGGACACTCGTTCATGCCATTGTGCGCGACCGAGGGCACGCTGATCAGCCTCGCTGGCTACGACGGCAGTATCGAGGTCGCGCCCGACCGCCGCACGGTCTGGGCGCCGGCGGGGTGGGGGCTCGACCGGCTCACCGCGGCGCTGTGGGCGGAAGGCCTGTCGCTAATCAATCAGGGCGACATCAACCCGCAATCGCTTGCCGGTGCGACCGCCACCGGCACTCACGGGACGGGTGCCGATCTCGGCAGCATCGCGACGCAGGCGTGCGGTTTTCGGCTCATGCAGGCCAACGGCGAGATCGTCGAATGCGGCCCGGACCAGCGCACCGAATTATACGAGGCGCAGCGCCTCTCGCTCGGCCTGTTCGGCGTCGCGGTGGCGATCCGCATACATGTCGTCCCGGCGTACCACCTCGAGGAGCGCGTCGAACGGCGGCCGCTGGCCGAGATCGCCGAGCGCATCGATGAACTCGGCGCGGCTACCCGGCACATGGAGTTCTTCGTCTTTCCCTATTCCGACCACGTCATCTTCAAGACGCTCCACCCGGTCGAGCCTGAGGGCGACTACCAGGACGGCAAGGACATCGACGAGACGATCTTCCGGCTGGTCTGCGACCTTGGCGCTGCCGCGAACCGCATGATCCCGACGCTCCAGCGGCTGATGATGCGCGCGTCGGCCAAACCCACGCGGCGCGTCGGTCCGGCGTACAAGATATTCCCCTCCGAACGCACGATCCGCTTCGAGGAGATGGAATACGAACTGCCGCGCGCGAACGGCATCGGTGTGCTCAAGGAGGCGATCGCGCATATCCGGCGCCAGCGCATGCCGATCGCGTTTCCCTTCGAATTCCGCCTGACCGCCGCCGACGATATCTGGATGAGCCCGTTCAACAACGGCCCGTGCGCGTCGATCTCGTTCCACCAATACGCCAAGATGCCGTGGACCGCGGCGTTCGCCGAGATGGAGACGATCCTCCAACGCGGCGGCGGGCGGCCGCATTGGGCGAAGCGGCACACGCTGACCACCGCCGACGTCCACCGCCTGTACCCGCGGACGCCCGATTATCTCCGCGTCCGAGCCGAAGCCGATCCGCAAGCGAAGTTCGCCAACGATCACCTGTCCGCGCTGTTCGGCATTTCCGAGGGAGCCACCGCATGACCGACGAAGAGCTGCACGGCCATTTGATCGACCGCCAGGGTTCGCGACGCGATTTCAACACGCCGGTGCTCGTCGTCGACCTCGACGCGCTCGACCGAAATATCGCGCGGATGGCCGAATTTGCCGCCGCCAACGGCCTCCAGCTTCGCCCCCACGCCAAGACCCACAAGAGTCCCGAAATCGCCCGCCGCCAGGTTGCAGCAGGGGCGATCGGCGCGTGCTGCGCCAAGCTCGGCGAAGCCGAGGTGCTCGCCGATGGCGGGATCCACGGTCTGCACATCACCTCACCGGTGGTGTCGCCGCCGGCGATCGCGCGGCTCGTTGCACTCAATGCACGCGTCGATGGGCTGATGTGCGTCGTCGACAATGTCGACAACGTCCACGCCCTCGGTCGTGCGGCAACGGGCGGCAAACCGCTGAGCGTGATCATCGACATCGATCCCGGCATCCGGCGCACCGGCATCGGCTCTCCCGCTGCGGCGGTCGAGCTGCTTGAGGCCATCCGCAGCGAGCCGGGGCTGAGTTATACCGGGGTCCAATGCTATTGCGGGATGCAACAGCACATCGAGGGTTATGCCGACCGCGCAACATCGATGACCGACCGCGCGAATTTCGTCCGCGAGGTTATCGCTGCACTGACCGGGGCAGGCGGCTCCCCAAACATCGTGACCGGCGGCGGCACCGGCACCCACCGGATCGACGCGACGCTCGACCTGTTCACCGAACTCCAGGTCGGGTCGTATGTCTTCATGGATAGTCAGTATCTTGCATGCGACCTGACCGGAGACGAGGGCGGCTCACCGTTCGAGACCGCGCTGATGATCGACACCCGGGTCGTCAGCAACAATGCGACCGGCATGGCGACCGTCGACGGCGGCTTCAAGGCATTCTCGACCGACGCCGACCCGCCGCTGGTCCTCGCTGGAGCGCCCGATGGATCGAAGTATTTCTTCATGGGCGACGAGCACGGCGCGCTGATCGTCCCCGAAGGCAAGGTGCCGGGGCTAGCCGAGATCGTCACGTTCGCCGCGCCGCACTGCGACCCGACGGTCAATCTGTACGACACTTATCATGTCGTACAGGGCGATACGCTGCGGGCGTTGTGGCCGGTGGCGGCACGCGGCCGGTCGCGCTAGGCGAGGAGGCCGGCTGATGCGACCGGCCCGAACATCGGCAACTCCACGAACAAAAATATCCGATAATATGTATTATGTTAAATCGCGTGTATCAGATGGTGATCGTCTGTCCGTCAAAACCCGGCTCAATTCCATCCGGTAGCGATCGAGCCAAGGCCGCATAGTCCATCGAATTATCCATGTGCGTCAGGATCGTGTGCCGTGGTTTGGCCTTGGCGATCCAGCCAAGCGTCTGGTCGAGGTGGCTGTGTGTGGGATGCGGCTTCTGGCGGAGCGCGTCGACGACCCATAGATCAAGGCCTTGGACGAACGCTTCAGATTCCGGCGGCAGCACTTTAACATCGGTCGAGTACGCGATCGCCTTGCCGGCAGTCTCGATGCGAAATCCGAGGCTGTCGATATTCCCGTGGTTTTGATTGAACGACCGGATATTTATGCCGCCAACGGTGAGTATCGGCGGCATGGGATTGGCGGTCGCGCTCGCCGGATAAAACGCCGTCCCGGCAAAAACGTAGCTGAAGCGTGGGATCAAGACGTCCCATGTCACCGGGCTGGCATAACACGCGACTGGTTCTTTCATCAGATGAAAGAACTGCCGCAAGTCGTCGATGCCGTGGGTGTGGTCGGCGTGGTCGTGAGTGTAGAGGACCGCGTCGAGCCGCTGGACGTTCGCCGCCAGCATCTGCTCGCGGAAGTCGGGTCCCGTGTCGATAACGATCGTTGCGCCGTCATGCTCGACGAGCAGCGACACCCGCCGCCGCCGATTTTTCGGCTCGGCCGGATCGCAGTAGCCCCAGTCGTTGCCGATCCGCGGAACGCCGCTCGAGGTCCCCGAGCCGAGGATCGTGACTTTCATGCCGGGCGCGTTGCCTTCGAGAACAGGCGGAAGAAATTGTCGCTGGTTTGCGTGGCGAGTTTGGCGACATCGACGCCGCGGAGCCCGGCGAGGACAGTCGCGGTGTGAGCGACATACGCCGGTTCGCAGACCTTGCCGCGCATCGGCACCGGCGCGAGAAACGGCGAGTCGGTCTCGATGAGGATACGATCTTCGGGCAACGTAGCTGCAACCGCCTGCAGGTCGCGAGCATTTTTGAATGTCAGGATTCCTGACAGCGAGATGTAGAAACCGAGTGCAAGCGCCTGTTCGGCAAAGGCCGCGCTTGCCGTAAAGCAATGGATGACACCAAGGAAAAACCCAGCCGCCATTTCCTCCGCCAGGATCGCGGCGGTGTCATCCTCGGCGTCACGGGTATGGACGATCAGCGGCAAACCGGTCGCCCGCGATGCGGCGATGTGCGACCGAAAACTCGTCCGCTGCTGGTCGCGGTCGCTTTGGTCGTAGAAATAATCGAGCCCCGTTTCGCCGATGCCGATGACTTTCGGGTGCGCCGCGGCCTCGATCAGTCGGGCCGCATCGACCTCAGGGTGCGCGTCGGCCTCGTGCGGGTGGATGCCGATCGTCGCCCAGATGTCGGGGTGCGCGTCGGCGAGCGCGACGACCTCGTTCCACTCCCCTGCCCGCGTCGAAATGCCGAGCATCGTCCCGACACCGGCCGCCCGCGCGCGTTCGATCACCCCGTCCTGATCCTCGCGCAAGCCTTTGTAATTAAGGTGGCAGTGCGAATCGACGAACATCAGGCCGGCTCCACCCAGCGCGGGAAGACACCGGTAGGCGCTGGCAGCAGTGTTCCGGCCTGGACGCGAACGTCGAGATCGGCGAACCGGCGCGCTTCGGCAGCGACACCGAGCTGGTCGAGCAGACGGGCAGCCGCGCCGGGTATGATCGGCTGGATGAGGATCGCAATCCGTCGCGTCGCATCGGCCACCGCCGCGAGCACTGCAGCCATGCGCGCCGGGTCACTCGTCTTGAGCGCCCAAGGCGCAGCATCGGCAAAATAGACGTTGGCAGCCGTGACCATGGTCATCACAGCTTCGAGCGCGCGGTGAAGCTTGAGCGCATTCATCTCCGCCATGAAGACCGCGGCATGCTCGCTGAACGTTTCTGCGAGCGCATCTTCGGCCGGTCCGCCAACCCCTTGATCGGGCAGGCGGCCATCGCAGTTCTTGGCGATCATCGACAACGATCGCTGGGCGAGGTTGCCGATGCCGTTGGCGAGGTCGGCGTTGGTCCGCTCGACGATTGCGGCGTGGCTGTAGCTGCCGTCGTCGCCGAATGCGACGTCGCGGAGCAGGAACCAGCGCAGACGATCGACCCCCAATGTATCGGCGAGTTCGAGCGGATCGACGACGTTGCCGAGCGACTTCGACATCTTCTCGCCGCGGTCGAGGATGAAGCCGTGACCGAACACCGTTGTCGGCAGCGCCAGCCCCGCCGACATCAGGAACGCCGGCCAATAGACCGCGTGGAAGCGGACGACGTCCTTGCCGATGACATGAAGGTCGGCGGGCCATGTCGCGTCGTATCCGGCAGCGGGATACCCTGCCCCGGTCAGGTAATTGGTCAGCGCATCGACCCAGACGTACATGACGTGGCCGGGCGCTTCAGGCACCGGCACTCCCCAGTCGAAGCTCGTCCGGGATATCGACAGGTCGCGCAGTCCGCCGGCAACGAAGCTGCGCATCTCGTTGAATCGGCTCGATGGCTGGATGAACTCGGCGTGGCTGTCGTACCAGTCGAGCAGCCGGTCCTGATACGCCGACAGCTTGAAGAACCAGCTTTCCTCGATCGTCCATTCGACCGCGGTGCCCTGTGGCGACAGACGCGTCGGGCTGCCGTCGGCCCCCGTCGCGTCGATCAGTTCGCTCTCGTCGTAATAGGCCTCGTCGCGAACCGAGTACCAGCCTTCGTAGCGGTCGAGATACAGGTCGCCCGCGTCGCGCATCGCCCGCCACAACGCCTGGCTGGCGGCGGCATGGTCGGTGTCGGTGGTACGAATGAAACGGTCGTGGCTGATGCCGAACACCGTCGACATCGTCTGGAATGCCTGGACCATGTCGTCGACATACGCCTTGGGGGCGATCCCGGCGGCGCGTGCGGCCTGCGCGATCTTAAGGCCGTGCTCGTCAGTGCCGGTCAGGAAAGTGACGTCGCGCCCCGCAAGCCGGTGGAACCGTGCGATCGCATCGGTTGCGATCGCCTCATAGGCATGCCCGATATGCGGCTTGCCATTGGGATAGGCGATCGCCGTCGTGATGTAATATTTGTCAGGCGATTTCATGGGCATCCAACGGATTGCGCGACGGCGTGGCAAGTCCGGCGACGAGTTCGGCGAGTTCGAAGGCGACGCTCTGCGGATCGAGGCTGAGCCCGAGCGCCGACGCCGCGAGCGTGTTCGCTTTCTCCCACAGCGCCAGTGCCCGTGCAAGCCGCGCGCCCGTCCGATCGCGCGACGCGCTGGCGATGTAGGCGGGGACCAGCCCGAGGAAGGCCTCGTAGCGCGGGGTCGCGGCCTTGCTGCTCAGGCTGCGTGCGACCGCCAGCGCCTTCCCCGCCGCCATTGCCGCCGGGGCCGAGGCGAGCGCGTCGAGATCGGCGACCAGCCCGGCGATGTTCGCGCTGGCGAGTTGCATCGCCCGTCCCGGACTCCCTTCGGCAGCAGCGACAAGCGCGGCGCGTTCGCCATCGGGCAGGTCGGGCAACAGCCGGCCGATCACCGCCTCGACCTCGGGGTCGGCGAGCGGCTGGAAGCGCAGCACCCGGCAGCGCGAGCGGATCGTCGGCAACAGGCGGCTCGGTGAATGGCTGATCGCGAGAAACAAGGTATTCGGCGGCGGCTCCTCGAGGTTTTTGAGGAAGGCGTTGGCGGCGTTGCGGTTGAGGTCGTCGGCGGCATCGACGACGATCACCCGCCAGTCCGACAGCGCGGGCTTGGTCCGGAAGATCGACGCGAGCGGTTCGCCGATCGTCGAGTCCGACTTGACGAACTGGTCGACCGAAATGCCGGGGCGCATCTTGCCGGTCTTGGGGTTCTCGAGGATCTCGACAAGGCGGTAGTCGAGGTGGCTCCCCGCCGCGAGCAGCCGTGCGGTGGGGTGGTCGTAGTCGAGTTCGAAGCTGTCGTCGGCAGTCCCGCCGCTCGCGGCGCGCGCCAACACCCATGCGGCGGCGGCGCGGGCGAAGCTCGCCTTGCCCACTCCGCGCGGTCCGGCGAGCAGCCACGCATGGTGCATCCGCCCAGCGGCGAAGGCATCGCGGAGCGCCTGCCCCTGCTCGGTGTGTCCGGCGATCACGCGAGCAGCGGCTCGACTTCGGCCCAGATCGCGGCGGCAACGGATGCAGGGTCGCGGGTCGCGTCGATCAGCCGGACACGCGCGGGGTCATCGACAACCGAGGCGCGGAAGGCCTTGGCGACGCGGTCGTGGAACCCGCCTCCGGTGAGTTCGAAGCGGTCGAGGCGGCCGCGCCCGATGGCGCGCGTCTCGCCGAGGTCGACCGGCAGGTCGAGCACCAGCGTCAGGTCGGGCCACAGATTGCCCGTCGCCAGCCGGTGCTGGTCTATCAGCGCTTCACGCGGGACACCCTTCCCCGCCCCCTGATACGCAAGCGTCGAATCGACATAGCGGTCGCACACGACCCATGCCCCACGTTCGAGCGCCGGCCGGATCAGGCGGGCTACATGGTCGGCGCGGGCAGCATTGACCAACAGCAGTTCGGTCAGCGCGCTCCAGCGGTCGGGGTCGCCCTCGACGATCAGCGCGCGGATCGCTTCGGCACCCGGAGTTCCGCCGGGCTCGCGCGTCGCCACGACCTCCAGCCCCTCGGCACGAAGCGCGGTGACGAGGAGCGCCGCCTGGGTCGACTTGCCCGCCCCCTCCCCGCCTTCGAGCGTGATGAATCTGCCCGTCATTTCCCCATGACGAGGTGGCGGAACGCGCTGCCGACGCGCCCGAACGGACCGGCAACGGCAACGGCTTCGGTCGCGACGAGCGGCAGGCGCGCGGTCGGCAGGCCGGGCGTGGTGACGACGAGTTCGGCGATTTTCTGGCCCTTGGCGATCGGCGCCTTGATCGGGCCGTCATAGACAAGCGTCACCTTGCGCTCGGCACCGTATCCGCGCGGGACGGTGATCTTGAGGTCGGTCGCCCCGGTCAGGCCGACGTCGTTTGCCGCGCCCATCCAGACCTCGGCACGCCCGACTTCCTGCCCCGCCTTGACCAGCGGCAGCTGGGTCCACGCGCGGAAACCCCATTCCATGAACGCGACCGACTGGGAGATGCGCTCGTTGAACGACTTGAGCCCGGCGAGGACGAGCACCAACCGCCGCCCGTCCTGCTCGGCCGAGCCGGTGAAGCCATAGCCTGCTTCCTCGGTATGCCCGGTCTTCAAGCCATCGGCTCCAGCGACTCGCCCGAGCAGCGGGTTGCGGTTGGCCTGGGTGATGTCGTCGCCCTTGCCGAGCGTCTTGCCCCAGGTGAACGACGGGGTGCCGTAGAACTTCTTGTAGAGCGCCGGGAAGTCCTTGATCGTCCGCTCGGCGATGATCGCGAGGTCGCGCGGGGTGACCATCTCGTTCGGGTCGGGCCAGCCGTTGGTGTTGGCGAAGTGCGACCCCTTGAGTCCCATCTTGGCGGCGGCGCGGTTCATCAGCGCCACATACTGATCCTCGGTCCCGCCGAGACCTTCGCCGAGCGTGACGCAGGCGTCGTTGCCCGACAGGGTGATGATACCGTGAAGCAGGTTCTCGACGCTGACCTGCTCGTTGACCGACAGGAACATCGTCGAGCCCTGCGAGTGCCACTTGGTCCATGTCTCGGGCCGGACGGTGACCTTCTGGTCGAGCTTCGCCTCGCCGCGGGTGATCATGTCGAACGCGACATAGACGGTCATCATCTTGCCCATCGACGCCGGCGGCATCGGCGTGTCTGCGCCCTTGTCGAGCAGGACCATGCCGTTCGAAAGGTCCTTCATGTACGCATACGGCGCAGGGGTGTCGAAGGCTGGCATCACCGGGACGGCGGCGGTGCTGGCGGTCGCCGACATCAGCAGGACGAGGATCAGGGGACGCATAAGGGCGAATACTCCGGTGGCGATCAGGCGCCGGGGACGGCGACGATGGTGCGGGCGTCGGTGTAGCCCGCCGCCTGCACCTGCGCCAGTATCGGCGTGGCGGCATCGCGCGTCGCGAACGGGCCGAGGCGGACGCGCCACAGCCCCGACGGCGAGCGGGCGATGATGGTCGGCGCGTATTGCTGGAGATAGCCGATCAGCCATTCGGCGCGGCCCTGGTCGGAGACGGCGGCGACCTGGATGAAGACCGTTCCCGGCGTTGCGGCGGGGAGGACGACCGGCACCGGCGGCGGCTCGGCGGTGACCGGCGGTGGTGGTGGCGCGGGCGGGGGTGCTAGCGAGGCGATGACGCTCTGGTCGGGGAAGACCCGGCGGACGCGGACGTGCGCGGTGCCGGGGCGATCGACCCCGAGGAGCTGGGCGCTGCGCCGCGACAGGTCGATAATCCGGCCGTCGACGAAGGGCCCGCGGTCGTTGACCCGGACGACGAGGGTGCGGCCGTTGTCGAGGTTCGATACCTCGACGTAGCACGGCAGCGGCAGCGTCTTGTGCGCCGCCGAGATCGCATCCTGGTCGTAGCGCTCGCCGCTTGCGGTCGATAGCGCATGAAAGCCGGGGCCGTACCATGAGGCGATGCCGGTGACGTCGTAGCTGCGGTCGTCCGATGGCGTGTACCAGTGGCCGAGCACCATGTACGGCTGGCCGATCTTGACGCGGCCATCGGGGGTCGAGGGTGCAGCGCGCGCGGTGGCGGGGCGAGCCGCAACCGGGCGATGCGCGACCTCGGGCCGATGCGTCGCGCAGCCAGCGGCCGCGACCGCAAGCAGGGCCGCCCTAGCGCAGCGCATCGCCGAGGAGTCCGACCGACAGGGCGTAGAAGTTGGAGCAATTGTAGGCGAGCAGGACGCGGAAATTGCCGAAGGTCAGGAAAGCGCGGCCCCCGGGACCGTCTGGCTCGACCAGCGTCGCCAGGGTGTCGTCGGCCGACGTGCCGGCAGCGCCCCAGCCGGTCGCGCTGACGAAACCGAGTGCCTTCCATTCCGACACCGGGATCCAGCGGCTGTGCTTTTCATAGACGCGGGTGCACGATGTCGGGGCGACGAGGTTGCGGACTTTGGCGCGGTCGAACCCGGCGGGGACGATGATCGGCAACCCCCACCCCTGCCCGCGCTTCCAGCCGCTGGTGCCGAGGTAGGTCGCGATCGACAGCGCGACGTCGGGGCGCGAGTCCCAGATGTCGACGCGGCCGTCATGGTCGGCGTCACGGGCGTATTTGAGGTAAGATGACGGCAGGAACTGCGGTTGGCCCATCGCGCCCGCCCATGACCCGGTCAGCCGGTCGCGCCCGATCAGCCCTCGCTCGACGATGCTAACCGTCGCTTCGAGCTCCTTGGTGAACAGCGCGCGGCGCCGTCCGTCGAAGGCCAAGGTCGCCAGCGAGCGCGGAATGTCGAAGTTGCCGGTGACCGCGCCGTAGCTCGACTCCATTCCCCAGATGCCGAGGACGATCGCCGCTGGGACGCCGGTGGTCGCTTCGTTGGCCGCGAGATCGGCCGCCATCGCCTCGGCGACCGACCGGCCCCGACCGATGCGGACCGGCTCGACGCGCTTGTCGACATAGTCGGAAAATAGGGCGATCCGGCCGCTGTCGTCGGGCTGGGCGCGATCGAGCTCGACGACGCGGGGCGAGTAGTGGAGGCCGCCAATTACGCTATCGAGCGCGGCCGGGGATACACCCTTGGCGATCTCGGCGGCGCGAAAACCAGCGACCCACGCAGCAAAATCTCCGTCACGATCTGACACCGCCTCGTCGGGAACCGGCTGCGCGACGACCTGCGCCGAGGCCTGCCTGCCGAGGAGGAGACAGCAGATTGCGAGTGGGATGAGGCGCTTCACCCGCGTCTGATGCCACACCCCCTGCCCGCGGCCAACGCGCTTTTGATGGCTGAGTTTACATAGGTAACACCAAACGCATCTCGTTTCGTACGCGTTACGCTGACAAGATTTCCTATAGTTCCGCGCGACGGCGAGGCCATGACATAGGCGGGGCTGTGTAGGACAGAGCCTCGGTCAGTAATCGCGCGAGTATTTCAATCCAACATTCGACGTTCCGAACGAGCTGACTGCCGACAACAGCCGCAGCGTCCGCGTCAGCCCGATCTCCAGCTGCGTCGTGCTATAGCCCTTCGCGTCGGTCGTCACTTCGACGTAAATCCGGTTGCTGATATACTTGCCCGCCGCGACCGACGGACCCGCGCCCGTCGTATTATCGGCCCCGAGCAGCCGCAGCCGGTCGATCCCGGTCGCCTTCCGCAAGGTGCCGAGCGGGTTGAAGCCGCCGCCCGAACTGCCGCGCAGCGTGTTCAATGACGACGCGAGCTGGAGCGCCTGCGTCGGGGTGAGCGCGGCGATCGAGCTGCCGAACAACAGCCGCGACAGCACCTCGTCCTGCGCGAGCGCGGGGGTCGAGGAGAAGGCGATCTCGGGCGCATAAGCGCGGCCGGTGATGTCGATCGTCGCGGTCAGCCCGTCGACCGTCGTCGTCGCCTCGATGTCGAGCGTCGGGTTCGGCGGAACCTCGCCGGCGAAGCGGATGATGCCGCGCGACAGGTCGAATCGCCGACCGCCGAAGGCATAGGTGCCGCGTTCGAGGTTGACCGAGCCGACGATCACCGGGGTGTCGGCGGTGCCGCCGACGGTGAGCGCGGCGCGCCATTCGGCCTCGAGACCCATGCCCTGGACGAAGATCTGGTTCGGCGCGTTGACCTTGATCGCGAGCTTGAACACGTTCGGCGGCCCGGCGGCAGGGTTGACCACGACCGGCGCGGCATTCTTGCGGCGGACGCCGTCGAGCTCGACCACCTCGGCGGCGGCGGGGCGGAGGATGTTGTAGCGGGTTCGGTCGAGGACGAGATCGCCTGCAATTAAAGCGCCCTTGGCCTTGTCGTTGGTCACCGCGAGCGTGCCCGAGACCGTCGCCTCGATCGCCTTGCTGCGGGCGAGGCGCGCCTTCGCCAGCTTGACGCGAATGTCGATCGGGAAGCCCTTGTCGGCGGCGAGGTCGGCATAGCCCGATGCGCTGACGGTGCCGCCGTCCCCGGCACGCCCGGTCAGACTGACGATGTCGAGGCGGGTGTCGTTAAACCGGCTGTCGAGGTCGATCTGGTCGACGACGGTGCCGTATGCGCTGTTTTCATAGCGTAATCCCTTGCCGCGGAGCAGCCCGCGAACCTGCGGCGCACCGATGTGGCCTGAGAAGTCGGCGCCGATCGCCAGCGGGCCACTCAACTGCTGGCCGGAGATGCCACCGAGCGCCCAGAGAAGTTCGGCCGGGCCGTTATAGCGGACGCCGCCGGTGAGCGGAGCCGCCATCAGCCGGTCGGACCAGCCCGCGCCGGTCGCTGGTATCGACGCCAATCTTGCTTCTGCGCGCCCGAGCACAAGGCCCGCACGACGCAGCACCGCATGCGCTTCGCCCCCGCTCGCCGAGAGTGCACCGAGCACGGCGATATCGACCGGGGTCGACAGACTGGCGATCCCGGCACGGTTGAACCCGGCGATCGTCAAATTGACGTTCGCGGTCGGCACGCCACCACCCGCGGGCAGCGTCGCGGTAATCGTGCCCGACGCCTTGCCGCCGAGGCCGAGACCGGGCTTGAACGCCTCCGATAGCCCCAGGTCGACCGCGTCGAGCCGGGCATCGAGCGCGGTCGTCGCGCCGCTGCTGCCCGCAACAATGATCCGTCCATTCGGCAGGACGATCGTCGCCGGGAGCAGCCGGTAGCCGTCGCGGGTGCGGGCGATTGCGGCGGGCGCGGCGAGGCGGACCGCCACGCCGCTGATCGTGCCGTGGCCGTCGACCTTGATCGCCGACGGCGTCAGCGCGGCGTTGGCGGCGATGGTGAACGGCACACCGCTGGTGCCGTCGGCGGCGAGGTCGATGTGCCCGCTGCCGCCGCGATAATCGCCGCTCGCCTTGGCATGCGCGATCGCCAGCGATCCTTGGCGGATGCCGGTGAAGCTGCCCGACCCGTTGACCTGCGGCGCATTGGGATAAAGCATCGCGGTCGCGGTCGCATCTCCCGCCGCGATCAACAGCGGCTCAGGGAGGGGAATCCGCGCATTCGCGGCATGGAGGGTAACGTCGGCGCGCTGGATCTTGCCCGCCGCCGCAAGCCGGATCGATCCGGTCAGCCCCGGCCCGGTCAGGTTAAGCGCCCCGGTGTACGGTCCGGCGGGTGTCGCGGCGACCTCGCCCGTCACGATCAGCCCGGCAAGCGAGGCTCGGCGGATATTCGCCACCAGCGGCCCCTTGCCGACGCGCAATCCGGCATCGACCGCGAACGGCCCGTACGGGCTACCGCCGCTCGCGGTGATCGCATAGCCGCCGGGCGCGGGCTTGAGCGTCGCGACGACGTCGCTGAGCTGGACGCCGACGTTGGGTCGCTTGGCACGGAGCGTGACTTGCGGTTTGGCGACGGTGCCGCTCGCGTCGAGGCTGAACGGGCCGTATTGCGCCTGTGATCCGCTGGCGGTGAAGGCGATCCGCCCGTCGCTACGGTAGGTTCCGCGCCCGTTGGTGATGCGGAACTTCGGCGCGGTGACCCGAAGCGAGCCGACGCTGGTTAGTCCGTTCGGCGCGCGCTCGATCACCGCCGTCGCGACCGCGTTGCCGCCGAGAAAATCGCGCGCGGACGGGTTGTCGATCCGCAGCGTCGTCGCGCGAACATTACCCTTGAGCGCGACCTGCCCCTTCCCCGCCGGGACAAGTCTTGCATCGGTGACGAGATCGACGATCCCGACGCCAGCGACGACGTAGCGGTTGATCCGGCCCTTAAGGGCGGCGGTGTAGTCACCGGTCGCGAGCGTCAGCGCGGCGACGACGGTCGCGTCGATCTGGTCCGACCGCAGACGCAGGTTGTCCGATGCAACCTGCGTCGCCGTGACCAAGATGTCGCCGTCGATGCGGACATTCCGCAGCAGCCCGCCGACCGCGGCGTCGACCCCGGTGACCCGGCTTGCCGTCAAATGCAGCGGCAGGCGGATCTGCTTCGCATCGACCGTGGCGACGCCCTTGGCGCTGAGGTTCTCGACCCCGTTCGCGCCGAAGCCAAGCGCGGCGGCGGTGACGGTATAGTCGATCGTCGGGGTTGCGAACGGCCCGTCGAGCGCGAGCGCGGCGCGGACGTCGCGGCCGGTGACGCTCGCCATAGCCGCATCGGGCTTGAGCAGCCGCGCATCGACTTTCACCCCGTCGTAGCGCCCCGCCCCGAGATCGAGCTTGCCGCGCGCGGTCAGGTCGAGCGCAGGCGACGACAGATGGATATCGGTGTCGAGGATGCGGTTGGCCGCAACCGCGCTTGCCGTGATCGCCACCGCCGGGTCGGTCAGTTTCGCAACCGACGGCACGACGAGGCCCGGGCGAGCCTTGCCGGCCGCGGTGAACTTCCCGGCGTTCGCGGTCAGCGCGAGATTAACCAGCGGACTGCCGCCGAGCGTCGCGCTCGCCTTGCCCTGCCACGCGGTCCACGTTCCATTCCCGCCGACATCGGCAGTGATCGGCTTGCGAAGCTTGGCGAAGCCGTCAACCACACCGCCGGTGGGGGCTATCAGATGCGCGTCGACCATGAAGCGATCAGCGTCAGGGACCGCGTCGAGCTTGACCGTGAGCCGGTCGCCGCCGGTGACCGCGGTGACGTCGGCGTTCACCTTCGCCCGGCCGCTGGCGATATCGGTATCCCCGCTCAGCGCGATGACCTCGTGCTTACCGGTGACGGGGGCCTCGAGGACAAGCTGGCGGACGGTGAAGCGCCCGATCGCGATATCGATGTCGGGAAGCAGCGGGCCGGGCTGCGGGATCAATTCCGGACGGCGGAGGACGGTGACGAGATCGGCGGCGATCAGGTCGGCGGCGACCTTCTTGTGGACCAGCGACCCCGGATGCCAGTCGATCGTCACCGCCGGGATCGTCGCAACGACGCCCTTTAGGTCACTGACGACGACGTCGCGCAACGTCATCCGTCCGTAGATCGACCCGTCGATCGCGCCGACGCCGTAACGCATCCCGTTCGCCGGCTTGAGGCCCGCGATCAGCCGCGTCACGAGGCCATGCCCCGGACCGGTGTCGATCGCGACGACCGCCGCAACGAGCAGCGCGATCAGCAGCAGCAGGCCGAGGAAGATGCGAGCGACAATCCGCCCCATCAGAAAGCCTGCCCAATGGAAATGTAGACCGACACCGGCGACTCGCCGGGCTTGCGTCCGAGCGGCGTCGCGACGTCGAAACGCAGCGGGCCGAAGTTGGTGTAATAGCGCCCGCCGATGCCCGCTCCGTAGCGGAGCCCCGTCAACTTGGGCAGCGAAGCATCGTACACCTGCCCGCCATCGAGAAACGGCACGACGCCGAAATTGCCGAAGCGGTAGCGGACCTCGGTGCCGAACTCGACCGAGCTGCGCCCGCCGATCGGGGCATTCGTCGCGTCCTTGGGGCCAAGCTCCTGATAGCCGAAGCCGCGGACCGAACCGCCGCCGCCGGCATAGATACGCCGCGTCGGCGCGATCTCGGCGGTCGACGCGCCGACGATCTCGGCGGTGCGGAGGCGCGCGGCGAGGACAATGTTCTTGCCGACGCGGCGATACGCGGTGCCCTCGATCTGGCTGCGGTCGTAGCCGAACACCGTGCTTTGATAGCTGAGCTCGGGGCTGTTGCGGATGGTGACGCGGAAACCGCGGGTCGGGTCGAGCAGGTTGTCACTGCTGTCGAAACCGAGCTGCAATGGCACCGCGACGATACCGTACAGTCGCGCATCCGACGTCGAGCGCGACTCGTCGAAGTCATGCTCGCGCGACGCGGTAAGTTCGAGCCCCGCCGACCACGTCCAGCGCTTCTGCCAGATCGGCGTGCTCAGCCGCGCGAGCGACGCGGCGAGCGTCACGGTCTTGGCGTTATACGCCGCAAAATCCTGGTTGGCCGCGGTCAGCGACGCCTGGAAGCTTCGGTCACGCTGCCCGGCGTTCGAGCGGCGAAAGCTCGCGCCGAGCGACTGCAGCTGATTACCGGCGATGACGTCGTATTCGAGCGCGCCTTCGGGCGGGAAGCGGTTGCGGTTGATGTACGATCCCTGGAGCTTGACGCCCTCGCCGGTGGCATAGCCCGCGCTGCCGCTCAGCGTCCGCCGTGGCCCGCGCCCGCCCTTGACGAGCAGGTCCACCGGCGCGGTGCCGTCGCTGTCGACTGCGCTATCGGCGGGCGGCACCGGCTCGATCGACACCGACGAATACAGGCTCGTCGCCACTAGCGCGCGGCGGAGGTCGTCGACCTTGCGGTTGTCATACAACTCGCCCGGCTTGAAGCGGGCGATGACCGCGACGTGCGCAGGGGGTAGGACCGGGTCGCCTTCGAGCCGAATGCCGGCAAAGCGCGATCGCACGCCCGGCGCGACCGGCAACGTATAGTCACCGCCGTGGGTGACGTCGTCGAGGACGATATCGCGCTGGCCGAGCGTAACGAACGGGTAGCCCTGCTCGGGCAGCCGCAACTTGATGTTCGCTTCGGCGCTTTCGATGTCGATGGCGACAATCGGCGCCCCGGGTTGGAGCTTGAACGCCGACCGCGCGAGCAGCGGCGGCACCGTCGCCGGACCAGTCAGGGTGATCGTCGTCAGCCGGTAGCGCTCGCCCGGAGTCGCTGTCAGCACCACCTTGAGCCGCGCCGCGTCGCCCGGCACCGGGGTAATCGCCGAATCGGCCTGTGCGTCGAAATAACCGTCGGCGCGGAGCAGCTTTTCGAGCAGCTTGACGTCTTCGTCGGCGCGGATCGCGACCTGCGCCATGCTTTCGCTCTTGCGGCCGTTCTCGCGCAGCGTCGAAAGCGCGTCGAACTGATCCCCGACCCCGGTTGCGGCGATGCCGGCGACGCTGACGTCGTAGTGGATTACGACCGGCTTGCCGTCGCTCGCCGTCGGGGGAGCAACAGGCTCGACGGTGAAATCAGCGAGCGGCGTCAGCGGGCGCAACAGTTCGGGGTCGGTCGCGGGCGCCCCCGGAGCCCGCATTTCGACCGGCGCTGCTGCCGTTTGTGCTTGTCCCGGCACCGCGATCAGCGCCGCCGCCAGCAGCGTAAGATCGCCCGGTCGAATCATCCGGCGTCCAATGCCCCGGCGGCGGACGGGTTGCAACCGCCGGAGGATATGGCCAGAAGCGGTTTCGCGCGCGAGGATAGGTGGCCGAGTGGTTTAAGGCAGCGGTCTTGAAAACCGCCGTGGGTGGAAGCTCACCGTGGGTTCGAATCCCACCCTATCCTCCAGCCCGCGGCGACTATCGTCCCTCAGGATGACGTGCAGGCCGGCGTCCCCTGCCCGGTCATCGGCACCCGGTTGCCGCACTGCATCACCGACCCGCCTTTGACGATAAGCTGGGCGCGGTGCCAATAATTGGGCAGCGAATTGACGTCGTTGTCGCGGACGGTGCAGCCCCGGCAGTCATAGACCGCGAGGCCGTTGCCGAACGTGTTGAGAACGGTATTGCCGCGGATCGTGACGCGGTCGAAGCCGCCGTCGTCGACGCCATCGCGAACATGGTTGAACAGGCTGATCCCCTGCATCTCGCCGACCGCGCTGTTGTTGGTGATTGTGATATCGGCGACCGGCGCGACATTGGGACGCGACCATAATTGGATGCAGTCGGGATGCGCTGCCGGTCCCGGCTTGAACTCGGTGCAGGCGTTGCGGTCGATGACGATATTGCGCGCCAAAGCGACGTCGATCCCGTCGGCACTCATCCGGGTAAACCAGTTTCCGGCGATCTTGCCGCCGTTGACGAGGTTGTAGCCGACGCCGGTGCGGAAGTCGCTGAAGTGGACCCCCGAGACGCTGATGTTGGCGCTGCTCGCGTTGGCGGTAAAACCGTAACCGCCGGCGACCCCCGCGGCGACGACGGTGCCCGCCATGTCGCCGCCGACCCAGCTGACGCCGGTCGATCCAACGATCGCGACACCGACGACGTTCGATCCGCTCGCATCGATCGTAATCGCCGGAGCCCAGCTGCGTGCCTTGATTGTGATGAGCGGGTAGTTACCAGGAACGAGCTTGATAACGTCGCCGGGCTTGGCGGCGGCGAGGACACCGCTCAAAGTGGTCGGGGTCGCGGCCAATAGGGCCAGCGCAAGCAGAATCATGGTCATACTCCGGTCAAGCAACACGATACCGAGCCGCCGGGAAGCGCGGCTCGAAGAGATTATCGGGCGCGACGGTGAGAACTTTAGGCCTCGGGCGTTGACGACCGTACCGTCACAGTCGAGACCAGTCGCATGTCCACTGAAGTCTATGTCGCCGCCGGTGCCGCGGTATTCCTCGCATTTGGCGGCGCGCTGCTGACCCCCGTCGGCGCATGGTATGCAAGCCTCCGCAAGCCCGCGTGGAACCCGCCCAATTGGGCGTTCGGTCCGGCTTGGACGATCATCCTCGGGCTCTGGGCGTGGGCGGGTGTCCTCGCGTGGCGCGGCGCGGCCGACGACGCCGGGCGGACGGCGGTGTTGATCCTCTTCGGGGTCAACGCGGTCTGCCATTTCCTGTGGAGTCCGCTGTTCTTCAAGCTGCGGCGGCCCGATTGGGCGATCGTCGAGGTCGTGTTCCTGTGGGCGTCGCTCGTCGCGCTGCTGATCGGGCTAAGGCCGTACTCCGTCCTCGCAAGCTGGCTGATCGTGCCGTATTTCATCTGGGTCAGTTTCGCCGCGTGCCTCAACGCCGCGATCGTCCGCCTCAATCGCCCGTTCGGCCGCGCCTAAGCGCAGTCGATTACCGCCTTGCCGACGAGCGTCCCGTCGGCCATCGCTGCGAAGGCCGCTGCCGCTTCGGCCAGTTGAACACGCAGCCCGATGCGCGGCGCGAGACCGGCCGCCGCGAGCGCATCGATCGCCACGAGGTTCGCCGCTCCCCGAGCCGGATCGCGCCGGGCGTATTCGCCGGCGCGGACGCCGATGACCTCGATCTCTCCAAGCCGATCGAACGCGACCTCGGCGATCCCGCCGACAAAGCCGATGATGAGATAACGCCCGCCGCGCCGGAGCGAGGCGAGCAGCGGCACGGTCAGCCGCCCGCCGACGGGGTCGAAGACGACGTCGACCGGTGGCAGCGCGGGCACCTCAGCCGATCGTTCGACGAGGATACACTCGTCCGCCCCCGCATCACGCGCCGCCGTCAGCTTGGCGTGGTCCGAGGCCAGCGCGACGACGCTCGCGCCGAGCGCCTTGGCGACGCCGATCGCCGCGAGCCCGGTCCCGCCTCCCGCTCCCGCGACCGCGACACGCTCGCCAGGGGCCAGACGCCCGCGCCGGACCAGCCCGACATACGCGGTCAGCGCGGCGACGGTGAAGGCCGCCGCCGCCGCGTGGCTCATTCCCGGCGGAATAACCCGGGTCGCCGCAAGCGGCAGCGTCAGCCGTTCGGCGAGGCAACCGAAGCGCGCGCCGACAATGACCGCACGTCCGATCGCCGATGGATCGACCCCCTCGCCGACAGCGATGATCGTCCCAGACCCCTCGACTCCGGGCACGAACGGCAGCGGCGGCGCGAACTGGTAGCCGCCCGACAGCATCAGCACGTCGGGATAGTTGAGCGCGGCGCACGCCATCGCCACCGTCACCTCGCCCGCTCCCGGCGGCGGCGCTTCGGCCCAGTCGCGCTCGAAGATCAGCCCCGACCGGTCGCGGCTCAGATGATGACAGACCATCGCGCGCATCGTCTTCGCCCTCCGCCCGCATTGGGATTGGCGGGCCAGCCCGTCGTGTGTCAAGCTGCGGCAAAAGCGCGGGGGAGATCGACGATGAGCTGGAGCTTCGGCAAGGTCTTCACCGCTGTCGGCAAGGTCGTGCCGCCTGGCGACGCCGCGTTGATCCACGGCGACGCGGTGACGACGTGGGGCGACTTCGACCGGCGCACCGATGCCCTCGCCGCCGCCTTTGTCGCTGCCGGAGCGGTCCCTGGCGACAAGCTCGCCCACCTGATGCGCAACGGCCCGGCGTATAGCGAGACGAGCGTCGCCGGGTTCAAGGCGCGGCTGGTCCATGTCAACGTCAACTACCGCTACACCGGCGAGGAGCTGTTCTACATCCTCGACAATAGCGACGCCGCAGTGCTGGTCCACGACCCCGAGTTCGCCGAGACCATCGCCGCGCTGCGCCCGCGTCTGCCGAAGCTAAAGCTCGTCGTCGAGACCGGGGCCGCGTTCGATGCGCTGGCGAATAGCGGTGCCGCCGCCCCGCTGCAGGATTTCGACCCGAACGACCTGCTGTTCATCTACACCGGCGGCACGACGGGGTCGCCCAAGGGTGTGATGTGGGCGCAGTCCGACCTGTGGCTGCTGATGGGCGGCGGCGCGGCGATCGGCGGCGCGCCGCTGTCGGGGCTCGACGAACTGCTCGCCAACATCACCGCCGGACACGGCCGCAACCGCGCGCTCGTCCTGCCGCCGCAGATGCACGGCACCGGCTATCTCGCGACGCTCAGCACGCTCGCCCGGGGTGGGTGCGTCGTCACCCTCCCCTCCCCGGGCTACAGCCCGCTCGAGGCGCTCGCGGCGTGCGCGGCGCATTCGCCCGACTATGCCGCGGTCGTCGGCGATGCCTTCGCCCGGCCATTGCTCGCCGCGCTCGATCACGGCGGGGGGAGCATCGCCTCGCTGCGGACGATGCTGTCGTCGGGCACGATGTGGTCGCCTGAGGTCAAGGCCGGGCTACTCCGCCACAATCCCGAGATGATGCTGCTCGATGCGTTGAGCTCGTCCGAAAGCCTCGGCATCGGCGTCGCGATCCAGACCGCCGCGACCGCCGGCGAGCCGACCCGCTTTACCCAGGGCGTCGAGACGCTGGTGCTCGACGAGGATATGCAGCCGGTCGCGCCGGGGTCGGGCATCACCGGGCGACTGGCGCGCGGCGGGCTCAACCCGCGGGGCTATTACAAGGACCCGGCCAAGTCGGCGGCGACCTTCGTCGACATCGGCGGCAAGACCTATTCGATCGCGGGTGACTGGGCGACGGTCGACCCCGACGGCTCGATCGTCCTGCTCGGACGCGGCAGCCACTGCATCAATACCGGCGGTGAGAAGGTTTTCCCGGAAGAGGTCGAGGAGGCGCTCAAGACGCATCCGGGGGTCGACGATGCCCTCGTATTCGGGGTCGCCGACGCAAAATGGGGACAGGCGGTGACCGCCGTCGTCGCCGGGTCAGCGGTGGCCCCAGCTGACCTTATCGCCTATGTAAGAACCCATCTGGCACCGTATAAGGCGCCAAAGCAGGTCTTCCACGTTGCTAATGTCCCGCGTGCGCCCAACGGCAAGGCCGATTACGCGCGGGCAAAGGAGATGGCCGCCGCCGCGAGCGCGTTCGCGGCGGCGTAGATCCCGAAATTACTTCTTGCCGAGCCCGAAGCCGGAGAAGCGCTTGTTGAAGCGCGCGACCTGGCCGCCAGCGTCGAGCATCTTGCCCGCGCCGCCGATCCACGCCGGGTGCGACGTCGGATCGATATCGAGCGACATCGTGTCGCCCTCCTTGCCCCACGTCGACCGCGTCTGAAACTTCGTCCCGTCGGTCATCGTGATGTTGATCATGTGGTAGTCGGGGTGGATGCCGGGCTTCATGGTCGTTCCTTGGCTGTGCGGCTGGTTCCGACCAGCCCGAAATGGAGGCGGCACTATAGGCGAAGCGGGCGTTGGAGGCAAGGCGACGAGCGAATCCAACGCTAAGTTCAGAATAAGTTCACACAAAAGACGGTGGTTTTCGTCGTGCCGTTTGCTGGAAGTTGACGAACCTGACGCCACGTCGGAGTGAAATGCACCTTCCGCGCGACTGCTTGCGCGATTGCTGGGGCGTATCTATCGGGTTGAGGGCACGGGTTCATAGCCCGACCCAATCACATTATCGGGCGTATAGGACAGCGCCTTCTAACTCCTCCCTCGCCCTTGCGGGGGAGGGGGACGATCGCTCTTGCTATGGTGGAGGGGGCGCTCCGCAACGAGAGTTCCGCCCGGAAAGCCCCCTCCACCACGCCTGAAGCGGCGCGGTCCCCCTCCCCCGCAAGCGCGAGGGAGGAGTTAGGTCAGTCCAGCTTGAGCCGCACAAAACCCATCCCGCTCGTCTGGTCCCCCCCGTAAGCGGGGTCCAGCCCACCCGGGGTCAGGCTGCGCGAAACCAGTGCCCCAACGCCGAACTTGAGATGCGCCGCCACCTGGAAGTCGCGGATCGCGCCGCCCGAGACTTTGCCGACGGTAAATGTCGGCCCCTGCTGCGCGCCCGGCGCGGGCAAGAGTTCGTTATTATCGATGCGTTCGGCGCGGGCGAACAGCGTCCAGCGCGGGTCGAGATGGACCGTGCTTTCGAGGATGAACGCGTCGAGCGGGTCCTCGCGGTGCCCGCCTTCGAGGACGATGCGCCGTCCCCATGCCACCGTCGTCGCCCAGTAACCGCCGTCTCCGAACGGCTTGGTATGGATCGCGCTCGCCGACCAGCGCTCGAGGTCCTCGTTCGGCGACAATTGCTCGGGGCTTTTCTGATGGGCGAACGACGCCTGCAGCGACAGCTGGGGCACCGGGTTCCAGCCGACCCGGACCGCAGTCGAATCGAGGTTGGGGGTTTCGATGTCGTAGCGGTTCTGGTCGGGCTCGCGCCCGCGGAAGCGCGAGGCCTCGACCTTGACCCCGTTCCACGTCGCCCCAACCGTGACGACCCCCTCGCTGACGTGGGTGCTGTCGAGCCAATGGTGGCTGATCGGCGCTTCGGGATCGTCCATGATCGACGCGCGGTGGATATAGGCGGGCGGGCCGAACGCCGGTTCACCGGGCAGGCCGGCATAGACGAACACGCTCGCGTCGCCGGACAGCCGGTGCGACAGCGACACCGACACCTCGCTGAACAGGTCGTGCGGGTGCTGGCGGTCGATCAACTGGGTGCGTCCGTCGGCGGTCTCGCCGCTCGCGAGCAGCAGCGGATAGCCCTGCGGCCCCATGAACGGATCGGGCGAGACCGCGAGGCGGAACTGAATGTGATCGCGGTCGGACAGGTCGCGCGACGCCATGCCCATGATGTGCCCGGCGAGGAACGCCTTGTCGTCGCCGCGCCGCCCCGACTGATCGGTGTATGCCCCGACGAGCGTTCCGTGGAGCATGAACGCCCAGCCGCCGCTGCTTAGATGCAATCCCTCATGCACCGAGCTATCGGGCTGCCAGCTCGTCCCCGACGCCTCACGCGTGCCGGGATAGGGACCATAGGCCCCCTTCATCATATGCACGTGGCCGCCATGGCCCATGTCCATCCCGGCCATCGCGTCGCCGTGGCCGCTGTCCATTCCCGCCATGTCATGCGCTTCCGCGGGCGCACTGGCCGATGGCATCGCCATCCCGGGCATATCCTGCGCCAAAGCAGGTGCCGCGATCAGGGCGAGGCCAAGCAAAGACAATCTCATCGGGCACTCCGCTCGAGCAACATCACAAGTTCTGCAGCCTTCGCGCGCTGGTCGGCGGCGTTGCCGCTGGCAATGGCCCCCTCGATGCAATGGCCGAGATGGCTCTTCAGCATCTCGCTCTCGACTTTGGCCAAGGCAGCGCGCACCGCCTGCAACTGCGTCAGGACATCGATGCAATAGCGATCGGCCTCGACCATGCCGGCAATGCCGCGCACCTGCCCCTCGATCCGGCGGAGGCGATTGAGCAACTTTGTCTGGGTATCGGGGACCATGTCCGGCCCCTACATACCCCCGGGGGGTAAGACAAGCGCACAGGGTTGAGCCATCGGGTCACGCCGCCTATACCCTCGCCATGCCCAATCGCATCGGTACGCCCCTCCCCGCCAACGCCGAGACGCGGCGCAATGCGAGCGCGATGGGCGATCTTGTCGCCGGTCTCGGCGAACTTGTCGCGACGATCGCCCAAGGCGGCCCGGCGGCATCGCGCGAGCGTCATGTCGCACGCGGGAAATTGCTGCCGCGCCAACGGGTTGAACGCTTGCTTGATCCTGGCACTGCCTTCCTCGAGATCGGCCAGCTTGCCGCGCATGCGGTCTATGACGACGAGGTTCCGGCGGCGGGAATGATCGCCGGGGTCGGGCAGGTCTCGGGGCGGCTGTGTGTCGTCGTGGCGAACGATCCGACGGTGAAGGGCGGCAGCTACTACCCGCTGACCGTCAAGAAACACCTCCGCGCGCAGGAGATCGCGGCGCAGAACAAGCTGCCGTGCATCTACCTCGTCGACAGCGGTGGCGCGAACCTGCCGCGGCAGGACGAGGTGTTCCCCGACCGCGAGCATTTTGGCCGCATCTTCTTCAACCAGGCGAACATGAGCGCGCAAGGCATTGGCCAGATTGCGGTCGTCATGGGCAGCTGCACTGCTGGCGGCGCGTATGTCCCCGCGATGTCCGACGAAAGCATCATCGTCCGCGGCCAGGGGACGATTTTTCTCGCCGGGCCGCCGCTGGTCAAGGCGGCGACCGGCGAGGAGGTCACCGCCGAGGATCTCGGCGGTGGCGACGTCCATGCCCGGCTGTCGGGGGTCGTCGATCACCTCGCCGACGACGACGCGCATGCGCTCGAACTCGCCCGGAATATCGTCGCGACGCTGCGCGCACCAATACCCGCACAGGCCCGCACGCCTGCGGCACCGCGCTATCCCGCGAGCGATCTCCACGCCCTCATCCCGACCGACACCCGCCAGCCGCAGGACGCGCGTGAGATCATCGCGCGGATCGTCGATCACAGCCAGTTGGACGAGTTCAAGAAGCTGTACGGCGAAACGCTTGTTACCGGCTTCGCCGCGATCGAGGGCATGCCGGTCGGCATCGTCGCCAACAACGGCATCCTGTTCTCCGAAAGCGCGCAGAAGGGCGCGCATTTCATCGAACTGTGCTGCCAGCGAAAGGTCCCGCTGCTGTTCCTCCAGAACATCTCGGGCTTCATGGTCGGCCGCAAGTACGAGAACGAGGGGATCGCCAAGCACGGTGCGAAGATGGTCACCGCGGTCGCCTGCGCCGCCGTCCCCAAGATCACCGTCATCACCGGCGGCAGCTTCGGCGCGGGCAATTACGGCATGTGCGGCCGAGCATATTCGCCGCGCTTCCTGTGGATGTGGCCGAACGCGCGGATCAGCGTCATGGGCGGCGAGCAGGCGGCGTCGGTGCTGGCAACGGTCAAGACCGGAGGCTTCCGCAACGCCGCCGACGAAGCCGCGTTCAAGGCCCCGATCCGCGAGCGCTACGACCGCGAGGGCCACCCTTATTATGCCAGCGCGCGGCTGTGGGACGACGGCGTGATCGACCCGGCGGATACGCGGCGGGTGGTCGCGCTTTCGCTCGCGGCGAGCCTGCAGGAACCGATCGGCGAGACGCGCTTCGGCACGTTCCGGATGTGATCGGGGTCATCAGGCAATGACCGACGCCCCCCTCCTCGTCACCGTCGACGCCGGTATCGCCCGCGTCACGCTGAACCGCCCCGAGGTTCGCAACGCGTTCGACGAAGTGCTGATCGCCGCGCTGACGACGACATTCGCGCGCTTCCATGCCGACCCGCCGCGCGCGGTCGTTCTCGCCGGCAATGGTGCGGGATTCTGCGCCGGAGCCGACGTTGCGTGGATGAAGCGTGCGGGCGGGTGGACCGAAGCGGAGAACCGCGCCGACGCCATGCTCTTGTCGGGGATGCTCGATACGATCGACCGCTGCCCGTGTCCGGTCATCGCCGTTGCGCATGGCAACGTCCTCGGCGGCGGGGTCGGGCTGGTCGCGGCGGCGGATATGGTCGTCGCCAGCAGCGACGCGCGGTTCTGCCTGAGCGAGGTGCGGCTCGGACTGACCCCCGCGACGATCTCACCGTTCGTGCTGCGGGCGATCGGCGCGCGGGCGGCGCGGCGCTGGTTCCTCACCGCCGAGATGTTCGACGCCGACGACGCGCTCGCGATGGGGCTCGTCCATGTCGTCAGCGACGCGCCCGAGATTCAGGTCGCGGCGTGGCTCAAGGCGTTGCGTGGCGTCGCCCCGGGTGCCGTCGCTGCGGCCAAGGCGCTGATCGCCGATGTCGCCGGAACACCTGTGACCGACACGTTACGTGGTCTCACCGCCGACCGCATCGCCGCCCGCCGCGCCTCGGCCGAAGGCAAGGAAGGGCTCGCCGCCTTTCTCGACAAGCGTCAGCCCGATTGGACAAAGTCTTGAAAAAGCTCCTCATCGCCAACCGTGGCGAGATCGCGCGGCGGATCATCCGCACTGCGCACGCGATGGGGATCGAGACCGTCGCGGTCTATTCCGACGCCGATGCCGGCGCGCTCCACGTCCGCGAGGCGACGCAGGCGGTCCACATCGGCCCCGCCCCCGCCGCCGAAAGCTACCTCGACTCCGCCAAGCTGCTCGGGGCCGCCGCGCGGTCGGGGGCCGACGCGGTCCACCCGGGCTATGGCTTCCTGTCGGAGAATGCCGATTTCGCCGATGCTGTTCGGGACGCTGGGCTGATCTTTGTCGGACCGCCTGCGGCCGCAATGCGCGCGATGGGATTAAAGGACGGCGCCAAGGCCTTGATGAAAAAGGCCGGGGTGCCGACGACGCCCGGCTACCAGGGCGACGACCAGTCGCTCGTCCGCCTCGAGCGCGCTGCCGCACAGATCGGTTTTCCGCTGCTGATCAAGGCGGTCGCGGGCGGCGGCGGCAAGGGGATGCGCGCGGTCGACACCAAGGCCGAATTCGCCGAAGCACTCCTCGCCGCGCAGCGCGAGGCGGGGCGCGCATTCGGCAACGACGGGGTCCTGCTCGAAAAGTTGATTGCCCGCCCGCGCCACGTTGAGGTCCAGGTCTTCGCCGACGCCGCGGGCAATGTCGTCCATCTGTTCGAGCGCGATTGCTCGCTCCAGCGCCGCCACCAGAAGGTCATCGAGGAGGCCCCTGCCCCCGGCCTGTCCGACCGACTGCGGCACATCCTGGGCGTCGCCGCGTGCGCCGCCGCGACCGCGATCGACTATGAAGGCGCGGGCACGGTCGAGTTCATCCTCGATCTCGACGCCGTCGACGAGAACGGCGACCCGGCGTTCTATTTCATGGAGATGAACACCCGGCTTCAGGTCGAACATCCGGTAACCGAAGCTATCACCGGGTTCGATCTCGTCGAATGGCAACTGCGCGTCGCGCGCGGCGAGATGCTCCCGGCGAACCAGACCAACATCGTCGCCACCGGCCACGCGGTCGAGGCGCGGCTGTACGCCGAGGACCCCGACAACGGCTTCCTGCCGTCGACCGGAGTGCTGTCGCGCGTCCGCTTTCCGGGCACCGCGCGCTTCGTCAATGGCGGGATCGCGTCGCCGCGGATCGACAGCGGCGTCGAGACCGGCAGCGAAATTAGCGTCTTCTACGACCCGATGATTGCCAAGGTGATTGCCTATGGCCCCGACCGCTCCCGCGCGATCGATGCGCTGGTCGCGGCGCTCGACGGCTGCATCATCGACGGGGTGCGGACCAACCGCGCCTTCCTCGCGCGGCTGATCGACCATCCCGCGTTTCGCGCCGCCGAGATCGACACCGGCTTCATCGCGCGCCACGCCGACGACCTCGCGCCGCCGGTCGGGGTGAGCGACGACAGCGTCGTCGTCGCCGCGCTCGCGACAGCTCCGGTTACGCCGCCCGCGCCGACGATGTTCGAGCGGCTCGGCGGGTGGCGGCTCAACCTGCCCGTGCCGCGCTATGTCGACCTGTTCAAGCCCGACGGCGAGCGGGTCGCGCTGACGGTCGATGGTGACCGGATCGAAGGGATGGCCGCCCCCCTCACTGCCACCGGGCGCTTTCTCGACGACATCCGTTTCGAGGCCGACATCGGCGGGCGCTTGGTCCATGCCATCGTCATCCGCGGCGAAGGCTCGATCGAGGTCCGCATCGCCGGGCGCGCCGACACGCTTTCGCTCCGCGCGCCGCGTATCGCTGGAATCGAGCCCGGTGGCGACGGCCGCGTTCTCGCGCCGATGCCCGGGCGCGTCCTCGCACTCGATGTCGCGGTCGGCACTGCGGTCGACGCGGGTGACCGCCTCCTCGTCCTCGAAGCGATGAAGATGGAGCACCGGCTCGTCGCGAAGGTCGCGGGGAAAGTTAGCGCGGTCCACGTCGCCGAAGGGGATCAGGTCGGCGACGGCATGCTGCTCGTCGAGATCGAGGGCCTCGCCGCCTAACGCGCGTCCGCCGCCATTTCGGCGCTACGCCGCGCGGCTGCCGCAAGCGTCTCGCCGATGAGCTTCACCAGCGCATCGTCGCGGTCGAGCACGGCGAGCCCCGCGAGTGTCACCCCGCCCGGGCTGGCGACGCGGTTGGCCATGTCGCCGGGGCTGTCGTCGCTCGCCATCAGCATCTGCCCCGCACCCGTCATCGTCGCGGCGAACAGGCGGCGCGCGGTGTCGGCATCGAGACCTTGTGCAACGCCCGCCTGCACCACCGCGTCGGCAAAGCGGAACAGGAAGGCGGGACCGCAGCCAGAGACCGAGGTTGCGGCGTCGATCTGCGCTTCGCGGTCGAGCCACTCGACCGGGCCGAGCGGGTCGCACAAGCCGGTCACCAGCTCGCGGTCGGCGGGATCGAGGCCGTCCGCCGCCAGCGCCGTTACGCCTGCGCCAATCGCGCCGGGCAGGTTCGGCACCGCGCGAACGATCGCGCGAGCACGCGGCAGGTGACGGCGCAGGCTGGCGATCTCGACCGCCGCGAGGACCGACAGCAGGATCGTCTCGGGGCCGACGACATGCTCGATCGCCGGGGCGACGACGGCGAGCATCTGCGGCTTCACCGCGAGGACGACGACGCGCGGCGCGGGCTCGTCGGCGGGGAGCACGCTCATCGCCCTCACGCCCGCCGGGATTCGCTCGACGCCGGGGTCGACGACGATGAGCCCGGTGCGGTGCTGCGCGAGCCAGCCGCGGAGCATCGCGCCGCCCATGTTGCCGCAGCCCACGAGTAGAACGTCTTCGGTCATCGGTATTTCCTGGTTGAATGATGATCGCGCGCGCCGTGGCAGCGTCAGGCGAACGCGGCCTCGGGATCGACCGTCGGCGCAAGCAGGCGGCCGGCGAGCTTGCGGACGAGCAGCAGGATCAGCGCTGCGACCGCGATCAGTCCGGCATGGAGCAGCCAGAACGACGCCCCCGACATCGTCGACAACAGGCCGCCCAAGCGCCCGACGAGGACATTCGCCGCAAACAGGTGGAGAAAGTAGATCGCGATCATCGTGCCGCCGAGCGCGCGCGGGGCGCAGCGTGAATACAGCGCCATGCCGACGGGATAGACGTTGGCGAAACCGACCTCGTTGATCGCGTGGAACACCAGCCCCCAGCCGAGGCTGACGCGGTGCCCGCCCGCCGCGTAGAGCGACGCGACCGACAGCACGAGCGGCGCGAGCGCGCAGATCATCGTCCCGATCGTCAGCTTGGTGATCTCGTCGGGCTCGTGCCGCCGCTTGCCCCACCAGCGCCAGAACAACAGCGACCCGCTCATCGCCAGGATCGCGATGACCGAATCGATCGAGATCAGCCACGTGATCGGCATCGTCATCCCGAAGAAGGTCAGCTGGTAGTTCGCCTCGCCCCACAGCAGATAGGCGTTGAACATCTGCTCGTTGCCGACGGTCGACAGCGTCAGCACCGGGAGCAGCAGGACGAGGATCAGGATGACGCGCCCCTCGCCGGGCGCAAGCCTGGGTCGTGGCTCGACGACGCCGCCGCGTTTTTTCGGCGCGGGTTCGGGCGGCAGCCAGCGACGCCCGCCGAGGTAGGTGAACAGGCCGACGACCATGCCGATACCGGCCGAGCCGAACCCCCAGCTCCAGCTGACCTTCTCGCCGAGCGTGCCGCAGACGAGCGGCGCAGCGACCGCGGCGATGGCGATGAACAGGACGAAGATCTGGAAGGCGCGGGCCCGGCGCGGATCGCCGAGGACGTACAGGTCGCCGACCTGCCCGGTGATGTTGGTCTTGAAGCAGCCGACGCCGAGGACGAGGCAGGCGAGCGCGATGAGGAAGCTCTGTTCGTATGCCATCAGCCAATGGCCGGCGGTCAGCAGCACCGCGCCGATGATGACCGTTCGCGTCTTGCCGAGCAGCCGGTCGGCGAGCAGCCCGCCGAGGATCGGGGTCAGATAGACGAGCCCGGCGTAGATGCCGAAGGTGCTCGACGCGAGCGCCGCCGTCGATAGCGGGCCGTACAGCGCCTCGAGCGCGCCGCGGAAACCGGCGAACCCCCAGATCTTGCCGATGTTCTCGGGCTGGAACAGCGAGTGTGCCGTGTAGAGCACGAGCAGGGTCTGCATGCCCGAATAGGAAAACCGCTCCCACGCCTCGGAGAATGCTAGAACTGCGAGGCCGCGCGGATGGCCGAGGAACGCGCGATCGGACGCGGGGGACGCGACGGCCGCCGGGGCGATGGCGACCGTGTCGTTCAGAGCGCGACGCCGGGAGTGATGGCGCGGTCGGCGACCGTCGCCGCCACGCGAAAATGCGCTCGCAATTCGAAACGAGGGCGACGGTCTCGCAGGGTCATGGGCGGTTAAGAATCATCGCTGAAGCCGAGTTTAGCCAGATCGTTGCGGGCCGCAACCGAAACACGCTGCGGTGCATCATTGCCTGCCGAACTTGTTGTCGAGACCCGACGAATCCGGAAGACATCGTTACGCCGAGCGGGCTAAAGACTTGAGCGATCAAGCCGCAGGGGAGCATATGGCCGACACCGACAACACTGGTCCGCTGCGCATCGGCATCCTCAGCACCGCGAATATCGGGCGTCATTTCATCGCCGGGGTCAAACCATCGGACAAGGTCAAGGTCGTCGCCGTCGCGAGCCGCGATCTCGCTTCGGCGCAGGCCTTCGCCGACCGCCATGCAATCCCGCGCGCTCTAGGCAGCTACGACGCGCTGCTCGCCGACCCCGAGGTCGAGGCGATCTACAATCCGCTGCCGAACTCGATGCACGCCGAATGGACGATCCGCGCGCTCGAAGCCGGCAAGCATGTCCTGTGCGAGAAGCCGATCGCGGTCACCGCCGCCGATGCCCGTGCGATGTTCGCCGCCGCGCACAGCGCCGGGCGTTGCCTTGTCGAGGCGTTCCCGTACCGCGCGCAGCCACAGACGCATGCGGTCGCCGAACTCGTCCATTCGGGCGAGATCGGGCTGCCGAAGATCATCCAGGCGGCGTTCGGCTTCCCGGTAGCCAACCCATCGAATATCCGGCTCGATCCCGGTCTTGGCGGCGGCGCATTGCTCGACGCCGGAACGTACCCGGTCAGCCTGATCCGCCTGCTTGCGGGGGTTAAGCCGATCCGCGTCAGCGCTATGGCGACATGGACCGAGAGCGGAGTCGATGCGACGCTGATCGCCAACATCGAATTTCCCGGCGGGCTGCTCGCGCAGGCGGCGTGCTCGTTCGGCACCGGCGTCTACCGCCGCGCGACGATCGCATGCGAGGGCGGTGTCGTGATGACCGAATATCTCAACCACCTGACCGCCGCCGCGCCCGGGGTCGTCGACATCAGCCGCGGCGGGTGGGACGCTACCAACGAGACGCGCCGGTTCGAACCTTTGGACGGCTTCCGCGCCGAGGCCGACTCGTTCGCCGACCTCGTCCGCGGCGACCCCGCAGGCTGGACCGGGATCGGCGAGGCCGAATCGATCGAGGTCATGGAGATGCTCGAGGCGATCATCGCCAGCGCCGCGGCCCACGGCGCCCCGGTCGAGCTTTGAGCCGGGCGCGCGATGGCGGGTAGCCAGGACTTCGTCGACGATCCGCGCAACGCCGGCATCCTTGCGTATGTCGGCGGCGCGCTCGTCCCTGCGAGCACGGCATCGGTATCTATCTTCGACGCCGGGTTCGGGCTCGGTGACGGCGTGTGGGAGGGATTGCGGCTCCATCGCGGGGCGCTGCTGTTCCTCGATGCCCATCTCGACCGGCTGTTCGCCAGCGCAGGTGCGATCCGCATCGACATCGGCCTGACGCGCAGCGAGCTGACCGCCGAACTCGTGCGGCTCCTCACCGCGAACCGCATGACCGACGGCGGACACCTCCGGCTGATGGTCACGCGCGGGCGCAAGCGGACGATCAACCAGGACCCGCGCCACATGGCGGGTAGCGCGACGATGGTCGTCACCGCCGAGTTCAAGGTGTCACCGCCGCGGGCAGCGGGCGACGGACTCGTGCTGCGGACCGCTGCAACCCGGACTTCGGGGCCGGACATTTTCGACATGCGGCTCAACTCGCACAGCCGCCTCAACCTGATCCGCGCCCTGCTCGAAGTCATCGATGACGGCGCCGACGAGGCGGTGATGCTCGATCCGCACGGCAACGTCGCCAGCTGCAACGCGACCAACCTGTTCTGGGTCAAGGACGGCACCGTCTTCACCTCGGGCGACGTCTATTGCTTCAACGGCATCACCCGGCAGAATGTGATCGCGGCGTGCGCGGCTGGCGCGGCGCCATTGCGGCAGGGAGATTTTCCGGTGGACCAGCTACGTGAAGCCGACGAGGTTTTCGTGACCGGGACAATGGGCGGCATCACCGCGGTTCGCGAGATCGACGGCCGCGCAATGCCGGGAACTGGCGCACCGGTGACCGCCCGGCTGCTCGCCGCCTACGAGGCGATGAAAGACGCCGACGCCGCAGCGAACCGCCTCGTATGACGCTCAGGATCGCGATGTGGTCGGGGCCGCGCAACATCTCGACGGCGATGATGCGCGCGTTCGAGAACCGCGACGACACCGTCGTCAGCGACGAGCCGTTCTACGCCGCCTATCTCGCCGCCACCGGACTCGATCATCCGATGCGCGCCGAGGTGCTCGCGTCGCAGCCGACCGACTGGCGCGACGTCGCGGCGGCAGTGACCGGCCCCGTGCCTGGGGGCAAGCCGGTCTGGTACCAGAAGCACATGTGCCACCACATGCTCGACGGCTTCGGCCTCGACTGGTCCGATGCGTGCACCAACGCCTTCCTCATTCGCGACCCCGCAGCGGTGCTCGCGTCGTATGTGCGCAAGCGCAGCGACGTCACGCTCGGCGAAATCGGCGTCGTTCGGCAGGCCGAGATCTTCGACCGCGTCGCGCAGCGGACCGGCACCGCGCCGCCGGTGATCGAGACTGCCGACGTGCTCGCCGAGCCGCGGGGAATGCTGACAGCGTTGTGCGAAGCACTCGGTGTCGACTTCTCCGAGCGGATGTTGAGTTGGCCCGCCGGACCGCGCGCGAGCGACGGTGTCTGGGCCCCGGCGTGGTACGACGTCGTCGAGCAGTCGACCGGCTTTGCTCCGTCCTCGCCTGCTGCACCGGCCCCCGCCCTGCCCGACGACCTCCGGGCGATCGCCCACGCTGCGCAGCCGTATTACGACAATATGGCGCGCTGGCGGCTCGCTGCTGCGACAGCGTGATCCGTCCGACCCAAGCGAGCGGCGGGGCCCCGGTCGACTATCGCGCGGTGATGCGCGACGGCCATTGGCTCGCGCATCGCTACGACCCCGGGGCCGACGCCATCCGCTTCCTCCGCCTGTCGCGCGAGGATCATGCCCGCGCGACCTTCATCACCGACGAATATCTCCCCGTCGGGCGGCCCGCGCTGGCACTCCACCGGAGCGAGGTGATGGCGTCGGCGGCCGAACCGGCGCGGCTTCATCTCGTGCTCCATTCGGCGTTCTGCTGTTCGACGCTGGTGGCACGCGCGCTTGACGTGCCGGGGGTGGCGACAACGTTGAAGGAGCCTGTCCTGCTCAACGATATCGTCGGCTGCCGCCGCCAGGGGATGGACCCCGAGCGCCTTGCGCCGCTGCTCCGCGACGCGCTGATCGTGCTCGCCCGGCCGTTGCAGCCCGGCGAGGCCGTCGTGGTCAAGCCGTCGAACGTCGTCAACGGCCTCGCGCCGGCGATGATGGCGATGCGCACCGACATCCACGCGCTGATCCTCCACGCGCCGCTCCGCGTGTTCCTCGCCTCGGTTGCGCGCAAGGGGATGTGGGGGCGGCTGTGGGTCCGCGAATTATTCGCCGGTCTCCACGCTGAGGGGCTGGTCCAGATGGGGTTCGAGCCGGGCGATTATATCAAGCAGACCGACCTGCAGATCGCCGCGGTCGGCTGGCTGGCGCAGCAGGCGTTGTTCGTCCGCATGGCCGCGCGCTTCGGCGACCAGCGCATCCGCACGCTCGACAGCGAACACCTGCTGCGCCAACCGGCGGCGGCGATGAGCGCGATCGCGACGCTGTTCGGGCTGAAGATCGATGTCGCGGCGGTCGTCGCCGGCCCTGCCTTTACCACCAGTTCGAAGACAGGCGACACGTTCGGCGCGGACGACCGCGCCCGCGAACAGCGCGAGGGCCTATCGCTCCATAAGGACGAGGTCGACAAGGTCGCGATCTGGGCCGAGGCGGTGGCGGCGGCGGCGGGCATCCCGCTGGCGCTCCCCGCCCCGCTGATCGCGGGCTGATCTCTCATAGTCTGTTCCCCTCCCGTTTGCGGGAGGGGAACGATAGCCCTTCGCCTAGAAGAACTTGAGCCGGGCCGAGACAGCGTAGCGGCGGCCGAGCGTGTCGTAGGTCGACGGGTACGTGTTGCCGCTGTTGAAGAACGTCGTGCCGATGTCGTAGCCGACGATCGGGGGCTGCCGGTTCGTCAGATTCTGGCAGCTGATCGTGAATTCGAGCGCCTTGGTCGCGGCGAGGCGAAGGCTGGCGTCGAAATAGTCGTACGGCTTGATGTGGGCGAAGGCGGGAAGCGCGGGACCGTCGCCGTTGAGCGCGTCGTCGGGCTCCTGGTTCATCTCGCTGATGTGCCGCCACAGTAGCGAGAGATCGACCCCGCCAATCGAGTAGCTGGTCCGCTGGTTCCACGTGTACTTCGGCTGGAGCGATCCCTTCTCCGGTGCGCCGGCACCGCCGCAGTTGGTGCTGTAATAGCCGACGCATTCACGGCTGATCGCGGTTGGCGTCGCCTTGAACAGTGCGCGATGCGTCCACGTCCCCTGGAACGACAGAGCAAGCGTGCCCGGGCCGACATCGTGGCGGTAGTTCGCCCCGAGATCGATACCGTCGGTCAGCAACTGGCCCTGGTTGGTCAGCGGCAGGTACAGACCGGGGGTCGTCGCCGGATCGCCGTCGAGCGCGCCGGTGCTGGGGTTACGCCGGATGACGGTACATCCCGAGCTCGCGGCGCTCGCGGCGGTCACCGCCCCGAAGCATGCGCTGATCGAGTCGAGCGGCGACAGCGACGTGATCGCGTTGGTCACCTTGATGTTGAAATAGTCGACCGTCAGCGAGAAGCCCGAAACATACCGGCGCGGCTGGAGGACGATGCCGAGGGTGAAGCTGTTCGAGTTTTCCGGCTTGAGGCCGAGGTTGCCCGCGGTCGTTGTGTTCGGCTGGCCCGATGCCGGATCGCTGATCTTGCCGATCGATGCCGCCGGTGCGCCCTGCGCGAGGCAGATCGCGGTCAGGTTGGCGTTGCCGACGGGCTTCGATCCCGAACACGGGTCGGCCGACAGGTTGGTCGAGCTCGGGCTCGCCGGCTGGAACAGTTCGTTGATGTTCGGCGCGCGAACTGCATGCTGATAGACGCCGCGGAACTTGAGGCCGTCGACCGGGGTCCAGTTCGCACCCGCCTTGTACGTCGTCGTGTTGAAGGTCGGGTTGGTCGGCGCGTCGACCTTATAGTGCGAGTAACGCAGGCCGCCTTCGAAGGTCAGCTCCCGGAAGAACGGCTTGTCCTCGACCAGCGGTGCGATCAATTCGGCGAAGCCTTCGAGGACGTCATAGCCGCCGTTGAACGGGGTCAGCGTCGAATCCAGACCGAGTTCGCCCGGCGTCGTCTTCTCGATGTCACCGTTCTGCGACGCCTGGTATTTGCGGTAGTCGCCGCCGACCGCGAAGTTGATCGGCTTGCTGGCAAACGGGCTGGAGATGCCGACGTCGCCGTTGATCTGCGCCGACCCCTGCGCGAGCGACGCGCGGACGACGCTGAAGGCCGGGACGACGACGTACTTGTTCATCGCGGCCGTCGTTGATCCCGCCGCACCGAAGATGTTGAATGGGACGCAGCCGACGTTGCCGCTCAGGCAGGTCGTGGTGTTCGTTGCGAGCAGCGCATCGCGAACCCGCGAGACCGAGATATAGCCCGCCTCGGTGTGGTCGTTGGTGCTCTCGCCGTAGCTGCCGGCGATGTCGAAGTTGAGGTGGTCGGTGATCGCGCCGCGCAGGCCTGCGCGGTAATCGAACACCTGCGTCTCGTAGCGGTCGACGCGCGGACCGGCATCGACCGAGCGGAGGCGCAGTTCCTCGGTGACGGTGCGATACGCCGGGTTGGTCGGGCTCGTCGCCGTCGCGGCCGCGGTGCACTCCGCCGCCGTAAAGCCGGCGTCGCCGCAGAACACGTTGCGCTCGGAGGCCGTCAGGTACGGGTTCGACAGCGGGATCGTGACGTTCGATCCGGCGACGCCCGACGGCGCGACGATCGTCTGCGTCACGTTCTTCGAATACAGGCCGCGCATGTAGATTTCGATGTTGTCGGCGACCTCGTAATGGCCCGAGCCGTAGACGTTGTACCGCTGGAACGGCAGCTGGAAGATGTTGTACGGGTTGAAGTTGAACGGCTGGTAGACGCCGGTGTTGAACGTGCCGGACGACGGCACCGTCTGGACCCGGCCGCCGGTGTTGCCGAGCAGCGTGAAGACCGCCGGGTTCGAGAAACTCGAGCCGGCTGGCTTGCCCGAGAACGAGTCGAGCGCGGTGATCGAGTAGGGGCGGTCGCCCTGATAGACCGCCGACGCGTTCTGGTAGCCGAACGAAAAGATGGCGTTGCCCTTGCCGTCGGCGAACCCGACCCCGAGCGTGCCGTCGACGCGGAAATAATTGCCGTCGCCCTTTTCGGTGAGCTGGTTCGACGCGTCGATCTGGACCCCGGTGAAGTCCTTCTTGGTGACGAAGTTGATGACGCCCGATATCGCGTCGGCGCCGTAGGTGGTCGATGCGCCGCCGGTCAGGTTCTCGACGCGGTCGACGATCGCCAGCGGGATGTTGTTGAGGTCGACGCGCCCGATGACGTCGGCCGGAGCGATGCGCTGGCCGTCGAGCAGGACGAGGTTTCGGTTCGGACCGAGGCCGCGAAGGTCGGCGAACGAGAAGCCGGCGTTGCCGTTGTTGACCGCGTTGCCGATGCTCGGGACGACGCCGGGAAGCCCGCGCAGCAGGTCTTCGGCGGTGTTCGACTGGCGCAGCTGGATTTCCGCCTGGCCGGTGACGAGGACCGGGGTAGCCGACACCAGTGCCGGGTTACGGATCAGTGTACCGGTGACGACGAGCTCGTCGGGATTAACAGTTACGCTCTCGGTTGCTTGCGATGCCGGGTTCGCAATTCCCGCTGAAGCAGCGCCACTTGCCTCCTGCGCAAACAGGGGTGCGGACACGGCCATGCATCCGGCAAGTAAACTCGACGCGAGAAGACGCCCGCGGGAAGATACAATCATAGCCCACTCCCTGTTATGAAGTTCTACGCGACAATATGGTCCCGGCTTTACCCCTCCGGTACTCTTGGTCTTTTTATATGCTGCCGATCACTTCGCACTTGCACAATAGAGTTTTCGGCCATTTTCATACAAAATTCTGCGTTGTCTCCATTTTGCCACACTCGTTAATGTCCGTCACCGCGAACCGCTCCGCCGCAGGCCGTCGCCGACCAAATTGACTGCGAGAATCGTCAGGAAGATCAGCACGCCCGGCGGCATCGACAGCCACGGCGCGCTGACCAGCCAAGGCTGCGACTTGTTGAGCAGGCTGCCCCAACTCGGCGTCGGCGGCTGGACACCGAAGCCGAGGAACGACAACGCCGATTCGAGGAGGATCGCGCCGCCGACCGCGATCGTCGCCGACACCGCAATCGCGCCGCCGACGTTGGGCAGGATGTGGCGGATGACGATCATCACCGGATGCACACCGAGCGTGCGCGCCGCCGCGACGAAATCGCTCGTCTTGAGCCCGGCGACCTGTGCCCGGACGAGCCGCGCCGACGGGGTCCAGATCAGCCCCGCGACGAGCAGCACGAGGAGGGTCGGCGTCGGCCGGATCAGCCCCGATACGACGAGGACGAGCGGCAATGCCGGGATCGACAGCATGACGTCGGTCAACCGCATCGCGATGCTGTCGACGATGCCCCCGGCATAACCGGCGAGCGCCCCGACGAAGGTGCCGAACAGCGTCGCCACCGCCGCCCCCGCCAGGCCGATCGCGAGCGAGATGCGCCCGCCGTAGAGCAGCCGGGTCAGCTCATCGCGACCGAGTTCGTCGGTGCCGAGCCAGTTCGCCCATGACGGCGGGCGCGGCAGGCCGAGGAGCGCGAGGCTCTGCTCGTCGTAAGTGTACGGCGATAGCATCGGACCGAACACCGCCGCGAGCAGCAGCGCGAGAAGGATCGTACCGCCAGCGATGACCGGCATCGGCAGGCGGGTCCGGCGGAGCCACACGCGGACTGCAATGGCCCGGCTAACCATTGCGGAGCCGCGGATCGAGTGCGGCCTGCGCGAGGTCGGCGATGATGTTGGCGAGGATCACAGCGAGCGATCCCATCATCAGCACGCCCATCAGCACCGGATAGTCGCGCCCGTCCATGCTCTCGACGAACAGGCTGCCGACCCCCGGCCACGCGAACACCGCCTCGGTGATGACCGCGCCCGAAACCAGCCCGGCAAGGTCGAGCGCGATGATGCTGATCGCCGGGACGATGGCGTTGCGCAGCGCGTGGCGCAGCAGGACGGTCTGCGTCGACAGGCCCTTGGCGTAGGCGGTGCGGATATAATCCTGCCGCAGCGCGGTGATCATCCCGGCACGGAGGTAGCGCGTCCAGCCCGCTCCGGTGGCGAAGGCGAGGACTGCGGCGGGCATCACGAGATGCGCGGCGCGGTCGGCGAACGAACTCCCGCCGATCGTCTCAAGCCCCGCCGACGGCAGCCAGCCGAGCCGGACGCTGAGGACATATTGCAGGACCAGCCCGAGCCAGAACACCGGGATCGACAGGCCGCCGAGCGTGACGGCGACGATCACGCGGTCGATCCGCCGCCCCTCCTCGAACGCCGCGATGACGCCCAACGCGACCGCAGCGACAAACGCGATCGTCATCGCCACCGCGCCGAGTTCGAGCGTCGGGCCGAGCCGCTCGACGATCTCCTGGAGGACCGGACGGCCGGTGCGGATCGAATAGCCCCAGTCGCCGGTCAGCATCGAGCGCAGCCACAGCCCGTATTGCTCGGGCCACGGCAGGTCGAGGCCGTACGCCTTGGCGATCCGCGCGAGCGCTTCGGGGGTCACCGACGGATTATCGGCATAGACGTCGAGAGGGCCGCCGGGAGCCAGATGAACGACCGCGAACAGGACGAGCGAGATGCCGAGCAGCAGCGGAATGATCCCGAGCAGCCGCGCGATGAGTCCCCGCCCGCTCATGCCTGCAACCGCCAGCCGGCGCACGAGACGAACGCCGTCATGTTGGTCGGGTTCGGCGTATAGTCGCGCAGCCGGGTCCGCTTGCTCGCGACGGCAGCGCCGCTGGTCAGCGGAATCGTTGGCAGGTCGACCGCGAGCAGCTGTTGCATGGCGAACGCGGCGCGCCGCCGCTCGGCGGGATCGAGCGTCGACTCCATCCGGGTGAGGATGCGGTCCATCGCCGGATTGGCGTAGCCCTGCCCGTTGTTCGACCCCTTGGTCGAAAAGAAGCGGCTGTACACGGGGTCGGCCCCGGTCACCCACGTGCTATAATTCAGGTCGTAGTCGCCCTTGTACCGCGCCTGACGGTACGACACCCCGGTCTTGTTGTCGGCCGACGCGGCGATGCCGATCGCGCTCAACTGTGCGAGGATGACTTGCTGGGCGAGCTCGTCGTCGCCCTTCCCCGCCTGACAGACGAAGCGATACGCAAGCCGCGCATCGCCCTTTGCGCGAACGCCGTCGCGCTGGACGCGGTACCCCGCCGCGTCGAGGATTGCGCGCGCCTTCGCCGGGTTGAACGGGTAGTCGGGCGTCGCGGGATCGTAGAAGTCGAAGGTCGGCACGACGACCGACTTGATCGGCCGCTGGAAGCCGCCGTTGACCCGGACCAGCGCGTCGCGGTCGATCGCATGGGCGATCGCGCGGCGGACGGCGGGATCGCGCAGCGTCGGGTTCTTGAAGTTAAAATCGAGGTGCTGCCACGACAACACGGCCGAGCGAACCAGCTCGACTCCGGGGAGTGCGCCCATCTGCTTCGCCTGATCGTACGGCGTCTGGGTGACGAGATCGAGCTCGCCCGACCGCAGCTGAGTCAGCAACGTGTTCGAGTTGGGAATGATCTTGAAGATCAGCCGGTCGATATACGGCAACTGCCGCCCCGCCGCGTCTCGACGCCAGTAATACGGGTTGCGCTCGGTCAGCACATACTGCCCGCGCTTGAACGCCGTGACGCGGAACGGCCCGGTGCCGATCGGCCGCTCGTTATAGCCCGCGGTGTTGAGGTCGACCCCGTCGAGCAGGTGCTTCGGCAGGATGCCGAAGGTGAACATCGTCGCGGCAAAGGTCGGCGCGACCCGGTCGTAGCGGCAGATCACGGTGTAGGGATCGGGCGTATCGACCGCGACGATCACGTCGGACCCGTCCTTCGATTCGGCGATGAACGCGGGGTTGCGGACCGCTGCCCAGGTGAAGGCGACGTCGGCGGCGGTGAACGGCGCACCGTCGTGCCAGCGGACGCCGCGACGAAGCTGGTAGGTGATCGTCATGCTCTGCCCGTCGGGCGCGACGACGATGCCGCCGTTGGCGAGCGTCGGCACTTCGAGCGCGAGCACCGGGACGTAGCGCGCCTGTTGATCGGGCGCGATCAGCCCTTCGACCACTGCGGCCTGAACGTCGCCGAGGAAGCCGGTCGAATAGACGTTGAGCGTGTCGAGGTCATAGGTCAGGCCGACGACCAGCGTGTTGTCGTCGCGGCGGTGAACCGGACTGCAGCCGGGCAAGGTGCTTGCGACGATCGCCGCCAACGCGCCGCGTCGGGACCACGCACCCGTTATCGCGTCGAGGCCCCCCGGCGGCATGGGTCAATACCCTCGGGCGCGGTCGACGACGTGGAGCAGCGGATCGCCGCGTTCGTGGCGGCGGATGGTGTCGGCCATGACCGCGACCGAGGTGCGCGCATGGCTGATCGCGGCGACGTGCGGCGTGACGAAGACGCGCGGGTGGCCCCAGTATGGATCGCCGTCAGCGAGCGGCTCGGCGCGGAAGACGTCGAGCGCAGCAGCGGAGAGGCGTCCATCGTCGAGCGCGGCGAGCACGTCGCGGTCGACGAGCGTCGCCCCGCGTCCGCCGTTGACCAGCAAGCCGCCCGGCGCCATCCGGTCGAGCAAGGCTTGGTCGATCAGGTCGGTCGTCGCGGCGGTCGACGGCAGCAGGTTGACGAGGACGTCGGCTCCCTCGACCGCCGCCGCGAGCCGGTCGCGCCCGGCGAAACCGGTGACGCCGGGGATCTCGCGCGGCTCGCGGCTCCAGATGCGGGTGCGGAAGCCGATCGTGGCCAGCAGCGCCGCCGCCGGGCGGCCGAGTTCGCCCGCGCCAAGCACGGTTACCGTCCGCTCGCCCGCCAGTTTCTCCGGGAGCGGCTTCCAGCGCGCTTCGGATTGGAGCGCGGCGTAATCGAACAGGTTGCGGTGCCATGCAAGAACGCGCGCGGCGACCCATTCGACCATGCCCGCGACGAGGCCGGGGTCGACCATGCGCACCAGCGGCACGCCGTCGGGCACCTCCCCCGATGCGAGCAGATATTCGACCCCAGCGTTGAGACTAAGGACGACTTCAAGGCCATGCAGGCTCGCGAGCAGGCCCGGTGGCGGCAGGCCGACGACAGCATACGCAGTCGGTGTCTCATCGTCGGGCTCCGTCGTCACGACGTCGTGGCCAGGGAGTTCGGCGCGGAACAGGTCGGCGAAGACCTCGCGGTTGTTGCGGACGGCGATCAGGATCCGGCGCATTCTTCAGACCTCGTGCTGGCGGATGCAGGCGGCGGCGTGCCCGTCGGCATCGGCTTCGAGCGGCGGCACGACCTCGGCGCAGGCGGCGATCGCGTGCGGGCAGCGTGTGCGGAAGACACAGCCCGACGGCGGCGCGAGCGGACTCGGCGGGTCGCCCGTGAGCAGGCGCCGCGGCTCCCCCGTCGGCACGAGGCGCGGCACTGCATCGAGCAGCGCGCGGGTGTAGGGGTGGCGCGGATCGGCGAAGACGTCGGCGGTGCGCCCCGTCTCCATCACCCGGCCGAGGTACAGGACCATGACGCGGTCGCAGAAGTGCCGGACGACATCGAGATCGTGCGCGATGAACAGCATCGCCAGACCCATCTCCTCGCGCAGGTCGAGGAGCAGGTTGACGATCCCGGCCTGGACCGAGACGTCGAGCGCCGACACCGCTTCGTCGGCGATCAGCAGGTCGGGCGCGACGATCAGCGCGCGCGCGATGCCGACCCGCTGGCGCTGCCCGCCCGACAAGGCCCCGGGGTAATTCTGTGCCGTGCCGCGCGGCAGCCCGACGCGGTCGAGCATCGCCGCGACGCGTTCGGCGCGATCGGCGCGGGTGCCGATACGGTGGACGCCAAGCCCCTCGCCGACCGCCGCGCCGACCGTCATCGTCGGGTTGAGGCTGCTCGTCGGGTCCTGGAACACCGCCTGCATCCGGCGGCGCACCGGCCCGAGCTGGCGGCCCGACAGGCGGTCGATGCGGCGTCCGGCAAAATGCACCTCGCCGCCGCTGATCGGCAGCAGCCGGAGAACCGCGCGGCCAAGGCTGGTCTTGCCCGATCCACTCTCGCCGACGACCCCGAGAATTTCACGCGGAGCGACGGTGAACGACACGCCGCGAACCGCGTGGAGGACGAGCGGCGGACGCCACGGTGGCGACTTCAGGCGGAACTCGACGCCGAGGTCGGTGACGTCGAGCAGCGCAGTCACAGCTCGGCCCAGCGGTGGCAGCGTGACGCCCGGCCGGCGTCGATCATCACTGCCGGCGGCATCGTTACCGCACACGGATCTGCCGCCATCGCGCACCGCGGCTCGAACGCACACCCCGGCGGCGGGCGGCGGACGTCGACGACCGAGCCCGGGATGACGCGCAGGCGCTTGCCGGTCGCGTTGCCCGGCAGGCTTTCGAGGAGCGCGCGGGTGTATGGGTGGCGCGGGCGGGCGAACAGCGCGGCGACCGGGGCCTGCTCGACGATCCGGCCGGCGTACATCACCGCGACGCGGTCGGCGATCTCCGCGACGACCGCGAGGCTGTGGGTGATGAACAGGATCGCCATGCCGCGCGCGCGCTGGATCGTGCGGAGCAGATCGAGGATCTGCGCCTGGACGGTGACGTCGAGTGCAGTCGTCGGTTCGTCGGCGATCAGCAGGCGCGGGTCGCACGCGAGTGCCAGCGCGATCAGCACCCGCTGGCGCATGCCGCCCGACAGTTCGTGCGGGAAAGCGGCGGCGCGGCGGACCGGATCGGGGATGCCGACCTCGGCGAGCGATGCGAGCACCGCGGCATCGAGCGCCCGGCCGCGCAGGCCCCGATGGAGCCGCAGCGACTCGCCGATCTGGGTCCCGACCCGGTGGACCGGGTTGAGGCTCGTCATCGGCTCTTGGAAGATCATCGCCACTTGCGCGCCGCGGACCGTCGTCATCGCGCGCGACGACATGCTGAGCAGGTCGGCCGGCGGCCCTGTCCCGGTCGCGAGCCACACTGCGCCGCCGACGATCGTCCCGCGCGGGCGGTGGAGGCGCATGATGCCGAGGCTCGTCGCCGACTTGCCCGACCCGCTCTCGCCGACGAGCGCGAGCGTCTCGCCCGCCGCGATCGTCAGGTCGACGCCGTGAAGGACACGGACCGTGCCGCCGTCGCGATCGATGAAATCGAGCGTCAGGCCACGGACGTCGACGACCGGGTCTGATGCGGCCGACGTCACGCGAGCAATCCCGCCCGCGCCATCTCGTCGCCCGCCCACACGACGGGTACGTGGCCATAGCCGATCAGCGTGTCGTGGAAGTCGCGCGTCTCCCCGCGCCAGCGGCGGCGAAGGTCGCGGATCGCGTCGACGCCGAGCGCGTACATCAGGCGGGTCGCGGGGAGCATGACGTTGCGCGTGATTTCGGCGTCGATGCGCTCGGGCGCGAACCCGGCGTCGCGGTAGAATGCCGACGCTTCGGCGGGCGACCATTCGCCGGTGTGGAGGCGGATATCGACGATGATGTTGGCGACGTTCCGCCGCTCCATCTGCTTGAGGTAGACGAGCTCGGCGGGCGAATAAAAGCCCGGCGCCTCGGCCATCATGTCCTGGACGTAGCACGCCCAGCCCTCGACCATCGATCCCGACGACAGGAAGGCGAGGCCGAGCGCGCAGTCGGTCCCCGCGACCCGCGCGAGCCGCGATGCCGCACCGCGCGCGCGGGCGTTCTGCGTGTGATGACCGACGCTGCCGTGGTGGACGGCGTGGATGATCTTGACGTTCGCCTCGCAATTGCCGCGCAGATAGGCGGCGGTGTCGGACGGCGGCGGGGCGACCCAATAGACGCTGCCGGTGCCTGAGCTGTCTGCGGGCGGCGAGCGGTACGGCAGGAAATACAGGCTCTGCGCCACAGTCCGAAAACACGGTGCCATCGTGCGATACTCGAGCGCGTAGTCGTCGGCGGTCGTCACCAGCGACACCGCGCCGTCGCGCGCCACGCGGTCGAGCGCGCGGTAAGTGCCGATCACCGCGTCGGGGGATTGCGCGACATGCTCGCTCAGCCCGGCAATGATCTCGTCGGCTGAAATTGCCGGGTCGACACGCGCGGCGAGTTCGGCGAGTTCTTCGCCAAGCTCGGCATAGCTCGCGTCGGCGGCTTTGAGCGCGGCATCGGCGGTTAGGTCGAAGCCATGGACCTGCCGCATGAGCAGTTCGAGATACGCGGTGCCGCACGCCGCCGCCCGGTCGGGCACCTCGGCGATCGCATCGGCGAAGGCGGTGAACGCCGCCGCCGCGCGTGCGGCCGGCTCGGCCCATGCATCGTCCCAGTCGGGATGAAGCCGCAGGTCGCCGGTCAGGAATGTGGCCGCCGCCGCTGCCTCGCGCATCGCGCGCAGCGTCTGCCCGCGCGGGGCCGCTGCGCCCGCCAGCCGGGCGCGGCCATCAGCGAGAAAGTCGGGGATGCCTTTCAGCCGCGCCTTGACCGCATCGCGCGGCGTCGGCCGTCCGCTCGGGAGCAACAGCCCGATGACCGCAAACGCCGCCTCGCCGGTGTACCACGCCGGGTTGGCGAAGCGCGGCAGATGATCGAGCGCCGCTTCGCTCATCGCGATCTGCGCTTCGACGAGGCGATGGTCGAGCCGCGCGCCGATATCGTCGTCATCGGGCCGCTCGCCGAGGATTGCTCGCAGCTTGTCGAGCCCGCGACGCTCGGCGTCTGCCGCCCCCGCCGACGCGTCGGGCAGGCGGTCGTCGTAGCCGGGCAGCCCCATGAAGCTCGCGTCGACCGGCCGGAAGTTGAAATGGTGTTCGAGATAGGCGTCGGCGATCGTCATCCGCCGACCTCGACCCAGCGCCGCTCGATGTGCGCGGCGATGATCGCGTCGACGATCTGCTGGCTCTTGGCCCCGTCGAAGAAGGTGCATTCCTCGGGCCGGTCCTCGACGATCTCGTCGACGAAGAAGCGGATCAGGTTGCGGAAATACAGCTCGGGCCACGGCGTGCCGAGGTCGGTTCCCGGCGGCAGGTCGGCGGCGGCGACCTCGACCGCGCGGAACTCGACATCGTCGGCGCGCGCGAGGTGGAGCGTCTCGGCGACCCCGGCTTCGGTCACCAGCCGCGCGACCGCCGCGCCCTTCGAGCCGTAGACGCGGAGCTCGATCCCCGGATAATTGCCGATCGCGACATAGCTCGTCTGGAGCATTCCCTGCGCGCCGGCGGCGAACTCGACGAGCGCGACCGTCCCGTCCTCGACCTGAAAGCGCTGGCGGCCCTCGAGCCCGCGGACCAGCCGTTCGGGGACGAAGTTGCGCATCGTGCTCGCCACCGCAGAAAAGTCGCCGCCGAGCCAGCGCATCAGGTCGACGAGGTGCGAGCCGTAACCGACGATCGACGCCGGGATCAGCCGGTCGCGCGGGCTGGTGATGTCGAACTGGCGGAGCGGGTAATCGGGATCGAGGAACTGCGAATTCTGCTCGAGCCCGTGAATGTGGAAGATGTCGCCGAGCGTGCCGTCGTCGATCCAGCGCTTGAGACGGCGGACGGCGGGCGAATAACGGAAGGTGAAGCCGAGCTTGGTCCGCACGCCGCGTTCGGCTGCGCGCCTTGCCGCGTCGAACGCTGGAGCGGCGTCGGTATGCAACGGCTTCTCAGACAGCACATGTTTGCCGGCGGCGATCGCGTCGAGGCTGAGCGGCAGATGCGTCGCGGTCGGGGTGCAGACGTCGATCAAGTCGATCGAGGCATCGGCGAGCATTGCGCGATGGTCGGTGTAGACCGCCGCGATGCCGAACTTCGCCGCCATCTTCTCGGCGCGGCCAATATCGATGTCGCAGATCGCGGCAAGGTCGACGCGGTCGTGCGCGGCATAGCCCGGCAGGTGCGCCTGCTCGGCCCAGTTATGCGCGCCGATCACGCCGATCTTGAGCTTGCCGGTCAAGCGGCGACGCTCATGTCGAACATTTCGAGGCTGCGCGGGCTGTGTACCTGCGCGAACAGATAAGCGTTGAACGCGGCGCGGTCGGGCGCGGCGACGCGCTCGCGGACCCGGCGGACGCTTTCGTTGCCTGCGTAATAGCTGGCGATGAACGGCCCACGGAATGGGTGGCTCGCCATGTTGAGGCGCCCGCGGACCCATGCTTCCTGGCCGCAGCCGGTCTCGCGGAGATAGTCGGCGACGGTCTCGGCGGGTTCGCCGCCGTCCATCAGGCGCCACGCCGCCGTCGTCTGGACCGCGCTCTTGAGCGACCGCAGCGACAAATGAATGTCGTCGTCGTCGTCCTCGATCCAGTCGATCAGCTCGACGCCTTGATCGCCGATGCCTTCCTGGACGCAGCCGGTCACGGCGTTCGCCGTGCACAGCAACGCGTCGGCTTCCGACCGTCCAGCTTCAACTTCGGCGAGCGTGTAAAGAAGCTGCGTCGCGTGACCGGGGAAGACCTCGTGGCAGACAAGGTGCTTGAGTGCTGCACGGGTGAAGGCGATATCGACGTTCAGATCCATGCGCCGCTCGGCGAAACCACAGCGCGCGGTAAACGGGATGTTGCGCAGCGGGTTGAGCGCCATGTCATAGTCGCCGGGATCGAAAATCATCGCCGCGGTCCGGGCCCGCGCAGCGGTCATCAATTCGCGGAACTCGGCTTCGATCTTGTCGGGCGCGATCGCCCGCTCCTCCTCCCACGCCTCGACGCGCTCGCGGAGCGAGCCGCGAACGAAGCCGGCGCGCGCCAGTCCGGCGGACAGGCGGTCAGCGTGAGCGTCGATCTCGGCATCGGGAACCGGCGCGGCTTCGGCCCCGACGAGGTTGCGGACCTTTTCGGCGTAGGTCATCTCCGCGCCCGAAAACAAGCGCGCGGCCGCCTTGAGCGAGGAGACCATTTCGCGAAGGAAGACCCCGCGTGCATCGTCGGGAGACGTCGCCGCGCGGGCACCAAGCTTGTCGAGGTCGGCAAAAATTTCGAGCCATCCCGCATAGACCTTCGCGGTGACGAGGTCGTCGCCGAGATAGATCGGCACCAAACCCTCGCCGTCGAGCAGGCTGCCGCCCGTCGCTGCCGTCCGTTCGAAGCGGTCGATGCCCATCGTCACCGCTGCGAGATCGGTGCCGATGGCGTCAGGGGCCTGTGACAATGCGACGTCCTCGATCAATAATTGTTACAGGTCGAGTATGCCTGACGCCGACCGGCAGACAACCGCGATCGCGGCTCGTTTCGGGCACAAATAATCATGGGCTTGGGAAAACTTTACCGCTCGCCAACCACGCCATCTGGCGCGAGTTTCAGCAGTCGGAACGCCGAAGGCAGCCGCAGTGAGCGCGCGTCAGTTGCGGCTTTCGGCGAGCAGCCAGTCGCGGAACGCACGGATCTTGGGGAGCTCCGACCGCCCGCGCGGGCAGATCAGATAATAGCCGCCGTCGTAGATCGTGCTTAGCGTCAGCGGCATGACCAAAGCCCGGCTCCGCAGCTCGTCCTCGATGAGGAAGCGCGGCAATAGCGCGACGCCGAGACCCGCAACCGCCGCCTGGATGATCATGAAGAAGTGCTCGAAGCTCGGGCCGCTCGGGTCGATATCGGTCATCCCGGCGGCGCTGAGCCAATGCGGCCACGCCCCAGCCCGCGTCGAGTGGCGGAGCAAAACGTGGCCGCGCAACGACTGCGGCGTCTCGATCGGCGGCGGGCCCGCGGCGCGCTCGGGGCTGCATACAACGACCATCTCCTCGACGAGACCGAGGCGGTAGACGTCGTTCTCGGGCCAGTCGCCGGTGCCGAAGCGCAGCGCGACGTCTTCGCCCTGCGCGCCGAGCACGAGCGGGCCGTCGCCCGAGATGATGTTGACGGTGATCCGCGGATGGGCGTCGCTGAACGACGACAGCCGCGGGATCAGCCAGCGCATCGCCAGCGTCGGCAGCGTCCCGATCGTGAGCACGCCGCCGCCGCGCTCGTTCGCCATGACCTGCAGCGTCGCCAGCTCGATCCCGTCGAGCGCGTCCTTGACGGTGGCCGCATAGACCCGCCCCTCGGGCGTCAGTTCGAGCGCGCGCTTGCCGCGAACGAACAGCGGCAGGTCGAGGAATTGTTCGAGCGCGCGAACCTGGCGGCTGGCGGCGCTTTGAGTGACGTTGAGCTCGGCGGCGGCTTCGGTGAAGCTCATCGAACGGGCCACTGCTTCGAACGTCCGTAGCGCGGTCAACGACGGCAGCAGGCGACGCCGCATCAAAGGTGCAATGAAATCATGTCAGCCGGACTTTAAAGTCGCTGGTCAGCCCACGGCAAGCCGGTAAACCGATCGTCGAACCGACACGGACACCCGATGAGCCCATTCCACCTCGCCTTTCGCATCGATGCGATCGAGCCGACACGACATTTCTACGCCGGGCTGCTCGGCTGTCGGCAGGGCCGCGAGGCGGCGAACTGGATCGACTTCGAATTCTACGGCCACCAGATTTCGGCGCACGTCGGCCCGCGCCCCGAAAAGGTGCTGATGACCCGCGTCGACGATGAGGAGGTGCCACTGTCGCACTTCGGCGCGATCGTCGATTGGCCAGAATGGCAGCGCCTCGCCGAGCGGATCGCTGCGTCCGGCAACGACTTCGTCGTCACGCCGCACGTCCGCTTTGCCGGACAGCCCGGCGAGCAGGGCACATTCTTCGTCGCCGATCCGTCGGGCAATGTCCTCGAATTCAAGGCATTCCGCGACCGCTCGGCGATTTTCGCCAACGATCACAACGACGGCAGCGTCGGGGAACAAGCGGCATGAAGGTCACGATCATCGGCGCGGGCGCGATCGGCGGGCTTGCCGGGGCGTATATGACCCGCGCCGGGCACGATGTCCTGCTCGTCGATCGCTGGGCCGAGCATGTCGACGCGATGAACCGCGACGGCATCTTCATCGACGGCATCCGTGGCGAAATGCGTGTGCCGGTCCGCGCCGCGCACATCGACGCGCTCGCCGATGTTGTAAACGGGCCGCTTGAAGCGGTGCTGATCGCAACCAAATCACAGCACACCGAAGCGGCATTGCGCCAGGTCGTGCCGCTGCTCGGCGCCGACAGCTTCGTCGTCTCGTTCCAGAACGGCTTCAACGAGCCGCGTATCGCCGAGGTGCTCGACGAGACCGGCGTCGGGTCCGCGGGCCGCGTCATGGGGTCGATCCCGAACTATGGCGGGGCGCTCGTCGATCCTGGGCATCTCGAATTCGTCCACGAAGGCCCGATCCAGCTCGGCGAGATGTCGGGTGCGCCGACGCCGCGGCTTACCGAACTTGCCGCGATGCTCGGCGAACTGACCGAGGTGCAGGTGTCGTCGAACATCTGGGGTCAGATCTGGGCGAAGGAAGTCTATTCGGCGCAGGTCGTATTCTCCGCACTCGCCGATGCGCGGATCCACGAGACGCTCGGCAACGAACGCTATGCGCGTGTCGCTGGGGCGGTCGTCCGCGAGGCGCTCGAAATCGCCGACGCGAACGGGATCGCGGTCGAGGCGTTCGACTTCTTCGATCCCGCCAATTACCGCGTGAAGACCGCCGACGACACCGCGCGCCTGATCGCCAACATCAATCACGCGATCTGGTTGTTGAAGAAGGACCAGAAGCCAGGCGGGCACGTCTTTCGCAAGCAGGGGTCGGGCATCTGGTGGGACATCGTCTACCGCAACCGCCCCTCCGAGGTTCGCTCGTCGAACGGCAAGCTGGTCGATTACGGCAACGCGGTCGGTGCCGACACACGGCTCAACGAGCGGCTTTGCGGCATGATCTACGAGATCGAGCAAGGCGAGCGCCAACTCGGACTGCATAATTTTGTCGAGCTGGAAGAGTATGTTACCAGCATCGGCAAGGCGCTGCCGTAGCGGCAGACAGAATTAGCGGGTGGCAACGGAACGGGGGGACTGAGATGCGACGTAAGGTTTTGACTGGCTTGGCAGTGTGCGCGATGGCGCTGGCCGATACGATCGCTGCCGCTGCCGCTCCGCCGGTCCTCCCGTTGCGCGAGCAGGCCGCCGTGATCGACGCCGACCTCAAGACCCGCCTCGACACGATCGTGCCGCGCCTGATGCGCGAGCAGCACGCCGACATGTGGGTGCTCGTCGCGCGCGAATATGCCGAGGATCCGGTCGTCGCGACGATGCTCGACGCGCGCAGCCTGCACGCGCGGCGACGGACGATCCTGATCTTCTTCGATCCCGGCGGCGGCAAGCCGCTCGAACGCCTGACGGTCAGCCGCTACGGTCTCGCCGGACTGTTCGCTCCGGTTTGGGACCCATCGAAGGAGCCCGACCAGTGGCGCGCCTTCGCCGCGATCGTCGCAGCGCGAAACCCGCACAAGATCGTCGTCGACGTGTCACCGCTGACGGCGTTCGGCGACGGGCTGACGCATTCGCAATACGAAGCGCTCGCCGGGTCGCTCTCGCCAGCGCTCCGCAGCCGGATCGTCGAAAGCGAGGCGCTGGCGGTCGGCTGGCTCGAAACGCGCAGCCCCGACCAGCTCGCGCGCTATCCGGGCATCGTCGCGATCGCGCATTCGATCATCGCCGAGGCGTTCTCACGCAAGGTCATCACCCCCGGCGTGACGACGACCGAGGACGTCCAGTGGTGGATGCGCGAGCGGATCCGCACGCTCGGCTTCGACACGTGGTTCCACCCCTCGATCGATTCGTTCCGCAAGGGTGCGCCAGAGCCGCTGGAGGGCGCGACGGTGATCGAGCCGGGCGACATGCTGTGGTGCGACTTTGGCATCACCTACCTCCGTCTCAACACCGATACCCAGCAGCTTGCCTATGTCCTGCGTCCCGGCGAGACCGCCGCACCGGCGGGATTGCGCGCGGGGCTCGCAGCGGCGAACAAGCTTCAGGACATGCTGACCTCGCGGTTCCGCCTCGGCGTGACGGGCAACACGCTCCTCGCGGAGACGCGCGCGGATGCCATCAGCAAAGGCCTGAAGCCCTCGATCTATTCGCACCCGCTCGGCTATCACGGCCATGCGGCGGGGTCGTCGATCGGGTATTGGGACAATCAGGGGCCGAGCCCGACCGGCGAGCATCCGCTCGTTGCCGACACCGCGTTCTCGATCGAGCTCAATACCGAGGCGGCGGTGCCCGAGTGGGGCGGGCAGACCATCCCGTTCCGCCTCGAGGAAGACGGCTGGTTCGACGGGAAAGCCTTCCACTGGCTCGATGGCCGCGAGACCGAATTCTATCTGATCCGCTGACGGCGGTCAGCCATCGAGGTTCGGTCGCAGCCACGTCTCCGCCTGCTCGACATCGACCCCGCGCCGCCGGGCATAGTCGGCGACCTGGTCCTTGCCGACGCGCGCGACGCCGAAGTAGCTGGCCTCAGGCGATGCGAAATAATAGCCGCTGACCGCCGCGGTCGGCAGCATCGCGAAGCTTTCGGTCAGGGTGATGCCGGTCGCATTGGTCGCGCCCAGCAGCTCGAACAGCTCGGGCTTGACGCTGTGGTCGGGGCACGCCGGGTAGCCGGGCGCCGGACGGATGCCGGCGTATTTCTCGCGGACGAGGTCCTCGGGACTGAGCTGTTCGAGCGGGGCGTACCCCCAATATTCCTTACGGACGCGCTCGTGGAGGTGTTCGGCGAACGCCTCGGCCAACCGGTCGGCGAGCGCCTTGAGCAGGATGTCGTTATAGTCGTCGTGGTTCGCCTTGAAGCGCGCGAGGTGGGGCTCGATCCCCTGCCCCGCCGTCACCGCAAAGCCGCCGAGCCAGTCGTCGCCGTCGCTGACGAAGTCGGCGAGGCACGAATTCGGGCGGCCCTCGCGCTTCTCGACCTGCTGGCGGAGGAAGGGCACGCGCGACCGGACGGTGGTGCGGGTCTCGTCGGTGAACAGCAGGACGTCGTCGCCGTCGCGGCGCGCAGGCCAGAAGCCGACGACGCCGTTCGCGGTCAACCACTTCTCGCGGACGATCTGTTCGAGCATCGCCTGCGCGTCGGCGAACAGCGACGTCGCCGCCTCGCCGACGACCGGGTCGGTGAGGATCGCGGGGTAGTTGCCCGCCAGCTCCCACGCGCGGAAAAACGGCACCCAGTCGATGTACGGGATCAGGTTCTCGAGCGGATAGTCGGCGAGGATCGAGCTCGTCGTCGCGGGCTTGACCGGCGGGTGCTTGGCGAAGTCGGCGCGGTAGGCATTGGCGCGCGCAACCGCGAGCGGCACGAGCTTCGAATCGCCCTTGTTCGCGCGGGCGACACGGATCGCCTCGTATTCGTCGCTGGTGCGCTGGACGAGTTCGTCCTTGATTGTCTCGCTGACCATCGCGCCGGCGACGCCAACCGCGCGGCTCGCGTCGAGGACGTGGATCGTAGGGCCCTTGTACGCCGGCGCAATGCGGAGCGCGGTGTGGACACGGCTGGTCGTCGCGCCGCCGATCAGTAGCGGCATCGTCATCCCCGCGCGCTGCATCTCGGCGGCGACGGTGACCATCTCGTCGAGCGACGGCGTGATCAGCCCGCTCAAGCCGATCATGTCGGCGTTATGGTCGTTCGCGGCTTTCAGGATCGTCGACCACGGCACCATCACGCCGAGGTCGACGACCTCGAAATTATTGCACTGGAGGACGACGCCGACGATGTTCTTGCCGATGTCGTGGACGTCGCCCTTGACCGTCGCCATGACGATCCGGCCCTTCGACGACGCGCCCTCCGACTTCTCCGCCTCGATGTACGGGAGGAGGTGCGCGACCGCCTTCTTCATCACGCGTGCCGACTTGACCACCTGCGGCAGGAACATCTTGCCCGCGCCGAACAGGTCGCCGACGACGTTCATCCCCGCCATCAGCGGGCCCTCGATGACGTCGATCGGGCGCGTCGCGAGTAGCCGCGCTTCCTCGGTATCGTCGACAACATAGGCGTCGAGGCCTTTGACCAGCGCGTGTTCAAGCCGCTTGGCGACCGGCCAGCCGCGCCATTCCTCGGTCGCCTTTTCGGCCTGGACGCCGCCCTTGAACTTGTCGGCGAGCTCGACCAGCCGCTCGGTGTTGGTCAGGCCGGGAACGCGCGCCGGGCGGTTGAGGATGACATCCTCGCACGCGTCGCGAAGCTCGGGGTCGATCGTGTCGTAGACATCGAGCTGCCCGGCGTTGACGATGCCCATGTCGAGCCCCGCCGCGATCGCGTAATACAGGAAGACCGAGTGCATCGCGCGGCGGACCGGCTCGTTGCCGCGGAAGCTGAACGACATGTTCGACACGCCGCCCGAGATGCGCGCGTGCGGGCAGCGGAGCTTGATCGCGCGGCACGCCTCGATGAAGTCGACACCGTAATTGTCGTGCTCCTCGATCCCCGTCGCGACGGCGAAGATGTTGGGATCGAAGATGATCTCGTCGGCGGGGAAGCCGTCGGCGACGAGCAGGTCGTACGCCCGGCCGCAGATTTCGACCTTACGCGCGGCGGTGTCGGCCTGCCCCTGCTCGTCGAACGCCATGACGACCGCAGCGGCACCGTACATCCGGCACTTGCGCGCGGCGGCGAGGAACGGCTCGACGCCTTCCTTCATGCTGATCGAATTGACGATCGGCTTGCCCGAGACGCAGCGCAGGCCCGCCTCGATCACCGCCCATTTCGAGCTGTCGATCATCACCGGCACGCGGGCGATATCGGGCTCGGCGGCGATCAGCTTGAGGAAGGTGGTCATCGCCACCTCGGCATCGAGGAGGCCTTCGTCCATGTTGACGTCGATGATCTGCGCGCCGTTCTCGACCTGGCTGCGCGCGACTTCGACTGCGGCGGTATAGTCGCCGCCCATGATCAGCTTCTTGAACGCCGCCGAGCCGGTGACGTTGGTCCGCTCGCCGATGTTGACGAAGGTCGCGCGCGACGGTGCCGGGGCGTCGTCGTCGAGCTTGAACGCGGTTGCCACTATGCTGCCTCTGCCATGACCATCGGGTCGAGCCCTGCCAGACGCAGCGACGGCGCAGGACTCGGGATTGCGCGAACCGGCTTGCCCGCGACGGCCTTCGCCATCGCGGCGATGTGCGCGGGCGTCGAGCCGCAGCAGCCGCCGACGATGTTGACCAGCCCCTGCGCGACCCATTCGCCGATGAACTCGCCGGTCGTGTGCGGGTGCTCGTCATATTCGCCGAGGTCATTGGGAAGCCCGGCGTTCGGGTAGACCATGACCAAGGCGTCGGCGATCGGGCTGAGCGCCTGGACGTGCGGGCGGAGCAGGTCGGCACCGAATGCACAGTTGAGGCCGATCGTCAGCGGCTGCGAATGGCGGACGGTGTACCAGAACGCCTCGACCGAATGGCCCGACAGGTTGCGCCCCGACATGTCGGTGATCGTCATCGAGATCATCAGCGGAATCTCGGTACCGCGTTCCTCGGCAAGCTCCATCACCGCGACGATCGCCGCCTTGGCGTTGAGCGTGTCGAAGATCGTCTCGATCAAAATGAAGTCGCAGCCGCCGTCGAGCAGCGCCGCCGCCTGGTCGGCGTAAACTGCCTTAACCTCGTCGAAGTCGACCGCGCGATAGCCCGGATCATTGACGTCGGGGGATAGCGACAGCGTCTTGTTGGTCGGCCCGACCGCCCCGGCGACGAAGCGCGGGCGGCCATCCTTGGCTTCGTAATCGTCGGCAGCGGTGCGCGCGATCCGCGCCGCCGCGAGGTTCATTTCGCGGACCAGATGGACGGCGTTGTAATCGCCCTGGCTGATGGTGTTGGCGTTGAAGGTGTTGGTCGAGACGATGTCCGACCCGGCGTCGAAATAGGCACGCGTGATCGCGTCGATGACGTCGGGGCGGGTCAGCACGAGCAGGTCGTTATTGCCCTTCTGGTCGTCGGTCAGGTCATAGTCGCCGCGATAATCGGCCTCGGTCAATTTGTACGATTGGATCATCGTGCCAAATGCGCCATCGGTGATGAGGACGCGCTTGGCTGCCTCGTCGCGAAGGCGCGCAGCCGCGGTGGACTTGATCATGCTGCGAGTTCCTGAGGGATAGCGGCGGCCTCGACCGGGCGCAGGCCAAGCATGTGGCAGATCGCGTAGCTCAGCTCGGCGCGGTTGAGCGTGTAGAAATGAAGATCGCGGACCCCGCCTGCGTACAGGCGGCGGCAGAGTTCGGCGGCGACGGTCGCCGCCACGAGCTGCCGCGTCGCGGGCTTGTCGTCGAGGCCGTTGAACAGCCGCGCGAGCCACGGCGGAACCGCGGTGTTGCAGCTGCCCGCCATCTTGCTCAGCATCGCGAAGTTGCTCACCGGCAGGATGCCCGGGACGATCGGCGCGGTGATGCCAGCGGCGGCGGCGGCATCGCGGAAGCGGAAATACGTGTCGGGTTCGAAGAAGAACTGGGTGATCGACCGTGTCGCCCCAGCGTCGAGCTTGCGCTTGAGGTTATCGATGTCGTCGGTCGGCGAGCGCGCGTCGGGGTGCATTTCGGGATAAGCCGAGACCGAGATCTCGAAGTCGGCGACGCGCTTCAATCCGGCGACGAGCTCGGCGGCGCTGGCGTAGCCGTCGGGGTGCGCTGTGAACTTCTCGCCAGCGCGCGGCGGGTCGCCGCGGAGCGCGACGATGTGGCGAACCCCCGCCTCCCAGTAATCGCGCGCGACCGCGTCGATCTCATCGCGCGAGGCATCGACGCAAGTCAGGTGCGCGGCGGCCTTGAGCGGCGTCTCGCGGGCGATGCGGGCGACGGTGGCGTGGGTCCGTTCGCGCGTCGTCCCGCCCGCGCCATAGGTCACCGAGACGAAGCTCGGTGCGAGCGGGGTCAACGCCTCCACCGACTCCCACAACGTCCGCTCCATCGCTTCGGTCTTCGGCGGGAAGAACTCGAACGACACTGCAATGTCGCCCGGCACATCGGCATAGAGCGGCGCATTAAGCGCGAGTCCGGCCTCGGCCATTTGTGAAAGCGACAGGCTCATGCGGCGCGCCTTTCAGCTTGGGGGGTTCGTTCGCCAAGCCACAGGCTGACGGTCAGCGGAAATCCGGGGGTGGTGACATGCGCAGTGCGCGTTACGGCGAGCCCGGCCCCGTGGAGCCAGCCGCCGATCTGGGCATCGTCGAAGCCGAGCCGGGCATGGGCGTGACGGGCGCGAAGCTCCTCGCGGTCGTGCGGCGCGAAGTCGACCACGAGCAGCCGTCCATCGTCGCCGAGCACCCGCGCCGCTTCGCCGATAACGCGCTCGGGGGTCGCCGCGTAGTGGAGGACTTGGTGGATGACGACGGTATCGGCGCTGCCGTCGGCGCGCGGCAGGTCGTACATGTCGGCGTGGCGGACTTCGGCATGGCCAAGTCCCGCCGCCTCGATCTTGCCGCGTGCAAGCCGGAGCATCTCGGGCGAGCGGTCGACGCCGATCGCCGAGACCGCGCCAGGACCGAGCAGCTCGATCATACGCCCGGTGCCGGTGCCGATGTCGAGCAGCCGTCCGACCGGGCGATCGACCAGCAGGTCGACGATCGCGCCCTCGACGTCGCAGTCGGCCGCGTGGAGCGAACGGATGCCGTCCCAGTCGGCGGCGTGCGCTGCGAAATACGCTGTTGCGGCGGCGGCGCGCTCGTTGCGGACATCGGCCAACCGCACGAGGTCGGCCGCCGCCGACTCGCCGAGCGCGTCGAGCATCGCCAGCGCCGGGCCGACGCGGGCCGCGTCACCGAGCCGCACGAATACCCACGCGCCTTCCTTGGCGCGGTTGAGCAGGCCGGCATCGGCCAGAATCTTGAGGTGACGCGAAACCCGCGGCTGGCTCTGGCACAGGACAGCAGCTAATTCGCCGACCGCGAGTTCGATGTGGCGCACGAGCAGCACGATTCGCAGCCGGGTCGGATCGGCGAGCGCGCGAAAGATCGGCAGCGAAGAATTCATGATTGGGATATAAACATATCCTTATATGAGGTCAACCGACCGGCGTGCTTGTACCCCCGAAAGCTTTGTGGCAACCGCATCGACGCCGCGTTTCGAGGGTCAACATGCGCCATTTCGCCGTCGAACGAGTCTGCACCATCGAACGCATCGTCGCCGCTGCCCTGCTTGTCGCGGTCGGCGCCTGCGCGACACCGCACCCGGGCAGCATGGCCGAGGCGTATCGCGACCCGTACGAGAAGACCAATCGCAAGCTGTATGCGATCAACAAGAAGCTCGATCACTATGCGCTGCTCCCCGCGGCGCATGTGTATCGCGCGGTCGTTCCCGGCGCGGCGCGCCACGGCGTGACCAACGGGTTCAACAATCTCGGCGAACCGGTGTCGTTCATCAACGCGGTGCTCCAGGGCAAGATCAAGCAGGCGTTCCGCACCGTCGACCGCTTCATGCTCAACACGGTGCTGGGGGTCGGCGGGCTCGCCGACGTCGCGACCGATCTTGGTCGTCCCGAGGAAAAAGAGGATTTCGGCCAGACATTCGCCGTGTGGGGGATCAAGTCGGGTCCGTACCTGATGCTTCCGTTCTTCGGCCCATCGACGCTGCGCGACGGCGTCGGGCTTGGTGTCGAGTTCGCGGTCGATCCGGTGCCGTATATCCGCAACGCCGTGATCGACTGGAAATTCTATTACTCGGTCGCCGAGTTCGGGCTGAAGGCGGTCGACCTGCGGTCGCAGCTGATCGACGCCGGTGCCGACGGGCTGCTCGCGGGCAGCCTCGACGAATATGCGACGGTGCGGTCGGCGTATCTCCAGCATCGCCAGTCGCAGATCTACGACGGCAATCCGCCCGACGAGGACGATATGACCCCAGCCGATGCGCCGCTCGCGCCAGGCGGCACGCGCCAGCCGGACTCGTCGACGCCGCAGCCCCCGTCGGCGGTGCCGACGACCCCGGTGCCGAGCGCGACCGACCAGCCGACGGCGGCCGACAAGCCCGCGGGCGACGCGACAACGCCGCCTGCCGCGACTTCAGCCGACGCGCCCAAGGCGCCGTGATCCGCCTCGCTGCCCTCGCGGGATTGCTTGCGCTCGCAGCGTGCAACAAGGCTCCCGACCCGGCGGCGAGCGCGAGCGCGCGCGATATCGACGCCGGAATGCGCAAGGCGGTCGACGATACCGATGCGGCACGCAGCGAGGCGACGACGCCTGCGCGACCCCTCGCCGCACCGGAACCAACGTCGAAGTGATCGGGTTGTGCGGCTGATTGCCAGCAACCGAGGATAAATTAATGCGCACCGCCATCAGCATCGTCGCCATCGCCGCCGCACTCAGCCTCGGCGCGTGCGGCAAGAAGGCCGACGACGCGACGACGACGACGACATCATCGACCGCGACCGATACGGCAGCCAGCGGCAGCGCGATGGGCAGCACCGGGACCGCGGACACGTCGACCACTGCCGGAAACGGCGCCGCGGCAACCGGCGGTGACGTCAGCGGCGGTGCAGCCGGTTCGACCCCGTCGAGCGGTGCGACCGACGCGGGTTCGGGCGCAACGACGACCGCCGGCAGCTCGGGTAGCAGCATGGCGGGCGGCAGTGTCGGAACCACCCCGGCGAACAGCGCCGGCAGCGAGACCCCGGCACCCGCTTCGCGTTAAGCGCCAGTCGGATACGGAAAGGCCGCGGCGTTCGCCGCGGCCTTTTTCGTATCCGCTGCAGACCATCGTCTCGGCGAACGAAAAAGGGCCGCGGTTCGCACCGCGGCCCTTCGTCCGTTCAGCGGTTGGGGTGGACTAGAAGTCCATCCCGCCCATGCCGCCCATTCCGCCGCCGCCCATGCCGCCGCCCATTCCGCCCGACTTGTCGTCGGCCGGCTGGTCGGTGATCGCAGCTTCGGTGGTGATCAGCAGCGAGGCAACCGACGCCGCATCCTGAAGCGCGGTGCGGACGACCTTGGTCGGGTCGATCACGCCGCTGACCAGCAGGTTCTCGTAGGTGTCGGTCTGCGCGTTGAAGCCGATGTTCTGATCGTCGCCATCGAGCAGCTTGCCCGAAATCACCGCGCCGTCATGCCCGGCATTCTGGGCGATCTGGCGAACCGGCGCGAACAGCGCCTTGCGGATGATGTCGATGCCGCGGGTCTGGTCGTCGTTGGCACCCTTCATGCCCTCGAGCGCCTTCGTCGCGTAGAGCAGCGCGGTGCCGCCACCGGGGACAACGCCTTCTTCGACCGCAGCGCGGGTCGCGTGGAGGGCGTCGTCGACGCGGTCCTTGCGCTCCTTGACTTCGACTTCGGTCGAGCCGCCGACCTTGAGAACGGCGACGCCGCCCGCAAGCTTGGCGAGACGCTCCTGGAGCTTCTCCTTGTCGTAGTCCGAGGTCGTGATCTCGATCTGCGCACGGATCTGCTCGACGCGGCCCTTGATCGCTTCGGCATCACCCGCGCCGTCGATGACGGTCGAATTGTCCTTGTCGATCGTGACGCGCTTGGCCTGACCGAGCATCGCCAGCGTGACGTTCTCGAGCTTGATGCCGAGGTCTTCCGAGATCATCTGACCGGCGGTCAGGATCGCGATGTCCTCGAGCATCGCCTTGCGGCGATCACCGAAGCCGGGAGCCTTGACGGCAGCAACCTTGAGGCCGCCGCGCAGCTTGTTGACGACGAGCGTGGCCAGAGCCTCGCCCTCGACGTCCTCGGCGATGATCAGAAGCGGACGCGACGACTGGACGACGGCCTCGAGGACCGGGAGCAGCGCCTGCAGGTTCGATAGCTTCTTCTCGTGGATGAGGATGTACGGGTTGTCGAGTTCGACCGTCATCTTCTCGGGGTTGGTGATGAAGTACGGGCTGAGGTAGCCGCGGTCGAACTGCATGCCTTCGACGACATCGAGCTCGGAGGCCATACCCTTGGCTTCCTCGACGGTGATGACGCCTTCCTTGCCGACCTTTTCCATCGCCTTGGCGATCATCTCGCCGATTTCGGTCTCGCCGTTTGCCGAGATCGTACCGACCTGGGCGATTTCGGCGGTGCCGGCGACATCCTTCGAGCGCGCCTTGAGGTCGGCGACGACGGCGGTAACCGCCATGTCGATGCCGCGCTTGAGGTCCATCGGGTTCATGCCGGCCGAGACCGACTTCATGCCCTCGCGAACGATCGCCTGAGCGAGGACGGTCGCGGTGGTGGTGCCGTCACCGGCCTTGTCGTTGGTCTTCGAAGCGACTTCACGGACCATCTGCGCGCCGAGGTTCTCGAAGCGGTCCTTGAGCTCGATTTCCTTGGCGACGGTGACGCCGTCCTTGGTGATGCGCGGGGCGCCGAAGCTCTTTTCGATGACGACGTTGCGGCCCTTGGGACCGAGCGTCACCTTCACTGCATCGGCGAGAATGTCGACGCCGCGGAGAATGCGTTCACGAGCGTCGCGCGAAAAGCGGACATCTTTCGCTGCCATGTGATTATTCCTTAGCTGATTGAATGGATTGGACTGCGAAGCTCGGGATCGGAATTAACCGATGATCCCTAAGATATCGCTTTCCTTCATGATGAGCAGGTCTTCGCCGTCGACCTTGACCTCGGTGCCCGACCACTTGCCGAACAGGATCTTGTCGCCGGCCTTGACGTCCATCGGCGTGATGCCGCCGTCGTCGCGACGGCCACCGGAACCGGCGGAGACGACTTCACCTTCCTGGGGCTTTTCCTTGGCGGTGTCGGGAATGATGATCCCGCCCGCGGTCTTTTCCTCGGCTTCGATACGACGGACGAGCACGCGATCGTGCAGCGGCGTGAACTTCATGAGGGTCTCACCTTCAACGGATGAATGGGCTCGCTGGCACTCACCATAAGCGAGTGCTAACGCCGGACGCATATGGTCGTGGGGCTCACGATCGTCAACCTTCGTCCATGTTAAGTTCTTGTGTCGCGCCCCGGTTGTACGGTCTCGCCTCGTCCCGCTATAGCTGCGCCACGGTTCGTCCAAGGTGATCCTTCGAATGACTTTCGTCCGCGGTGCGTGGCGCTTCCTCGTCGGGGTCAAGGACCTTGGCGTCCTGATCCTGCTGTTGATTCTCGCGCTCGCCATATGGGCGGCGTTCCACACCCGTACAGCGAGCATTCCCAACGGCAGCGCGCTGGTCCTCGACCTTGACGGCCCGGTTGTCGACCAGTCGAGCGAGCGGTCGCCGTTCGCCGCGGTCACCGGCGGCCCGACCGGCGGCAACGAGATCGAAGTGCGTGACGTCGTCCGCTCGATCGATGCTGCGCGAACCGATGGCCGGATCAAGCTGATCGTCCTCCAGCTCGACACCTTCATCGGCGCGGGCGAGGCCAACCTCCAGTCGATCGCGGCGGCGTTGCAGAACTTCAAGCGCAGCGGCAAGCCGGTCTACGCCTATGCCACCGCCTACACCGATGCGAGCTACTACCTTGCGGCGCAGGCGAACCACGCGTGGATCAACCCGCTCGGCGGCGTCCTGCTGACCGGTCCCGGCGGCACCAACCTGTATTTCAAGAAGGCGCTCGACAAGCTCGATGTCGACATCAACGTGTTCCGCGTCGGCAAGTACAAGTCGTTCGTCGAGCCGTTCACCCGCACCGAAGCCTCGCCCGAGGCCAAGGCTGCCGAGCAGGCGCTGGTCGACGGGTTGTGGAAGACCTACACCGCCGACGTCCACGCCGCGCGTCCCAACGTCGACGTCACCGCCGCCTTCGCCAACCTGCCCGCGCGGATCAAGGCGGCGAACGGTGACTTCGCCAAGGAAGCGCTCGACGCCCACCTGATCGACCAGATCGGCACCCGCGTTGCCTTTGGCCAGACGATCGCCAAGCTCGTCGGCACCGGCGACGACAAGCAGCCGGGCGCGTTCAACGGCGTCAGGCTCGACACCTACGCCAACGCGACCAAGCCGAACCGCAGCGGCCCGGCGGTGGGCATCGTCTATATTGCCGGCAACATCGTCGACGGCGAGGCCGGAGCCGGCACCGCTGGCGGCGACACGATCGCCAAGCTAGTCGCCAAGGCGTTGACCAACAGCGACATCAAGGCGCTCGTCGTCCGCATCGACTCGCCCGGCGGATCGGTCCTCGCGTCCGAACGCATCCGCGAGGCGCTGGCGCAGGCGACGGCGAAGGGCCTGCCGGTCATCGCCTCGATGGGCCCGGTTGCGGCATCTGGCGGCTATTGGGTCTCGACCGCCGCGTCACAGGTCTTCGCCCAGCCGTCGACGATCACCGGCTCGATCGGCGTATTCGCGGTCATCCCGACCTTCAACCGCGCGCTCGACAAGCTCGGCATCACCACTGATGCGACGAAGTCGACCCCGTACACTGGTGACCCCGATATCCTGCGCGGGCTGACTCCCGACAGCGCGACGATCCTCCAGGCGTCGATCGACGACGTCTATCGTCGTTTCACCGGGCTCGTCGCCACCGCGCGGCATTTGCCGATCGCCCGCGTCGACGAGATCGCACAGGGCCGGGTGTGGACCGGGGCCGACGCGCTCAACCTCAAGCTCGTCGACCATCTCGGCGGCCTCGACGCGGCGGTCGCGGCGGCGGGCCGCGCGGCAAAGCTCGGCGATACGCCGCGGACGATCGACGTCGAGAAGACGCCGTCGCTGCTATTCCAGCTCGTCGGCCAGTCGCTCGGGCTCGGTGGCGGCGACGACGACCAGGCGCGCGCCCGCGACCCGTTCGCCAAGATCGCCGCGGCGAGCCGCGCACGGATCTTCGGCGCGATCGGCGAAGCGGCGGCGATCGCGGGTGGATCGACGATCCAGGCGCATTGCCTCGACTGTTCAACCCTCGCCCCGCCCCGCCCCGCCAACATCGCCCGCAGCGCCGACTGGCTCGCCACGGCTAGCGCCGCTATCCGCTAAGCACCGCGACTCTAAACCCATTCAGGGGGACGCCGAATGACCAAGACCGTGATCGACCGCCGGACAATGCTGCTTGCGGGCGGTGCGACCGTTGCCGCTGCTGCCCTGCCGCAGGCGGCATGGGCCGCTGTCGCGGGTGATGCCGGCGACAAGCTTGCGCGCGAACTCGATGTCTTCGCCGACGAGATCCTCGCGCTCGCCCCCGAGATGGCGACCGGCCTTGGTGTCGACAACGGCGCGCGGATCGCCCTCAAGTCCGAACTCAGCGATATCTCACCCGCCGCCAACGCGCGCTGGGCCGCGCAGGCGGTGGCAATGAAGCGGCGGCTCGGCGCGATCGACCGGAGCCGTCTCGACGAAGCGGCCAAGATCCGCCTCGACACGGTCATGTATTCGTCCGAGCGCGCGATCGACGGGACGAAATTCGCTTATGGCGGCGGCGCCAAGTCGGGCTTCCTCGGTGGCGCGCAGCCGTACGCAATCTCGCAGCAAGATGGCGCGCTGAGCAGCGTTCCCGAATTCCTCGACTCGCAGCACATCGTCAAGACCCGCGCCGACGCCGAGGCGTATCTCGCGCGCGTCTCGGCGTTCGCCAAGCAGCTCGACGGCGAAACCGACAAGATTGCGCGCAACGCCGCTATCGGGGTCATTCCGCCAAGCTTTGTCGCGTCGAACGTCATCGGCCAGCAGCGCGGCTTTCGCGCCACCCCGGCGGCGAGCCAGCGGCTTGTCGCGTCGCTCGCCACCCGCGCCAAGGCCGCCGGAATCGACGGCGACTGGGCGGGACGTTGCACCGCGATCGTCGAGCGCGAGGTCTACCCTGCCCTCGACCGCCAGATCGCCGCCTTCGCCAAGTCGACCGCGCACGCCCCCGACGTCGGCAGCATCCAGCGCCTGCCCGACGGCGACGCTTTCTACCGCTACGCACTTCGCCTCGGCACGACGACCGAGCTGTCCCCCGCCGAAATCCACCGCACCGGGCTCGAGCAGAACAAGATGCTCCAGTCGCGCATGGATTCGATCCTGAAGTCGCAGGGCATGACGCAAGGCAGCGTCGGCGCACGCGTCGCCGCGCTCAATACCGATCCGCGCTTCGCATTTCCCGACAATGCCGAAGGGCGCGCGGCGATCATCGCTTATTGTAACGAGCGGCTGGCGAAGATCCGCAAGCTGCTGCCGGAGATGTCGAACCTCGGACTTCGCGCCGACGTCATGGTCAAGCAGGTCCCGGCCGACATTCAGGACGGCGCGGCGCTCGGTTACATGAACCCCGCCGCGCTCGATGGGTCGCGCCCGGCGATCTATTACATCAATTTGAAATCGACCGCGTTGTGGCCGAAGTACCAGCTGTCGACGCTGACCGCGCACGAGGGCGTCCCCGGCCACGGCTTCCAGTTCGCCTATCTCGCCGAGGCGAAGGTCAAGCCGCCGCTGATCACGTCGCTGACCGGGTTCAACGCCTTCGTCGAAGGCTGGGCGCTGTACGCCGAACAGCTCGTCGACGAGCTCGGTCTGTATGCCGACGACCCGTTCGGCCAGCTCGGCTACCTCCAGGCGCAGCAGTTCCGCGCGTGCCGGCTTGTCGTCGACACCGGGCTGCACTCGATGCGCTGGACGCGCGAACAGGCGGTCGTCTTCCTGACGAGCGAGACCGGCAAGGGCAAGCAAGCGATGACGAGCGAGGTCGACCGCTACTGCGTCGCTCCCGGACAGGCGTGTGGCTACAAGATCGGCCACAACGAGATCCTGCGCCTGCGGGCGAAGGCGAAGGCAGCGCTCGGACCGAAGTTCACGCTCGCCGGGTTCGACGACGCGGTGGTGATGACCGGCGGCGTTCCGCTGACCGTGCTCGCGACGGCGATCGACAGCTATATCGCGGCGGCGCGAGGCTGAGCGAAAACGGCGAGCATATGCGTGCTCGCCGTATCGTCGGGGTGCCGGTCGCGGAGCGCCGTTGTGCGGGGTGGCGTGCGCGTGGCGGTGCGCGCGGGTTTTAGAACGCGTTACGCGGCAGGATGACAGCGACGACGGTGCGGCAGAGGACGTAGAAGTCGAACCAGATCGACCAGTTCTCGATATAATAAAGGTCGTGTTCAAAGCGCTTTATGAGCTTTTCCTCAGTGTCGGTCTGACCCCGCCAACCACACACCTGCGCCCATCCGGTAATCCCCGGCTTGACCTTGTGCCGCGCCGCATACGACGACAACACGTCCGAAAACAACCGTCCCCCCGCCCGAGTAGAAGCCGCATGCGGCCGCGGCCCAACGACCGACATGTCGCCGCCAAGAACGTTCATCAACTGCGGCAGCTCGTCCAGGCTCGTCCGGCGGAGCAGCGCGCCGACGCGGGTAACGCGCGAATCACGACGGCTTGCTTGAACAATCTCAGTATCTTGTGCTCGATTGTGGTGCATCGTCCGGAATTTGTAGACGCGGAACGGACGGTTGTTGAATCCTTCGCGGGCCTGGCGGAAAAACACAGGGCCGGGTGAATCAAGTCGGATCGCCAGCGCGATCAGCAGCATCGGCAGTCCGAGGACGGCGAGCGAGAGGACGGCGAGAACGCGATCCTCGGCCGCCTTCACCCACGCATCAACGCCTGAGATCGGACGCTCGAACAGCGTCATCACCGGCATGTCGCCGAGCAGCACGACCGGGCGGCGCGCAAAAACGAAGCTGGCAAGGTCGGGCGCAAGCCGAATACGAACCGGGGTCAAGGCGAGACGCCCGACGACCGCCTGCAGCCGCGCCTCGGCGGACCAGGGAAGTGCGACGATGACCTGATCGATGCCACCGCCCCGTATTGCCGCCATCAACGCCGTAAGGTTGCCATGAACAGGAATCCCGTGGTGCGACGTCGGCACACGCCCATCGAGCCGATCATCGTAGAAACCAACAAGCGTGATCGTCAATTTGTCGGTTGTCAGAATGTAGTTCGCCAACCGCGCGCCCTGCGGCCCCGCTCCGAAGATCGCGACGCGCTGGTTGAAGATGCCCTGGCGCTTGAGCCGCCGAACCCAGATCGTCATCGCCAGCCGGCTCGAAAGCAGAAGGGCGCCGCCGGTCATAAACCAGCCGAATGCCCATTCGCGCGATACCTGATCGGACGCCTTGAGCAAGAAGCCGAGTGTGACGAGGAATAATGTCGTCGTCACCCACGCGGTTGCGACGCGTTGCCATGCTTGTCGCAACGAGAATTGCGCCTCGATATCATAGCTGCCGACGGTTTCAGCGAGGACCGCGAACGCCACCGCGGCAACGAATACGATCCGCGAATAGACCGGCCCGGACTCGACGGTTGGCGGCATGAGCACCGAACTGGCGATCATCCCTGAGATGATGACAAGCGCGAATTCAACCGTTCTGACGGTCAGAATCACCGCGTCGAGCGGGATCGCGGTCTTGCCGCTGGGTGCCGCGACCACAGTCCTTGGATTCAATTCGTTCAAACCGTCGCCCCGAACTTACGCCAACGACGGCCACGGCAGGGCATCATGCCAAACCGCATCGATCCATGATTTGTTTTGTCAACCAATGGCTGTAGCCTCGATACTGGGTAGTAGTGTACCGACGCTTAAGTGGCGCGGGATTGTTTTGGGGAGTATCGATGCAGACCGTTTACGATTGGTCGACAATGATCGTCTTTGCAGGACTGGTCGTTCTTTTTCTGCAGCGATCGCAGGGTGAGGCCCGCGACCAGCTGTGGCATTATCTCGTCGCCGCAGTCGGTTGTGCAGCGACGAATTATATCGGTAACGAAGGGTACGACCTCGTCGCGATTGCCGCCGGCGGTGCCACCCTCGCATTTATCTTCGTGGTGCTTCGCCCGCTCGACGGTTTCCACGGCTAGACGCCCAGCCGAGACAGCTCGGCAGCAAGCGTCGGTCCGATCAGAATGGCACGGTCCGCAGGCTTGACCCCGAGCACCAGCGCACGACCGAATTCGGTCAATGCCTTGAATGTCTCGGGGGTTGGCTCTGCAACCGTCGACAAACGAACGAGGATACCGTCCGGAATAATCCCAGCAAGCTGCTCTCGGAACCGCATCGTCCGCTGTTCATGCTTATCGGTCGGGAGATAGTCGCCAATCCTCGTCCAGTAGGCGATCGGTTCGACCCGGTTTTCCGTCGAGGCGGTCAACTCGCGGAGCGGGATCGCAACCTTGGGCGCGACCGGGAGGGCCGTCCGAGTAGAGTTCGATATCTGGAAGCCGACCGCGGCGTAGCAGGTCTCCGGCCGGTGAAGCTGGAGCAGGTCGCTTTGTAAATTGCCGTAGGCGAGCACCATCATGATCGGGAGCTGGTTCGGCGCGACATACAGGCGGGTGACGGTGTCGCTGTACAGCCGGTCGGCAAGACTGCCCGGAGTTTTGGGGAGCACGAATGCACTTGAGGGTGTCATGCGCCACGCGCCAAACGATTCCGGGATGATCGAGTCGAGCTTACGACCGTGGAGTAGTTCGACATGGTGCCGCGGGGTCAGCGCCGCCGCGCCGGCCGCCGCCAGCAGCATGCCGCCGCCGAGCAAGATATCGCGCCGATCGATCATCGCGCTTTCTCGAGCCACGTCCGGACCGGGCTAAGCAACGCGTCGATAAGGAAGATGAACAGCAATGCCGAAGTGAAAGTGACCATGCCGGCAAATTTGTGCAAAAACCCCTGCGCGACGGCGTCACCAAAATAATAAGTCAGCAGGACGAGCGCCGCGACCCGGATGCAGTTCGCCAAGATCGCGATCGGCAGGACGAGAATGAGCAGCAGCACCGAATAGCGCCAATTGGTGTTGCGCATGACGTAGACATAGAACAGGCCGATCGCGGTCAAGCTGATCAACGAATTCAGTCCGGCGCATGCGTCCTCGACGAGCAACTGATACTGCGCGACGTAAATCGTGACCCCGACCCGTGCGACCGGATAGCCAAAGCTGCCGAGGACGCTGGTGACCGATTGCGAAACGATCGCCTTGAGCGGCTGCGTCGCCGTATCGAGTACCGAGCCCGGGATCGGGATCATGAACGCGAGATACACGATCGGAAACCACATCAATCGCAGGACGGCGGCACCGAGGAAGCTGTAGGCGACCGCGCCGTAAGCGAGCAGCATCGACGCGACTTCGACACTGATGAAGTCGAACGCGCGGCCAAACGTATAGCCGATCACCGCGACAGCCATCGCTGCGACTGCGATGCCGAGCGATCCCGGCTGAGCCGCGGCACGAATTTCCGCACTGCGCCGAACGATCAGCCAGATACCGGTGGCGAGGACGAGCGGGCCATGGACGCCGGCCTCGGTCGACCACGGTCCGACGCCAAGGCTGGCGATCGTCGGCAGGAATAGCGCCGTTGCTCCGACGAACAGAAGCGCATGGACCGACAAAAGCCGCGGCCAGTCGATCGTTCGCCGGCCGTGATCAGCAATCGTCGCCACGTTCAAAATTCGCTCAGAACCGAACCGACGACCGAACTGCGCGCCGCGGCGAGCTGCCCGGCCAAGGTCGCGACATCCCCGACGAAGGTCTTGTCGCGTCGCGCGACGATGACCGCATAGCCGATCACCGAAGAAATCGTCAGGGCGTCGGCACAGCTGTTCGCCGCCGGCGTGTCGAACAGCGCGATGTCATACTCGCGAAGGAGCATGTTCATGCCGTCGCGAAACCGCGTGCTCGACAGCAATTCTTGAGGCCGTGACACCGGCGGTCCCGCAGTGATGACCGAGAGATTGGGCAGCACATTGGCATGGATGACGCGCTCGGGACGCGACACTTGCAGCGACAGATAGCTCGACAGGCCGGGACCATTTGCAGCCAAGCCGAAGATTTGGTCGATCCGCGGCGATCGCAGATTGCTATCGACGAGCAGGGTTTTCGTCCCAACCTGCGACAGCGCCGCGGCGAGGTTGGCGACAAGATAACTGCAGCCGACGCCGTCGACCGGTGCAACGAATGCCATTGCCCGACGGCCCGGCTTGATATGCTGGGCGATCACCTGCGTCCGCAACAGCCTGATCGATTCGGCCTTGGCGCTGACCGGGTCGCTGAGCACGACAAGCTCGTCGGACACGCCGCGCCGGACATCCTCCTGGAGGGCGAGGCTGTTAACCAGCTGATCACGCGCGCGATCGAGTTCCTCGGCGCCGATGAAACCAAGCTGGAGCGCCGCCTGGTCGAAATCGACACCCTGCGCCGCCTGATGCTCCGCAACCCGCGTCGCCTCATCGTCGGTAAGTAGCCCAAGACGCAGGAGAGCGTCGCGGATCGGCGCATCGGCACCGATCCGTCCATCACTGACCGTCGTCGCCAAGCTCGTCGGGATGGTATTCATCGGGCGGGTGACAATCCAGTCGCTGGCGGCGTTTCGCTGCCGATATGGAAGAAACGAAGGACTCGCTGCCCGAACGTCATCCGGATCGGACCCGCGATGACCGCCAGTACAGCGACCTTCGACGCACGGGCTAGATCCTCCGGACCGCGAATTCGCCGCGAGAGCAGTTCTGTCGCAATCGCCAATATGATGCCGAGGCCCAATCCGCCGGCCGCCCCAAGGGCCAGGATCAGCGGCTTGTTCGGAAACGCAGGAACGCCACTGACGACCGCGTCGCCGAGCGAAACCAGCCCGGTTTCCGAAACATCGGCCTCGAGCTTGAGATCGGCGGCGCGCTGTGCCGCTTTCTCGTACTGCGATCGGCGAAGGTCGACTTCGCGCTGGAGCTGGGCCAGCTGGTCGAGCTGCGGCTTGAGCGCCAGGACCTTCGCCTTTTGCGCCGTCACTTCAGCCTCGAGGCGTGACGCGTTGCCTTGGCTCGCCGAGGCGCTGCTGCCACCCTGCGAACGTGCCAGCGCGGTCTCACGCGCGAGCTGCTGCTGCAGGACCTTACGGCGTTCCGCGAGCGCGATGTAAGTCGGATGCGATGTCCCAAGCTTCTGGCTCGCCGTCGCCAGCGAATCCTCGACCCCGTTGAGCTGCGCCTTGATCGAGGTCACCGGAACGCTCTGATCGGCCCGGATGTCCTTGTTGCTATCGACCATGCCCGCAGCGGTGCGCGCAGACAGCATCGCGCTCTGCATCGCTTCGAGCTTCATTGTTTCGGAATCAGCGCCTCCGGGCGCCATGACGATCCCGTTTTCACGTTCGTAAGCCGACTTCTTGGCTTCGGCACTGGCCAGCGCCTGCTGCGCCTTTTGTGCCTGATCGACGTACCAATCCGCCGAACGGCCTGCAGCGTCGGTGCGGAAACGGAGGCTGGCATCGATGTACGCCGACCGCAGTGCGCTGACGACGGTACGCGCAATGATCGGATTACCCGCCGTGTACGTGATCTCAAGGATATTGCTTCCCTGGACCAGTTCGGCATCGGTGCCCTCAATAATACCGCGCGCCTTGTACCGCCTGAAGTCCTCGGTGCCGTTCGAGTTCTTCTGGTAGTCCTCGACCATCAGCGGGTTGCGTTCCCAGCCCAGCTTGTCGACGACATCACCGGCCACCCGGTAGTCGGTGATCAATTCGATCTGCGTCCGGGTATACCCGCGCACGAAGCTCGACGCGATGACCTGTCCCGACACCGGATCAGGCTTGATCACGTCCATCAGGATACGTGCAGTCGCCGGATAGCGCGGCTTCAGGATGAAGCACAGCGCGAGAGCCGACGCCAATCCCACGAACAAGGTGATGACTATGATCATCCGGCGCGCCATCAAGATGCGCAGGAATTGGGCGATACTCATCCGACGCTACTCCTGCGCGCGATAATCGACCGATGTTAAAACAACCGCTCCTTGACGATATAAACATCACCCTTGCGTACGGGCTCGTCGATCGCAGCCTTCACTTCCTTACCACCACCCCGGATCAATGCAACTTTGCGTTCCGACCCTGATGAAGTTACGCCGCCGGCGATCGCCAGCGCCTCACGAAGGGTCATGTTCGGCGTGATCGCGAAAGAACCCGGGTGGGCAATCTGGCCGTAGACGAAAAACGTATCCGCGTCGGGGACGAACAACGTGTCGCCCGGCGCGAGAATCAGGTTCTTGTCGGGACTGCCACGCACAAGCGCTTCGGTCTCAAGCCGGATTTCCTTGCTGTCGTTGGCGCGGCGCAGATAGATGTACGACGCGCCCTGCTCACGCAGCCAGCCGGATTTGAGGAGCATCTCGAGCACGGTATACTGCTTGTCGAGCGGATAGACGCCCGGGGTCGCGACCTTGCCCGCGACGTTCACGGTCTTCGACACATAGGCGCTGACCTCGACGTTGACGAACGGGTCCTTGAAATAGCCGCCCTTGACGAGCTTTTCCTTGATCGTGTCGGCGAGCTGGAGCTGCGTCGCGCCCTCTGCCTTGACGGTGCCGATCAACGGCATGACGATCGTCCCGTCGGCCTTGATCCGTGTGGTCACGCCGGCATCGGGCTGGCCATAGACCTGGACCGCGATCGTGTCGTTTGGCCCGAGGACGTATCCGTTATCCCTCGCCACAACCGGCGCATCCTTCGCCAATGCCGGCGCGCTCGCGGTCAACCACGCAGCGATGAGAGCGAGGCACAAGAGCAATAGGCGACGCATGTTCGGCTCCTTGAGACTAGACATGAACCGAGAGTGTGAGACTGACCCGGGTGCTGTCGTAGTTATACAGTCTTGGATTGGACGAGCGGAATATTTCGCTGACCTGAACGGCAATATCGTAGAGCGGCCTCGGCGCGTAATTCATACCGACCCCGACAATCTTCGACGTGTCGCTCACTCGCGCTATTTCTCCCGGTATCGTGAAGGGCTGCTTATAGTTGTTGGCAGTTAACCCCACATTAGCGTGCGTCGAAATTGTGTTGCTCACGTCGTAGGTAGCAGACAGCTGGAACGCATCGACGACCCGGAACAGCGCGCCGGACGACGAACTCGACAGCACGCTCCGCGATCCGACCGCCGCGAAGCTCAGCCGCGGCGAGGGATGATAGTTCAGACTGACGTCGTAAGCGGGCGCGCTATACGGGGACTGCCCGCCTTCGGGCCGCGCGGTGAGGTAAGACAAGCCGATCGATCCGCTCAATTTCGCGCCGATCGGGCGGGAATAGGTCAGCCCGGCACGGTATGTCTTGACCCCGGTGTTGAGACCAACCGGGGAGATGGTCGAGCCGAGCGGGATCAACCGGTTGGGGTAGTCGATCGTCGAATAGCTGCCGTTGATCTGCAGCTGGCCAGGCCGAAAAACGCCGAGGCCGGCATACAGCGAGTAGACCATCGAATTGCTATTTGCGAAGCTGCGCAGCTGCGATCCGTTATCGATCGTCGAACGGACCACACCGCCGCCGAACGACAGCCGTCCGCCCGGCGATCCGCAATTCGCATTCGCGCCGTAGGTCGCGAATATCTGGCGATTGTCGATCAATCGGCCGACGTCGTCGGGCGGGCCATCCACGATCACTGGCAACGTTGGGTCGAGCGGTATCGTCGAGAGATTGTTCGACGAATAAATCCCGTTCTGCCGGCTGCTATAGTTGCCGTTGACGACGGCGGTGCAACGCGAGCCGATGCTCTGGTTCAAAACACCACCGGCACCAAATCGATTGCGATCGAGATAGTGATTATATTGGAAGAAATCGTGGCCGACGAGACCGGTCAGCGCGATCGTTCCACGCCCTAGCCGGTGATTATAGTCCAGCACACCCGCGGGCGAATAGCGGATGTCGTCACTGTGCGAGTTCGTAGCGCTCAGACTACGCAGCTGATTGCTGTCGTAGAGCACCTCGCCCGTCGCCGTCGCCGACAGGCCAGCTGGAGCCGACAAGGCATCCGCGAGCGCTGGCGTCGCGACAAGAACGGCACCAACCGCGGTGAGCAGCCCAACGCTGTATCTCAAGCTAAAACTCCTGCGACAGTCCATCCACCCGCCGTTCCGGTAGCAGTGCCGCGCCCTACCCGCAACTGCCTCACGATCACCATCCGGGCTTGCACTCCACCGGACAATTTGCGCAAGGAAGGGAAATTACCGGACGTTGTTAAAGTAGTGGTGGCATAGACGGCACGCTGCGGCCCGGCACGGTATCCGGGCTACCGGCGCGGGAGTTAAGACGGACATGGCAACTCTTTTTAAACGCTGGACGCGCGGCGCGGCGCCTGAAGCGGAACTGTCGTCCGCTGCTTTTGCCGACGCGGCAGCACGTCAGCGTCCAGCCTTCCTCGACGCTTTATGGCTCGACGATGCGGCGCCGGTCCGCGAGTCAGACCTTCCGCGGTTCTCCGCCATGGCATCCGATGACGTCGAGGGTGTCGGCGAGGAGCCCACGCTTGCCCGGGCGCGGCTCGCGCTGCGCGATACGCTCGGCGCATCGCAGCCGGTGACCACACGCGACCGCTTTTCAGGCCGGCACGATGCGCTGACCCAGCTGATCGCGGCGATTGAGCAGCAGCGCGTTCATGTTGTCGTGTACGGCGAGCGCGGGATCGGCAAGACCAGCCTCGCGCACGTCTTTGCCGACACCGCACGCGAGGCGCGCTATATCGTCCTGTACGGCAGCTGCGGGACCGACGGGCGTTTCGACGAGATTTTTCGGGCGTTCGCCGCGAAGATTCCGATGCTTTACCATCGCAGCGTTCTGCCGACGACGGTCGAGGTCGAGCAGGCGCTCAATTTCGACAGCCTGCTGCCGGCGGGCCCGTTCGGCCCGCGCGAAGTCAGCGACCTGTTCTCCGATGTCGTCGGTACACGGGTCATTTTGATCCTCGACGAGTATGACCGGATCGCCGATCCGCACTTCCGCCGGGATGTTGCCGAACTGATCAAGAACCTCTCGGATCGGGCAGCGCGGGTGCAGCTCGTCGTGACCGGGGTCGCGTCGAACCTCGATGAGCTGATTGGCTTCGCGCCGTCGATCCGCCGTAACATCATCGGTCTGCCGATGCGTCCGCTCAATCTCGGCGAGGTCGCCGAGATCCTTCACCTCGGGCAGGATGCGGCAGGGCTTTATTTCACCGATGCCGCCGTTCAGATGATTTCGACGATGGCGAACGGATCGCCGTATCTCGTCCGGTTGCTCGGCCATCGCGCCGGGATAGCCGCGCTCGACCAGCGTCGCACGCAGATCGATCCGGCGCACGCCAAGCTCGCGGTCGAGCGCGTCCTGACTGAATGGAACGCGACGCTTCCCCGCCGCATCCAATCGCTGCTCGCCCGCGAAGAGGCGCGTGCGCAGTGGCCGCTGCTCGTCGCGGCGGCCGAAGCCGGAACGTATTCCGACGGCTGGTTCGTCGCCGCGGATGTCGCGGCCGAGATGCCGGGCGGCCCCAGTCCGGCGTCAATCGAAAGCGAACTGCGCAAACTTGCGACTGCGCATGAACTGCTCGAGAGTGAGGTCGTCGGCCCCGAGACGCGGTTCCGTTATCGTTTTCCGGGGGTTGCCTCGCTATTGTTGATGTCGGCGTCGCTGGCGCGGCTCGACGTCTAAGAGATCGGCTGGCGTCGCCCTATTGCAGTGCACCATAGCCCCGACTAGAGCGTTGCGGCGACGCATCGATAGGATGACATGACCGACGCTGGCCCATTCTGCGTGATCAGTGTCGGGGATTGTCTGCCGCTGGCGTTGGGCGCCGGACGCTGGGTTTTGGCATGATCGACGGCCCCTCCCCGCGGCTCGGTGTCGTGCTGGTCAACTGGAACCGTTGGTCTGATACGATCGAGTGCCTCGAAACATTACTCCGTTCGACGATCCCGCTGCGGATCGTGGTTGTCGACAATGCGTCGAGCGACGGGTCGTCCGACCGCATCGCCGAGTGGGCGGCAGGCGCGACCCCCGCGAGGGCGCTGTCCCCGGTGTTTGCCGACATGTCGCAACCGGGATGGCCCAAGCCGATCGTTTTGCGCCGCCTCGACGCCGGGACAGCAGCTACGGCGACCCCCGACACCTCAACCATCACGCTGATCGATGCGGGCGGCAATCTTGGCTTTGCCGGCGGCAACAATGTCGGACTGCGGTTCCTGTTTCGCGCTTCCCCGATTCGTCACGTCTGGCTGCTCAATAACGATACGGTCGTCGAGCCTGATGCGGCGATGGCGCTGCTCGCCCGGATGGAGGCAACGCACAAGATCGGCATGTGCGGCACGATCGTCCGCTATTATCATCGCCCCGATGTCGTCCAGGCGCTCAACGGCAGCCGCTTCAACCTGTTCACCGGGCAATCGCGGGGCATCGGCGAGGGCCAGCCGGGGTCGATGCCGTTCGATCCGGCGAAGGTCGCGCGCGAAACCGATTTCGTCCTCGGCGCGTCGCTCGGGGTTTCACGCGCTTTTTTCGAAACCGTCGGGCCGATGACCGAGGATTATTTCCTCTACTTTGAGGAGATTGACTGGGCGGCGCGCAACGCCGGCCGCTTCGCGATCGCCTTCGCCCATGGCGCAGTCGTCTACCATAAGGAGGGCGGATCGATCGGGTCGAGCGCGGTCAAGGGACGGCGGAGCGACGCATCGGACTATTATCTGCTGAGGTCGCGGCTCGGCTTTATCCGACGGCGAGCATTGTGGCTGCTCCCGCTCCACTGGCTCCTCGCGCTTGGCCAGATCGCACGGCGACTCTTGCGCTTGCAGCCGAAAAAGGCATTGGTCCTGTTGCGCGCCCTGCTAGGGCTGCAAATGAAAACCATTTCGAGGGGTTGAGGATGTCGATGAGCGGAAAAACGCGGATTGCGGCAAGTTTGGCGATCGTTGCGCTCGTTGCGGGCTGTAACCGGGGCGGCGAAACGCCCAAGGGCCAGGTCGTCGCGACGGTCAATGGTGACGACATCACGATCCACGAGCTGAACTCGGAACTCTCGCTCGCCCGTCCGCCCGCCGACGTTCCCCGCAAGACCGTCGAGCAGGTCGTCCTCGCGCGCGTCATCGAGCGCAAGATGCTCGCCGACGTCGCCCGCGAGCGCCAGCTCGACAAGAACCCGAACTTCATTCTCGCGCAGCGTCGCGTCGACGACGGCTTGCTCGTCCAGGCGCTGCAGAGCGACATCGCAAAAAAGGTACCCGTCCCGACGCGCGAAGCCGCCGAGAAGTATATCGAAGCGCACCCTGACCAGTTCGGTCAGCGCAAGCTATATACGATCGACCAGATCCAGTTCCTGCGTCCCGCCAACATCGCGTCGATCGGGCTCGAGCCCGCCAAGACGATGAGCGACGTCGCCGACGTGCTGACCAAGAACAAGATCGAATTCCGCCGCAATAACGCCGGGATCGATGCGCTCCAGGTCAACCCCGCGCTCGTCGCCGAAATCGGCAAGATCCTCGCGCGCAACCCTAACGAAGTCTTCATGTTTGCCGACCAGCCGCAGGGCGCACCGGCACCGATCATGTACGTCAACAAGGTCACCGACGTGAAGGTCCAGCCGTTCACCGGCGAGCCCGCCATCACCTTCGCGCAGCAGGTCTTGCAGCGCGAGAATATCCAGAAGGCGCTGGTCGACAACCTCGCGACCTTCAAGAAGGCGTCGGATCCGAAGATCAAGTACGCTGCCGGCTATGGTCCGCCGCCGGCACCCAAGGCCGTAGCAGCCCCGGTCACCGGCACCGGGTCGGTTCCCGCCGCCCCGGCACCCGCGCCGGCGTCTTAATCAGCCCATGGCGGGGCAACAAACCCCGCCAACGCGGAGTGTCGTTTTGGACCTTGCCCGGCCCATCCGGCACTTGATGCCCCACTTTGCCGCCAATCGGCTTGGCGGCCAGTCGGTGCTCGCGTTCGGCCTGAAACTATGGGGTGCGGTCGCGAGCTTCGGCTTGAACTGGCTGATCGCGCGCCACTTCGGCCCCGCCGGAAGCGGCGAATTCGGTATCGCGCTGACGACGCTGACGATCACGTCATATTGTGTCCTCGCCGGGCTCGACACGATCGTCGTCCGGTCGGTTGCCGGTGATCTCGCCGAGCATAAGACAGGCGACGCGCGCGGCGTTGTCAAAACCGTCGCAACGGCGGTAGCGATCGCCGGGCCATTGGTCGCCGCGACGCTGTACGTCTTCCGCCAGCCGCTCGCGACGCACATCCTCCACCAGCCCGAGATGGCGACGATGCTCGGCATCATGATCTGGGCGGTCGTGCCGCTGACCCTCCAGCGGATCGCGTCGGCGGCATTGCGCGCGTCGGGCAACGTGATGCTGTCGCAAGTCATCGACGGGCCTGCCGGGACGACGCTCGCTGCGGTCGGCCTCGCGGTCGGCATCGCCGCCGGGGTCGCCCAGAGCATATTGCTCCCCGCCGGACTTTACCTGACCGGGGTCCTCGCCGGATCGGCGATCGGCTGGCTCGCGTTCCGCCGGATATCGCACGGCTGGGCCGCGCCGGTCCCGCTCGCAGTCGTGCCGCTGATCGTCGCCGGCCTGCCGATCCTGCTATCGAACCTCAGCCAGCTCTTCACCGAATGGTACACCACGGTCTCGCTCGGCGCGCACTGGCCGGTCGAGGTCGTCGGGCAGTATCGCGCGGCATGGCAGTTCGTCATGCTGGCCGGTCTCGTCCAGCTCGCCATGGAGGTGATCATCGGCCCGCGCATTGCCGCCGCCGCGCGTATCGGCGACACCGATGGCATTGCGCGGACCGCGCGGCGGATGGTCGGCCTCGTCCTCGTCCTCGCCGCGCCGCTGTTCATCGTCATCTTCGCCGCCCCCGGGTTCCTCCTCGGCATCTTCGGCCCGCGCTTCGTCGGCGGTGCGCTGGCATTGCAGATCCTCGGTGTCGGGCAGCTTGTCCGCCTTGCCTCTGGGCCGCTCGGGGTTATCCTCGTGATGACGGGCAACCAGCGTTGGGTTCTCGTCTACGCCGGGAGCGCGGTGGTCCTCTGCGTCGGCTTCGCGCTGTGGCTGATCCCGCTGTACGGCGCGGCGGGCGCGGCGGCGGCGACGGCCGCGGCGATCATCGGCCGCAACCTGATCGCGATCGCGGTCGTCCATTTCGTGCTCAGGATCAATCTTTTCCGCAAGCCCGCCGCGTGATCCCCTCCCCCGCACTCGACCGCGTTGCGCGCGGCCAGTTGTGCACCGGCTGCGGCCTGTGCGCGAGCCTCGCCGACGGCGCGATTGAGCTCACCACCGTCGCCCCGGGCTTCACTCGCCCGCATCAAATCGCGGACATTTCAGGCCCCGCCGAAGCCGCGATTGCCGCCGCTTGCCCCGCGCTCGTCATCGATAACCGCCCCGCCGCGCCGCACTACGACGCCTTGTGGGGACCATGGTTCACGACCGCCACCGGCTACGCGACCGACGCCGCGCTCCGCCACCAGGCGTCGTCGGGCGGTGTCATCTCGGCGCTTCTCGTCCACGCCCTCGCGACCGGCATGGTCGACTATGTCGTCGAGACCGGGATGGACGCGCACCAGCCGCTCGCCAACGTCACCGTCACCGGTCGCACCGCGAGCGAGGTCTTCGCCGCAGCGGGATCGCGCTACGCCAGCTCGTCGCCGCTCGCAGGGATTTCGGCGCTGCTCAATGGACCCGGGCGCTTCGCCTTCGTCGGCAAGCCGTGCGACGTTTCGGCCCTGCGCGCGCTCGCCCGGATCGACCCGCGCGTCGATGCCAAGGTCCCACTGATGCTCGCGTTCTTCTGTGCCGGTGTCCCGAGTGGCGACGGGGCACGGCGCATCCTCAAAGCGATCGACGCGCCCGAAAACGAGGTCACCGCCTTCCGCTACCGCGGCGACGGCTGGCCCGGCAGTGCCACCGCGACGCTGCGCGACGGCACGACACGGAGCATCAGCTATCACGACAGCTGGGGCAAGATCCTGTCGAAGGAGGTCCAGTTCCGCTGCAAGATCTGCCCCGACGCGGTCGGCGGCGCGGCCGACGTCGCCTGCGCCGATGCTTGGTACGGCGACGAAAAAGGCTATCCCAGCTTTGCCGAGCAGGCCGGGCGTAGTCTCGTGATGACGCGAACCGCGTTCGGCGAGGCACTGGTCCGCGCCGCCGTCGATGCCGGTGCGATCGTCACCGAGCCGCTCGATCCCGGCGAAATCGTCCGGATGCAGCCGTCGCAGGCGCGGCGGAAGCGCGAACTGATCGCCCGCCTCGCGGCGGTCAGGGTTGCGGGCCGTCCGGTGCCCCGTTACCGCGGCGTCCGGCTGCTCGCGGCGGCGCGGCAGGCTTCGGTCGTACAGCATGCGCGCGCCTTCGCCGGTCTCGTTCGGCGGCTGGCCCTGCGGCGAACATAGGAGACGACGTGGCGCGACGTGGAATCATACTGGCCGGCGGTTCGGGGACGCGGCTGTATCCGTTGACCAAGCCGGTCAGCAAGCAGCTCATGCCCGTCTACGACAAGCCGATGATCTATTATCCGCTGTCGGTGCTGATGCTCGCGGGCATTCGCGAGGTGTTGATCATCACCACTCCCGGCGACGCTGCCGCCTTCCGCCACCTGCTCGGCGACGGCTCCGACTGGGGCATGACGATCGCTTATGCGGTCCAGCCTGAGCCGAAGGGACTGGCACAGGCGTATCACATCGGCGCGGACTTCATCGGCGATGCGCCGTCGACGTTAATCCTCGGCGACAACATCTTCTACGGCCACGGCCTGCCCGAACTGCTCCACGCCGCCGACGCGCGGACCGACGGTGCGACGGTGTTCGGCTATTACGTCAAGGACCCGGCGGCATACGGCGTCGTCTCGTTCGACGAAGCGGGTCGCGCGGCGACGATCGAGGAGAAGCCGGTCGCACCGAAATCGAATTATGCGGTGACCGGGCTGTATTTCTACGACGGCACCGCGGTCGCCCGAGCGCGTGACATCCGCCCGTCCCCTCGCGGTGAGCTCGAGATCACCGACCTGAACCGGGCGTATCTCGACGACGGCAAGCTCGCGGTCGAACTGATGGGGCGCGGCTTCGCGTGGCTCGACACCGGCACGCACGGCTCGCTGCTCGACGCCGGCCTCTATGTCCGGATCGTCGAGGAGCGCCAGGGGCTCAAGATCTGCTGTCCCGAGGAAATCGCGTGGCGGCAGGGCTTCATCGACGCCGAGCAACTCGCCCGGATTGCCGAGCCGCTGCGCAAGAGCGGCTACGGCGAATATCTGCTCGACCAGCTGAAGACCGCGGCATGAAGGTCGTCGACACCCCCCTGCCCGGCGTCAAGCTGATCGAGCCGCGCGTCTTCGGCGACGACCGCGGCTTCTTCCTCGAAAGCTGGAACGCGAAGACTTTCGCCGACGCCGGTCTCGATCTCGAGTTCGTCCAGGACAACCACAGCCGGTCGGCCAAGGGCGTGTTGCGCGGCCTGCATTATCAGCTCGACAATCCGCAGGGGAAACTCGTCCGCGTGACGATCGGGCGGGTGTTCGACGTCGCGGTCGACCTCCGCCGATCGAGCCCCGATTTTGGGCGCTGGGTCGGCTATGAGCTATCGGCGGAGAATAAGGCAATGCTGTGGGTGCCGCCGGGCTTCGGTCACGGCTTCGTCGTCCTCAGCGACACCGCCGACTTCCTCTACAAGTGCACGACGCTCTACTCCCCGCCCGACGAGCGCGCGATCCGCTGGGACGACCCCGATCTCGCGATCGACTGGCGGCTCGACGGGATAACCCCGTTGCTGTCGGCGAAGGATGCCGTTGCGTCGAGCTTCGCCGCTGCCGAGGTGTTCGCATGAGAGCATTGATCGCCGGGTCGGGCGGGCAGCTCGGTCGCGCACTCCAGGCGACCGCGCCCGCCGGGGTCACCGTCATCGCCCCGCCCGAAGCCGGCTTCGACATCACCGATGCCGAGGCGGTTCGCGCCATCGTCGCCGAGGCTCGCCCCGATGTCATCATCAACGCCGCCGCTTACACCGCCGTCGACAAGGCCGAGGCCGACGAAGCCGCCGCGCGCCGGGTCAACGTCAATGCGGTCGGCACGCTCGCCGCCGCCGCGCGGATCGCCGGGGCAGGCTTTGCGCATGTCTCGACCGACTTCGTCTTCGACGGTACCGCGCACCGTCCCTACCCGCCCGACGCGGCGCCGAATCCACTCGGCGCCTACGGGCGGACCAAGCTCGATGGCGAACTCGCGGCAACCGAGTTCCATGCCAACCCGCTGATCGTGCGGACGGCTTGGGTCTATGCTGCGGTCGGCAACAACTTCGTCGCGACGATGCTGCGCCTGATGCGCGACCGCCCCGAAATCCGCGTGGTCGCCGATCAGATCGGGACGCCGACACACGTCCCGACGCTCGCGCGGACACTGTGGACGCTGATCGCCGGCGGTCACACCGGCACTTTCCACGCGACCGACGCGGGCGTCGCATCTTGGTACGACTTCGCGGTCGCGATCCACGATGAGGCGTTGGCGATCGGGCTGCTGACGACGCCGGTCGCGGTGCTGCCGATCCGGACCGAGGATTATCCGACCCCCGCGCGCCGCCCGGCGTTCGGGGTGCTCGACAAGACGACGACATGGGCGATCACGGGGCCGGGGCGGCACTGGCGCGCCGAACTGCGCGACTGCCTAGCGGCGATGAAGGACCCGACATGAAGCTGCTTGTCACCGGCGGGGCCGGCTTCATCGGGGCGAACTTCGTCCATTACTGGCGCGACCGTCACCCCGGCGATACCGTCGTCGTCCTCGATGCGCTGACCTATGCCGGCAACCGCGCGAGCCTCGCCGGAGTCGATGTCGATTTCGTCCACGGCGATATCCACGACGAGTCGCTGGTCGAAGGGCTGCTGCGCGACCGGGGCATCGACACGCTCGTCCACTTCGCCGCCGAAAGCCACGTCGACCGCTCGATCCACGGCCCCGACGCATTCGTCGACACCAACATCCTCGGCACCCATAGCTTGTTGAAGGCGGCGCGGACCGTCTGGCTTAAGGGCAGCGGCACGCCACATCGCTTTCACCACGTCTCGACCGACGAAGTCTATGGCACGTTGGCGGCGAACGATCCGGCGTTCAGCGAATCGACGCCGTACGCGCCCAACTCGCCATATTCGGCGACGAAGGCAGCGTCGGACCACCTCGTTCGCGCCTATCACCATACCTACGGCCTGCAGGTGACGACGTCGAACTGCTCGAACAATTATGGTCCGTACCAATTTCCCGAGAAGCTGATCCCGCTGTTTCTGATCAACGCGCTGCATGGCCGGGCCTTGCCGATCTATGGCGACGGCCAGCAGATCCGCGACTGGCTCCACGTCGAGGATCACTGCCTCGGCATCGACCTCGTCATCGCGAAGGGCCGGGTCGGCGAGACGTATAACGTGGGCGGCGGCGCCGAACTCGCCAACCTCACCGTGATCGACACGCTTTGCGCCGCGGTCGACGCCGCCTTCGCCGCCGACCCGTGGCTCGCCGCGCGCTTCCCCGACGCCGCCGCGGCTAAGGGCGCGCCGAGCGCAAGCCTCAAGACCACCGTCGCCGATCGCCCCGGCCACGATCGCCGCTACGCAATTGACGCGCGCAAGATCAGCGATGAGCTGGGCTATGCCCCGCAGCGCAGCTTCGCGCAGGGGTTCGCGGCGACGCTCGACTGGTATCTGGCGAACGAAGCCTGGTGGCGGAGCGTGATCGACGGCAGCTACCGCGACTGGGTCGCAACCAACTATAGCGCGCGGTAGAGCGCGAAGCGCGTCAGCCCGAGGTCAGCGTTCGTGCTGCGTTCGGGCTTGTGCGGGTGCTTGTGCGCGCGGCGAAAAGACCACCGCACGCCGCCCGGCAAGCGGTGGTCCCCATCTTATTTAGGGGTCGACGCTGTGTCTGTGGTCGTCGTCGATGTATTGCCGGCGGCATCGGTGGTCTTCGTAACAGCCGTTTTGTGCGCGACCCGGTGATGGGCACGGTGCCGAGCGTGGTGGTGGACGACAACCACCGGCTTGGTTTCGCTGGTATGTTCGGAGGTCGTCGTTGTCGTCGACTGGCTGGCCGTCTGCGCCGAGACGAGCGCAGGCGTGCCAAGCATCGCTGCCGCGATCACCAATGTTTTGAAGGTCATATCAGTCTCCCCAGTTCCCGTCGGCGGATTATCCGGCTCGACGCGCGCGAGATGCGCCTCACTATAATAATCCCAACCGTTCGATATGCCAGCGCTCGCGCACTGCGCCTTATCACCGGCTTGGCGTTCGGCGATGGCAGCGTTATCAGCGTAACGGTCAACCTTGGCATCATCGTCACCGCCTTCGCACAGGCGTAATATCTGGTTCTTGCAGGAGCACGGCGATGAGTCGCATCCGTTACTTCAACTTCTGGCTGTTCGTCGTGGCGATGATCGTCGTCGCCCTCGCGACCGGCCCGGTCGTCGGTCCTGCACGCAGCGTCCTGATCGGCTTCGACGCCGGTGCCCTGCTCTGGATCATCCTGACGCTGCGGATGATGTGGGGCAGCAAGACCGACACGATGCGCGCGCGCGCCAAGGAGAATGATCCCGACAGCCATATCCTGCTGGCGATCGCCTTGCTCATCGTCGCGGTCGTGCTGGTCGCAGTGACGGTCGAACTCGTCGGTGTCAGCGGCGGCCACGGCAGCGCACTCGGCGTCGCTGGCGGCACGCTCCTGATCGTTTGGCTTTTCAGCAACCTCCTGTTTGCGCTGCATTATGCCCATGGCTTTTATGCCCCGGGCGATATCGACGATGAGCCAGGCCGCGGTGACGGCGAAAAGCAGGATAGCGGTGGTCTCGAATTTCCCGGCGACGCGATGCCGAACTACAGCGACTTCGCCTACTTCTCGTTCGTCCTCGGGATGACCTTCCAAGTGTCCGACGTGCAGATCACCTCGCAGTCGATGCGGCGGCTCGCGCTCGGCCATGCGCTCGCTGCGTTCCTGTTCAACATCATCGTCGTCGCGCTCAGCGTCAGCCTGATCGGCAACATGCTGCAAAAGTAGTGAGGTCCGGGGCATGGTGGGCGCGACAGGGTTTGAACCTGTGACCCCACCCGTGTGAAGGGTGTGCTCTACCGCTGAGCTACGCGCCCATGCCGGGGAGCACCGCGTCTAAGAGGCTGACGGCCCGGTGTAAAGCCGGCAGTGCTCGCCGACGTCAGTTGACCGCTGCCTTGAGCAGTTTGCCGGGAGTAAACTTCGGCTGATTGCTCGCGCCGAGTAACATCGGATCCCCGGTACGCGGATTGCGGCCTGATAATGCCTTGCGGTGGGTGACGTGAAACGTCCCGAAGCCGACCAGCCGGACGTCGTCGCCCGCTCTCAGCGCGACCTGGATCGCTTCGAGGGCAGCGTCGAGGGCCCGTCCCGAATCGACCCGTCCAAGCCCCGTGGATTCAGCAACGAAGGTAACAAGGTCATACTTGTTCATGGTGGTTGCAGTCTCCGGCGGACATCGTGCCCCCCTGCCGACCCCCAGTCGATCTTACGCCCTAGCCCTGTCCTCTAGTCAAAAAGAAACCGCGCCGAATGCGCGGTTTCTCTTTCGAATAGGTGGTTGCCCGCAGTTAGTGACGAATGGCGACACCGTCACCGATCGAGGCCGCAACGGCGGCCGGATCGGGGCGCGCGGCGAGATCGTCGGCCTCATTCCAGATGATCGGCACCAGCGGCGAAACCAGCGCGTGTTCGAGCACCTGATCGGCGTGCGCCACCGGGATAATGCGTAGTCCCTCGGTGACGTTCTTCGGGATCTCAGCGAGATCCTTCTCGTTCTCCGCCGGAATCAGGACCGTGGTGATCCCGCCACGTAAAGCCGCGAGCAGCTTCTCCTTGAGCCCGCCGATCGGCAGCACCCGCCCGCGCAACGTGACTTCGCCGGTCATGGCGATGTCCTTGCGAATCGGGATACCCGTCAGCGTCGAGACGATCGCGGTGACCATCGCCACGCCCGCGCTTGGCCCGTCCTTCGGAGTCGCGCCTTCGGGAACGTGGATGTGGATCTCCTTCTTCTCGAACAGGCTCGGCTTGATTCCGTAGGTGACCGACCGCGCCTTGACGAACGACAATGCTGCCGAAATCGATTCGGTCATGACGTCGCCGAGCTTGCCGGTCGTCTTGATCGTCCCCTTGCCGGGCGAAGTGACCGCCTCGATCGTCAGCAATTCACCACCGACTTCGGTCCAGGCAAGCCCGGTGACCGCGCCGATCTGGTCCTCGATCTCACCGACGCCGAACTTGTACTTCCGGACCCCGGCAAACTCGTGGAGGTTGTCCGAGTCGACAGTCACCGACGTCGCCTTGCCCTCGAGGATACGCCGCAACGACTTGCGCGCCAGCTTCGCCAGCTCGCGCTCGAGTGTCCGCACCCCAGCCTCGCGGGTGTGGTACCGAATCAGGTCGCGCAACGCCCCATCGGTCACGGCAAACTCAGTCTTCTTGAGACCGTGGTTGTCGTACTGCTTCAACAGAAGGTGACGCTTGGCGATCTCGACCTTTTCGTCCTCGGTGTAACCCGCGAGCTGAATGATCTCCATCCGGTCGAGCAGCGGCTGCGGCATATTGAGCGAGTTCGCCGTCGTCACGAACATCACGTCGGACAGGTCGTAGTCAACCTCGAGATAATGGTCGTTGAAAGCCTTGTTCTGCTCAGGGTCGAGCACCTCAAGCAGTGCCGACGACGGATCGCCACGGAAATCCTGGCCGAGCTTGTCGATTTCATCGAGCAGGAACAGCGGGTTCGATGCGCCAGCCTTCTTGAGGTTCTGGATCACCTTGCCGGGCATCGATCCGATGTACGTCCGGCGGTGGCCGCGTATTTCGGCTTCGTCGCGCATCCCGCCGAGCGATTGGCGGATGAATTCACGACCGGTCGCCTTGGCAATCGAGCGTCCGAGCGAGGTTTTGCCGACGCCCGGAGGGCCGACGAGGCACAGAATTGGCCCCTTCAGCTTGCTCGTCCGCGCCTGGACCGCGAGATACTCGATGATCCGGTCCTTGACCTTTTCGAGGCCATAATGGTCGCCGTCGAGCACCGCCTGCGCGGCGACGATGTCGCGCTTGACCTTGGTCTTCTTGCCCCACGGCAAGCTGAGCACGGTATCGAGATAGTTGCGCACGACGGTCGCTTCCGCCGACATCGGCGACATCGCCTTGAGCTTCTTGAGCTCGCCGATGACCTTCTCGCGCGCCTCCTTGCTGAGCTTGGTCCGCGCGATCTTCTCCTCGATCTCGGCGGTCTCGTCCTTGGGCTCGTCGCCCTCGCCGAGTTCGCGCTGGATCGCCTTCATCTGCTCGTTGAGATAATATTCGCGCTGCGTCTTCTCCATCTGGCGCTTGACGCGCGAACGGATCTTTTTCTCGACCTGGAGGACGCCCATCTCGCCCTCCATGAAGCCGAATACGGCCTCGAGGCGCTTGACGACTTCGAACTGGCTGAGCAGCGCCTGCTTGTCGGCGATCTTGAGCGTCAGGTTGGCGGCGATCGTATCGGCGAAGCGTCCCGCCTCGTCCATCTGGCCGACCTGCACCGCGATTTCGGGCGCGGTCTTTTTGTTGAGCTTCACATAGGCTTCGAACTGCTTGATCGCCGAGCGGACAAGTCCCTCGACGAGCGTCGGGTCACCTATCGTCTCCTCGACTTCATCGGCGCGACCGACGAGATACTCACCCGACGTGTCGAGCTTGCCTAGTTTGGCGCGAGACTGGCCCTCGACAAGGACCTTAACAGTGCCATCGGGCAACTTCAGCAGCTGAAGGACGGTCGCCAGCGTACCGACGTCGTAGAGGTCACCCTCGCCAGGATCCTCGTCGCCGGGGTTCTTCTGCGAGAGCAGGAAAATCTGCTTGTCGCCACCGTTCATCACGGCTTCGAGCGCCTTCACCGACTTATCTCGGCCGACGAAAAGCGGGACGATCATTTGCGGGAACACGACAATGTCGCGTAACGGAAGGACGGGAAGGGTCTGCATTCGTTCAACTCCACACCGCCCGGTGGCGGACGTTACGATCGTAATCCCGACCGCTCCACGCGGATATGGGAGCGCCCTGCCCCCGCATCAATCCACCCGCCTCACTCGCCTAATGTTGTATTACGGCGCCCGGAATATCAGCCTAACATGACCGAACGATACCGGAAGCGAAGATGACGGTTACCGCGACAATCGGCACGTCGATTTCGGCGACAGTGTGGCCGAGTTGACGAAAAAAGACGTCGTTCACGTAATGCAAAAATGGCATTTCGCCAGTGGCCGCAGATCATGACCGGCGTTTTGCAGTTAGCAGATATCGCGATCCTTGGTTTCCGGCAGCGCGAATAACGTCACGACGAAGGCCACTGCAACTACCGCGAACGTATACCACAGGCCACCGAATGGGTCGCCGGTTCGGGCGATGATGAACTGCGAGATCAGCGGCAGGAAGCCGCCGAAGTAGCCCGTTCCGATATGATACGGGATCGACATCGAGGTGTAGCGGATGCGCGCCGGAAACAGCTCCACGAGTACCGCCGCGACGGGACCATAGGTCATCGCCGACAGGATCCCGAGCGCCAGCCCGGTGGCGACGATGAGCAGGTTGTTACGCGGCCCCGGGTTGTCCTTGGTCGGGTAACCGGCTTTGGCGAGCGCTGCCTCGACTGCTGCCTTGTCGAACTGCCCGCCGACGCTGTCGAGGTCGACCGCAATCGTGCCCCCGACCGTAATGCGCAGTGGCAGGCTTCCCGATTCGTGTCGGTGAAAGCCGATCCCGCGCGCTGAGAAATACTGCATCGCCTCGCCGCACGCGGTGTCCTGTTTGTGAGCGAAAGGATCATAATGGCAAAGGACCCCGGTCACGATGATCGGCGCGGCGGCCGAGGCCTTCGCCAGCGTTGGGTTCGCTGCGCTCGAAAGCAAATGGAATAGCGGAAACAGCAACAGCAGGGTCAGGCCGTAGCCGCCGATGATCATCGGCCGGCGCCCCCAGCGGTCGCTCAGGTGTCCGGAAAGTACGAAGAACGGCGCTGAAAGCAACGCAGTGGCACCGCACAACAGCTTCGCGTCGGTCTCGTCGACGAGAGCAGTCTGCTGGAGAAAATACAGCACCGAGAATTGCGCGGTGTACCAAATTACGGTCAACCCGGCGGCGATCCCGAAGAGCGCGACGAACAGCAAGCGGACGTTGCCTGGGGTACCGAAGGTCTCACGCAGAGGGTTTGCGCTCGTCTTGCCCTTAGCCTTCATTGCCATGAAAATCGGGCTCTCGCGCAACTTGAGCCGGATATAGAGCGATATTGCGAGCAGCAGGAGCGAAACAATGAAAGGAATGCGCCAGCCCCACGCTGCGAACGCATTCTTTCCGACGAGCGCCGTCGTCCCGAGAACGACCATCAGCGACAGGAGAAACCCGCCGACGACCGACGCCTGAATGAAGCTCGTGAAGAAGCCACGGCGGCCTTTCGGGGCGTGCTCGGCGACGTAGATCGCCGCGCCACCATACTCCCCGCCGAGTGCCAGTCCCTGCAAAAGGCGAAGTCCGACGAGCAACGCCGGCGCCCAGATGCCTACTTCAGTGAAGGTCGGCAGAAAGCCGACGAGCGCAGTCGCGATACCCATCAGCGTGATCGTGGCGAGGAAAGTGTGCTTGCGCCCGATACGGTCGCCGAGGACCCCGAAAATTAACGCGCCGATCGGCCGGACGCCAAAGCCGGCACCGAAGGTTGCAAGGCTGAGCAAGAGCCCTGCGGTCGGATTGTCGCTCGGAAAGAACAAACGCCCGAGGAGCGCTGCCAGTGTCCCGTAGACGAAGAAATCATACCATTCGAAGATCGTGCCGAGCGACGACGCGACGATGATCAGGCGGTCGCGTTGCGGATGAAGAGCGACATCCCCCGTTCCCGTCGCAAGCTGCGTCGCCATCGCTCAGTGTCTCCCCGCTCCGTCTTACGAAGGCGCGACCGGAACGGCAAGGAACGCAGGCCTATGCAGGCGGATCGGCGATCATCGCGGTAAATCGCGCTTCGGCGACGACCTTGCCGCTGACGGTTGCGCGACCGGCGAACTTGCAGACCGTCGCGCGGCGCTGGATGAACTCGACGTTGAGATCAAGCAGGCAACCGGGTTCGACGGGAGCGCGAAACTTCGCTTCCTCGATCGCCATGAAATAGACGAGCTTGCCGCTGCCCTGCAGGTCCATCGACAGGATGGCAAGGACGCCGGCGGTTTGCGCCAGCGCCTCGACGATGAGAACGCCGGGCATGATCGGACGTCCCGGAAAGTGCCCAGCGAAAAACGGCTCGTTGATCGACACCGCTTTGATCCCGCGAGCCGACCGGTCGCGGACGATGTCCTCGACTCGGTCGACGAGCAGCATCGGGAAGCGATGCGGGATCAGCCCCATTATCGCCTGGACGCCGACCGGTTCCAGCGGCGGAAGCTCGGTCGGCGGCCCGGCGTCGTACACCGCTATATTACTTCGCGGCCGCAGCGGTCGACACGCGCGGCAGCGCCTTGTCGAGACGCGCGAGGACATCGGCGGTGACGTCGATTGCCGCCGAATGCTGGAGCGTCGCGCCTTCAGCGAGAACGATCGTCGCGTTGCGCTCACGCATCACGGTAGAGATGACCGGCTGCGCGGCGTCGTTGATCTGCTTGAGCACAAGCTGGCGCGACGCCTGGAAGTCGCGATCGCGCTTCTGGAGGTCAGCCTCAGCCGCCTGCTGGCGCGACTGCAGATCGCGCGCCTTGGTCTGCCATGCGGTGATCGCGGCGGGAGCAGCGGTCTGCGCAGGCTGCGCCTTCTGCAGCGCTTCGCCCTCGGTGCCGAACTGGGTCCGCAGCGAGGCGAGACGCGCCTGGATGGCATCGGCACGCGTCTTGAGATCGGCAGCGGCCTGCTTGCCGGCAACCGATCCGTTGATGACCTGATCCATGTCGACAATGATCACGACCGGGGGCGGGAGTGCCTGCGCCAGTGCCGCAGTGCCACCAAGCATCGCGGCGAGCAGAATTGCAGTCTTCGAGATGATCTTCATTAGAATTGCGTCCCTACGTTGAATTGGAAGAGTTTGGGCTGATCGCCTTCTTGTTTCAACAACGCCTTGGCGAGGTCGAAGCGGAACGGACCGAACGGTGAGTTCCACGAGACACCCGCGCCGACCGCCAGACGAGGTTTGGCGGAGTTGCCGTAGAAGAACTCCTGGAAGCCGGTCCCACCGGTATTAGCGCTGCAGTTCAGGCTGGCCGGAAGTTGCTTGGCCGTTGCCGGTGGCTGCTGACAGATCAACGTCGGCTGGGCAACCTTGAAGACAGCGCCGACGTCGGTAAAGATCGACGGACGCAGGCCGAGTTCGGCACCGGCAGCACCTAGCGGGATCTGGATCTCGATGCGGCCGCGGTAATACGCCTCACCACCGATCGAGTCGTCGGTGAAGGTCGTCGTATCTGCCGAGACACTTCCATCGGCGTTGAGGGTCTTGCGAACGACGCGCGGACCGACACCGCGGATACCGAACCCGCGCAACTGGCCTTCACCGAGGAAGAAGCGGTCGGTCAGCCGGACAGCCTGCCCGCCGTAGCCGAAGATGTAGCCGCCCTCGCCGCCGATGTTGAGGACGAAGCCGCTGCTGTCGCCGAACAACGGGTGATACCAGTCGTAATTGAGCCGGGTCCGCAGGTAATTGACGCCGAAGCCGACGCCCGCGAGGTCCTGGCTGAAGACAAAGCGCTGGCCGCGGCTCGGCTTCACCGGATTGTTCACGCTATTGTAGATCAGGCTGTAGCCGACCGACGACGTCGTGTAGCTGCCGAGCGAATCGCACAGGTAGCGGCCAGCGAGCAGCGGGTCGCAGACGCCGTTGGTGTAATACGTCGCCTGATCGAGCGTGACCTTGTCGAAGGTCAGGCCGTAGCGCAGCGACGCCGCCCAGAATTCCGTGATCGCGAAGCCGAGGCGGAGCTGGCCGCCGGTCGTCGTCTGCGAATAGGTCGTGTTGCGCGAATTATCGGCAAGCGTGTTGAACGCGTTGTAATCGCGACGGAATAGGTCGAAACCGAGTGCGAGGTTGCGGCCGAACAGATATGGCTCGGTGAAGCCCGCCTCGATCGACTTCGAGTAGCTCGAGATATTTGCCGAAAGGCGAAGCTCCTGAGCCTTGCCGCGGAAGTTGCGCTGGGTGATTGAGCCCGACAGGATGAAGCGCTCGAGGCTCGAGAAACCCGCCGAGATCTGCAGTTCGCCGGTCGACTTCTCCTGGACGTTCGCCTCGAGGACGACCTTGTCGGGCGTCGATCCGGGCTTCTGCTCGATCTCGAGCTTGTCCTGGAAGAAGCCGAGACCTTGGAGTCGGTCCCGGGTGCGCTTGACCTTAAAGGTGTTGAACGCGTCGCCTTCGGCCAAGCGGAACTCGCGGCGAATGACGTCGTCCTTGGTGCGGACGTTGCCGTTGATGTTGATCTTCTCGACGTAGACGCGCGGTGCTTCCGCGATCTGAAACACGATGTTCATCTCGCGCTTGTCTTTGTCGCGATTGAACTGCGGCCGAATGTCGGCGAATGCATAGCCGAGCAACCCTGCAGTTTCCTGCAGCGTGTCGACCGTGTTCTCGATCTTCTGGGCGTTGTACCAGTCGCCCTTCTTCTCGGTCAGCAATTTCTCGAACGTTTCCGCCTTGATGTCGCGGATATCGCTCTCGATCTTCAGGTCGCCGAACTTGTAGCGCTCGCCCTCATCGACGACGTAGGTGACGATGAAGTCCTTGCGATCCGGAGTCAGTTCAGCGACCGCCGAAACGACGCGGAAGTCGGCGTACCCCTGGGTCAGGTAGAACTGACGCAGCTTTTGTTGGTCGTAGGCCAAGCGGTCAGGGTCGTACGTGTCGTTCGACGCAAAGATACGCCACGGGCGCGCCTGACGCGTCGCCATCGAGTTGCGCAACACGCCGTCCTTGAACTTGGTGTTGCCGAGAATGTTGATCTGTCGGACCTTCGACTTCGATCCTTCACTGATCTCGAAAACGACGTCGACGCGGTTCTGGTCGAGCTGGACGATCTTAGGTTCGACTGCGGCAGCGAAGCGCCCGCCGCGACGATAAACTTCGAGGATGCGGCTGACGTCGGCGCGCGCCTTCGAGCGCGTGAAGATCTGGCGCGGAGCAAGGCGAACTTCCTCGCGGACTTTCTCTTCCTTGACCCGCTTCGCGCCCTCGATGAGCACGCGGTTGATCACCGGGTTCTCCTTGACGGTGATCGTCAGCGTGCCGTTGTCGTCCAAAATCGTCGCGTCGGCGAACAACTCGCTCGCGTAAATTTCCTTCAACGCCTTGTCGAGCCGATCGCGGTCGTACGCGTCCCCGACGTCGAGGTTAATATACGACCGGACCGTCTCGGGCTCGAGACGCTCGGTCCCCTTGACGATGATCGCGCGGACCGTGCCCGACGTGTTCGGAACAGGAGTCGGAAAACTGTCAGCGGGCGCGGCGACGTCGATTGCCGGAGCAACTTGCGCGACTGCGGCATGGCTCAGTGATGTTCCGGCGAGCAACGCAAGCGTCAGGCGCGCGGCCCGGCTTGGCGCGGTACGACGCGATGCCGGCAGCATCAAACGTTCTTCATTCACGCGAAACCCGCCCTTCACACAGCCCCGTGGCTCCGGTCGCCCTGATGGACCACCGGCAATTCGCCCCCGCGAACCGCACTTTCACCCGAACAGCCCCGAAAGGTGCTGCCAGACACCGACCGCAGCCAGATCGTTCCACGTCAGGAAAACCATCAGCGACAAAAGTGCGGCAAACCCCGACATGAAGGCAAATTCCTGAACCTTCGGTGCCAAGGGTCGCCGACGGACGGCTTCGACCGCGTAGAGGAACAGATGCCCCCCGTCCAGCATCGGAACTGGCAGGAGATTGATGAATCCGAGATTAATCGAGATTAGCGCCATGAACTGCACGAGGTTGGGCAACCCGAGCGCCGCCTGCTGGCCCGAAATCTGCGCGATCTTGATCGGCCCGCCAAGTTCGGTAACGGCGCGACGGCCAGTGACGACATCGACGATACCATCGGCCATCGTCCCGGTAAGCAGCCAGACTTCCTTGATAGCGTAGCCGAGCGCGACGGGCGGTGCGACCTTGACCACGATCCGCCCGCCGCTACCGACGCCGAGCTGGCCCTGCTGGTAGTGATTGCCGAAGCGGTCGATTTCATCGATGATTTTAGGGCGCACCGTCAGGTGGAGGCGCTTCCCGGCGCGATCGACCTCGGCATCAATGGGAACGCCGGTGCTCATCGTCACGACGCGAATGACGTCTTCGAAGCGCTCGACCGGCGCGTTGTCGAGCGTGACGATACGGTCCCCTGCGACGAACCCGGCGCGCTCGGCAGGGCTCCCGGCGACGACTTTCGCCACGCGTGCGGGCGTGAAGGCATGCCCGTAGATCGCGAAGAAAGCCGCGAATACAGCGATCGCGAAAGCAAAATTGGTGAGCGGTCCAGCGAGAATGACGATCGCCCGCTGCCACAACGGTTTCGATTGAAACATCACCGCGCGTTCCGCTGGGGTCGCTTCAGTGACATCAGCAGCTTCGCTCGCTGCGTTCATGTCCCCCGCGAATTTGACATACCCGCCGAGCGGCAGCAGTCCAACCTTCCAGCGTGTCCCGCGGCGGTCGGTCCAGCCGACGATCTCGCGCCCGAACCCGATCGAAAAAGCGTCGGCCTTTACCCCGAAGATGCGTCCTGCAAGGTAGTGGCCGAACTCGTGGATGAAGACGAGGACACCGATGACGACGGCGAAGGTTGCAAGCGTGAGGATCAGGCTCGGTTGCGGCATCGTCTCCATCAGCGCATCCTCTCCGCCATGAGCCGCGTCGCCTCGATGCGAGCGCGGGCATCGATCGCCACGACCTCGTCGAGCGACGCGATCGGTGCGGCATCGAGGCAATCGAGGGTATCCGCGACGATTGCGGCGATATCAAGAAAGCCGATCTGACCGGCGAGGAAGCCCGCGACGGCAACCTCATTTGCGGCGTTGAGCACCGCGGGCGCCGATCCGCCGATACGAAGCGCCGCCCATGCGAGGCCGAGCGCAGGGAAGCGCTCGAAGTCTGGCGCTTCGAACTCGAGCCGCGCGACGGCCGCGAGGTCGAGCCGCGCGCTCGGCGTCGCCATACGCTCGGGCCACGCGAGGCAGTAGGCGATTGGGGTCCGCATATCGGGGGACCCGAGCTGCGCGAGCATCGACCCGTCGATGTATTCGACGAAGCTGTGGACGACTGACTGCGGGTGGACGATGACCTCGAGTTGGTCGGCGGTGACCGGGAACAGATGATGCGCCTCGATCAGCTCGAGTCCCTTGTTCATCAGCGTCGCTGAATCGACCGAGATCTTCGCGCCCATTGACCAGACCGGATGATTGCATGCCTGCTGCGGGGTCGCCGCACGCATCGTCTCGATCGAGGCGGTCCGGAACGGACCGCCCGATGCCGTCAGGATGACCCGCGTGACGCGCTCGGGCCGCGCGTGGTCGAACACTTGGAAAATCGCATTATGCTCGGAATCGACCGGCAGCAGGACCGACCCCGATGCTTTCGCTGCCGCGCGCACGAGATCGCCCGCGCAGACCAAGGTTTCCTTGTTGGCTATGGCGAGCGTCGCGCCCCGCTCGACCGCTGCGAGCGTCGGCGGCAAGCCCGCCGCGCCGACGATCGCCGAGAGGACGACCTCGGCAGGTCGCCGTGCGGCATCGCAGAGCGCGCTTGCACCTGCCGCGACCTCAATGCCGCTCCCGGCGAGCGCGACCTTAAGCGCGGCGTAGCAGGTCTCGTCGGCGACGACTGCCAATGCTGCGCCGACGGCACGCGCCGCACTTGCCAACCCGGCGACATCGCGGTGGGCCGTAAGCGCTTCGACCTTCCAATGAGCGGGCGCGCGCTTGATCAGGTCGAGCGTCGACGCCCCGACCGACCCGGTCGCGCCGAGAACGGTAATTCCGCGCGGGCTCATGGTGTAATCCCGCTGATCGCGACGATTGCCGCAGCGAAGACCGCGACCGGCACAAGGCCGTCGATCCGGTCCATCACGCCGCCATGCCCCGGCAGCAAATTTCCGGAATCCTTGACCCCGGCGCGGCGCTTGAGCCAGCTCTCGAACAAATCGCCCACGATCGCCGCCACAGCGAGAAACGCCGCGATGATGCTGAAGATGACGATCGTCTGGATGTGACTGACGTCGCCGTCCACGGTAGGACCAATCGCCAGCGAGGTCAGGATCGCGCCGGTAATAATCGCCGCGACGACGCCCCCGATCGCGCCTGCCCACGTCTTGTTCGGGCTGATCGCCGGCGCGAGCTTGCTCCCGCCGATCGCGCGGCCGGTGAAATACGCCCCGATATCGGTCGCCCAGACAACGGCGAGGACCGCAATCGTCAAGGCAATCCCGGTGTTGGGCAGGCCGCGTAGCCAGATCAGCGCGATCATCGGCAGGCCGCAATAGAGCAATCCTGCGGCAAGCCAGAAGGCACGCTGGCGGTCGAAGCTGCGCATGAAGAGGCCGAGCAGCCCGGCGGATGCCGCGAGAACGATGATCGCATCGACCGACGATTGACGCGCGGCGACACCGCCGGTGAACGCGAGCACGATGAGGCTTGCGAGGCGAAACCCCCGGCCGATGCCGTGCATGACACACCATTCCGCGCTCATCAGAAGAACCGCGATTGTAACCAGCGCAGTGAAGGCGAGCCCGCCGTACCAGACTGCGGCGCAGGCAACGACGATCAGCGCGGCACCGACGACGATACGGGTTATCAGCCCACCGCTGGCGGTCACGTCAGCGCCCACCATAACGCCGGTCGCGTGTGCCGAACGCCGTCACCGCCGCCGTCAGCGACGCGGCGTTGAAATCGGGCCAGAGTTCGTCGGTGAAGACGAGTTCGGCGTACGCCGCCTGCCACAGCAGGAAGTTCGACAGCCGCTGCTCGCCGCTGGTACGAATGAGGAGATCGGGCGGCGGCAGGTCGACGGTGTCGAGCCGCGCCTCGATCGCCGCAGCATCGATCGCCGCCGGATCGAGCGTGCCCTCGAGCGCCGCCGTCGCGAGTTCGCGCACGACGCGCGTCAGTTCGTCGTGCGACCCGTAATTAAGCGCGAGAACCAGCGTCATCTTCGTATTGTCGCGGGTCAGTTCGGCGGCTTCGCCCAGAAGGGTGACGAGGTCGCCGTTCAGCCCCGACAAGTCGCCAATGAAGCGCATACGGATGCCGTTGCGATGGAGTTCGGCGATTTCGGTGCGGAGATAATGGCGGAGGAGGCCCATGAGGTCGCTCACCTCGTCGGCGGGGCGGCGCCAATTCTCGCTTGAAAAAGCGTACAGCGTCAGAACTTCGATGCCGAGCGTCGGCGCGGTCTCGACTGCACGACGGACCGCCTCAACGCCCTTGCGATGCCCGGCGAGGCGCGGCAAATGACGCTTTTTCGCCCAGCGCCCGTTGCCGTCCATGATGATCGCGACATGCCGCGGCGGTGCCCCCGCGCCCCCGCCAGCGGCTAAGGCCCCTGCGTCGCGATTGGCGGGACGCAGGCTCACTTGCCGAGGATTTCCTTTTCCTTCGCGCCCGACACGGCATCCATCTCGCCGGTGATCTTATCGGTGATCTTCTGGACGTCGGTCTCGAGCTTCTTCTGCTCGTCCTGGCTGATGTCGCCCTTCTTCTCGGCGGCCTTCAAGCTCTCCATCCCGTCACGGCGGACGTTGCGGACGGCGATCTTGGCCTTTTCCGAATATTGCGAGGCAAGTTTGGCAAGTTCCTTGCGGCGCTCCTCGGTCAGGTCGGGAATCGGCAAGCGCAACGTCTGACCATCGGTGATCGGGTTGAGCCCGAGCCCGGCCGAGCGGATCGCCTTCTCGACCATCTGAACGTTCGACTTGTCCCAAATCTGGACCGACAGCATCCGCGGCTCGGGCGCGGTCACCGTTGCAACCTGCGACAATGCCATGTTCGAACCGTAAACCTCAACCGTCACCCGGTCGAGCAGCGACGTCGACGCACGCCCGGTCCGCAACCCGCCGAGGTCGGACCTGAGCGCATCGACCGCTGAGTTCATCCGCCGTTCGAGATCGGCCTTGTGCGCCACTGCATCGAATATCGCCATCGTCTTATCCTTCCCCGCCAACGGTCGTCGACACACCTTCGCCTGCGAGGACCGCCGTCAGGCTGCCCTCGGCGCGGATGTTGAACACGACGATCGGAATGTTGTTGTCGCGGCACAAAGCAACCGCGCTTGCATCCATCACCTTTAGATCGTCCGCCAGGACCTTGGAAAAGCTCAGCGTTTCGTAACGCTTGGCGGTTGCGACCTGTTTCGGGTCGGCGTCGTAGACACCGTCGACGCTCGTGCCCTTGAACAGCGCGTCACAACCCATTTCAGCGGCGCGGAGGGCGGCGGCGGTGTCGGTGGTGAAGAACGGATTGCCGGTACCGGCAGCGAAGATCACCACCCTGCCCTTTTCGATGTGCCGCTCGGCACGCCGCCGGATGTAGGGCTCGCAGACGCTTGCCATTGGAATTGCCGACTGTACGCGGGTATCGACCCCGGCGCGTTCGAGTGCGTTCTGCACCGCGAGTGCGTTCATCACCGTCGCAAGCATGCCCATGTAATCGGCACTCGCGCGATCGAAGCCCTTCGCTGCCGCTGCCAAGCCACGAAAGATGTTGCCGCCGCCGACGACGAGGCACAGCTCGTAGCCGGCGTCGCGGGCGCGCTTGACCTCGACCGCGATGCGCGCGGTTTCGGCGGGGTCGATGCCATACTGGCCCGACCCCATCAGCGCTTCGCCCGACAGTTTGAGCAGGATGCGCTTATACGCTGGTCGAGCCATAGGGGTCGTCAACTCCGGGAACCGCGGCGACACTAGAGACGGGGCTGGACGCTGCCAACCCCGGCGATCAGGCGCGAGGTTCAGACGGCGACGCGATCCCCGAGGCAGCAGCGACTTCGGCGGCGAAGTCGCTGGTTTCGCGCTCGATACCCTCGCCGAGCTGGAAGCGGACGAATTCGGTGACGGTAATCGGCGTGCCGGCGGTCTTGGCGGCGGCAGCGACGACATCAGCTACCTTCGATTTGCCATCGATCACGAACACCTGCGTCAGCAGCGCATTCTCTTGGCGGTACTTGCGAACGCCGCCTTCGATCATCTTTTCGAGGATGTCGGCAGGCTTGCCCGAACCGGCGGCCTTCTCGCGGGCGATCGCACGCTCGCGCTCGACGACGGCGGGGTCGAGACCATTCTCGTCGAGAGCCAGCGGGTTGGCGGCGGCGATGTGCATCGCGATCTGGCGCCCGAGCGGCTCGAGGACTTCGGGCGACGCCGATGACTGAAGGCCGACGAGGACGCCGATCTTGCCCATGCCGGTGACGACTGCGTTATGGACGTACGAGACGACGACGCCTTCGGAGACTTCGACGATCTTGGCGCGGCGCAGCGACTGGTTCTCACCGATCGTCGCGATATTGTGGAGGAGGACGTCCTTGACGCTCATGCCGGCGCGCTCGGGGTACATTGCGCCAAGCAGCAACTCGACGTCGTCGCCGTGGGTCGCCGACATGCCGGTGACGGTGCGGACGAAGCTCTGGAACTGGTCGTTCTTGGCGACGAAGTCGGTTTCTGAGTTCACCTCGACCGCTGCGCCGCGCTTGCCGCTGACCTGAACGCCGACGAGGCCCTCGGCGGCGGTGCGCCCGGCCTTCTTCGCGGCCGAGGCGAGACCCTTGGTACGCAGCCAATCGACCGCAGCTTCCATCTCGCCGCCGTTTTCGCTCAGCGCCTTCTTGCAGTCCATCATGCCCGCGCCGGTACGGTCGCGCAGGTCCTTGACCATGCTCGCGGTGATGTCGGCCATGGGATGCTCCTTATGCTAGTGGCGTCATCCCCGCGGAAACGGGGGCCCGTCACCCCAGCCAGTGGTGGTGACTGGCCCCCGCCTTCGCGGGGATGACGATAGATTTAATCAGCGAATTTAAGCGGTTGCCGTCTCGTGCTCGACCGTCGCGGCAGTCGCGACATCGATCATCTGCGCAGCAACTTCGACGTCGGGCGCCGGAGCGACGTGCACGCCAACATCGCCCAGAGCTTCGACCATCGTCGTCGGCAGCGGCTCGGCGTGAACCGGAGCAGGCGCGGCGTAGACTTCGACCGGCGGCTCGTCCATCGCGCCAAGGTCGATGCCCTGGCTGGCCTGGCGACCCTGCCGGGCGTCGATGATCGTGTCGGCGATCGCGTTGCAATACAGCAGCACGGCGCGGCTCGCGTCGTCGTTACCCGGAACCGGGAAGGCGATGCCGCTCGGATCGGTGTTGGTGTCGAGGATCGCGATGACCGGGATGCCGAGCGTGTTGGCTTCCTTGATCGCGAGGTCTTCCTTGTTGACGTCGATCACGAAGATGATGTCGGGAAGGCCGCCCATGTCGCGGATGCCGCCGAGCGACAGCTCGAACTTGTCGCGCTCACGGGTAAGCTTGAGGACTTCCTTCTTGGTCAGTCCGGCGGTGTCGCTCGACAGCTGCTCCTCGAGCATCTTGAAGCGCTTGATCGAACCAGAGATCGTCTTCCAGTTGGTCAGCATCCCGCCTAGCCAGCGGTGGTTCACGTAATGCTGGCCCGACCGGCGCGCGGCCTCGGCGACCGGGTCCTGCGCCTGGCGCTTGGTGCCGACGAAAAGGACCTTGCCGCCGCTGGCGACGGTGGCGCGGACGAAGTCGAGCGCGCGTGCGAACAGCGGCACGGTCTGCGACAGGTCGATGATGTGGACGCCGTTGCGGTCACCGAAGATGTAGGGCTTCATCTTCGGGTTCCAGCGGTGGGTCTGGTGGCCGAAGTGGGCACCGACTTCCAAAAGCTGCGCCATCGAGACGACGGGGGTCGCCATAAGTCTTGCTCCTCTATCCGGTTGGACCGCCGCAGGGGGTGTAACGGGCGAGCCCGGCACCGGATGGGTTGCCCCTGCGTGAGTGGTTTCGTGAGGCGCGGCCATTAGCCGGATGGCGCGCCGAATGCAAGCTTTTCAGGAGCAGCTGCCCCGAATACACGAATTCGCCTAGCCGCCGCGCTCCTCGACATGCTCGTCGATGCGGATGCGGACCCAGACACCGATCAGCGCCTTCCCGCCGACGCGCGGCGGGCGGACATGGAATTGGAACGCCGCCTGCCGCATCCCGCGCGACAATCCGAGCCCTGGTTGCGAATCGCCGAGTTCCTGGCAATCCTCGACGCGGTTGCGCTCGGCGGTACGGCAGGCGATCACCCCCCAGCTTGCGTTCGGCAGATTGCGTGGCAGGTACGTCGACAACTCGGCGTTGGTCGGCTCGGTGACCCATTCGGCGTTGTACAGCGGCTCGCCGCCCGGGGCACCGTTGGCGCTGTAGAGCGACCCCGACTCGTTGCCCGCGCCGACCTTGCCGGGGCCGATGCCGGTGCCGTCGGTCGCCGATGCGACGTCGCTCTTATGGTTGGGCAGCGCGGATATGTCGACCGCGTCCATCAACTCGGTGGTGAACGGCTTGGTCGAAGGCTGGTCGGACTTCGGGACTGCGACGAGCGGCTTGGTCACGGCGCGGCTCGGGGCCTTGCGCGGCGGCGCGCCGGCATGGGCGTGCTTCGCCTGGACGACCGGCTTCTTCGCCGGGGTCGGTGCCTGGATCGGCGACAGCGTGAAAGTCTTCGGCCCCGGCGGCGCCTTCTCGCGCTTGGGGTTGAGCGACAGCAACAGCAGCGCGAGCAGCAGGTGGACGAGGATGACCGCGATCAGCCCGGTCGCGCGACGGCTGAGCTTCGGGCGATCGAAGACCGCAAACTGGGGGAAGAACGCCGCGCGCATGGGCCGTCGCGCTACCCCGCGCTGCGGTGCGGCACAAGGCGGCGCGAGGGGTTTCGTCGAAAAGGCATTCACCGCAGGGGGGTACGCCGGCGCGGCGAAAATCCCTTGGCGGCGGGCTGGGCGCCATGCCCCCTACCCTCCGACGCCAAACGGTAATATCGGCGTGGCATCGGTTCGCAAATGCTGGGGAACTTCGCGATGACACGGATGCGGACACGGATACTCGGGCTCGGCGCCCTCCTGCTCGCCGCATCGGCGGTCACCAAGCCAGCTTTGGCAGCGGCTGCGGCCCCGGTCGCGAGTACCGCGCCGCCGGTGCCGAAGCTGATCGTCGCAATTTCGGTCGACCAGTTCTCGGCGGCGCTGTTCGACCAGTATCGCAGCCATTTCACCGGCGGGCTCAGGATGATGACCGACCACGGCGTCGTCTTTCCCAACGGCTACCAGAGCCATGCCGCGACCGAGACCTGCCCCGGGCATTCGACGATCTTGACCGGGCGGCACCCCTCGGCGACCGGCATCGTCGCCAACAGCTGGTACGACCGCGCGACCAAGACGCAGGCCTATTGCATGCTCGACCCCGCCTCGCCCGTCCCCGGGCGTCCCGATGCGCCGCGCGGCCCGGCCAATCTCAAGGTGCCGACGCTTGGCGAGTGGATGAAGGCGGCGAACCCAGCAAGCCGCACATTTGCGGTGTCTGGCAAGGACCGCGGCGCGATCACGATGGCGGGCCACGGCGCCGACGGCACGTTCTGGTGGGACGACGCCAACGGCGGCTTCACCACCTACATCCCCGCGGGCACGAACGAGGCGGCGCGGCTCGCCCCCATCGTCGCGTATAATGCGGCGCTCGCGGCGAAGTGGCTCAAGGCCGCGCCGAAGTGGGTGCCGCTCGACCCGCGGTGCAAGGTCGACCTCGGCGCGCGGCGCTATGGGCGGCTGACGGTCGACGACGAACTGCCCCCGCTCGGCTGGATCGCCCCCGCACCGGGGACAGACTTCTCGAAGGACAGCTATTTCCAATCGTGGTTCCGCGCGTCGCCGATTTACGACCAGGTCGCGCTCGACCTCGCGACGCAATTGATCGCGACGCAGAAGCTCGGCCAGGGCGGCGCTCCCGACGTCCTCGCGATCAGCCTCAGCGCGACCGATTACGTCGGCCACCGCTACGGGGCCGAAAGCGCCGAGCAATGCGATAACCTCGCGCACCTCGATGCGATGCTCGGAGTGTTCCTCGGCAAGCTCGAGGCGCTTAAGATCCCTGTCCTCGTTGTGCTGACCGCCGACCACGGCAGCATCGACGTTGCCGAGCGTGTCGCGGAGCGCGGCTTCCCTGCAGTCCGGGTCAACCCGAAGACTCTGATGACCGAAGTCGGCGCGGCAGTGCAGGCCGATCTCAAGCTCGACGCCAGCCCGCTCGCGGGCGACCCGTACGAGATCACGATCGTTCCGCCTGAAGGGGCGAACGCCAAGCTGATCGAGCGGATCGGCGAGGTCACGATCGCAGAACTCCGCAAGCGCCCCGAGGTCGTCGAGGTCTACACCAGGGCGCAGGCGCTCGCCGGTCTGCCGCCGAAGGGCAAGCCCGCCGACGAAATGACGCTGCTCGAACGCATCGCCGAGTCAACCGATCCGGTCCGCAGCGGCGACATCATGGCGGTGCTGCGGCCGTACACCACGCTCGGCGACCCGCAGTCGCTCGGCGACACCGTCGCCGGGCATGGGTCGGTGTGGAACTACGACCGCCGCGTCCCGATCCTGTTCTGGTGGCCGGGAGCCGCGGGCTTCGAACAGCCGCTGCCGGTCGAGACGGTTGACATCGCGCCGACGCTGGCGGCGGTGGTCGGGGTGAAGACGCCGATGGTCGATGGGCGCTGCCTCGATCTCGATCGGACCGGGGCGACGACCTGCCGGTAGGACGGCCGCCCGGAGCTTATTGTGTCATGCGGCGATGGCACTAACTTCATTGGTCTCTGCCGCGAAGACATGATCTTCGCCGCATAATCGGGAGACCCTGCTAACTCGCCGCCATCAACCGTACCCCGGCGACCCCGCGCAGCCGTTCGACCTTCGCCACGACCTCGTTGTCGATCGCAAAATCCATGCCGAGCGACAGGTTCGCGCGGCCGCCGCCGCCGAGCGGGACCAGCGCGACGATCTCGCCTTTGCCCCCTCGCCTGCTCGACACCAGCCCTGCGAGCGCGTCGATCCCTGCCCCTGACAGCTCGACCGTCAGGCGGCAGCGAGACGCCTTCGCCAGCGCGGCGAGCGGCTTGACCCCTCGGATCGTCACGCGCGGGGTGTCCTCGCCGGGCCGCCACATCAGCTCGGCGTTGACCAGCACCGCGTCGGCGGCGGCATGCGCGGCGACGATCTGTGCCTGCGCGGCGTCGTCGAAGCAGCTCGCGACATACTGGCCGCTCGCGTCGGACATCGTCAGCAGCAGATACTTGTCGCTCTTGCCGTTCTGCGGGGTCCGCCACTTGAGGTCCTCGATCAGCCCCGCCATCGTCGCTGGCAGTCGCCCGCCCCCGGGGGGTGGCTCGACCGTCGCGCACTGGGCATAGGTTCGTGCGCCGTGGGCGGTGAGAATATGCGCGAAGCCCTCGACCGGGTGGCCCGAGAAGTAGAAGCCGAACGCATCCTTCTCGTGTGCCATCGTCTCGGCAAGGGTCCAGCCCATCCCCGGCGGCACGAGCATCGCCAGCCCGCGGTCGTGGCTCTCGCCGAACATCGCGACCTGCGCGCTCTCGCGGGCGGCGGCGGCGTTCTGCGCGGTGCCGAGGATTGCCTCGGCGAGCGCGTGTACCCCGGCGCGGTTCTTCTCGATCCCGTCGAATGCGCCGCCGCCGACGAGTGCCTCCAATTGGCGCTTGTTGAGCAACTTCGGGTCGACCCGGCGCGAGAAGTCGGCGAGCCCGGTGAACCGGCCGCCGCGCGCGCGCTCCTCGGCGATCCCCGCCATCGCTTTCTCGCCGACGCTCTTGAGCGCCGCCAGCCCGAAGCGAACGCCGCTGTCCTCGACAGTAAAGTCGGCGTCGCTCGCGTTGATGCACGGCGGCAGGCACGGCACCGCCATCCGCCGCATGTCGTCGACGAAGATCGCCAGCCGGTCGGTGTTGGTGATGTCGAACGCCATCGACGCGGCGTAGAACTCGACCGGATGGTGCGTCTTGAGCCACGCGGTGTGGTAGCTGACGAGTGCGTACGCCGCGGCGTGACTCTTGTTGAAACCGTATCCGGCGAACTTGTTGACGAGCTCAAAGATCGCCGCCGCCTGGCGCTTATCGACGCCGTTCTTCGCCGCGCCATCGGCGAAGCGCGCCTTTTGCGCCTGCATCTCGGCGGCGATCTTCTTGCCCATCGCACGGCGCAGCAGGTCGGCCTCGCCGAGGCTGTAGCCAGCGAGGATCTGGGCGATCTGCATCACCTGTTCCTGGTAGATGATGACGCCGTAGGTTTCCTTGAGGACGCCCTCGAGGCTCAGATGGAGGTAGTCGGGCACCTCCTCGCCATTCTTACGGCGGCCGAAGCTCGGGATATTCTCCATCGGCCCCGGGCGGTACAACGCGCCGAGCGCGATGATGTCGGCGAAGCAGTCGGGCCGGACCTGTGTCAGCGCGCGCCGCATGCCCTCGGATTCGAACTGGAACACCCCAACGGTATCGCCGCGCGCGATCAGCCGGTAGGTCTCCTCGTCGTCAAGCGGGAGCGCGGCGAGGTCGAGCACGACGCCCTTCGCCAGCAGCAGTTCGCGGGCGCGTTCTAGTACCGACAGCGTCTTGAGCCCGAGGAAGTCGAACTTGACCAGCCCGGCTTTCTCGACCCACTTCATGTCGAACTGGGTCACCGGCATGTCCGAGCGCGGGTCGCGGTACATCGGCACGAGCTGGCTCAGCGGCCGGTCGCCGATGACGACGCCGGCAGCGTGAGTCGACGAGTGGCGCGGCAGGCCTTCGAGCTTGAGCGCGATCTCGAGCAAATGCGCGACCTTGGGATCGCGGTCGCGCTCGGCCACCAGCTCGGACACGCCGTTGATCGCGCGCGCCAGCGTCCACGGATCGGTCGGATGATTTGGGATCAGCTTGGCGATGCGGTCGATCTGCCCGTACGGCATCTGCAGCACCCGCCCGACGTCCTTGAGGACCGCGCGCGCCTTCAATTTCCCGAAGGTGATGATCTGCGCGACCTGCCCACGCCCGTAGCGTTGCTGGACATAGCGTATGACCTCGCCGCGGCGGGTTTCGCAGAAGTCGATGTCGAAGTCGGGCATCGACACACGCTCGGGGTTGAGGAAGCGCTCGAACAGCAGGCCGTGCTGCAACGGGTCGAGGTCGGTGATCGTCAGCGCCCAGGCGACGACCGATCCCGCGCCGGATCCGCGCCCGGGACCAACCGGAATGCCCTGCGCCTTCGCCCATTGGATGAAGTCGGCGACGATCAGGAAGTAGCCCGGGAAGCCCATCCGCGCGATGACGCCGAGCTCGAATACGCAGCGCTCACGGTAGGGCGTCGCCGCGTCGCCGCTCAGGCCGAGCGCCTCGAGCCGCCGGTCGAGCCCCGCCGTCGCCTGCTCGGCGAGCGCGCTCACTTCGGCGGCGGGATCACCCGCGAGGCTCGGCAGGATCGGCTCGCGCGACGGCGCCTTGTACGCACAGCGCTGCGCCACGACGAGCGTCGTCGCGCACGCCTCGGGCAGGTCGGCGAAGAGCTCGAGCATCGTCTTCGCCGGCTTGAGCCAATGCTCGGGGTTCGACCGCCGCCGCTCGGTCGTCTCGACATAGGCACCGTCGGCGATGCACAGCATGACGTCGTGCGCGGCGTGGACCTTGGCGTCGATGAACCGCGCCGGATTGGTCGCGACGATCGGCAGGTCGCGGGCGTGGGCGAGCTCGACGAGTGCGGCTTCGGCCTTGATCTCGATCGGATCGCCGCTCCGGCTCAACTCGATATACAGCCGGTCGGGGAACAGCGCGACGAGCGCGTCTGCATAGGCGGCCGCGTCCTGCCCCTCGGCGAGCAGCCGCGCGAGCGCACCCTCGGGCCCCGCCGTCAGCGCGATCAGCCCATCGGTCCGGCCTTCGAGCTCGGCGAGCGTCAGATGCGGCTCGTCGGCGGCATCGCAGCCGAGATGCGCGTCGCTGACGATGGCGATGAGGTTGTCGTACCCGGTCTTGTCCTGCGCTAACAGCACCAGCCAATCGCACGTCATTCGTCCCGCCGGGGTTCGCGAGCCCGGCCGCTCGAACGCGACGAGCGCGCCGATGATCGGCTGGACCCCCTGCCCGCGGCACGCTTCCGAAAACTCCATCGCGCCGAACATGTTGTTGCGATCGGTCAGCGCGACCGCCGGCAGCTTCATCGTCCGGCACGCCGCCGCGATCGCATCGGGCGTCATCGCGCCTTCGAGCATCGAATACGCCGACTGGACGCGGAGGTGGACGAACGGAGCGTGGGGCATCGGGAGAGGATAAGACGCGGGCGGCGATTCGGCTATGGCACGGGCGACCGCAGTCCGAGATCGCTGTGGATATCGTCGGGGAGCCTCGTGTCCGGTTTAGGCGAGCGGTCCCACGGCAAAGCCTTCGCGGTCGATCGCGTAGATGACGTGGCGTACTATCCCGCTGGGGTAATAGGCGTCGTAGGTGCGGTCGGTGAGCCGTCCGCCGATCTTCTCCATCGCCCGGCGCGAGCGGATGTTCGCCTCGCCGACGAGGAACAATGCGCGGTCGAAATGGCGCAGGGCGTGGCCGATCATCAGCCGCTTCATGTCGGCGTTGGCCGCACCGCCCCAGTGGCTGCGGGCGAGGAAGGTCCAACCAATCTCGACCTCGCCCGGTTCGACGCGCGCGAGATCGTAGCGCGAGAAGCCGATGACAGCGCCCGATGCCGGATCGGTGGCGACCAGTCCGCCACCGCTCGCCAGCGCCTCGTCGAAGAAGCGGCGAAAGACCGGCTCCCGCCAGCGGTCGCTGACCGGGTGGACTGCCCAGATCAGCGGATCGGACGCGACGGTGTAGAGCGCCGCCCAGTCGCCGGGCGCGATCGGACGCAGCGCGACCAGATCGCCGCTCAACGTCGGTTGAAGATCGACGCTCATGGCCGCGGCACCGCGAAGACCGCTGGCGACAACGGCGCAGTGTCGACGCTGTCGATATCGAGCGTCGTCGTGTGCGCCGGATTACCGTCGGTCTGGATCGCGAGGGTCGGCGCGCAGACCCCCGACACGGTACGATAGTTACGCAGCTCGGCGACCTGATTGCCGACGACGATCCGCGCGACCCGGTGGCTCGCCCGATCGATCCATAAGGCGAAGTCTTCGCTGCCGGCCGGGCGAACCGTGACGACGTCGTAGACGGTGGTGCCAACGGTTCGCGGGTCCTCCGCGACGACAGCCGCCGGAAAGCGCGTGGGAAGGAAATACGCAAAATTGCTCAAATAGGCGTCGCGGAGGTGGAGCCGGCTCGGTCCCGATGCAGAGCCGACGTCGACGCCGCCCGCAGGCAGCCGGCGCCACGACGTCGTCCCGTCGGTGCCGATATGGCTCACCGCTGCGCCGCCGGGCTCGGTCCGCATTGCCATCGCGAGGGAGGTGATCGCGCTCCACTCTTCGTAGCTGCCCTCGGGATGACCCGCGATCGTGATGCGTCCGCGCTCGTGCCAGCCGGCAATCCGGTCCCACGCCTGACCGCCGCACGCGGCACGGGCCTCGGCGAGAATGCTCTGCCCACGCGCGACATCGAGCGGAATGTCCGCCGCGACCGCGCTCGTACTCACCGCCAGCATCGCTGCCAGTCGCAAATCTGCCTGCATTCTCGCCCCCGCGCCCCCGAACATCCGCGACCCTAGTCGCCCGTCCCGTAATCGCAAAGCCGCTCGGTCAGCCCGCCGTTGTTGTGGCGCCAAAGGATAGCCGACGGTCACCCGACCCCCTATCTGCTGAAACGATGGACGTCGACACGCCAGCGATCATCGCCGCGGTGCTGCCTCACGGCGAGCACGGCGCAGTCGTCCGCTTTCTTACTGAAAAGGGCGGGTTGGTCGCCGGCTACGTACCCGGCGGACGATCGCGCGCGCTGCGTCCAGTCCTGCAACCCGGCAACGGCGTTGCAGTCCGGCTGCGCGGTCGTGCGGCGAGCCAGCTTGCCAGCGCAGCGGTCGAGCTTGTCCGCGGGCGGACCGTCCTCGCCACCGGGCGGGTGTCGGCAGCCGCGCTCGACTGGCTTTGCGCGCTGACCGCGACGGCGTTGAGCGAGGCGACCCCCTCCCCCCGGCTGTACGTGGCACTCGACGGCCTGCTCGACGCGATGACCTTCGCCGAAGACGCAAGCCAGTGGCTACCCGGCGTCGTTCGCTACGAATTGCTGCTCCTCGCCGAACTCGGCTTCGGCCTCGACCTGACGGCGTGCGTCGCGACCGGCGCGACGACCGATCTTGCGTTCGTCTCGCCCAAGTCGTCGCAAGCAGTCAGCCGTGGCGCGGGGTCGCCCTATGCGACGAAGCTCCTGCCGCTCCCGGCATTCCTGCTCGGCAGCGGCCCCGCGACCGCTGCCGACCTCGCCGACGGGCTACGCACGACCGGGTGGTTTCTCGAACGCGATGTCCTCATCGGGCGAGCCGCCAGCCTCGTCCCTGCACGTCAGCGTTTCGTCGGGATGGCGTAGGGGGTTTACGCACAGGTCAACGCGGTCTAGCAGCGCGGCACCGGGGGGCTATCGATCGATCAAGGACCCTGAATGAACCGAAGCTTTATCGTCGCCGCTCTCGTTACCGCCAGCGGTGCCGCCCCTGCGATCGCGGGGGGCTTCTACCTTCAGGAACAGTCTCCGCTCGCGGTCGGACGTGCGTTCGCCGGTGAAGCCGCAGCTGCCGACTCCGCCGCGACGGTCTTCTACAATCCCGCCGGGATGACCAACCTGCCCGGTGTCAGCGTCGATACCGGCGGCCATTTGCTGTTCGTCCAGTCGAGCCAGACCAACCGTGGCAGCACGCGCTCGGCAGCGGGCAACCAGGGCAGCTTTCCCACCGGCGGCGGCAACGGCGGTAATCCGTTCGACCAGCCGGTGATCATCCCGTCGGGCTATTTCTCGGCGCAGATCGAGGGCTCGCGGCTGTGGCTCGGCCTCGGCATCAGCGCGCCGTTCGGGGTCAAGGTGGTCTATGACAACGGATGGTTCGGCCGCTACGATTCGATCCGCTCCGACGTCGAGAGCCTCAACATCCAGCCGACCGCGGCGTACAAGCTGACCGACCGCATCTCGATCGGCGGCGGCTTCGACATCCAGCGGATGACCGCGAAGCTGTCGAGCGCATTGCCCAACGTCTCGCCGCTCCTCCCCGACGGCCTGCTTGAGATCCGTGGGCAGGACATGGCGTTCGGCTGGAATGCCGGCGTCAGCGTCGACCTCGGCGCGGTCCGGCTCGGCGCGCATTACCGCAGCCACATCGACCATCAGCTCTCGGGCGTCGCGGCGATCAGCGGCCTGCTCGGCCCGCTCGCGGCGAGCAACGGCGGCACGCGCGGTTTTGCCCCGCTCAGCACCCCCGACATCGCCAGCGTCGGCGCGACATTCGGCACCGGCAAGCTGCGCCTCCTCGCCGGGGGCAGCTTCTATAAGTGGAGCCGTTTCAAGGACATCAACGTCAATACGCCGACCGGTGTTACCTTCCTATCGAGCGCGCAGAACTATCGCGACACGTATAGCGTCAGCGCCGGCGCCGAATATGCGCTATCGCCGAAGCTGACGCTCCGCGCGGGCACGATGTACGACCAGACGCCGACCCGCGACGCCTACCGCACGACCCGCGTTCCCGACGGTGACCGGATCTGGGCGACGACCGGCGTCACCGCGCATCTGACCAAGGCGGTCGCGGTCAACATGTCGTATGCGCACATCTTCGTGAAGAGCGAAGCGGTCAATCGGACCGACCCACTGTTCGCCGGGAGCCCTGCGGTGACGACGATCAACACGCTGTCGACCAACCAGGGCCACGCCAACGAGATCGCGTCGAGCATTTCGCTGCGGTTCTGACGCCCGAGACCCAAACTCTAGCCATGGCGCGAGCGAACCCGTATCGCTCACGCCATGCTCGAAGACCCAAGAATTCTCGATACGCCGTTCGCCGATGCGCTGAGCGAACGCTACCTCGTCTACGCGCTGTCGACGATCACCGCGCGGTCGCTCCCCGATGTCCGCGACGGGCTCAAGCCGGTCCACCGGCGCATCCTGTGGGGGATGCGGCTGCTCAAGCTCGATCCGGCGACCGGCTACAAGAAATGCGCGCGGATCGTCGGCGACGTGATGGGCAAATACCATCCGCACGGCGATGCCTCGATCTATGACGCGCTGGTGCGGCTCAGCCAGTCGTTCGCGCTCCGCTACCCGCTGATCGACGGGCAAGGCAATTTCGGCAACATCGACGGCGATAACGCTGCAGCGATGCGCTACACCGAGGCGCGGCTGACGATCGCCGCCGCCGACCTGATGGACGGCCTCGACGAAAACAGCGTCGCCTTCCGCGAGACGTATAACGGCGAGGAGGAGGAGCCCGAGGTCTTCCCGGCCGCCTTCCCCAACCTGCTGGCGAACGGCGCGAGCGGCATCGCGGTCGGCATGGCGACGTCGATCCCGCCGCATAACGTCGCCGAGATCGCCGATGCAGCCACGGTGCTCCTCGATAATCCCGACGCTTCCATCGACGACCTAATGCAGCACCTCAAGGGTCCCGACTTCCCGACCGGCGGCGTCGTGGTCGAGCCGGCGTCAGCGATCACCCAGGCCTATGCCACCGGTCGCGGCAGTTTCCGCCTGCGCGCGCGCTGGTCGGTCGAACCCGCGGGCAACGGGACGTGGGTCATCGCGGTCACCGAAATCCCGTATCAGGTCCAGAAGGGCAAGCTGATCGAGGACATCGCCGCGCTGATCAACGACAAGAAATTGCCGATCCTCGCCGACGTCCGCGACGAGTCCGACACCGCGATCCGCCTGGTCCTCGAGCCGCGCTCGCGCAACGTCGACCCCGGCGTTTTGATGGAAAGCCTGTTCAAGCTGACCGACCTCGAGACGCGGTTTCCGTTGAATCTCAACGTGCTCGACCGCGATCACGTCCCCCGGGTGATGCCATTGAAGGCCGTGCTCCAGGCGTATCTCGACCACCAGATCGAAGTCACCGCCAATCGCACGACCTTCCGGCTGACGAAGATCGACGACCGCCTCGAACTCCTCGACGGCTATCTCAAGGCATATCTGTCGATCGACGAGGTGATCCGCATCATCCGCGAGGAGGATGAGCCGAAGGCCGAGTTGATCCGGCGGTTCGGTCTCAATGAGCGGCAGGCCGAGGCAATCCTCAACCTCCGGCTGCGCGCGCTGCGGCGGCTCGAAGAGATCGAGATCACCAAGGAACACAAGGCGTTGACGGCGGAAGCTAGCAAGCTGCGTGCGCTGCTCGACAGCCCCCAGGCGCAGGCGAAGCGCCTCCGCGACGACCTCGCCAAGCTGCGGACGCGCTACGGCCCCGAGACTGCGCTTGGAGCGCGGCGGACCGAGATCGGCACGGCGCCGGTGGTGACGATGATCCCGCTCGAGGCGATGATCGACCGCGAGCCGCTGACGGTGATCGTTTCGGCGAAGGGCTGGATCCGCGCGATGAAGGGTCACGTCGACCTTACCGCGCCAGACCTGCTGAAGTTCAAGGAGGGCGATGGTCCCGCCTTCGCCTTCCACGCCCACACCACCGACCGCATCGTCATCGCAGCAGCAACCGGGCGATTCTATACACTTGGCGCAGATCGCCTACCCGGCGGGCGAGGCTTCGGCGAGCCCGTGCGGCTGATGATCGACCTCGACGGCGCGGCGGCGATCGTCGCGCTGTTCGTCCACCGGGCGGGCGAGCGACTGTTGCTCGCGGCATCGGATGGGCGCGGGTTCGTCGTGGGCGGGGACGATTTGCTCGCGGAGACACGGAAAGGGCGCCAGGTGATGACGCCGCGTGCCGGCGCGAGCCTCAAGATCGTGCGGCCGATCCCGGCCGACGACGATCACCTCGGCGTCGTCGGCGAGAACCGCAAGCTGTTGATTATAAAGCTCGACGATGTCCCGGTGATGGCGCGGGGACAAGGCGTGGCGCTGCAGAAATACCGCGATGGCGGGGTCGCCGACATTACCAGCTTCAAGCGTGCCGACGGCCTGTCGTGGGCGATGGGCGGATCGGGGACGCGGACGCGGACCGAGGCCGATGTCGGGCCGTGGGTCGGGCCGCGCGGCGGGACCGGGCGGATGCCGCCGGTGGGTTTCCCGCGCGACAACAAGTTCGCTTAAGCCGCTAACACCCTGGAAACGATGGGGTCGATGTCGGCGGGGAAGCCGGCGGCGATCCATTCGCGCTCGACTTCGCCGAGGCGGCGGCTGACTTCCGGGCCGGGTGGCAGTCCACGCGCGATCAGGTGGCGTCCCGAAACCGGCAGCACGGGTTTCGACCATGCCGCAATGAAGTCCGGCAAGTCTTTGTTATCCGACAGGATGCCGCGATCGATCGCGCTCTCGATGCCGTCGCGATACGCCATTTCGCCAAGGCTTCTGCCCCGGTCGGCGGTCAGCACCAGACGCCGGCGCTCGACCTTCGACAGCCGCAGCCGCGTCGCGAGATCGTCGAGGAGCGCCGCATCAACCGGCAATAGTGCCGCCAGACGCCGTGCGAACCCCGCCCGCACACCGGCCGCACCCTCACCCGCACGGACGCGACTGAGATGCGCAATTAGGCCACGGTCGATTTCGGGCAGAACCGGCGCAAGAATGCCGTGATCGAGCATTACCGCGAGCGTCGGCGCCGGATCATCGGTCACAAGCAGCTTCGCTAATTCATCGCGAACCCGCTCCCGCGACAGGGCCATCAGGTCGTTGGCGCGCGCGATACAAGCCGCCAGCCCGTCGGGGTCGATCGTCGTGGCGAAGCGCGCCGAGAAGCGGAAGAAGCGGAGGATGCGCAGATGGTCCTCGGCGATGCGGTCGAGTGCGACGCCGATGAAGCGGACCCGCCGCGCCGCAAGATCGTCGACCCCGCCAAAGAAATCGTCGATCTCGCCGCTGACCGGGTTGGCGTAGAGCGCGTTGATCGTGAAGTCGCGGCGCGCGGCATCGGCGCGCCAATCGGCGGTGAAGGCGACCGTCGCATGCCGGCCGTCGGTCGCGACGTCGCGACGCAGCGTCGTCACCTCGGCATAGAAGCCGTTGGCGACCGCGGTGATTGTGCCGTGGGCGATGCCGGTCGGAACCGCCTTGAGCCCTGCCCCCTCCAGCCGGGCGACGACTTCGGCGGGCTCGAACACCGTCGCGAAATCGATGTCGTTGACCTTCAACCCGAGCAGGCTGTCACGAACCGCGCCGCCGACCAGCCGGGTCGACCCGCCGTCGACGTCGAGCGCGGCAGCGATCGCGCGCGCGCCCTTGCCGGCGAGCCACGGCTGCGGCCCCAGCTTCATGCTGGCCACTTCATGCCAGCCGTCGCGACAGGTTGACGATCATCGCTGCAGTCGCCCCCCAGATCTCGTGCGTCTCCCACGTAATGACATAATATGATCGCAGCCGCCCCTGCCATTCGGTCTGGCGCAGCTGATGATTGACCGGATCGAGGACGAAATCGAGCGGCACCTCGAAGATCGACGCGACTTCATCGGCGGCGGGGACGAGCGGCAGGTTCGGCGCGATCAGCCCAATGACGGGAACGATGTGATACCCCGTCCCTGTCGAATAGGGGTCGGTCACGCCGACGACATCGACCGCATGCGGCGGCAGCGCGACCTCCTCGTGCGCTTCACGCAGCGCGGCGGCGGTCGGGTCGGCGTCTTCGGGGTCGATCCGCCCACCGGGGAATGCGACCTGGCCCGCATGGCGGCGCAACGTGTCGGTGCGCCGGGTCAGCAGGATCGTCGGACGATCATGGGTGACGACGCCGATCAGCACCGCCGCCGGAGTCAGCGCCACCGGAGCCTCGTGCTCGTTGCCGGGAAAGTCCCAGTCGCCGCGCCTCCCCTCACCCGGTCCGGTCGCGCGGGCGAGCCGCTCGCGCAGCGTCATGCGGCGAACGGAAAGAAGACGCCGCCGCTCCACAGGCCGGGCGGAGCCGCATCCTCGGCGATCGCCCAGTCGGCGAGTTCGTAGAACGTTGCTCGGTTGACCAGCGCGTCGAGACCGCCGCGGATGTGGACATACGGGCGCGGGGTGCCATCGTCGGCGGTCTCGACGCGGAGCAAATTGTCAGGCCCGGCAACGACATGGTCGCCGGTGTTGAGGCGGAAGGCGAGCTGGCGCGACATCCCCTCGCCTTCGCTCGTCACTGCGACCGCGACGAACGGCGCGTCGTCGACGACGATATCGAGCTTCTCGCCGGGGGTGACGAGGACGTACCCGCCATCGGCCTCGCGCCGCAAAATCGTCGAGAACAGCCGGACGAGTTCGGGGCGACCGATCGGCGTGCCGCCGTGAAACCAAGTCCCGTCGGCGGCGATCCGCATGTCGCTGTCGCCACAATGCGCCGGATGCCATTGATCGACCGGCGGGAGCTTGCGCTCGCAGAGCAGGGTCGCGATCTCGGCGAGCGTCGGAGCGGTTTCGGTCGGCATCGATTATCCTGTTGCGAAACGGCTATAGTCGGCGGCGGCGCTTTGAACGAGTCCGGTCGATGTCGCGGCTCAACCCGGCAGCATCACGCACTCATCCCCGGAGCCGCGAGCGCCGAGGCGTTGACCGCGCGGACGGTGGCGATCTTCGGCAGGACGATCGAGCCGGTCTGGCGGAGGAGCAGCCGGTGCCGGTCGACAGGGCCCGGCAGCTGCCAGTCCCCGGTGGCGGCGGCGTCGAATCCGAACGGCCCGTAATAGCTCGCGTCGCCGATCAACAGGATCGGATCGAAGCCATGCGCCTCGGCGACCGCAAGCGACGCCGCAAGCAATCTCCGCCCAAGCCCGAGCGTGCGGGCGTCTGCCGCCACCGCGACCGGGCCAAGCAGAGTCAGCGGTGTCACGGCGTCGCCGGTGACGAGTTCGATCGGCCAGTATTGGATCGACCCGAGAAGCCGCCCGCCGTCGCGCGCAACTAGGCTGACCCCGGCGATCGGCTCGGCCCCTGCGCGGAGGAGCGACGCGGTACGGGCGTGGCGGCCGGGGCCGAAGGCGGCGTCGAGCAGCGAGTCGATGTCGGGCGTGTCGGCGGTGGTAGCGGCGGAGACATCCATTGGGGCGCGAAGCGCCGGAGGGAGATCGATCGCCGGATCGGGCCGGGCCTGCCTTCCCTCCCCTTCCGAGGGGAGGGGCACGTTGCTGGCGTCCTGCACTCCGACGCCGGTCAGCGATAAAATGTCCGTCTGCGTCATTCCCACCTAACGCGCCAACGCCGCCCTGAGCGCCGGCGCGACGAGCGGCATCCACACGCTCGGCTCGCCCAGCGTCGCATGCCCGCTCGTCGCCGCCGATGCTGGCACCGTGATCCGGGTGAAGCGCGCGGGCAGCGGCGGGCGCTCGGCCACCGGATAGAGGATGTCGTCGGCGAAGTTGAGTTCGACGACCTTGGCCGTCACCCGCTCGATCCCGGCGGCAGGGGAATAATTCCGCACGGCGTCGAGCTGGAAAGCGAAATCGACCGAGTCGGGCGCACCGTCCAGCCGCGCGTCGATCAGATGCTGCAGGGTCGGCGCATCAGGGGCGAGCTTGGTCAGGAGCGCCGCGGGGACGGTGGCGACGAGGATGATTCCCGTCGCAACCCGCGCTCCGCTGCCGCCCGGAAGCGGGCTGACGAGCAGGGCATCGCGCGCGGCGATACGCCAGACGAGGTTGCGCCCGGCGACCGCAGTCGGCCATCCGCCCATCGCGACGAGGGTGTCGATTTCGTTCGGATACGCCTCTGCCCACGTCCAGCCGAGCATCGCCCCCATCGACGTGCCGACAACCGCGCGGACCTTGGTCACCTTGAGTTCGGCGAGGACCGTGCGGACGCCCTTGACCATGTCGCCATAGTCGTAATGCGGAAAATTGACCCCGAGACTGTCGCTCGGCTTGGTCGACGAGCCGATGCCGATCGTGTCGGGAAGGATGACATAGGTCCGCGTGATGTCGAATGGTGCACCCGGTCCGAATAACAGTCCCGCTTTCGGGCCGAGGAACGCCGCCCCCGATCCGCCGGTGCCGTGGAGCAGGACGACGGCGTTGTCGATACTGCCGTCGGGTCCCTTATGCGGGCTGCCGAGCGTCCGGTAGCCGAGCTTGAGCGGGGCCGACCGCCCGCCGGAAAAATCGAATTGGCGGACACGGAGGTGCTCCACGGGGACGCTCGCGGGAACGGTGAAGTCGACCGGCGCCGCGGCGATCACGATCGGGGCCAGCGCCGCGACCACGGCGATCAGGGCGCGGTTCAATGAACCGGCTCCGCCATCAGTTCGACCAGCACCCCGCCCATGTCGCGCGGGTGGACGAAGATTACCGGCACGCCGTGGGCACCGATCCGCGGCTCGCCAGTGCCGAGAACGGTTGCACCCTTCGCGCGCATTGCATCGCGTGCGGCGATGATGTCGGGCACTTCGAAGCAGACGTGATGTTGACCGCCAGCGGGGTTCTTGACGAGGAAACCGTGGATCGGCGAGGCATCGCCATAAGGCTCGATCAGCTCGATCTGGCTGTTCGGCAGGTCGACGAAACAGACCCAGACGCCCTGTTCGGGGAGCACGAACCGCTCACCGATTCGCGCCGCGCCGAGCAGATCGCGATAGACCGCGATGCTCTTTTCGATCGACGGCGTCGCGATGCCGACATGGTTGAGGCGTCCGATCATCGCTGGCTCCCTAGGCGCGGTGCACGATAGCTTGCCTTTATCGCGCTGCAATGCGGTAAGTCGCGCTGGTTAGCGAGAGGTAAGCGATGCGAGCTTTGGCGGCGGCACTGGTTGCGATGACGGCGGTGCCGGCGGCGGCAGCCGACCCGATGGCAGCGGCGGCGATGCTCCGCGACCGCGCGCTGATAGCGAACCCGGCATATTCGATCGTTGCCGGGCTAACGACCGAGATCGGGCCGCGCCTCGCGGCGACGCCCCCCGAAGCGCGAGCACGCGACTGGGTCGCGGCGCGGATGACCGCGCTCGGCCTGACCAATGTCCACATCCAGACCTACGCCGTCCCGCATTGGGAGCGCGGGATCGAAACCGCCACGACGATCGGGACGAACCCGCAGCGGCTGGTCCTAACCGCGCTCGGTGCGAGCGGCGCAACTCCGGCGGCGGGGATCGACGCCGACGTCGTTCAGTTCGCGGACCTCGACGCGCTCAGGGCGGCACCGGCAGGCAGCCTGACCGGCAAGATTGTCTACATCGACCATGCGATGAAGGCCGCGCAGGACGGGTCGAGCTACGGCGCCTTTAATGCGATTCGAACCGCCGGGCCGGCGATCGCCGCAAGCAAAGGCGCTGCCGCCTATCTCCACCGCTCGCTCGCGACCGGACCGGCGCGGCTGCCGCATACCGGCGTGACGCGTTGGCCCGATGGCGTAACCCCAATCGCCGCCGCCGCGCTCAGCGTCCCCGATGCGATGCAGTTGACGCGGATGATCGCGAGCGGCCCGGTCCGCCTCCACCTCGTGCTGACACCGAAGCGCTTTGCCCCCGGCGTCTCGGGCAACGTCATCGGCGAGATCACCGGGACCGAGCTGCCGCACGAGGTCGTCCTCGTCGGCGGGCACCTCGACAGCTGGGATCTCGGCACCGGCGCGATCGACGACGCCGCAGGCGTGGCGATCACGCTCGCCGCCGCGAACACGATCGTTGCCGCGATCAAGGACGGCACCCTGCCCCCGCCGCGACGGACAATCCGCGTCGTCGCGTTCGGCGACGAGGAGAGCGCTGGCCCGTTGGGCGGGGCGACCTACCTCACGGGCTATCCCACCGACACCGTCGTCGTCACCGCCGAATCTGACTTCGGCGCCGATCGCGTCTGGTCGCTGCGGGCAAAGAGCGGCAACCCCACCGCAGTCGCCGCACTGGCACGGGTACTCGCCCCGCTCGGCATCGCCGCGTCGCCGCTGCCCGCGCAAGGCGGAACCGACGTCGAGGCGGCGGGCGAGGCTGGCGCGGCAGTGGTCGACCTCGCGCAGGACGGCACGCGATATTTCGACCTCCACCACAGCGCCGACGACACGCTCGACAAGATCGATCCGGCGCAGATGACGCAGAACGTCGCGGCGTGGTCGGCGATGCTCTGGTGGGCGGCGAACACCAGCGGCGAGCTTCGCCCCAAGCCCGGTGGCGCGGCCCCGGCCGGTGCCCCGTGATCGCCGCGACTGGCCCAATCGTTGAAATCCCGTTAAACGCAGCCGCGGGTTAGGGGAAACGCGGTGCAGCTGACCGACGTCGGCATCATCAGTCATTTGATCGCGTGCGTCGGCTTCAGCGCGCTCGCGCTGAGCGTGCTGATGCGCCCGCAGCGCGACGGTGCCAGCAGCTGGCTCGTCATCGCCGCGCTGGTCACCGCCGCATGGGCGGGCGACTTCGTCCTGTCGGCGCGGCTCGGCGGCGGGTATGCGCTGCTGCTTTCGCCGATGGAGACGTTGCGCACCGCGTCGTGGATCGGCTTCCTCGTCGCCCTGCTGCGGACGTCGTGGGCGCTCGACGACCGGCTGAGTTCGTCGTTCATCATCGCCAGCGCGATCGGCTTCGTCACCGCGATGCAGTTCGGCCTCGATTTCGTAGACATCGTCGGTAGCCACGGCGGGTCGCTGCATGCACGCCCGGTTATCGCCGCGCTCTTCGTCGTCGGACGGCTGACCGTCGCGATCAGCGGCCTCGTCCTGATCCACAACCTGTACGTCAACGCCGAACCCGGCAGCCGCATCGGCATCCGCTTGCTGTGCATCGGGCTGGCGGGGTTCTTCGTCTACGACCTCAACCTCTACACGCTGCGTTTCCTGCTCGGCAGCATGTCGTCCGACCTGTTCAATATCCGCGGCGCGGTCGATGCGATCGTCGTGCCGCTGCTGTTGCTGTCGGCGCGGCAGGCGTGGGTCGCCCGGGTCCAGGTGTCGCGGCAGGTCGTATTCCATACAATGTCGATGTCGATCATCGGCGGGTATCTGATCATCATGGCGCTGACCGCCTACGGCCTGCGGCTCGTCGGCGGCGACTGGGGACGACTCCTCCAGATCACCTTCCTGTTCGCGACGATCATTCTTGGGTCGACCGTCTTCGTCCTGCCGCGCTACCGGGCGATGCTGCGGATCCAGATTTCGAAGCATTTCTTCGCCTACCGCTACGATTACCGAACCGAATGGCTGCGCTTCATCCAGACCGTGTCGGGGGTCGATGCCGACAAGGGTCGCCTACCCGAGCGCGTCGTTGAGGCGGTGTGCACCGTCGTCGATTCGCCCGGCGGAGCGCTGTTCGCTCCCGGCGACGACGGCAAGTTCGACGTCCTCGCGCAGTGGCACTACAAAGGCTTCGTGCCGAGCGCGGTCGCGGTCGATGGCGACCTGGCGACGTTCCTGACGGTCCGCCAGCGGATCGTCGATCTCGACGAATTGCGCGATGGCGAGGGCGATTATGACGGCCTCGTCCTCCCGCCCTGGGCAGCGGGCGACCGGCGCGCGTGGCTGATCGTGCCGTTGCTTTATCTCGACTCGCTCAAGGGCTTTATCGTCGTCGAGCGGACCGTCGTTGCGCGGACTCTCAACTGGGAAGATTTCGAGCTATTGCGGACGCTCGGCCGCCAGTCGGCGAGCTATATCGCCGAGGCCTCGACCCAGGCCGAGCTCGACGAGGCCGGCAAATTCGACGAATTCAATCGCCGTTTCGCCTTCATAATGCACGACATCAAGAACCTCGTCAGCCAGCTCAGCCTCGTTGCGCGCAACGCCGAGCGCCATGCTGACAACCCGGCGTTCCGCGCCGACATGGTCGCGACGCTCCAAGGATCGGTCGGGAAGATGAACGACTTGCTCGCCCGCCTCGCCCAGCGCACGTCGGGTCGCGCCGAACATGGCGAGGCGGTCGACCTCGCGCTCCTCCTCGCCGAGATCGTTTCGGTCAAATCGCGCCAGCACGCGGCGCTCGAGCTTGCGCAGGCGCGCGAGCAGCTGTTCGTCACCGCCGACCCGGTTCGCCTCGAGCAACTGTTCGGCCACCTGATCCAGAACGCGATCGAAGCAAGCCAGCCCGGTGCGGCGATCCAGGTCGACCTGCGGCAGGATGCGGCGACGGCGGTGATCGAGATTGCCGACCACGGCTCGGGTATGTCGCCGGCGTTCGTCCGCAACGAGTTGTTCAAGCCGTTCCGTTCGACCAAGGCGGGCGGTTTCGGCATCGGGGCGTATGAGGCGCGCGAGCTCGTCCGCGCCGCTGGCGGCCGCCTCGATGTCACGAGCCGCGAGGGCGAAGGGAGCATTTTCACCATCCGACTGCCCCTCGCCCTGTTGATCGCGGCGTCGCAATCGCGGACAGGGGTCGAGAGCCCGATGAGGATAAGTGCTTGAATAGTCCGATTGCGTCACGGAAATTACTGGTGGTCGAGGACGACGAGGGGCTGCAGCGGCAATTACGCTGGAGCTATGAGGATTATGACGTCGTTACCGCCGGCGATCGCGCCACCGCGCTCGACGCGGTCGAGGAACATTCGCCCGCCGTCGTCACGCTCGACCTCGGCCTGCCGCCCGATCCCGACGGCACCAGCGAGGGCTTCGCCACGCTCGATGCGATTCTCCGGATCAAGCCCGGGACCAAGGTGATCGTCGCCTCGGGCCACGGTGCGCGCGCAAGCGGCCTCCGCGCGATTGCGAGCGGGGCGTTCGACTTCTACGCCAAGCCGATCGACATCGACGAGCTCGGCATGATCGTCCGGCGCGCGTATCACGTCCACGACCTCGAGGCCGAAAACCGGCGGCTGACCGCGGCACAGGCCGGCGGCGACGTTCTCGGAGGCATCATCACCGGCGCTCCCGAGATGCTCAAGGTCGCGCGGATGATCGAGCGCGTCGCCACCGCCGACGTCACGGTGATGCTGCTCGGCGCCAGCGGGACCGGCAAGGAACTGCTCGCGCGCGGCCTCCACGAGGCGAGCCTGCGCAAGGGCAAGCCGTTCGTCGCGATCAACTGCGCCGCGATCCCCGAGAACCTGCTCGAGTCAGAACTCTTCGGCTATGAAAAGGGCGCGTACACCGGCGCCGCCAAGACCACCGAGGGGAAGATCGAGCTCGCCGAGGGCGGCACCTTGTTCCTCGACGAGATCGGCGACGTGCCGCTCCCGCTTCAGGTCAAACTGCTCCGCTTCCTCCAGGAGCGCGTGATCGAGCGGATCGGCGGACGGCGGGCGATCCCGGTCGATGTCCGCATCGTCTGCGCGACCCACCAGGACCTCGAGGCGATGATCATCGCCGGGCGTTTCCGCGAGGACCTCTACTATCGCCTCGCCGAGATCATCGTCCGCATCCCGTCGCTCGCGGCGCGCCACGGCGACGCGACCTTGCTCGCGCACCACTTCCTCGCCAAGTTCGGGCGCGAGCACGGCCGGACGTTCAAGGGCTTCACCCCCGCGGCGCTGACCGCGCTCAACGACTGGCACTGGCCGGGCAATGTCCGCGAGCTCGAGAATAAGCTCAAGCGCGCGGTGATCATGGCCGAAAATCCGCTGCTAGACGCCGTTGACCTCGATCTTGGCGGCAAGGACGCGGCGTCGCTCAACCTGAAGCTGGTCCGTGAAGACGCCGACCGCAAGGCGATCCGCCTCGCGCTCGCACGGACCGAGGGCAATCTGTCGACGACGAGCAAGCTCCTCGGCATCAGCCGCCCGACGCTGTACGACCTGCTCAAGCAGTATGCGATCGAGTCGTAAGCGTCACCGCGCTTGCGCTTCCCTCCTCGGCCCCCTAAACCGCGCCTTCGGTCGGAGCGTGGCGCAGCCTGGTAGCGCACTTCGCTGGGGGTGAAGGGGTCGCAGGTTCGAATCCTGTCGCTCCGACCAGTCTTCCCTTCACTATCCCCCCTCCCCGCTCACTCGTGCGGCGCGTCGATGGAATAGACGATGTGGCGGAGGAGCGGGTGGCCGTCGGGCAGTTCGGGGTGGTCGAAGTCGAGATCCTCGCGGCGAACCATGCCGAGCCGCTCCATCAGCCCCCACGACCGCGTGTTGCGCGGCACCGTCATCGCCACGACCGACGTCAGCTCGCGCTCGACGAAGGCGACGTGCAGCGCCGCGCGCGCGGCTTCGAGCGCATAGCCCATGCCCCAGTCGTTGCGGCCGAGCCGCCAGCCAATCTCGAACTCGCCGTGGATCGGGCTGCTGATCGTCACCGGCTGAATTCCGGTGAAGCCGATGAAGCGGTTGGTCGACAACGTCTCGATCGCCCAGAAGCCGAGGCCGGTGGCTTTGATCGCCGCGCTCTGGCGGGTGATGATCGCGTCGCTCTCGTTGCGGAACAGCAGCGCCGGGAAATGCGCCATCACCCGCGGATCGGCGTTCATCGCCGCGAACGGCGCATGATCCGCATCGTCCCACTGACGGAGACGCAGGCGCGCGGTGACGAGGCGGCCTTTGGTGTCACGGACGGGCGGGGCTTCGATCATGGCACCATCGCTTCGCTTAGGGGAACAGGGGGGCGGCACTCAATCCGGCAGCTTCGGGCAAGCCGAGCATGGCGTTCATGTTCTGGATTGCCTGCCCCGACGATCCCTTCACGAGATTGTCGATCGCGACGATGACGATCGCGCGTCCGGGTATGCGGTCGGCGAAGACGTTGACCACGACATGGTTCGACCCGCGCACCATCCGCGTCGCCGGGGCGACGCCTTCGGGGAGGAGATGGACAAAGGCTTCGGCCGCGTACCGCGTGTCGAGCGCGGTGCGGAGGTCGGCGACGGGGTGCGCGGTCTCGACGATCATCGTCACCAGCTCGCCGCGGTTCATCGGGATCAGATGCGGGGTGAAGCTGATCATCACCGGCGACGCGGCGCGAAGCGACAGCTCCTGCTCAATCTCCGGCATGTGGCGATGGCGGCCGATCGCGTACGGCGCGACCGCCTCGGCGACTTCTGCGAAAAGATTGGCCTCTTTGAGCGACCGCCCTGCCCCGCTCACCCCCGACAGCGCGTTGACCGTGATCCGCTCGGGCGAGATCAGGTCTATCAGCGGCAGCAGGCCGAGCAGGACTGCGGTCGGGTAACAGCCCGGGCAGGCGACGATATCGGCTCCCGGGAGGTCGTCGCGGGCGAATTCGGTCAGGCCGTATAGCGCGCCCGGCAGCAGATCGGGGGCAGGATGCGCGTTGCCGTACCAGTCGGCGTAGGTCGCCGCGTCCTTCAGCCGAAAATCCGCCGACAGGTCGACGATCCGCGGCCCGCGGATCCCGCTCAGCAACTCGGCCGACGCCGCGTGCGGCAGGCAGCCGAACACCACGTCGACCCCGGCGAGATCGATATCCTCGGCCTTGACCAAGCGGGGCAGCGCCGGGAACATCGCGAAGTGCGGCCAGACTTCGGCCATCGATTGGCCGGCCTTGGCGTTCGCCGACAGCGCGGCGATCTCGATATTCGGATGCGATAGCGCCAAACGCACGAGGTCGGCCCCGGTATATCCCGAGGCCCCGAGCACGGCGATGCTGACTTTCGACATGGTGTCGGGTTAAGCCACGCTTCAGCCGGTCGCAAGCACGATGCGGCCGCCGACAGGAGATGTGACCGATGCTGCTTCTTGCCCTGACCGTCTTCAGCACCCTAGGCACCCGGCCGCCGGTGACCGTTCCGCGCTGCCAGACGGCGGCGACCACCGTCGCCTTCGACCAATGCCTTGGGCGCGAGCGCGACACATCGCTGCGCACTCTCGAACGCTACCGGCTTGCCGCCCGGTCTAGGATTGCCCGCGAGAACCCCGAGAACGGCCGACTGCTCGGCGACTTCGACGCGGCGCAGACGGCGTGGGTCGCCTACCAGAAGGCCGAGTGCGGCGCGGTGTACACGCTATGGCAGAGCGGCACGATCCGCGGCGCGATGAGCCTGCGCTGCGAACTTCGCCTGACGCAGCTCCGGACGCACCAGCTGTGGTCGACGTGGCTCGTCGACGAGAACGGCCCCGCCCCCCAGCTGCCCGAGCCGGTCGTCGAGGCGGGCTCCTAACGCGGAGGCCGGTCGTTCGGCGGACCGTCGTCGTCGGGCTCGTCCGGCGGCGGGCCGAGCCGCCAGTGGTGGTCGTCGAACTGGACCTCGCTAACCTTGCGGCCGCTCGCGTCGCGGGCCGGGCGGTAGCGGAAGCGCTTCATGACGAGGCGGCACGTCGTCGAGTCGAGCAGCGCGCTCCCGCTCGACCTGACGATACGACAGTCGGTGATGCGTCCATCGGGGCTGATGACGTAGCGCGTCGTCAGGTCGCCCTGGATACCGGCGTCGCGGGCTTCACGGGGATAGTCGCGGTCGCGGATATCGCCGCGCAGGTATTCGGCATGCGATCCGCCGCCGCCGTCGCCGGTGCCGCTCGACCCGCTGCCGGTGCCATTCCCCTGCCCGCCGCTCCCCGATCCCGGGCCGGGGACGGGAGCGGCACCGGCGCTTGGGTCGGCTCCTATTCCCGGCAGCGGCGCGGCGATGATCAGCGGCGGGCGCTCGATCTTGATCGCGGGAGGCGGTGCCACGACCGGGGTCGCGCGTGCCCGAAGCGCGGGGGGTGCAGCGGCCCCGCGCGGCTGCGGTGCGCGGGCATGCGGGGGCACTGGCCGGGGCTTCGGCGGCGGCGGCGCGACGGGTTCAGGCGGAACGTCGAACACCTTCAGCGTCTCAGCAAGGCGCGGCACCGGCGCGACCCCGAGCCCGACGATCAGCGCGTAGCCGAGCAGGAGCTGGAGCGCGACCGCAAGGGTCGCGGGGATGATCCGGTCGGAGTTGAAGGCGGGCATGATCCGAAGGTAACGCCCGATGGCGCGGTTCGTCGCGCGACGAGTGCTTCAGGGCCAGCAACTCGCTGCCGGACCGGTGTCGGGAATTAACCAGCACCGCCGCGGAAGTCCACGAAGTCCACACGAAAGCGGGTAAGATTCCGCCCCTTATGAGCCGAATTGGTACTTTCGACCGGCAGGCTTATCCATCGCTTTAGGAGCCCGATCGTAACCGAGCGACTCGCTCGATTTGAGGTCGACGGCGCTACCCGAGCAGCCGCGCGACATCGCGCGCGAAGTAGGTCAGCACCCCCGAGCATCCCGCGCGCTTGAACGCGGTCAGCGTCTCGATCATCGCCTTGGCACGGTCGAGGACGCCAGCGGCGACCGCCGCCTCCATCATCGCGTATTCGCCACTGACTTGATACGCGAAGACAGGGACTTCGAAGCGGTCCTTCACGCGACGCACGATGTCGAGATACGGCAGGCCGGGCTTGACCATGACGCTGTCGGCGCCCTCCGCAAGGTCGAGCGCGACTTCACGCATCGCCTCGTCCGAATTAGCGAAGTCCATCTGGTAGGTCTTCTTGTCGCCCTTGAGATACCCCCCCGACCCGACCGCATCGCGAAACGGACCGTAGAATGCACTCGCGTATTTCGCCGCGTAGGCCATGATCTGGACGTCGTGGAAGCCTTCGCCTTCGAGCGCGTCGCGGATCGCGCCGACCCGCCCATCCATCATGTCCGACGGCGCGATGATGTCGGCCCCGGCGCGAGCGAGCGTCAGCGCCTGCCCGACCAACACCTCGACCGAACTATCGTTGACGATCCGGTGCTGGGCGTCGAGCAACCCGTCATGGCCGTGGCTCGTGTACGGATCGAGCGCGACGTCGGTCAGCACGCCGATCGTAGCCCCCGAGTCCTTGATCGCCTTGACCGCCCGGCACATCAGATTGTCGGGGTTGAGCGCCTCGGCTCCGTCGTCGCTACGCGCGCTCGCGGGTGTATTGGGAAACAGCGCGAGGCACGGGATGCCAAGCCCGGCAGCCTCGCGCGCCGCTGCGCCGATCAGGTCGACCGACAGGCGATCGACCCCCGGCATTGTCCGCACCGGCTCGCGATTATTGATGCCGTCGGTAACGAACAGCGGCCAGATCAGGTCGGCGGGCGAAAGCGTCGTCTCGGCGACCATCGCGCGCGACCAGGCATAGGCGCGGCTGCGGCGGGGACGAAGGGCGGGATAGCGGGCATGGGTCATATCGGACAATTAGCGCGCGCCGAGTGGCGTGTCCAAGGGTCAGGCTGAATGAGCCGCCGTGGCGCTTTCAGACCGTCGTCATGCGCCAATCATACCCTTCGCCGAGCCATCGCGCCGCCGCACTGCCACTCCGACCAGACCGAAGCCGGCAACAAGGAATGCCCACGACGACGGTTCGGGGGTCGAACTCGCGATCGAGTCGGGCCGCCATGTGCCGCCCCACATCGCCGGACTCTCGCCGAAATCGAAGCTCCAGCTGTGGTTCGAAATCGCGTGGCCATCGGGATCGCCGAGATGGCTGAGTAAAAAGCCAGTCGGGTGGCAGTGGACGAAATCGACCGATCCCGCCGTATATTCGTTCGCCGGGTCGAGGGACGAGGCATCGTCGGCCGTGCTTACCGTCCAGTCGAACGACGAATAGCCGTCGGAAATCATCATCGGGGTCATCGTGTAGGTACCGGTGAACGAATTAGACGGCGCGGGAGGATAACCGTCCGCCGGGTCGCCGGCCGCTGTGCCGAGACGGATGTCGACGTCGATAACGACCGCCTTGCCAACGGCAGGACCGAACTGGCCCGAAGCAGGATCGGACACCGAATAGGTCACGACGCCCGTACCGTGAAACGACAGGTCGGTGATCGCCGCGGTCACGGGCGCTGCTGCGATGGCAACGAGTGCTGCGCCGATCACAAAAATGTGCATCGCGGGATCCGATTAGAGCCTGCCCGAATTGGTACGTCTGCACAGACCATTGCGCCAGCGGTACGGTTGCGGCGGCAGGACGCGCGGGTTAACCGACGGCAATGACCGCTCCCCTGCTTGTCTTCGATTCGGGTGTCGGCGGCCTGTCGGTCCTCGCGCCGATCCGCGCGCTATTGCCGGGCGTTCCAGTCGTTTACGCCGCCGACAACGCGGGCTTTCCCTACGGCACCAAGACCGAGGCCGAGATTGCGAGCCGAGTCCCGGCGCTGCTCGGGCGACTCGTCGAGCGCTACCGACCGCGGCTCGTCGTCATCGCGTGCAACACCGCGTCGACGATCGCGCTCGCCCCTGTTCGCGCCGCGCTCGACCTTCCCGTCGTCGGCACCGTCCCCGCGATCAAGCCCGCCGCCGAGGCAAGCCGCAGCCGCGTCATCGGCGTGCTCGGCACGGCGGCGACGGTCCGGCAGCCGTATGTCGACCGGCTGTCGGCAGAGTTCGCCGCCGATTGCCGCGTCATCCGCTACGGATCGAGCGTCCTCGTCGACCTTGCCGAGGCCAAGCTGCGCGGCATCGCCCCCGATCCGGCGGCGATCGCACGCGAACTAGCCGGGCTGCTCGACCAGCCCGATGGCGACAAGCTCGACACCGTGGCGCTCGCCTGCACCCATTTTCCACTGCTCGCGGAGGAGCTTGCCGCCGCCTCCCCGCGCCCCCTGACCTTCGTCGATGGCGGGCGAGGGATTGCCCGCCGCGTCGCGTATCTGCTGTCGAACACGGCGCCGGTCTTGAGCTCCACCCCTGCGCAAGACCACCGAGCAGCGCCCCCCGCCAGCTCACGCGCCGTGTTCACCCGCCCCTCCCCCGACGTTGACGCGCTCCGCCCCGCGCTCCACAGCTATGGCCTCGACGAGATCGACTTCCTGTAAGGACCGGACGTGGCGCTGACCGATGCCGAACTCGTCGAGCGGATGAACCGCCGCACCGCGCCGACGTCGGCGCTGCTCGGGATGACGGTGCTTGGCGTCGACCAGGCGGCAGGGACGGTCCGACTCAGCTTCGCGCCAAAGCCCGAATTTTGTAACCCCATGGGCAATGTCCAGGGCGGTTTCATCGTCGCGATGCTTGACGACGCGGCGGCACTTGCGGCGATCGTCAAGGCGGGGACGCGGATCGGCATTCCGACGATCGAATTGAAGACAAGTTTCTTCGGCCCCGCCAAGCTCGGCGAGCCGCTTTATGCCGAAGGGCGTTGCATCAAGCTCGGCAAGCGGATCGCCTTCATGGAGGCCGACCTGACCGACGCGGGCGGGAATCTGCTCGCGCGGCTGACGACAAGCGCGGTGCCGCTGCAGATGGCGGGCCCGGCAAATTTGGTGGAGACGGCATGACCGACACGACGATCGACCCGATGATTGCTCCGGCTGCCGATGTGCTGATCGAACGGCGCGGGCGTGCGCTGTGGATCACGCTCAATCGCCCCGCAGCACTGAATTCGCTGACTCGCGCGATGTGCAACACGATCCAGGCGGTGCTTTACGACAGCATCGGCGATGCCGAAGTCGCGCTCGTCGTCATCGAGGGCGCGGGCGAACGTGCATTCTGCGCGGGCGGCGACGTCGTCGCGATGCATGCCGCCGGGCGCGTCGGCATCGAGGGCTGGCAGGCCTTCTTCCACGACGAATACCGGATGAACCAGACCATCGCGCGTTATCCCGACCCGTATGTCGCGATCCTCGACGGGGTCACGATGGGCGGCGGCGTCGGCCTGTCGATCCACGGGCGCTTCCGCGTCGCTACCGAACGGACATTGTTCGCGATGCCCGAGACCGCGATCGGGCTGATCCCCGACGTCGGCGGGACCCATGCCCTGCCCCGCTTGCCCGGGCATATCGGGACGTGGCTCGCGCTGACCGGCGCGCGCCTGAAGGCGGCGGACTGTGTCTATGCCGGGATTGCGACGCATTACGTGCCCGTCGAACGGCTGGCTTTGCTCGGCGAATTGCTGTCGACCGGCGACGAACCCGTCGAGACGATCCTCGAAACGCTCAATGCCGACCCCGGCGAGCCGCCGCTGGCGATGCTGCGCGACGCGATCGACTACCACTTTGCGCACGACACGATCGAGGCGATCCTGGCGAGCCTTGCGACCGGCGACGACTGGGCGCTGTCGATCCACGCGACGATCGCGGCAATGTCGCCGACCTCGCTCAAACTGACGCTGCGCGCACTGCGCGACGGTGCGGGCGCGGACATCGAGGGCGCGCTCCGCACCGAATACCGCGTTGTCAGCCACATCCAAGGGGGTCACGACTTCTACGAGGGTGTTCGCGCGGTCCTGATCGACAAGGACAAGTCGCCGAAATGGTCACCGACCACGCTGGGGATGGTGACAGAAGCCCAGCTCGACCCCTATTTCGCCGAACCGGCGGGCGGCGACCTGACCTTCGACTAGGCGAGCCCGGTATTACGGATCGACATCTGCCACGCCCAGTGCTTCGGGACGAAGAAGCCGGCGGCATGGACGTCGGCAGCATAGGTCTTGAATTCGGCCATCCGCTCGATCGTGCAAACCGAGCCATATTTGCGTAGCGGGCTGATGCGAACCTTGCCGGGTTCCGCCGGATCGGGTTTGAGGTCGGCGAGCGCGCTCGGCGGGTGGAACGCGGTGAGCGGAAAGCCCTCGCCGCCATCCATGTCGCGGCGGGTCAGTGCGCCGAACGCACCGTGGCGATGTGATTCGGCATTGTGGTGGACCCGTCGCAGCGCGGCGTTCGGGCCGATTGCACCCATGTCGATGTTGAGGGCATTGATCGCACGCAGGATGCGCGGCGTAAGGTTGCCCATGTCGCCGTGTTCCTGGAAGGCGACCCCCGTCTTGCCGTCGACCGGCAGCTTCGCCTGTTCCTTGATCTTGGCGATCTGGCCGGTGTGCAGTCGCATGTCGAGAACCTTGTCGAGCGCCGCGCCCGGCTTGTAGACCAGCCCATGCGGCGTGTGACCCGGGACCGGCTTGGCGAGAACGATCGCGTCCTTCGAGATTTCGACCGAGCTTCGCGCCATGTAATCGCCCCACCGCGGGCAAATCGCCATCAGGTCGTAGTCGCCGGTCATCGCTCGGTTGCCGGCACCGACTTCGGCCGACACCATGACTTCGAGCGGCTCGAGCTTGGCGATCATCGCGGCGTCGAGTTTGCCGGTCTTCATCCGGTCGACGAGCGTATCCCAATGACCCCAGATCGGCCCGGCGGGCGGCAGCATGATATCGTACTGGTTCCGGCCGGACTTCTTGCGGCCGATGAAATTGAACCGCATCCGATCACCGCTGCGGAAACAGCCGAGCAGGATGATCCCTTCCTCGGGAAATTCCTTGATTTCGAAGACCGCGGTTCGGGGCGGCGATTCACACGTTTCGCTCAGCTGCATCTGAATCTCGGCGCGGGTCAGGCTGAGCTGTGCCTTGTCGGCAAAGCCCGACTTGATGCCGTCGTTATTGAGCTTGGTCCCGGCTTCGGCCTTGCCCGCGTTGTTGCCGACCTTGCTGTAGATGCCGAGGTGCGGGACGAACCCCGCCTGCGGGCCCCAGTCCGAGCTTTTTCCCTTCACGTGGAAATTCTTCGACGGGTAGGGCGGGGTCGAGCTGAGCCAGCGCTTCGACCACGGGCCGGTCGACCGAAAGACGATGATCTCGTCGAGCGTCGCGGCGGTCTGCAGGCACGCTTCCATATCGCCGCGGGGCATCCCGTTCTCGGAATGTCCTACCGACGGACCGATACCTATCTGCATGCCATTCCCCCCGAACGATAGTAGCAGGACGATGGACTTGCCGGGTGGCCGGGTCCAGCAATTGATTACGGCTGTTAACGAGGGCGCTGCTGGATCGATGGCGCGAATTTTCGAGCCGCCGGTGCTGGCCCCTACTCCGCCGGCTTGACCCGCTCGTCGACGCGGCCCGAGCGCTCGAGCTTGCCCCATCCCACGCTCGGCCCGCGCAGCGCCGCGGTCAGCGCGCGGATGACGACGTAGTACATGATCTGGCGGTAGCCGAAGCGCTGCGGCAGCATCAGCCACAATAGCCGCCAGCGCTCGTTCGCCTCGAGCCCGAAGGCGACGACCCCGGCGAGAATGTCGATCGCGCCGAACGCGAGCCAGAACAGACCCATCCGCGCGACGTCGCTCTGCGTCGCCGCCCAGCCGTGCGCCTCGACCGATAGATAGGTCGCGACGATGCTCGCGAGCAGCGCGAGGTCGATCAGCGGCGAGATCGCGGCGAAGACAACTTGGAACACGATCGCCTGCGGCAGGCCGATCCGCGCCAGCCCGCGCGGCTTGCCGGTGACGAAGATGCCGCGGTGCTTCCACAGGCACTGGAGCGTGCCGAATGCCCAGCGGTAGCGCTGCCGGGCGAGCGCGGCGAAGCTTTCGGGCGCCTCGGTCCACGCGATCGCATCCTGATCGTACATCACCTTCCAGCCAGCGCGCTGGATCGCGATCGTCAGGTCCTGGTCCTCAGCGAGCGTGTCGGCCGGGTAGCCGCCGACCGCGCGGATCGTGCTCGCGCGCCATGCTCCGACTGCACCGGGGACGACGGTCATCGCATCGAGCCGCGCCAGCGCACGGCGTTCGAGGTTCTGCGCGGTGATATATTCGAGCGCCTGCCAGCGCGTGACGAGGTTGACGCGGTTGCCGACCTTGGCGTTGCCCGCGACCGCGCCGATCGCGGGATCGACGAACCAGCGCGCGAGCCGCGCGATCGTGTCAGGTTCGAACTGGGTATCGGCGTCGAGCGCGACGACGATGTCGCCGGTGGCGAGCCCGAGGCCGTGATTGAGCGCGCTCGCCTTGCCGCCGTTGACCAGAGTCAGCAGCCGCACGCGGGGATCGTCGGCGAAGGCGGCGGTGACGATCGCGCTCGTCGCATCCTTCGACCCGTCGTCGAGGACGATGACTTCGAGCCGGACGTCGCGACTGGCGAGGACGCGGCGGACCGAGGCCTCGATCACCCGCGCCTCGTTGAACGCGGGGATCAGGACCGAGACGAAGCGGTCGGGGTCGATCGGCGGACGGACGATCGCCGCCTCGAGCCGCGCCTGCCATAACGCCAGCGCCGACAGCGTCAGCGCGCGCCCGATGCCGAGCGTGATCGCGATCCCGAACATCCATTTTAGCGCGAGGATGCTGAAGCCGAGAATGTCGAACAGCGCGAGGTCGGTCTGCGACGCGGCCAGGTCGTCGGCATTGAGCGCAGGCATGACCTGCGCCGACGTCAAGCCGATCAGCTGCGACACCGGTACGAAGCGGTAGCCGCGCGCGCGGAGGATATCGATGAGCTGCGGGAGCGCCGCGACGGTCTGCGCGCGGTCGCCGCCCGCGTCGTGGAGCAGGACGACGTTGCCGCTGCGGTCTTCGGTCGAATCCTCGACGCCTTCGATCGTTGACTGGACGATCGCATCGACGCCCGGACGCCGCCAGTCGCCCGGATCGACGTGGAGGCCGACGGTCAGATAGCCAAGCTTCTGCGCGACGGTGACCGGATCAATTTCGTCCGCCGTGGTCGGCTCGGCGTCGCCGAAGTACGGCGCGCGGAACAGGCGCAGCGAGCGCCCGGTGAACGCCTGGAACAGCCGCTGGTTGGCGTTTAGTTCGAGCCGCGTCGTCCGGTCGCTCGCGGTGCCGAGGTTGGGATGAGTGTAGGTGTGGTTGCCGATCTCGTGCCCCTCGGCGAGTTCGCGGCGGAGCAGCGCACGCTCGGGCAGCGCGTTCTCACCGATGACGAAGAAGGTCGCGGGGACGTTCTTCGCCTTGAGCACGTCGAGGATCTTTGGCGTCCAGTTCGGGTCGGGGCCATCGTCGAAGGTCAGCGCGACGAGCCCGGGACGGTAGCCAGCGCGCTCGATCGCGTACGGCGTCGGCAGGCGGATGAAGCGCGTGTCGACGATCAGCCCGCGCGGATCGACCGTCACCTCGCGCTGGCCGGCGACCGGGGTCGCGCCGACGTGGAGGATTTCGCCGCTACCCTCGATGTCGACGTTGATACCGGCGGGCATCGCCTCGATCGCGGCGGGTGAGACCGGCCCCGGATGGCCGCGCCCGAAGATCCGCCACACCGACGGGTCTTCGGTGCCGAGCCGCCATAATGCGAAGGCATTCACGCCCAACGCGCGCACCGCCATCAACTGGTTATGAACGCTCGCGGCATCGAGCATCCACACCTGATGCGTCTCGCCGCCGCTGCCGTAGGCGTAGGTAACGTTGCCGCTCGCGGCGTCGAACCGCGGCATGACGCTTGATTCGTGCGCGTTGAGCAACGCCTGCTCGACCGAGGTCGCATCGGCGCTGCCCGGCTTGCTCCAGTCATACGCGTAGCTGCCGAGCGCGACGACGACCTTGCCCGGAGGCAGTCCGCGCAGGTCGTGGCGGATCGTTTCGACGAACCACGGCTGCGACGCGATCGGACCCGGATCGCCGTCGGGGTCGTGCTCGTCGTACGCCATAAGGAACATGCGGTCGACGATCGCGGCATAGACCTTGAGGTTCCACTCGGGGTTGCCGACCGGAACCGCGATCGCCAGCCGCCAGCCATGCCGCGCGCAGCGAACCCGGGCTTCCTTGAGGAAGGCGATATAATCGCGCTGCGCCGACTCGGGCAGGTTTTCGAAGTCGAAGAAAATGCCGTCGACCTTCTCGACGATGAAGCCCTGTTCGAGATTATCGAGCAACGCCTTGCGCTGCACCGGCGAGGCAAGCAGCCGTGCCATGCCGGGACCGTCCCATTCGCCCTGCAGCGCATTCTGGACCATCGGCAGGATCTTCGGCTTCGACGGGGCCGCAGCGATTATCGCGCGGCCGCGCAGATCGGGAAAGCGCGTGATGCGGTGGTCGGGCCCGGTGACCGACACCCACGCCGGGACGAGCCAGTCGAGATCGCCGATATGCCGGACGAGCGACGCGGCGCTGGCATCGTCCCACGGAGCGTGAAACCCGACCGCGAGCGGCGCGGCGGTATTCGGTCCCGCCTTCGCTAGCCACGACGCGCGCCGAAGCACCCGCCCAGCGTCGCGCCGGGTGTCGTGCGCAAGTTGACCGAGGTCGCGGACCGGCGGGCGTTCGACGGTGAACGGCAATGGCGCGCCGGCAGTGGCGGAGACGATCGAGGCGATGAACAGCCCCAGCGCCGCAATGATGAGCAGGACGAAGGCGACGAGCGCGACCCCAAAGCGCCGCCCGCGCCGCCCGGTCGGGTCGTGGAAGATCGCGCGCTCAACCATGAAATGTCGGGATCATCGGTACCATCAGCTTCGAAGCACCGCCCTTAGCGCAACCGTCACGCGGGTGCGATAGGGTCCGACAGGCAGACGCAGGGGGTCGTGCGACGGACCCGGCACCGCTTGGCCGCGTTCGGCTCTCGCCACCACGGCCCCACAAGGAGATCGAGATGAGTTTGTTCGGACGGATCATGGACAAGATTTTCCACCACCCCGCCGCTGCTGCCCCGGCTGCCGCTGCTCCGGCCACCGCAGCACCGACCGCTGCACCGGCGACCGCACCTGCGGCGGCGACCGTCGCGCCTGCCGCTGCACCCGTCGATGTCGAAGCGGTGCTGACCGAAATGGCGTCCCACGGTAACGGCGGAAACTGGCAGACGTCGATCGTCGACCTGCTCAAGCTGCTCGACCTCGATTCGAGCCTCGACGCGCGCAAGGGCCTCGCGCAGGAACTCAACGTCCATGCCGGTGCCGACGGCTCGGCCGAGGAAAACATCGCGCTGCACAAGGCGGTGATGAGCGAGCTCGCCGAAAATGGCGGCAAGGTGCCGGCGAGCATGCGCGACTGATCTGGTATCGGGCGAATACGAAAAGGGCCGGGTCATCGCTGACCCGGCCCTTCACGTTTCGCGTGATGCGCGATTAGCGGCGGCTGCTGACCAGCCAGCCGATCAGGACGCCGACGGCGATGCCACCGACCAGCGTAGCGATCGGCTGCTCCTGGACGGTGTTGCGGACGGCTTCGCTGCCCTTTTCGGCATACTGACGGCCGGTCTCTTTCGCCTTCTGGACATAGTCAGGCGCGTTGTCGGCCCAATCGTTGACCGCGTCCTTGGCCTTGCCGTACGCGTCCTGGACCTTCGCCTTGGCTTCGCCAAAAGCTTCCTGCGCCTTGCCCTTGGTCTCGTCGAAGGCACCCTCGGCCTGGGTCTTGGTGTCGCCGAACGCGCTGCCGACCGCGCCCTTGGCCTTGCCGCCGAACTCGTTCAGCGTGCCTTCGACCGTATCGCTGTTGATGGCCATGATGATTTCCTCTGCGGTTGGAACTCGAGCGGCCCAACCTTCCGGTCCGGCCCGCGCCCGCTCAACGGACATGCAATGAAATAGTTCATTCCGGAGCCGAAAGCTAATCGTCGCGATGCACCCGACCGCGCGCCGCCTTGATCCCCGACCGCACGCTCTTGCCCTCCAGCCGCCGTTCCTTCGACCCCGCGGTCGGTCGCGACGCGCGGCGCTTGACCGGTGCGACGGCGGCGGCGGCGATCAGCGCCACCAGACGCGCACGGGCGTCGGCGCGGTTGCGCTCCTGTTCGCGGAAGCGCTGCGCTGTCAGCACGAGCACCCCATCCTGTGTCATCCGGCTCCCGGCGAGCTTCATCAGCCGCACCGCCACCGCATCGGGGAGGTTGCGCGACCGCCGGACATCGAAGCGGATCTGCACCGCCGAGCTGACTTTGTTGACGTTCTGCCCCCCGGGCCCGCTCGCGCGGATGAAGCTTTCGTCGATCTCGTCGTCGTCGAGCGCGATTTCGGGGGTGACGGGGATCATGCCGACGCCCTACCCTATCCGCCGTCCAGCGTCACCGGAGCCCTTGCGCATGATCACCGTCCACCACCTCAACAATTCGCGGTCGCAGCGCATCCTCTGGCTGCTAGAGGAGCTCGGCACCGGCTACGACATCAAATTCTACATGCGCGACACGACGACCAACCTCGCCCCGCCCGAGCTGAAGGCGGTGCATCCGCTCGGCAAGTCGCCGGTGATCGAGGACGGTGACCTCAAGGTCGCCGAGTCGGGCGCGGTCACCGACTATCTGATCCGCACCTACGGCAATGGCGCGCTCGCCCCAGCGCCGGGGACGCCGCTCCATGAAGCCTATCTCGAATGGCTCCACTTCGCCGAGGGATCGGCGATGCTGCCGTTCATGCTCGCACTGTACACCGGGCGGCTCGGCAACGCCGCCGCGCCATTGAAGCCGCGGATCGACGAGCAGGTCGCGAGCCACCTCGCCTTCTTCGATGCCGAGCTCGGTGACAACGATTGGCTCGTCGGCAATGCGTTGTCGGGGGCCGACATCATGATGTCGTTCGTCGCCGAGATCGCCGCGACGCGCGGGCCGATCGCCGATTTCCCGCGTATCCTCGACTACGCCAAGCGCATCCAGGCGCGCCCGGCATGGCGCGCGGCGCTCGAGCGCGGCGGACCGTACGCCCTGACGCTCCCGGCTTAAGGCTCGGCGGTCAGCCACAGCCGGGTAAAGCGCGGCCACAACAGGTTGAGCGCGAGGCCGCTGAGGACGAGCGCGCCCGCGCCGAGCTTCCACAGCGGCAGCGGCTCGGCGAGCCACCATGCGGCGGTGCCCATGCCGAACACCGGCACGAGCATCGACCATGGAGCGACCGTCGCGGCCGGATAGCGCGTCAGCAGGAAGCCCCACGCGCCGTAGCCGAACATCGTGTTGCCGATCGCCTGCCAGACAATCGCGCCCCATGTCGTGGCGTCGGCGCGGGCGACCCCGGCGACGATGGCCGGCCAGCCCTCGATCGTCAGCGACAGCAGGAACAGCGGCGGCACCGCGAACAGGCTCGCCCAGACGACGTAGGCGAGCATGTCGACGCCCACCGCGCGTCGTTGGACAAGGTTCCCGCAGCCCCACGCCAACGCGGCACCGAGAACCAGCGCGACGCCGGCGACCGTCGTCGTGCCGCCTGAATTCGCGCCGATCACTGCGATGCCCGCTGCGGCGAGAACCAGCGCGACCACTTGGACCGCGCGCAGCCGCTCGCCGGTGAGAAGCAGGGCGAGGCCGATAGTGAAGAAAACCTGGCTTTGCACGACAAGGCTGGCGAGCCCCGGCGAGATGCGGCCGCTCATCGCGATGAACAGCAGCCCGAACTGCCCGACCCCGATCAGGATGCCATACAGCGCGAGCTGACCGAGCGGCACCTTTGGCCGCCGGAGCAGGAAGACCCCGGGAAACGCCGCGAAGGTGAAGCGCAGCGTCGCGAACAGCAGCGGCGGCAGATGCCCGAGCGCGAGCTTGATGACGACGAAATTGGTCCCCCAGACCGCGACGACGCCGAGCGCGAGAAGCGTGTGGCGCGGGGTCAGGGCATCGCTCATGCGTCGCTGCGCTCGCCCCGGCGCGGCAAGGCCAGCCCGAACAGCGCCGCCGCAGCTCCGGCGAGGCCAACCGCCATCACCGCCGCCATCGGCACCGCCGTCCCGTCGTGGAGCGTCCCCGAGATCGCCGCCGCGAGCGCGCCGACGCCGAACGCCGATGCCCCCATCAATGCCGAGGTCGCGCCGGCGCGTAACGGATCGACGCTCAGCGCGCCGGCGCTCGCATTCGATTGGACGAAGCCGTACGCAGTCAGCGTCGCGAACAACAAGGTGACGATCACCATCGCGCCGAGACCCAGCACGGCGGCGGCGCACAGCAGCGCCCCCGACACGACGCACGCGAGACTCGACATCCCGAGGATCGTGTCGGATTCGAAGCGATCGAGCAGCAGGCGGTTGACCTGGCTCGCGCCGATGATGCCGACAGCGTTCAACCCGAACAGCCACGCGAATTGCGTCGGGGTGAAGCCGTACGTCGAAATGAATAGGTCGGGACCCGCGGCAATATAGGTGAACAAAGTTGCGCCGTTGAGCGCCGCGGCGAGCAGATATCCGACCAGCCGCCGCTGGCGGAGGAGATCGAAGAATGACATGACGATGCTCTCGCCGCGCGCCTGTTCCGCCGTTGCGACCGACCGGCTTTCGTCGAGGCGGAAGAACACCGCGAGCCAGACCGCAGCGGCGAAAGCGGCGAGGACGAAAAAGATCGCTCGCCACGGCGCGTAGGTGATCAGCGTCGCCCCGATCAACGGCGCGACGAGCGGCACGACGCCGAACACGAGCATGATGAAGGAGAAGATTCGCGCCGAATCCTGGTGGCTGTAGCGGTCGCGGACGACGGCGCGGCCGACGACCATGCCGGTGCAGCTGCCGAGCGCCTGGAGGAAACGCCCGATCGTCAGCCAGCCGATCGTCGGTGCGGCGGCGCAGAACAGCCCGGCGATGACGGCGATGCCGAAGCCGATCAGCAGGACCGGGCGGCGGCCCATGCGGTCGGACAGCGGCCCCCACAGGAGCTGTCCCGCCGCCATGCCGACGAGATAGGTCGCGACGGTGTTCGCCACCGCCGCCGGCGACGCGTGCAGCGCGAGCCCGATCGCGGGCAGGCTCGGCAAATAAATGTCGATCGCCAGCGCGCCGACCGCCGATAGCGCGCCGAGCAGGACGATGCTGCCGACGGTCGGATGAGCGGCGGCGGCGGGTTGCGGTGAATGCATCGTTTGACTAGCCATGATAACTCAACGCCGGATACCGGCAATTGCTGCGCCGCAACAGCGGCATTTGGGGAGCGTCCGCGCCATGACCGCGATCAATACCGTCACCGACCTGACGATCGACGGCGATGTCGGCGTGATTACGCTCGATTCGCCCCCAGTCAACGCGCTGTCGGCCGACGTCCGCGACGGCCTCGCGCACGGCTTTGCCGCCGCGATCGCCGATCCCGCGGTCAAGGCGATCGTGCTGATCTGCGCCGGACGGACCTTCATCGCCGGGGCCGACATCTCCGAATTCGGCAAGCCACCGCGCGGGGCTGGGCTTCATGAGGTTCAGGCGACGATCGAGAATTGCCCGAAGCCGGTTGTCGCCGCGATCCACGGCACCGCGCTCGGCGGCGGGCTCGAAGTCGCGCTCGTCTGCCATTTCCGCGTCGCGGTGCTCTCGGCGAAGTTCGGCCTGCCCGAGGTCAAGCTCGGGCTTCTCCCTGGCGCGGGCGGAACGCAGCGCCTGCCCCGCCTTGTCGGGGCTAAGGCCGCGCTCGACATGGTCACGACCGGCAAGCACATCGGCGCGAAGGCCGCCGCTGCCGCTGGCCTGATCGACGCTGTCGTCGACGACTTGCGTGACGGCGCGATCCACTTCGCCCGCCGTGTGCTCAACGAGAATCTCCCGCTCAACCGCGTCCGCGACAAGCCGGTGCTCGGCGTCGAGGACGGCATGTTCGACGCGTATCGCAAAGCCAACGCCAAGGCGTTCCGCGGCTTCGACGCCCCTGAAGCCAACATCCAGTGCATCGAAGCCGCCGCGACATTGCCGTTCGACGAGGGCATGGCGGTCGAGCGCAAGCTGTTCATGGGGCTGATGACCGGCCTTCAGTCGCGCGCGCAACGCTATGTTTTCTTTGCCGAACGCCAGGCGAACAAGATCGACGGGCTCGACCCCGACGCTCCCCTCCTGCCGGTCGCCAGCGTCGGCATCATCGGCGCGGGGACGATGGGCGGCGGCATCGCGATGAACTTCTTGAACGCCGGGGTGCCGGTGACGATCGTCGAGATGAAGCAGGAGGCGCTCGACCGCGGCGTCGCGACGATCCGCAGGAATTACGAGAACACCGCCGCGAAGGGCCGGATGACCGCCGACGACGTCGAGGCGCGGATGGGCCTGCTGACGCCGTCGCTCGATCTCGACGCGCTCAGCGCCGCCGACCTCATCATCGAGGCGGTGTTCGAGAACATGGCAGTCAAGAAGGAGGTGTTCGGCAAGCTCGACCGCCTCGCCAAGCCCGGCGCGATCCTCGCGTCGAACACCAGCTATTTGAACGTCGACGAGATCGCCGCGGCGACCTCGCGCCCAGAATCGGTCGTCGGGCTCCACTTCTTCTCCCCCGCCAATGTCATGCGGCTGCTCGAGGTCGTCCGCGGCGCGAAAACCGCCGGGCCGGTGCTCGCGACCGCGATGGCGACCGCGAAGAAGATTGGCAAGGTCGCGGTCGTTGCCGGGGTTTGCGACGGCTTCATAGGCAACCGCATGCTCAGCCAGCGCCAGCAGCAGGCAATGGCGTTGATCGTGGAAGGTGCTTTGCCTGCCGACGTTGACCGCGTGCTGTTCGACTTCGGCTTCCCGATGGGGCCGTTCCAGATGTCCGACCTCGCCGGGCTCGACATCGGCTGGAACGCCGAGACGTCGAAGGGCGTGACGATCCGCGACCGTCTCTGCGAGGCAGGCCTGCGCGGCCAGAAGAACGGCCATGGCTTTTACGACTATGACGCCCAGCGCAACCGTATCCCGTCCCCGGTCGCCGAGAAGATCATCCTCGACTACGCCGCCGAGCGCGGGGTCAACCGCCGCCATATCGACGACGCCGAGATCCTCGAACGCTGCCTGTACCCGATGGTCAACGAAGGCGCGAAAATCCTCGACGAGGGCATGGCGCAGCGCGCGAGCGACATCGATATCGTCTGGATCAACGGCTATGGCTGGCCAGTCTATCGCGGCGGGCCGATGTTCTGGGCCGACAGTGTCGGTCTCCCGGCTATCGTCGACAAGCTCAAGCAATACGGCATGGAGCCTGCGCCGCTGCTCGCGAAGCTGGCAGGCGAGGGCAAGGGCTTCAACTGAGCCCTGTCCTACACGTTGCACGGTCGGATATGGTGTCGCCTCGATTCGCCGGATCCGTCCCCGGCGACGCTCTTTCTCATTGTTGGCCGCCGACCGATGGCTTCGATTTCAGCCCCCCGGGGAAAGCGATAATCATCGACGTTTGTGTGAACTTATTTTGAACTTAGCAGCCACGATGCGGCATCGGCGCATCGCAGACCGGTAACCAATCGGCCATCGGCATCGTATATGATGGGTACAACCCATTGATCAGAGGCCTTATGCCCGTTAGCCGCCGTTCATTCGTCAACCTCGCCACCGCTGCCGTTGCCGCTCCGCTCGCGTGGTCGCTGCTCGGCGGCCGCCTCACCGCCCGCGCCGCGACCACTGAGAAGTTCGAGGTCAACCTGACCCCGGCGCAATGGAAGGCGAAGCTGTCTCCCGCCGCGTTCGCCGTGCTGCGCGAGGAAGGTACCGAGACGCCGTTCACCTCGCCGCTCAACGATGAACATCGCGTCGGGACGTTCGCGTGCGCCGGGTGCGCGCTGCCCGCGTTCGCCAGCTCGACCAAGTTCGACAGTCATACCGGCTGGCCGAGTTTCTGGGCGCCGCTGAAGAACGCGGTTCGCCAGCGCGAGGACGGCTCGCTCGGCATGACCCGGACCGAGATTCATTGCCGCCGTTGCGGCGGTCACCTCGGCCATGTCTTCGACGACGGACCGAAGCCGACCGGACTGCGATATTGCATGAACGGGGTCGCGATGACCTTCGCCCCTACCCGCGCCTGAAGAGGATAAAGCCATGAAAAACTTGATTCTCGGCATTGCCGCCGCCGCCGTTGTCGTCACCCTCGCCACGCAGCGCACGGGTGCATCGGAAGCCGTCCGTGTCGTCCCCGCCCCTGCCATCGACGCCCCCGCCGCGAAGGGCACCGCAGTCGCGGTTCTCGCAGGCGGCTGTTTCTGGGGACTCGAAGGCGTGTTCGATCACGTCGCGGGCGTGACCAACGTCGTCTCGGGCTATGCCGGCGGCAAGGCCGCGACCGCGCATTACGAAGTCGTCGGCACCGGCCTGACCGGCCACGCCGAGTCGGTCCGCGTGACCTACGACCCGGCAAAGGTCAGCTACGGGCAGTTGCTCCGCATCTATTTCTCGGTCGCGACCGACCCGACTCAGCTCAACCACCAGGAGCCCGACAGCGGGACTCAGTATCGCGGCACGATCTTCGCGCAGACGCCCGAACAAGCGAAGGTTGCCGCGGCGTATATCGCCCAGCTCAACCGGGTGAAGGCATATCCTGCGCCGGTCGTGACGACGGTCGAGACCGGCAAGTCGTTCTATCCTGCCGAGGATTATCACCAGAACTTCCTCGCGCGAAACCCGACCTACCCGTACATCGTCATCAACGACATGCCGAAGGTTGCCGCGCTCAAGAAGCTCTTCCCGGCGCAGTATAAGGGTTAAGGCCAGCCGGCAAAAAGACCGCGCAAGGCACTGATAAAGGCCAAGGGCTGGTCGACCATCACGTGGTGCTCGGCGTCGGGGATGGCCACCGCAGGCGTCCCCGGCGGCAGCAGCGCGAGCATCGATGCGATCCGCGTCGGCGGCATCAACATCGACCGCTCGCCCCAGACGAGCGCAACCGGGCAGCGCGGATCGGCGAGCAGCGCGGGGGCATCGCCGACTTCGAAGCGGTGCCACAGGAACGGGTCGAAGCGCCACGTCCAGCCGCCGCCGTCGCTGGCGCCGACCTCGACGAGCGACTTTCGCGCCATATAGTCGGCGATGAACGGGTTCGGACACCCCTGCGGCGGCGCGAAACGGAAGCGGGCGAGCGCGTCGGTCAGCGTCGGATAGATGCGGTGCGGGCGGTTGGTCGCATTCGGCGGACGCCCGCCGGGTTCGCCGGGCGGGCGGAACGGCGTGTCGACGATGACCGCGGCGGCGAAGCGCTCGCCCTGCGAATGGACCGCCGCCATCATCGGAAACCCACCGAAGCTGTGCGCAACGACCGTCGGCAATCCGGCGTCGTAGAGTCCTGCAGCGTCGGCGACCGCAAATATCTCGGCGACGAAACCGTCGATCGAGTACGTCGCGCGGTGGTCAGAGCCGCCCATTCCGCTCCACGAGAAAGCGGCGACGCGGTAGTCGGCGGCGAAAAATGGCGCGATGAAGCTCCACCAATCCGCGTGCGCGCCGTTGCCGTGGAGGAGGAGCAAGCCGGGCTTGCCGCGATCGCCCCACGTCAACATCTCGATTTCCGCGCTATGGACGATGATCCTCGACCGCTCGGGCTCGACGGCGATCGCGCGGGCAAACCACGGCGGTGCGGGCGGAACCGCACCGCCGAACTCAACCAGCGGGGCGGGAATTTCGGGTTCACTCATTCCACATCCGTCGCCGACGTTGACGTGCGCGTCAACCGTATTGCGGCTCCTCCCACCAGGGATAGAAATCGGGCATGCCGTCGGCGACTGTTTCCGGGAAAGCGGCGGGTCGCTTCTCGATGAATGACATCACCCCTTCCTTGGCGTCGCCCGAGCGTCCACGGCTGTAGATCGCGCGGCTGTCGATCTTGTGCGCGTCCATCGGCGACGCCGCGCCAAGCATCCGCCACATCATCTGCCGCGTCAGCGCGATCGATACCGGCGCCGTATTGTCGGCGATCTCACGAGCGATCCGCATTGCCTCGGCGATCAGGTCGGCGGCGGGGACGACCTTGCTGACGAGCCGTCCAGCGAGCGCTTCGCTGGCGGGGAAAACGCGTCCCGAGAAGCACCATTCGAGCGCCTGGGCGATGCCGACGATCCGCGGCAGGAACCACGACGAACACGCCTCGGGGACGATGCCGCGCCGGGCGAAGACGAAGCCGAAGCGCGCGGTGTCGGCGGCGATGCGGATATCCATCGCCAGCAGCATCGTCGCGCCGATCCCGACCGCAGGACCGTTGATCGCCGCGATCACCGGCTTGAGCGACTGGAATATCCGCAGCGTCACCCGCCCGCCCCCGTCGCGGACCGCGTCATGCACATAGTCGATCGACCCGTCGGCGCGGACCGGCGACGCCCCGCGCGGGTTGTCGGCGCGGTTGTCGTAGTCGAACGTCGCCGCTCCGGCGCTGAGGTCGGCCCCGGCGCAGAACGCCCGCCCCTCCCCGGTCACGATCACCGCGCGAACTGCGTCGTCGGCATCGGCAGCGTCGAACGCGGCGATCAGCTCCGCCATCATCGTGCCGGTAAACGCATTGAGCTTGTCGGGCCGGTCGAGCGTGATCGTCGCGATGCCGTCGGCGACGGCGTAGCGGATCTGGGTGAAGTCGCTCACAACGCCTCGACGATCGTGACGTTGGCGAGCCCGCCGCCCTCGCACATCGTCTGCAGGCCCCACTTCTGCTTTCGCGCGCGCAAGGCGTGAACCAGCGTCGTCATCAGTTTGGTCCCCGACGCCCCGAGCGGGTGGCCGAGGGCGATCGCGCCGCCGTTGACGTTGAGCTTGTCGGGATCGGCGCCGAGCATCTTGACCCACGCCAGCGGCACGCTCGCAAACGCCTCGTTGACCTCGAAAAGGTCGAAATCGGCGATATTCATCCCCGCTCGCGCCAGCGCCCGCTGGGTCGCGCCGATCGGGGCTTCGAGCATGATGACAGGGTCTTCGCCGACGACGGTCATGTGGTGGATGCGCGCGAGCGGGGCCACACCGAGCGCCTTGAGGCCGCGGTCGTTGACCACCATTACCCCCGACGCGCCATCGGCGATCTGCGACGACGTCGCCGCGGTCAGACGCCCGCCCTCGCTGATCAGTTTGACCCCGCGAATCGCCTCCAGCGATGCGTCGAGGCGGATACCCTCATCGCGGACGTGCGCTTCGCTCGATCCGTCGGGCAGAACGACGTCGACCGGCACGATCTCGGCGTCGAACGCCCCCGAGGTCGCCGCCGCGATCGCCTTCTTCTGGCTGGCGAAGCCGAACGCATCGAGGTCGTCGCGCGACAGGTCGTGCTTTTCCGCGAGCCGCTCGGCCCCGGTGAACTGGCTGAATGCGACGCCCGGGTAGCGTGCTTTCATCCCCGGGCCGCCGAACGGCGAGCCCATGTCGGCGTCGCGGGCGAGCTTGGCCGCCGCGCCCATCGGCACCCGCGACATCGATTCGACTCCGGCGGCGATGACGATGTCCATCTGCCCGCTCATCACCGTCGCGGCGGCGAAGTGAAGCGCCTGCTGGCTGCTGCCACACTGGCGGTCGACGCTCGTGCCGGGAACGCTCTCGGGCAGGCGCGACGACAGCACGGCATTACGCGCAACGTTGCCCGACTGCTGCGCGAACTGGCTGACGCAGCCCATTATGACGTCCTCGATCAGCGCCGGGTCGGCCCCGGCGCGGTCAACGAGTGCGTTGAGGACCTGCCCGGCGAGGTCGGCCGGATGCCAGCCCGTCAGGCGGCCACCGCGGCGGCCTCCGGCGGTGCGTGCGGCGGCAACGATATAGGCGGCTTCCATCGTGTCTCTCCCCAGAGGTTGGACCCGATCTTGCACCGGGCTGGACGCGCTTGCCACCCCCCGGCATAGGCAGGGCACAATTCCCCGAGGAAACCCGACGATGACGGCGAAGGCGATTACCCTGCTCCTGGCGTGCGCGCTGACTGCCCCGGCGCTGGCGCAGACCGAGCACACGCCGTTGTTCGGCAAGCATAAAGCCAAGACAGTTGCGCAGCCGGTCGCGCCGGTTGCAGCATTGCCAACACCTCCGGTTGCCGCTGCGCCTGCCGCTCCGGTCGTCGCTGCAGAAATCCCCGCAGCCCCGCCTGCAGAGGCCGTAGCGGCACCTGCCGGTCCGATCGGGATCGCGCAGCTCCGCGCGGCGTACGCCTTCGCGCTCCCGTTCTACGAGATGATGCGAACGCGCCACCTCCAGATCGCCAAGGCCGAGAGCATGGGCGCGCCGGGGGTCAACCGGCTGTACGCGCGGACCGTTCTTGCCGATGCCACCACCCGCGACGTGACGACGCCGAACAACGACACGCTGTATTCGAGCGCATGGCTCGACCTTGCGGGCGGTCCGGTGATCCTCGAGGCTCCGGCGCTCCCCAAGCGGTATCATAGCGTGGCGCTGATGGATGTGTTCACCAACAACGTCGCGATCGTCGGGACGCGCACCGGCGGCAAGGGCGGTCGCTATCTGATCGTCGGTCCGGGGTGGAACGGGACCCCGCCGGATAACATGACGGTGCTCCGCTCGCCGACGAACGATGCGTGGCTGCTGGTGCGGGTGCTCGTCGACGGCAAGGCCGATCTGGCGGCGGCAACGGGGCTGATCCGGGGCTTTACGCTCGAGGTTCCCGCCGACCATGCAGCTCCGGTCGCGACCAAGGCGGTGCCGGTTGTCGTCCCCGACGCGGCGACGTTCATCGCCGTCGTCGACGAGGCTTTGGCGCGTTCGCCGCTGGCGCACACCGTCCGCACACGGCCCGAACTCAGCGCGCTCGGCGTAACCCCGGATGCGATCGATCCGACGTCGGTGCGTCCGGCGACGATGGCGTTGTGGACCAAGTCGCTCCCGGCCTTGCGTGCCGAATTCAAGGGCGGCTTGACCAAGACCGGCACCGAGATCGACGGCTGGAGCTACCCCGGCCCGGGCATCGGCCACTACGGCGAAAGCGACGACGCCGACCGCGCGCGCGTCGCACTTGGCGGCCTCGGCGCGCTGCCGCAGACCGAGGCGATTTACCTGACCGCGACCAAGGACAAGGACGGCGCGCCGCTGACTGGGGCGAAGGCGTACACCGTCCATCTGCCCGCGCAGCTTCCGGTCGGCGCGTTCTGGTCGCTGACGATGTACCAGGCGGACGCCGCAGGCCACCTGTACTTCGTCGACACGCCGTCGAAGCGCTTCGCCATTGGCGACCGCACCCCGGAAATTCGCGCCGAGCGTGACGGCGGCTACGATATCTTCGTTCAGCCGCTCGCGCCGTCGGGCGAGCGCGTCGTCAACTGGCTGCCGTCGCCGAAGGGTCCGTTCCGCCTGATCTTCCGCGCGTATCTGCCGAAGGCAGGGTTCCTCGACGGCTCGTTCAAGCTGCCTCCGGTCGAGGCTACTGAGGTCATTCCCTAAGCCTACCCCTCTCCCCGGACGCTGGTTACGGCCAGTGTTCGGGGAGCGGTGCGACGGCCGTAACCGGCACCCCGCCCTCGACGTACGGCACCATCACCTCGCGGGCGTGGAGCAGCATCGGCCCCTGCCCTGCCCCGTACACCGGATCGCCCATGATCGGCGTGCCGAGCGTGGCGGCGTGGACCCGGACCTGATGCGTCCGCCCGGTTTCCGGCATAAAGGCGATCAGGCTCCGGTCGCCCCGCTCGAGCACCTGCCACCGCGTCCGCGCGCTTTTCCCGCGGGGATCGACCACCATCCGCCAGCCATCGGCGGCGGTCGACACCTTGAACAGCGGCGCGTCGACGACGCCGGTATCGCCGCCCTCGGGCGCGCCATCGACCAGCGCCCAGTACGTCTTGCCGATCCGCCCCGCCTCGAACAATTGCGTCAGCCGCTTCAGGGCTTTCGGGTGCCGCGCCAGCACAAGGCAGCCGCTGGTGTCGCGGTCGAGCCGGTGCGCGGGCTGCGGCGAGCGTACGAAGCCTTCGCGCAAGCTGACGAGATGCGCCTCGAGACTGTGCGGTGTCCGCGGCCCGGGATGGACCGCGAGCCCCGCCGGCTTGTCGAGGATTATCAGGTGCGCGTCGATCTTGAGGATGCGGCGTGTCAGGTCCATCGGCCGCCTTGTGCCACAGCGGATTAAACAAGTCGCGGGCAGCGTCGCTCTTAGGTCCATCGGCCCCCCGCACCTTAGCGGTGGCCGGGGGACCTTCGAACAGGAGCGACGCCAATGACCGTCATCAACACCAACCTTTCGGCGCTGACCGCGCAATCGGGCCAGCGCATGGCGCAGGCCGGCATGGCGACCGCGATGGAGCGGCTGTCGACCGGGCAGCGGATCAACAGCGCGAAGGACGACGCCGCCGGCCTCGCCATCTCGCAGCGAATGACCGCCGACGTCCGCGGCCTCGCGGTCGCGACGCGCAACGCCAACGACGGCATGAGCCTCGCGCAGACGGCGGAAAGCGCGATGGGCGAAGTCACCAATATGCTCCAGCGGATGCGCGAACTGTCGGTCCAGGCCGCGACGGGCACGGTCACCGCTGACGACCGCAAGGCGATGCAGGCTGAGGTCAAGCAGCTCACCAGCGAAATCGACAACATCGGCAAGACGACCAACTTCAACGGCATCAAGCTGCTCGACGGATCGGCCAAGCAGCTGACCCTCCAGACCGGCAGCCGCGCCGGCGAAACAGTCAAGTTCGGCATCGGTTCGGCCCGGACCAGCGATCTCGGCACCGGCGCCAGCGCCGCGCTCAGCGCGACCGGCGCGTTCCAGGCGACCGCCGCCAACCTCACCGCCAACGAGTCGCTCAAGACCGGCGACCTGACGATCAACGGCGTCACGATCGGCGCATCGTCCGCCGACGACGACAGCGTGTCATCGAGCGAAAAGGCCGCCAGCGGGCTCGCCAAGGCCGCCGCGATCAACCGCTCGACCGCTGACACCGGGGTCTCCGCCGTCGTCGGCAAGACGGTGATGACCGGGACCGCGATGACGGCCGCCGCAACGACCGGCACGATCACGATCAACGGCCAGACCACCGCCGCGGTCACCACGACGATCGACGCCGCCGCCAGCCGGACCCTCGTCGCCAATGCGATCAACCTGATGACCGGGCAGACCGGGGTCCGCGCGATCGACACCGGCGACGACACAGCCGGCATCCGCCTCGAGGCCGCCGATGGGCGCAACATCGTCGCCTCGGTCACCGGCCTTACCGCCGCCGCCTCGGGCGTGAAGGTCGGCGCGCAGTCGGCGAGCATCTCGCTCATCTCGCAGAACGGTGCCCCGGTCGTCATCGGCTCGACCTCGGCAGGCCAGTTGAGCCACTCGGGGCTTGCGCTCGGCTCGTATGAGCGCGGCGTCTCGTCGGTGAGCAGCGACGCGCGCGCCGTCGCCGCGACCGTCGCTGGTGCCTCGACCCTCAACTCGGGCGATTTGACGATCAACGGCGTCGCCATCCGCGCCGCCGCCGCCAGCGACGACACGGCGTCGAACGAACTTGCCGACACGAGCAAGAAGGCGGGCAGCGCGATCGCCATCGCCGCCGCGATCAATGCGGCGACCGCGGCGACCGGGGTCACCGCCAAGGCCAATGCGCTGACCCTCGACGGCACGACGACGTCGGTGATCGCCGCCAGTGCAACCGCGACGATCGCGATCAACGGCGTCCAGATCGACGTCGACCTCACCGCCGGCGTCTCGCAGCAGGCAACGCGCGACACGGTGGCGAAGGAGATCAACAAATACACCGGCCTGACCGGGGTCGCGGCGAGCGACAACGGCAAGGGCGGGCTGGCGCTGACCGCGGCGGACGGACGCAACATCAGCATCTCGGTCGACTCCGACGAAGGCGCGGCGGCCAACTTCGGCCTCGGCGGCGTCACGGTTCGCGGCACAGCCACCGCCTACACCGTCGCCGCGATCACCGACCCGACGGCTCCCGCGACCGGCACCGTGTCGACCGCTTACTCGACGGTGTCGCTGAGCTCGTCGAAGACCATCGACGTCGCCACCGGCTCGCTCGGCTTCGGCGCGGCGTCGAACTTCACCAAGCTCGGCTTCGAGGGCAATAGCTACGGCGCCGACAAGGGCGGGATGAAGATCGCCGACATCGACTTGTCGAGCGCCGACGGGGCCAACGCCGCGCTCGATACGATCGATTCGGCGCTATCGTCGGTGTCGCTCGACCGCGCCAACCTCGGCGCGGTGCAGAACCGGCTCGAGGCGACGGTCAACAACCTGACCTCGACCTCGACCAACCTCGTCTCGTCGCGCAGCCGGATCGTCGACGCCGACTTCTCGGCAGAAACGACCGACCTCGCGAAGAACCAGGTCCTGTCGCAGGCGGCGCAGGCAATGCTGGCACAGGCGAACCACTCGCAGCAGCAGGTGATGACACTGCTGCAGTAACGCCGAGCGAAGAGACCGGAGCGATCGTGCCCGGCGGGACCCCTTCCGTCGGGCACCTTATTTTCTGGGCCTTGCTTCAAAGTGCTTTACGATGCCGTAACGACTTCGGCCTAGGGACGCTACAGGGGGATCGGTCATGGACAGTGCTGACGCGCGGACGAAGTTGCTCACCAGCCCTGCCGAGTTTCTCAAATATTATCCGATCAATTGCGCCGGCGGAAACGCTCCGAGCCAAAATGCGGCAAACCTTCAGCAGTTCAACATCAACAAGCGCGACGGCGATATGCCGCCTATCCAGGGCGCCGTCACCGGCCACCTTGGGGCAACGCGGCCAGGACTGTTCGGGCATCAGCGCGAAATTTCCAGCTGGATGATCCAGCCCGGCGTCTCCGTCAATGGAGCAACAATCTTGTCCGCCCATGTCGTGCCGATGGTAAATTACGATGCCGTCGACGTCGGCATCCTTGATCTTCAAGGAGATGTCTCGGCTATGCCCTACTTTTTGCTCGACGCCAGCGGCGACGGGCTGATGTTCACCGGACAATTGTCGGGATGCTGCTTCTGCTGGTCGACACATGGTGCCAACCTGTGGACTACCCACGTTAGGCCGCGCACCGGCATCGCCGCGATTGCCTTGCAGAACCGGCTGATTACTGGTGGACGCTTCGCTGCAGCGCCGACCGACCCGCTCCGCACCTTCGGACGAAGCGAATATCCGGGCCACGCGAACGTCATCGGCGTCCGGCGCGCCGGATCGTGGTCGCTCTACTCGCAGTTGAGCATGGACGTGTTTGCGACGCTGGCGGGTGCCTTCAAGATTCACCCGGGCCCAATCACGCGGCTCTAGGCAAACTCGCTCGCGCGCTCCATCGCCATCGGCACGACCCCGAGCCGCGCAAACAGCACCGCGTCACGGTCAGCCTCGGGGTTCGATGTCGTCAGCAGCCGGTTGCCGACGAACAGCGAGTTCGCCCCCGCGAGCAAGCACAACGCCTGCGTCTCGTCGGACATCGCTTCGCGCCCCGCCGACAGCCGCACGACCGACCGCGGCATCATGATCCGCGCGACCGCGATCGTGCGGACGAACTCGAGGCCGTCGATCGCGGGCTTCTCTCCGACCAGCATCGCGTCGCCGCGCGGCGTGCCCGCGATCGGTACCAGCGCGTTGATCGGCACGCTCTGCGGATGCTCGGGCAGCGTCGCCAGCGCGACGAGCAGCCCGATCCGGTCGCTGCGGCTTTCGCCCATGCCGATGATCCCGCCGCAGCAGACGTTCATCCCCGCCGCGCGGACCCGCGCCAGCGTATCGAGCCGGTCGTCGTACGTCCGCGTCGTGATGATCTCGGGATAATGCTCGGGCGAGGTGTCGAGGTTGTGGTTGTAGTAATCGAGCCCAGCGCCAGCGAGCGCCTCGGCCTGCGGGTCGCTCAGCATCCCAAGCGTCATGCACGTCTCGAGCCCCATCGCGCGGACGCCCTCGACCATTTCGACGAGCGCCGGGATGTGCCGGTCGGCGGGATTGCGCCACGCCGCGCCCATGCAGAAACGCTGCGCCCCCGCCTCCTTTGCCGCGCGCGCGGTGTCGAGCACCGCCGCGACGTCGATCAATTTCTCCGCCTTGACCCCCGTCCCCCACTTCGCCGACTGGCTGCAATAACCGCAGTCCTCGGGGCAGCCGCCGGTCTTGATCGACAGCAATGTGCTGAACTGGACCTCGTTCGCCGCGAAGTTGGCGCGGTGGACATTCTGCGCGCGCCACATCAGGTCGGCAAACGGCAGGTCGAACAGCGCGGCGGCCTCGGCACGGGTCCAGTCGGTTCGCGTCGTCTCGGTCATAATCGCTCCGGCATCGGTTCGACCGGCTTGTCGCCCAACCATTTGCCATGCGCAACCGGGTAACCCGGCCCGGTCCCCGAAGCTCGTGACTTGTCCGTGCGGCGGCGGTCATGCTACCGCCCCCGGCAACGGATCGGTGGCCGAGTGGTCGAAGGCGCACGCCTGGAAAGTGTGTAGGGGTCAAAAGCTCCTCCAGGGTTCGAATCCCTGCCGATCCGCCATTTCATTATCCGCACGATCGACGGCGGCTGGTGTGCTGCTTCAAACCTGTGCCAGTGCGAAGCCATAAAACTCGATAAATCCCGTTTCATTACCGAAACGTCTGTACAGTTTCACGACAGAACGATACGGTTCCGACATGATTACTCGGATCGAGATTGCACGTCATATTGTCGCCCGCTTGAAGGCCGATACGCCCCGGCTACAAGCGGCCTTTCGATCAAATAATGTCCATGCCTGTGCCGTTGATAAAGTCCTGCCGGTCGACCTGGCGATGCGAATTTTCGATGCCTTCCCGGACGCGGCAACGATGCGTCATCGCCGATCCATCCGCGAAGACAAGCACGTCGCGGCACAGATGGACGCCTATGATCCTTTGCTGGAGGAAGCAGTTTTCGCTTTTCAGGACGTTGATGTCGTCGATGCCGTTAGCGAGATTACCGGCATTCGATCGCTCATTCCCGACGATAAATTGTATGCGGGCGGCATCAGCGTGATGACGAAAGGCAGCTTTCTCAACCCGCATCTCGATAATTCTCACGACGCCGACCGACTATTATATCGTGCGATCAACTCGCTATTCTACGTGTCGCCGGATTGGAGCACGGCAAGTGGCGGCAACCTCGAAGTCTGGGATGACGGGCCTAAGGGCCAGCCGCGAGAGTTTGTCAGCGCCTTCAACAGGTTGGTCCTGATGTCGACGGGCCGCGAATCGTGGCATTCGGTGAACAAGGTTGTCGCCGATGCCAAGCGCTGCTGCGTGAGCAATTATTACTTCGCCAGCCAGCCGACCGAAGGCGTCGAGCATTTTCACGTCACATCGTTCCGCGGTCGTCCCGAGCAACCTGTCGTCGACCTCGTGCTGCAGGCCGACGCATTCGCCCGCAATGCCGTGCGAATGATCTTGCCGCACGGCGCCGCCGCGACAACGCACATCTATCGCCGTTAGTTTAGCCGCTCGTAGAACGCGCCGGATAATAAGCGACATCGGGCATCGTACTCGGCTATGCTAGTTTCGGCGGCGGAGTGCTGGCAGCCAGCCGATCCGTCGGCAAGTGTCGAGTTGTAACGCCATGCGAGGCGCTCAACCTCGCGGCCCAACCGCCGGAGCGTCCGATGAAGAATATCGCTATTTTTTGTGACGGGACGTGGCAGAACCTTGGCCAGCGTTATCCGACGAACGTCACGCGCCTCGCCCGCGCGGTGACGCCGTTCAGCCGGATCGACGGGCGCGACACAGTGCAGGTGGTCTATTACGACGACGGTGTCGGCGTCGGGAACGGCATTCTCGACAAGGCGCAGCGCATCCTTGGCGGGGCGTTCGGCGAAGGGCTCGATGACAAGATCGCGCGGGCGTACGAATTCCTCTGCCTCAATTATTGTCCCGGCGACCGCATCTTCATCTTCGGCTTTTCGCGCGGGGCGTATACAGCGCGCAGCCTTGGGGGGCTGCTGCGGCGGGCGTGGATCCTCAAGCGGCAGAACATCGGGCTGATCGATCAGGCGATCGACATCTACCGCAACCACAGCAAGGACGCGGTGGAGACGGCGGTGTTTCGCCGCAATAATTGTTACGATGCCGCACTTTTCCTCCGGCCGCGCGAGGCCGATCCAAAGCGGACGACGCCTGCGGACAAGGCCGGAAAGACCGAGGCGTCGATCCAGTATCTCGGGGTGTGGGACACCGTCGGCTCGCTCGGCGTCCCCGACAGCCTGCCGTTCGCCGACAGCTTCAACGACAAGTACCGCTTCCACGACGAGAGCCTGTCGCGCTTCGTCGTCAGCGCACGCCACGCGGTCGCGATCGACGAGCGCCGCGCGAGCTTCGCGCCGTGCCTGTGGGACAATCTCGCCGACCTCAATGCCAATGCCGGGGTCACCGGCGCGACGCCGGGCGATCGGCCGTACCAGCAAAGCTGGTTTCCCGGACACCACGGCTCGGTCGGCGGCGGCGAGGACGATGGCGGCATCTCGATCCTGCCGCTGCTGTGGATCGCCGGGGGCGCGGTCGCCGCCGGACTGGCGTTTGACGACGACCTGCTGGAGATCTACCGCGACGCCGCCGACGCGGTCGCCCCCTTCCCCATCGCACACCGCACGATCGGCGACATCGTCCTCGCGACGAGCGGCCAGCACGACCGGATCGGCCCGGCAGCCACCGACGAGATCGCCGACGCTGCCGTCCGTCGCTGGCGCGGCCTCGCGACGTATCGCCCCGAGCCGCTGCAGCGTTGGGCGGACTATCTCGCGGGCTAGAAGCCGAACGCCAATGTGCCGAACACCTGCCGCGGCGGCAGCGGGAAGGCATTGTAGGTGCCGTTCGCCGCGCCGATCGACAGTGTCGACGCTGCCTTCTTGTCGGTCAGGTTGGTGATGTTGACGCTGATCGTCGCGTTGTGGACCGGGAAGCTCGGGCTCAGCGGCAGTGTGTAGGCGACGCGCGCGCTCGCAGTGAAATACGCCGGGACCGAGAGGTCGTTGGTGTACGTTGCGAAGCGCCGTCCGAGATAGTCGCCGATGACCTGGACGTCGACGCCGCCGTAATTGGCGCTGACGACGGTCTTGTTGAGCCAGTCGGGCGACCCCGGGACCTTCTTGCCCGCGGTGGGGACGACGGTCGACGCGAGGCCGACCGAGTAATTATCCTCGTAGCGCGAATTATTATAGCTGACCGCGTCGTAGATCGAGAAGTGCGACCCGAAGTGGAGCGTTCCGGCGATGTCGACGCCGTCGGTCTTGACGCTGCCGACGTTGCCGAGGATCGCCGCGCCGCTGATGATCGAGGTGATGACGGTGGTCGGGCTGATCGCGAGCAGGCGGTTCGAGAAGTCGACGTGATAATATGACGCCTGCCCTTCGAAGCCGGTGATCGGCCCGAACGAAAAGCTGCGGTGGGTGCGGATGCCGCCCTCGTAGGTCCAACTCGTCTCGGGCTTGACCGTCGCCTTGAACGCATCGAACACCTGCTGGCTGCCGAGCGCGAACGGCGAGAGGCCCGACGCCGCGCTCGTTTGGAACTGGCGGATGTTCTGCTGGGCATTGGCGAAGATTTGCTCGTTGCCGGTGACGTCCCACAAAGCGCCGACTTCGGGCAGGAACGCCTTGTCGGTGTTGAGATTGCCGACCGGCAGCGCGGTCGAATTCGAGAACGACCCCGGGATCGGCTGGACCGGAACGTCCTGCCGCGCGCGCTGGAAGGTTGACTTGAACCCCGCGAGGACGGTGACCGCGGGGAGCACATGCCAGCTATCCTGGATGTGTGTCTGGATCTCGTCGACCTTCACCTGGCTGCCGTACTGGGTGATCAGCGGCGTCGCATAGTCGTGCGGGCGGGTGTACGGCGACTGCGGATTGTTGACGTCGACCGCATACCAGCGGCGGAACGCCGACGAGCTTTGATGTTCGTACCAGCCGCCGAGTTCGATGTCGTGATTGCCGAGGTTGAGGTGGAGGGTTGAAATCCAGCCCTCGCGATTGATCCGGTATTCGGTCGTCCGCGCCGCGAGCCCCGAGCCGCCGAAGATCGTCGTCAGCCGCGCGAGGTTCGCCGGGCTCGTCGCCGATCCGGTGCCGGGGAAGTAGAACGAGAATAGCCCCGGCAGTCCGGCGACATCGATCGGTCCGGCGACGACACCAACGCCGTCGTCGTGATGATAATAGGCCTGGTTCGACCATTTAATCTTGTCGCTGACGTTCCAGTCGTACTTCGCATAAGCCAGATAGTCGGTGCGCTGGGCGTCGCTGTAATAGTTACGGTAGTTCGATCCGGCCGCCTTGTAGGCGCCGCTGCTGAGGTACGTCTCTTCGCCGGCGAAATCGGGATAGAAGAACGGGCGAGCGTAGGGTGCGGTGCCAACGGTCGCGGTCGTGAAGACGGTCGCGTCTTCGTTGGGCTCGGTCTTGTCCGAATAGGCGCCGTAGATCGTCAACTTGCCGGTGGCGTCATCGTGGACGAACTTGCCGTTCGCCTGATAGCCGCCCTGATGGCCGTTGAAGTCCCACGCCCGCGCGTCCTGGCGGACGCCTGAGACATACAGGCTGTTGCCGCTGCCGAACTCGCCTGAATCGACGCGGACGAAGGTGCGGTAGGTGTCGTAGCTGCCGACGGTCTGCGATACCGAGACGCCGCGCGTCTTCGTCGGGTCGCTGGTGAAGGTGTCGATCGTCCCGCCGAGGTTCGACGTCGACGCGGTGCCGAGGTCGCCCGCGCCGCTCGCGAGCACGACGCGGCCGACGTTCTCGCTGATGACCGCGCGCTGCGGCGACAGGCCGTTGTAGTTGCCGTAGGTCTGGTCGCCGAGGGGGATGCCGTCGAGCGTGTAGCCGAGCTGCTGCGCGTTGAAGCCGTGGACGAAGAGCGAGATGTTCTGCTCGTTGTTGCCGAACGGATCAGCAGTCAGGTACGTCACGCCGGGAAGCGTCTGCAGCGCCTTGAGCGGGCTGATCCCGGGCAGCACCTTCTGAATTTCGATGCCGCTGACTTCGGCGACCGAGCGGGTGCGGTGCGAGGTGACGACGATCTCGCCGACATCGTCGCTTGCGTCTGCGCTCGGTGCGTCGGCGGCGGGGACGTCGGTTGGGATGGCCGCCGCAAGCGTCGCAGCACTCCAGGCAAGCGACGTCGATGCCAGCAGCAAGTTTATCGTCCGCACTATCAAAATTCCCCGGAGCGTTTTCGCAGCGCAGCATTAGGCGGGGTGTTGGACAGTCGCATGAAAGCGCGGTTACGGCATCGTGACAGCGCGCTCCTGCCGGTCTCGGGAAATCCTCACCACATTAGACGGCGCGGCGGAGCTCGCTTTCGGTGCCGGCGACGACGCGCAGATTGACGTGGGCAAGCGTGACTTTCGTCCCGACCGTGCCGCCGATATCGATTCTCGCGCGAAGCTGCTTGGCGAGCGCCTCGACGATGCTTGTGCCGAGCCCGGTACCGCCCGGCGAGCGCTCACGGGGCATGCCGACCCCGTCATCGGCCACCGTCAGGGTCCAGCCCATCGGGGTGGAGCGGTAACCGACGTCGATCCGGCCCCGGCGTTGCCCGGGAAAGGCATGCTTGAGCGCGTTGATCACAAGTTCGGTCACGACGAGGCCGACGCTAACCGAAAGCTCGGGGGCGACATTCGCGTCTTCGGCATCGACCACGATCTCGAGCTGGGCGGGATCGTAGATCAACGACGCCCCGATGTTCGCGCATAACTGGCTGAGATACGGCCGCAATGCGACGCTGCCGAGCGTCGTCACTGCAAGCTGCTTCTGCACCTCGGCGACCGACATCACCCGGTGATGGGCATCGTGGAGATAGCCGCGCAATTCGTCCGACGACGTCTTCCGCGCGCTCTGCATCAGCACGCTCGCAATAATCTGCAGGCTATTCGCCGTGCGATGCTGCAGTTCCTGAAGCAATACGCCTTGATCGCGGAAGAGACTTTCACGCTCGCGCTCACGCATCCGTGTTTCACTTGGGTCGGTGACCGCGACAAGCATGAGATCGCCGTTGCCACTGGTGTCGCGGACCATGGTCGCATCGAAGCTGAGGCGGAACTCGCCCCGTGTCGTATTACAAAGCTCGACCTCATAGGCGTCGATGTTCCCGCCGCCGGACACCGTCGTGGTCAGCATCGACGATATGAGCGGCGTCGCCCACTCGCCCGACCCCAGCGTAAAGATTGACCGCCCCGCTACGGATGTCCGGTCGATGCCGAAGGTGCGGCAGAAGCCGTCGCTCACCGCGAGCACCGTGAGATCCTGTTCGACGAGGAGCAGATATGCCGTTGCGGCAGAAACCGTGGCAACTGCCAAGGCGAGGCCCTCGCGCGAGCGCGGCAGCACTGTTGTCATCTGCAGTCCCCCAAGACGCACCGCAAGAACTCCGACCGAGTTCATCTGGCATGCGTCTGCCCGCGAAACACCCTTGCAACCCATGGGTATCCGCGACCAAAACGCTCGTCCAGAAGATGTACGGTTACGCACATCTTAAAGTTGCCACGACTTAACCGCTGAAACAGCCGCTAACCATGCGTCGCCCGATCGGCTATTCGGCGTGTCTAGATAAGGAACAAGCGATGACCGACCCAACTCCGACGACGGGCCTCCAACTGACGTCGCTCATCACTGCCGAAGCGCAGCTCGAGGTTACGCTGGTCGATAAGCCCATACCCGAGCCGCGCCCCGATCAGGTCGTGGTCAAGGTGCTGGCGACGCCGATCAATCCGTCAGACCTCGGGTTGCTGTTCGGCGCCGCCGACATGACCGGCGCACAGGTGTCGACCCGCGACGGCCAGCCGCTGGTCACCGCTCCGGTAACCGCGCCGGGCATGCGCGCGATGGCGGGCCGCATCGGCGAGGCGATGCCGGTCGGCAACGAGGGGTCGGGAGTCGTCGTCAAGGCGGGTGCATCGCCTGAAGCCCAGGCACTCCTCGGCAAGACCGTCGCGATGCTCGGCGGTGCGATGTACGCGCAATATCGTTGCCTGAAGGTCGCCGACTGCCTCGTCCTCCCGGATGGCACCAAGCCTGCCGACGGAGCGTCGTGCTTCGTCAACCCGCTGACCTCGCTGGCGATGACCGAGGTAATGCGCCGCGAGGGGCACACCGCGCTGGTCCACACCGCCGCCGCATCGAACCTCGGCCAGATGCTCGTCAAGATCTGCCTCAAAGACGGCATTCAGCTCGTCAATGTCGTCCGCAGCCCGGCGCAGGCGGCGCTGCTCCACGGTATCGGTGCGATCCACGTCGCGGATTCCAGCCAGCCCGATTTCATCGAGACGTTGATCGCGATGATCGTCGAAACCGGCGCGACGATCGCGTTCGATGCGATCGGCGGCGGCAAGCTCGCCGGGCAGCTGTTGACGTGCATGGAGGCCGCGGCGGTCAAGCGGATGACGACGTACAGTCGCTATGGCTCGGACAGCTTCAAGCAGGTCTATATCTACGGCGGTCTCGACGTCACGCCGACGACGCTCAACCGCAACTTCGGCTTCAGCTGGGCGCTCGGCGGCTTTTTGCTGACGCCGTTCCTCGTCAAGATCGGCCCCGATGCGGTGCAGGCGCTCAAGGACCGCGTCGTCGCCGAACTGACGACGACTTTCGCCAGCCACTACACCCACGAAATCTCGCTCGTCGAGGCGCTCCAGCCCAAGGTGTTCGCCGACTATAATCGGCGCGCGACGGGCGAGAAGTTCCTGATCTGCCCGCACAAGGACGTCGCCTCCGCCTAGGCTCGATCGGGCGCGCCGGGAAGGTTGATTTCGGACCGCGCGCGCCCATTTCGGAACGACGAGACCTTGGGACAGGAGCAGCCGGTGACCGATCGCGACAATGGACTTTTATCCGGCCTGAAAGGCTTTTTCGCGCCCGAGCCCGATGCGCATGCCGCGACCCCGGCGGCGCTTGCGATCGACGAACATGGCGTGGATGGCGGCACGGCGGCGAAGACCGACGCCGCCAAGACTGACGCGGACTGGCGCGCCGAATTGTCGGCCGACCAGTATCGCGTCCTCCGCCAGCACGGCACCGAGCGCCCCGGGACGTCGCCGCTCAACAACGAGAAGCGCACCGGCGTGTTCGACTGCGCCGCGTGCGGGACGCCGGTCTATACGTCGGAAACCAAGTACGACAGCCGCTCGGGCTGGCCGAGTTTCTTTGCGCCGATCCCGGGGGCTGTCGCAACGACGGTCGACCGCAGCCTCGGCATGGTCCGGACCGAGGTCCATTGCGCGACTTGTGGCGGCCACCTCGGCCATGTTTTCGACGATGGCCCGCGTCCGACCGGGCAGCGCCACTGCATCAACGGTGTCGCGCTGAATTTCGAGCCCGACGACCAGGTTTAATCGGCGATGAGTTGCCGGGCTAATTTCTGGTCCGGCAACTCAGCGACGAATTGATGACCCGATAATTAGTGAGATCGGCGATGTGGTCCGGCGCAGGGTGGCGCCGTCGATCACCGCGGCGCACTTTCAGTGTAGCCGCCTCGTCTGCCCAAGACGCACGGGATGCACATTAAATCGCTGATTGAACTGTAGCTCGCCGTTGAGCGTTCGCGCGCCGAGTTGCTGACAATCGCGTTCGACAATGCAAAGTCATGGTAAACAAACGCTAGTGATAATATTGTTCCGTCATTCTGCTAATATATTTCACATGTTCAGTAACGTACATATTAATTCGTGCTTATTCAATCGTAACCATTATCCTTAGTCAAGTATTATTACTCGTGCTGCATAGTCGATACTCTGATTGGGCCAATCAAGGCTGGATTGGAGTGGTAGACAGTATGGCAATTTCCCTGAATTCAATTGCGATCGCCCTCGTCGCATTCTCGGCTGCGGCCTCGGCGAATGCCGGAATGGTCTGCCGCGGCAGCGTCGTCACTGGGTTCGAGCGCGAGGCCCGGATCGCGGCCGCGACGCTCGGCGCGACGACCAGCAACCCCGCGGCGCTGCGCATTTATTCGACGCACACCACGCGTGGCTATTATTACGAGTCGAACTTCGTTCGCCCTGGGCAGCAGAGCCCGACAAAGATCGTCTCCGACGTGCCGATGACGCCGCGACAGGTGGTCAACAATGTCATGTTCGTGTCGCAGGCCGAGGTTGCCGCCAACACCGCCGCGACCCAGATCGCCCTCGCCGCATCGAATGACACGGTCCAGTTTGCCAGCCTCGACTGAGGAGCGCACCTCCGGTTGCGAAAATACCGGGCTTGCGCTAAGGGCTGACCGCTCGCGCAGCGCATAGTCGCCGCGCCGCCAGCGAAAGCCCCTGCCAATGCCCTTTTCGACCACCCCTGCCGCGCTCGGCACGGCGCTCGCCGCGCGCGGTTACGCGACGGCGACTCCGGTCCAGGCGGGCGTCCTCGTTCCCGAGGCGCAGGAGCGCGACCTGCTCGTCTCGGCGCAAACCGGGTCGGGCAAGACCGTCGCGTACGGCCTCGCGATGGCCCCCACCCTGCTCGGCGACGCCGAACGCCTGCCGCGCGCTGCCGAACCACTCGCGCTCGTCATCGCCCCGACCCGCGAACTCGCGCTCCAGGTCGCCCGCGAACTCGACTGGCTGTACAAGGATGCGGGTGCCATCGTCGTGACCTGCGTCGGCGGCATGGAAATCCGCCGCGAGGCGCGCGCGCTCCAGCAGGGCTCGCATATCGTCGTCGGCACCCCCGGCCGCCTGCGCGACCATCTCGAGCGGGGCACGATGGCGACCGGCAGCCTCAAGGTCGTCGTCCTCGACGAAGCCGACGAGATGCTCGACCTCGGCTTCCGCGAGGATCTCGAGGAAATCCTCGACTCGACACCCGCCGAACGGCGCACCCTGTTGTTCTCGGCGACGCTGCCGAAGCCGATCCAGACGCTCGCCAAGCGCTACCAGAAGAACGCCTTCCGCATCGCCACTGCGAACGACCGCGAGCAGCACAGCGACATCGACTATCGCGCGATCCGCGTTGCCCCGAACGACCTCGAAGTCGCCGTCGTCAACACGCTGCGATACTTCGAGGCCGGTGCCGCCCTCGTCTTCGCCAGCACCCGCGAGGGCGTGCGCCGCCTCCACGCCAACCTCGTCGAACGCGGGTTCGCCGCGGTCGCGCTGTCGGGCGAGCTGAGCCAGGCCGACCGCACTCATGCACTTCAGGCGTTGCGCGACCGCCGCGCCCGCGTCTGCGTCGCCACTGACGTCGCCGCGCGCGGCATCGACCTCCCCGACCTCGGCCTCGTCATCCACGCCGAACTGCCGCATGACGCCGAAGTCCTCCAGCACCGCTCGGGCCGCACCGGGCGCGCGGGCAAGAAGGGCGTGTGCGTCGTTCTCGTCCCCTACCCCAAGCGCCACCGCGCCGAGAGCCTGCTCCGCGCCGCGAACGTCCGCGCCGAATGGATGGACGCCCCGACCGCCGAGGCGATCTACGCCAAGGATCAGGAGCGGATGCTCGACGAGGTCGCCGACGCCGGTGACGAGCGCGAAGCCGCCGAAGCGCTGATGGCCGCCAAGCCCGCGGTCGACATCGCCGCCGCACTGCTCCGCCTGCAACGCGCCCGCCTCCCCGCCCCCGAAGACCTGTCCGACACCGGCCCCGCCGCGCGCGCTGTCCCCGATGGTCCGCGTCCCGGCTTCGAGGACACCGTCTGGTTCCGCATCAACGCCGGACGCAACAACAATGCCGACCCGCGCTGGCTGCTGCCGTACCTCTGCCGCCGCGGGCACCTGACCAAGCGCGAGATCGGCGCAATCCGCATCTTCGACCGCGAGACCCGCTTCGAAATCCCGCGCGCCGCCGCGACCCGCTTCGTCCAGTCGCTCAAGAAGACCGACGACGGCGACCCCGATGTTGCGATCGAGCCGGTCGGCGACGCACCCGAACCGAACCGCACGCCACGGCGTGGTCCGCCAGCAGGCGGCGGCGGGCAGCGGGGTTATGCCAGGCGGTAGGCGGCGGCTGGCGCGGCCACTGCTGCCACGTTAGACTGGCGGCATGAGCGAGACGCATCATCGCCTGCATCGGCCCGCTGCACCGTCGACGCCGCCTGGCCATCGGTCGGCAACTCCGGCGTCACCGCATGCTGCCCCGCATCGCAAGCACAGCGTTTCTCTCAGCCATCGTCTATCGTACGACGAGATCGCGGCACTGGTCAGCGCCAACAATGTCTCGGGGCAGCCCGACACGCTGATCATCGCCGTGATCTACAAGGAATCGCGGTTCGACCCGCTCGAGAAGAGCAAGGTCGCGGGATCGAGCGCGACCGGGTTGATGCAAATTACGCGCACCGCCGTCACCGAGGTCGACCGGGTCGACAAGACCAAGAGCGATTTCACGGCGATGACGTCGGGGGCGGCGAATATCAAGCTGGCCACCCGCTACCTCAAGCTGCGCATCGACCGCGCCGGTGGCGACGTCGCCAAGGGCCTCGACGGCTATGGCACCGGCCCCGGTTATGCGACGTCGATCGTCGCCGCCAACAGCCGCCTCACCGCGCTGTCCAAGGGCGGCGACCCGATGGCCGAACTCGCGGCGACGATCGGCAAATTTTGATTGCCCTGCTCGCTGCCGCCGCCGTTGCGGTAGCCGCCGCCCCGCCCGCCGCGCGCCTCGATGTCGACATCGGCAGCGCCAGCTATGCCATCGCGGTCGAACGCGGCGGTGCGACGACGTCAGGGGCGCTGCACATCGATTGCATCGCCGCGTGCCGCTCTGCCGTCCATTTCACCGAAGCGGTCGACGACGCCCCGCTCGGGCTGTTCCGCCTGTGGGACGGCGACAATCTCGTCTTCACGACGTGGGGCGGCGGCTCAGGGTACCGCGTCCGCGCTTACGCGATCGACGCGCGCGGAGTGCGCAAAGTCCTGGAGGCGGCGTCACGCGGCGCCCCGTCATTCGCCACCGCGACCGATGGCACGACGGTCGTCGGCACCACCGAGCGCGGCGACCGCGACCCGCCGTCGGCTCCGCTCCACCGCGTCAGCTGGACGTGGCGGCACGACCGTTTCGTGCGCCGGGCGACGCCGTGATATCGCTCCCCGAGCGTCGCTTCGGCGGCGCTGAGGTCAGCCGATACGGGCAGCGTTGAAACTGCGCTGCCGCAGGGCGCTGCCGACGAGGCCGAAGCCGACGATCATCAAAAGCCAGCTCGCCGGCTCGGGTACCGCAGTCGACACGAAGGTCAGCTGCGTTACGGGAATGTAGAAGAAGTTCGCAAACCCCTTGATCGCAGTCGCCGAGCCAGTGGTTCCAACCGAGCCGAGCGTTGCACTGTGCGAGACCGCGTCGAGCGGGACAAAGGCTCCGACGGTGTCGTCGGCAAGCGTGTCGCGGATCGTGATCAGCAGGTCACCGCCCTGATAGGCGTACGGTGTGGTGAAGCTGATCGTATAGAACGGGTTGTATGTCTGGTCGCCGATGAATGTGCCCGCGGCGATGCTCAGCGCGCCCGACCGCGCCGTGATCGTGTCGCCGCCGAGGTTATTGTCGAAGGTCCGGCTCAATCCTGCGATCGTGTTCGACGACGTGCCAACCTGAATATCGAACGACGTGTAATTGAGATCCTGATCGTTCGATTCGTATTCCGAATACATTCGAAAGCCGATGCCGGTGATCATCGTGCCGACGGCGACGCTCGAAAGCTGCGACGCGCCGTAGGCGATCTGCGTGACGAAGCCGGATGAAGACGTGTTTCCAAATGGCGAGTTTGCATTGTGTTCGCTTTCGAGGGCCGCATTTTCCCCCGGTACGATCACCGTGCCCGCCTCGACCGGCGAGGCAATCGACGGGATGGCCAAAGCCAGCCCTGCAAAAATCATTAGCCTAAACATATAAGAACCCCCCTGATGTCCGAGCCATACCCGAATGTTGCGTAGACGGAAGGATAATCGTTACGCCTATGACCGATACGGACACACCATTCCAACGCAGCCCGTCGATGATCCTTGTCGATGCCGACGCTTGCCCGGTGAAGGACGAAATCTACCGCGTCGCGCGACGCACCGGCGTGCCCGTCAAGGTCGTCGCCAATTCCTATTTCCGGGTGCCCGCCGAACCGTTGTTCGAACAGGTCGTCGTTGGTGACGGCTTCGATGCTGCCGACGACTGGATCGCCGAGCGTGCCGCACCGGGGGTGATCGTCATCACCGGCGACATCCTGCTCGCCGACCGCGCGGTCAAGGCAGGAGCGACCGTGCTCGGCCACAACGGCCGCCCGTTCACCGCCACCAATGTCGGCACGGCGGTCGCGGCGCGCGCGCTCGCCGAGGATACACGGGCGATGTCGTGGGCAGGCTCACGGTCGGGCGAGACGTCGCGCAGCGGGCCCGCCCCCTTCGCCGCTGCGGACCGCTCGCGCTTCCTGTCGGCACTCGACGAGGCGATTGGGCGGATTAGGCGCGGGCGATAAATCGCTGTCCTACATGGCGCGCGCAGGTCTAGCCTCCGCGCCGACGAGGACGACGGGAGGCGAGAATGCGCGTAGCCGAATATAGGAATTCGAACAAAGGAACCGATTCGGCTCACCAGGGCCTACGTTTCACCGTGACGTGGCGTCAGGTTCGTCAACTTCCAACTATTTTCGCGCTGTCGATGTTCGCCATTCCGGTTGCCGCAGCCGCGCCGCCAGCCCCCTCCGCGCCAACCATCGCCGAGGTCGAATCGTCCGCACCGGCGGACGCCTGGCGGCCGGTCGCGCCTGAAAACCTGATGCTTGTCGACACCGCGAAGGGCACGCTGACGATCGAACTCGCCCCAGGCTTCGCCCCCGCCCATGTCGCGGCGATCCGCAAGCTGGTCCGCGACGGCGGCTTCACCGGCGGTGCCGTCGTCCGTGTTCAGGATAATTACGTCGTGCAGTTCGCAGCCAAGACCGCAGTCGCCACTGCCAACGCGCCGGGCGTTCCGGCGACCGCTCCCACCCTCCCCGCCGAATATGAGCGGCTTCGCGCGCAGGTACCGTTCACCCCGCTCCCGTTTCCCGACGCCTACGCACCGCAGGCCGGCTTCAGCGATGGCTGGCCGGTCGCGCGTGACGCCGATGCGGCGTGGCTGGTGCATTGCTACGGCATGGTCGGCGCCGGCCGCGACCTGCCGCCGTCTACCGGCGACGGGTCGGAGCTTTACGCCGTCATCGGGCACGCACCGCGGCATCTCGATCGCAACATGGCGGTCGTCGGGCGCGTGATCGACGGCATCGCGCCGTTCGCGGCCTTGCCGCGCGGGACCGAGGCGCTCGGATTCTACAAGACCGACGCGGAAAAGTTGCCGATCACCGGGGCGCGGCTCGCGAGCAATGTTCTGCCGGGACAGCGCCCGTCGTACGAGGTGATGCGGACCGATACGCCGAGTTTTGCGGCGCTGATTGCGGCGCGCGCCAATCGCCGCGAGCCGTTTTTCCTCCGCCCCGCCGGCGGGGTCGACGTCTGCAATGTGCGAATTCCCGTACGTCTTATGGCTAAACATTAAAGTATTGGCGCTATGGGTGAAATATCATGGTGCAACGCTTCCCGATCACAACGCTGGTGCCACCGACCGTCACCCCCGACCGGCGCCTCGAACGCGTCCAGCACCGGTTCCGCCAGGCCGAGCGGATGGCTGGGATCGGCACATGGCGACTGACGATCGAGGACAATATTTGTGAGTGGTCCGATCATGTCTTTGCAATTCATGGCCTTGAGGTCGGCCCGCACCCGGGACTCGACATCGCGCTCGGATTCTACCCGCCCGAGAGCCGGGCGACGGTTTCGGACGCCGTTGCCCGGACGATCTCCACCGGCGAGCCATTCCTGTGCGAGACCGACCTTATTACCGCCCGCGGCGACCGGCGGCGGGTTCGCGCGATGGGTGAGATCGAGCTGCTTGACGGCGTGCCGGTCGCGGTGATCGGGGTGTTCCAGGACATTTCCGACCATTATGCGATCCAGCAGGGCCTGCGCCTCGCCGCCGCGACCGACGATCTGACCGGTCTGGCGAACCGCGGCGCATTCGAGCGCCACCTCTCCGAAAGCATCACCGCCAGCCGCTTGAGCGGCGCTGCGCTCGGGTTGCTGCTGATCGATCTCGACGGGTTCAAGGCGGTCAACGACGCCTTCGGGCACCCGACCGGCGACACCGTGCTGCGCGACGTGGCGGGCGAGCTCCGACGGCATTGCCGGACGGACTGCTTCGCGGCGCGCATCGGCGGCGACGAATTCGCGATGATCGTCGGCGGCGTCACCGCCTCCACACAACTCGACGCGCTCGTTGCGGCGCTGCTCGTCAGCCTCCGCCGCCCCATCCGCCGCGACGGCCGCAAGCTCGAAGTGTCGGCGAGCATCGGCATCGCGTGGTGGACCGACGATAGCGACGGCAGCTCCGACCTGATCGCCCGCGCCGACGCCGCACTCTACGATGCCAAGCGCCAGGATCGCGGCTCGGCACGCATTTTCGGCAACCGCTTCATCTCGACCGGTGTCGCAAAGCGCGTGCCACTCAAGGCGGTCGGGTAGCGCGATCGGCCCAAAGCCATCGCGTGCATCCCCCGGCATCCCTTCCGCAGTGCAGCATGACGTGATACACGCCGCCGCATGCTGACGATCAACGCCGTGACGGTGCGCCTTGGCGGGCGCGTCATCCTCGACCGCGCCTCCGCCGCGATTCCCCCCCGTGCGCGCGTCGGCCTGATCGGGCGCAACGGCGCGGGCAAATCGACGCTGATGAAGCTGATCGCCAAGGTCAACGAGCCCGACGAAGGCGGCATCGACATGCCGCGCGGTGCTCGCATCGGCTATGTCGCGCAGGAGGCTCCCGCCGGTGCCGCGACGCCGTTTGAGACCGTCCTCGCCGCCGACGTCGAGCGCGCCGCGCTGCTCGCCGAGGAGGAGGGTCACCCCGACGCCCACCGTATCGGCGAGATCCACGAGCGCCTCAACGCGATCGACGCCCACACCGCCCCGGCCCGCGCCAGCCGCATCCTTGTCGGACTGGGCTTCGACGAGGCCGCGCAGCACCGTCCGCTCGACAGCTATTCGGGCGGCTGGCGGATGCGCGTTGCCCTCGCCGCCCTGCTGTTCTCGCAGCCCGACCTTTTGCTGCTCGACGAGCCATCGAACCACCTCGACCTCGAGGCGACGCTGTGGCTCGAAAGCTTCCTCAAGAGCTACCGCGCGACGATGGTCGTCATCAGCCACGAACGCGACCTGCTCAACAACGTCGTCGACTATATCCTCCACCTCGAAGGCGGGACGACGACGCTGTATGCCGGCGGCTACGACGACTTCGAGCGCCAGCGCAACGAGCGGCTCGCCCAGTTGGCCTCGGCGCGCGAGGCACAGGCGACCCAACGTGCCAAGCTGACCGACTATATCGCGCGTAACTCGGCCCGCGCCTCGACCGCGAAGCAGGCGCAGTCGCGGATGAAGGCACTGGCGAAAATGCAGCCGATCGCCGAGGCCGCGAACGACCCGAGCCTGGTATTCGACTTCCCCTCGCCCGCCGTGCTCAAGCCACCTCTGGTTCAGCTCGATCACGCTGCTGTCGGATACGATGGCACGCCGATCCTTGAGCAGGTCGACCTGCGCCTCGACCCCGACGACCGGCTGGCGCTGCTCGGGCGCAACGGCAACGGCAAGACGACGCTCGCGCGGCTACTCGCGGGACAGCTTCCCGCGATGGAGGGGCATATCGGCATGTCGACCAAACTCAAGGTCGGCTATTTTACTCAGTATCAGGTCGAGGAACTCGACAGCGACGACACCCCGCTTGCCCACATGGGACGGCTGATGCCCGGGGCGAAACCGGCGGCGGTGCGCGGCCAGCTGGGGCGCTTCGGCTTCTCGGGGCTGATGGCCGAACAGAAGGTCGGCAAGATGTCGGGTGGCGAAAAGGCGCGGCTCGCGCTGGCGCTGATTACCCGCGATGCCCCGCACCTGCTCATCCTCGACGAGCCGACCAACCACCTTGACGTCGATGCGCGCGAGGCGCTGGTCCAGGCGCTCGCCGATTATGGCGGCGCGGTTGTTGTCGTCAGCCACGATCGACACATGCTCGAAGCGACCGCCGACCGGCTGGTGCTTGTCGAGGACGGCCACGCGACCGAGTTCTCGGGCTCGCTCGACGACTATACCGATCGCGTCCTCGGCCGCGGCGATGCCCGCCCCGAGAAGCGCCCTGCCCCCGCTAAGTCAGAGAAAAAGGCGGCAAGGCAGGAGTCGGCGGGCGACCGGGCAAAGTCGGTCGTCATGCGCCGGACCGCACGCGAGGCGGAGGCTGACATCACCCGGCTGACCGCGCGGCTGGCACAGCTCGACACTGCGCTCGGTGACCCGACGAAGGCGACCGGCGCAGACCGGCTGGCCGGCGTCCCCGCACTCCTCAAGACGCGGGCGACGGTCGAGAAAGCGCTGGCGGAGGCCGAGGCGAAGTGGGTGGCGGCGAGCGAAGCGCTCGAAGCGGCGGCATAGCGACGGCGGCATAGGCGCGTTCGAAACTGGCGAAGGCCGCGAGCGCCGCCGCGATGCACTCATTCTCCGCGCCTGCGTCGAGCGGAAGCGCCTCGAGCACCCGCAGGAAGGCGGACCAGCTTTTCGGGATCGCCGTCTGCCTTGCAAAGTGCCGGGCGCCAAACGCGGGGCCCATGCCGAGCGCGTAGGCGCGCAGAGCAAGCTGCCGCCCGCCGAGTGCCGATCCCTCGAGGACGTAGAGACTGCCGATCGTCTGCGCCGCCGACATCAGCGGGCCAGCGGCATCCGGGGCGGATCGAGGGTCTGCGCCGCGGACATCGGCGATATCAGCACGCAGCGCCGGGGCAATGAGACGGTCGGGCCACATCTCGAAAAATGTAGTTGCACCGCTTTCGGTCAGCGCGCGTTCAAGCGGTTCGCGCGCCTCCAATGTCGCATCGAGATAGGCGGCGTACGAGCGACAATCATCGAAAAAGCCGGCGTAATTGACGATTGCATCGAGTCTCCGGTGCGCGTGATCGGTGGCCGATCGCAGGCGTGAGCGCCGGTCAGGGCTGGTCAAGGCGGGCTCATCCAGGACTGCCGAAGCCGAGCCTGCGCAGCAGCGGGACCAATTGCGCAGTGCCATAAGGCTTGCCGATCACCGGTGCATTGGCATGCCCCCGGTCCTGCAGGTCACCGTCATAACCGGTGGCAAACGCGAACGGAATCCCCCGAAATAATAGGACATCGGCGACGCCGAGGCTCGTCTCCACACCGAGGTTGAAGTCGAGCAAAGCGAACTGAAACACTTGGGCGTCGAGCGCGTCGAGGGCCTCGGTCACCGACGCGGCCATCGTCACATGCGCCGCTCCGAGCGACTGGAGCATCTCGGCACAATCCATCGCGATGATGATATTGTCTTCGACGAGCAGCACGTTCAGCCCCGCCAGCAGTGACGATCGATCCGCAACGAGCGCCACTGTCTGCGCCGGCGAGACCGTCGTCGACACCCCCGCAAGATGCCGCGCGGGTATTTTGAAGCAGGCTGAAAAGCCTGATGCGCCGTATTCAACCGCTGCCGTGCCGCCTAGGTCGTACGGGATCGCGCGCTCGATGATCGTCGATCCGAATCCCCGGCGCGTTGGCGTGGCGACCGGCGGCCCTCCCCGCTCGACCCAGTCGACAAGCAGATCGCCATCGTCATCGGACCGCCAATCGATCGCGACAACGCCGGTCGACGACAACGCCCCATATTTGGCGGCGTTGGTCATCAGTTCGTGGAAGACGAGGGCAAGGGTCGTGAATGCTGCCGGGTAGACGAGGATATTTGCCCCGTCGATGCTGACCCTATCACGCCGATTGTCCAGATACGCCGCCGCTTCGGTTGCAACGAGGTCCTTCAGATTGGCCGGCCCCCAGCGGTCGCTGGTGATCTGGTCGTGCGCTCGCGCCAGCGACTGCACACGGTAGTCGAGCGTAGTGACGAACGCCTCGACGGTTTCGGCGCCGCCGCGCGTCTGCGAAATTAAACCCTGAATCAGCGCGAGAATATTGCGGACACGGTGATTGAGCTCGGCGATGAGCATGTCCTGCCCGCGCACCGGCGCTTCCGGCACGACATCGCTCGAGTGAAACCGGGACTCTCCCAGCGCCGCTCTGATCGTTTCCGCCGCTTCCTGCTCGGACGCCGTGAATGGTTCGCATCTGCCGTGAACCAGTTCGGCCCAAGCCTCGAAGCTTTGGCGCGGGCTGATCTTTCCGTTGTGCTCGGTTGCCTGTTTATCGGGATCACCGGCCCAGTTCCGGATTTGCGTGAGTTCCGACCGGAACAGCAGGATAAAATCTTGCGGACCACGCATGAGTGGGATCGCGATAAACCCGGCGGTGCCGTCCAACGAACCAGGCGGCATCAGCGATGCCGCGCAATCGGTGGCGAAGACCTTGTGTAAGGATTGCTCGGCCAGCATCGACGCCACCACTTTGCACGCGTCGGTGCTAGGCGTCTTGCCGGTCGGCCAGACGGCTCCGTCGATGCAAATCGCCATGCCGTCACCCGGGATCGTGTCGAAGATCAGTTCAGCGAGCCGTCGTGCATCTTGAAGGACGCTCTGGTCGTGCGCCACCTCGGCGACCAGCAGCGCCGCGAGCGCCCGGGCGCGCTGATCATGCATGTCGGCTTCACGGCGGAGCCTGCCCTCGAGTTGCATCGAGAACATCTCGCCGAAGAGCTCGGCAGCAGTCCGGTACGCGAAGCTGGGCAGTCTCGCCGCGGGGTGGTGGCAGGCGAATAGGCCCCACAGCTTGCCATCCACGATGATCGAGATCGACAGCGACGCAGCAACTTCCATGTTGCGCAGATATTCGATGTGGACCGGCGCAACGGCGCGAAGCACCGACAGCGATTGGTCGAGCGGCGGACCGGCATCGCGCTCTGACAGGGCGACAAGCAGAACCGGTTCGGCCGCAACATCGGCGATGATCCGAAACGAGTTGCGGAGGTACAGCGCGCGCGCCTGAACCGGGATATCCGATGCCGGATAGTGCAGTCCCATGTAACTATTTTGATATCCCCGCAGGGCCTCGGCGACAACTTCCCCATGCCCTTGGGCACCGAGGCGATAAATCATGACGCGGCCGAAGCCGGTCAGCGCCTGAACGTGGCGCGTTGCGTCTCGATAGAAAGCGGGCAACCCTATGCTGTGCTTGAGCCGCGCGACCATCGCCCGGATTAGTGCGGCGGCTTCGCGCTCGTCGGCGACGGCGGGTTCGGCTTCGATGACGAGCGCGTCACCTGCGCGGTGCAGTGCGACGTCGAACGGTGGCTGGCCTGCGATCAGCACGATGGCAAATGTTCGCTGGACCGCATCGGGGCCAAACAACGTGACCGCGAGATTGCGTAGCGTATGCGCCGCAACCGGATCGACATTAGAGATGAGCGGTTGCCCGAGCCACGCTTCCGGCGGCGATCCAGTAAACGCCTCTATGTTCGCCGAAACCTTGCTGACCACCCAGTCCGGAGTCAGTACGACGAGAAAACCGTGGGGCTGTATACGTCCGGGAACGTGGATCGGCTCGAGATCGCAGTTGTTAAGATCGAGCGATTCTGCGGTTGCCTTAGGGGATTGACCATCGTCGATCGCGAAGAGGCCTGCAGCTGCATCCGACGACATGACGGGCGGCGGGTCGGCGACGTGAATGGCATCCATCGCGAGTTCCGATCCTTGGCAGAGCGAAAAGCGCGGTAGGCACCCCCCGATTCGAACTTGACCGGGACAAAGGGTCGGAGCGCATGGCCCAAGGTCCGCCGCAAGCAACGACCGAATATGGCTCCGTAACAGTTATCCCTCGATCACGCTTATACTATTTGGCCACGCGGCGAGGGCGTCGACAGTGTCCACGTGATGACTGGCCTGCGCGCTGCCGCGCCGTACATTTTGCAGCGCCGATTACCCAGCGAGACGATCTCGATCCGGGTCAGATGTCCTGCGCCAGACGCGCGTAGAGGTCGGGCCGCCGGTCGCGGAAGAATCCGAAGCTCGCGCGGTTCGCGCGGACTTCGGCGAGGTCGAACGTCGCGACGACTGCGCCCTGCTCATCGGTCGGCAGCTCGTCGACGATGTCGCCGCGCTGGTCGGCGATGAAGCTGTTGCCGTAGAAGCGCTGGTCTTCCTCGACGCCGGTGCGGTTGGCGGCGACCACGGGAACGACGTTCGACACCGCATGCCCGATCATCGCGCGGATCCACATCCGCCGCGTGTCGAGGTTCGGCTCGGCGGGCTCGGAGCCGATTGCGGTCGGGTAGAACAGGATTTCGGCCCCCATCAGCATCATCGCGCGGGCGCTTTCGGGGAACCACTGATCCCAACAGATGCCGACGCCGATCCGGCCATGGTCGGTGTCCCAGACCTTGAAGCCGGTGTTGCCCGGGCGGAAGTAGAATTTCTCCTCATACCCCGGGCCGTCGGGGATGTGACTCTTGCGATAGACACCCATGACGTCGCCGCGGCGGTCGATCATCGCGAGGCTGTTATAATAATGCGGTCCGTCAGCCTCGAAGAACGAGCACGGGATGTAGGTGCCAGTTTCCTTCGCCACAGCCTGCATCGCGATCACCGAGGGGTGCGAGGGGGTCGGGAAGGCGCGGGCAAAAAAGCGGTCGTGTTCGTGGCGGCAGAAATAATAGCCCTGGAACAGTTCGGGCGGCAGGATGACTTGCGCCCCCCGCCCCGCCGCGTCGCGGACGGCCGCTACGGTCGCGGCGATGTCGGCGTCCATGTCGTCGGTGAAGGCGAGCTGGAGCGCGGCGGCGGTGATGGTCATAGGGCAATCCCGAAACGCGACAGGGCCGCGACCATGCCGAGATAGAGCAGCATCGTGACAAGACAACCTATGCCGAGCGCGGGCGCGAAGCCCATGCCGCCGCGGAGCAAAGCGGGAACGATCAGGAACATCGGCAGCGAAGGCAGGACATACCAGAAGGTCGCCCCGGCGTGCGCCGAGAGCCGTGCCCGGTCGCCGGTGTCACGCCAAAGCCAGATCATGCCGAGGATCGACACCAAAGGCAGCGACGCGATCAGCGCTCCACCTGCCGGAAAGCGGCGCGCGACCTCGGACACGGTCGCGACGATTGCCCCCGAAATCAGCGCCTTGACCAGCCAGTAGCCGATCACGCTGGCTGTTGCTGCGTGATGCAATGGAAGCTGCCGCCGCCCGTCAGGATCGCGTTGCCGCGGAGGCCGACAACGCGTCGCCCTGGGAAGAACGAGCCGATCGCAGCCACCGCGGCCGCATCATTGGCCGCTCCGTAGGTCGGGACGACGACGACGCCATTGGCGACGTACCAGTTCATGTAGCTCGCCGGTATCGCGACCCCGTCGACCTCGACGAGCCCCGGCGACGGCACGCGGACGACATCGACGCCGAACGCGGTGGCGCGCTCGTGGGCGTCGTCATAGACCTCGGCGTTGGGGTCGTCGCTCCCCGCGGCGGCGGGCAGCGCGAGCACCCCGGGGGCGACGAAGCGCGCGAGATTGTCGACGTGCCCGTCGGTATGGTCGTTCGCGAGCCCGTCGCCGAGCCACAGCACGCGTTCGATCCCGAGGTCGCGGCGGAGGTGCGCTTCCACTTCGAAGCGGTCCATCCCCGGGTTGCGATTGGGGTTGAGCAGGCACGCCTCGGTCGTCACGCACAACCCCGTGCCGTCGACCTCGATCGCCCCGCCCTCAAGCACCCAGTCGTGCTTCGCCAGCGGTACGCCCGCGCCGTGGGCGACGAACGCGGCGACGGCATCGTCGCCCTCGAGCAAATACTTGCCGCCCCAGCCGTTGAAGCGGAATCCGGCGGCGGCGGGACCGGCGGTGGACGCCATGAACAACGGTGCGGTGTCGCGAAGCCAGATGTCGCCGAACGGCTGGTGGTGAAAGCGGACGCTCGCGCCGTGGAGTGCTTCGTGCGCCGATGCCGCCGCTTCCTCGGTGCCGACGAGCAACTCGACCCGCTCATGTTCGGCGATCGCCCAGATCATCGCCGCGACCTCGGCGCGCGCGGGGAGCAGGTCGTCCTGCCAGAGCGCCGGATCGCTCGGCCACGCGGTCCATGTCGCGACGTGCGGCATCCACTCGGCGGGCTGGCGAGCGGTCACTTGCGCAGGCTCGCAGTGGTGTCACGGATCGCGCGGAATTCACTCCCGGGATACCAGTTCGGCCAGTCGTGGCCGTCGGCAAGCTCCCGCCCGACCGCATAATATAGGTCGAGGTCCTCGACCGCCCCCGCCCAGCTCCACTTAGGATCGTAGTTGTCCGACGGCTGATGATAGCGGTGCGCGGTGTAATCGTCGGCCGCCGCCTGCCCCGCCGCCTTGCCGCCGTCGCGCAGGTCGACGCCGCTGGCGCCGCGGAACATCGGCACGCCGAGCTTGGCGAAGCTGAAATGGTCGGAGCGGAAGTAGCCGCCTTTCTCGGGGCTCGGCTCGGGGGCGACATAGCGGCCCTGCGCCTTCGCCACCGCGATCGCCATTGTGTCGAGGTCGGACTTGCCGCCGCCGCTGAGGACGATGTCATGCGTCCGGCCGCCGACCGCGAGCCCGTCCATGTTGACCCCGCCTGCAGTGAGCGCGAGTGGATAGATCGGATGCTCCGCGTAATAGCGGGACCCAAGAAGACCCGACTCCTCGCCGGTCACCGCCATGAACGCGACCGTCCGCTCGGGCTTCGGCCCCTTCTCGAACGCCTCGGCAAGCGCAAGTACGCCGGCCACGCCGCTGGCATTGTCGACCGCGCCGTTGCAGATGTCGTCGCCAGTCTTGTCCGCCGGGCAGCGCCCGAGGTGGTCCCAGTGCGCGGTGATGAACACCGTCTCCTGCGGGTATTTCGTCCCGGGGACGACGCCGATGACGTTCTTCGACGCCGACCGTGCGATCGTATTATGGAGCGTCGTCGACGCCTTGAGCGGGATCGCGACCGCGGTGAAGCCCTTTTTCTGGGCAGCAACAGTCAGCTTGGCGAGGTCCTGCCCACCCGCTGCCAGCATTTTCTCCACCGCCGCCTTAGTAATCCAGCCCTCGACCCCGGTCCGGCCCATGCCGTGATCGGCGCTGTCGAGGTCGATCTGCGGTCCGGTCCAGCTGGTCGTGATGACGTTCCACGGATAGCCTGCGGGCGCCGTGTCGTGGATGACGAGCGCGGCGGCTGCGCCCTGCCGCATCGCTTCCTCGAACTTGTAGGTGTAGCGCCCGTAATAGGTTTCGGCGCGACCCTCGAACGGACCCGCATCCTTGCCCGCCGCTGCGGTCTGCCAGTCGGGATCGTTGACGAGGAACACCACCGTCTTGCCGTGGACGTCGATCCCGGCATAGTCGTTCCAGCCCTTTTCGGGCGCGTTGATGCCGTAGCCGACGAACACCACCGGCGCATCGGCGAGCACCTGCGTCGCGACCTGCCGCTTGGTCCACAGCACGACCTCAGTACCGTAAGCGAGCGTCAGCGGGGTCGCGCCGCCGGTCAGGACGAGGCTCGTCGCCGGATCGGTCGTGATCGTCACCAGCGGCACATCCTGCGTCCACTGGCCGTGGTTACCGGGCTTGAGCCCGATCGCCTCCATCCGCTGGGTGATATACGCGACCGCCTTGTCACCGCCGGGGGTCCCCGGCCGCCGCCCCTCGAACGCGTCCGAAGCGAGCGTCGCCGTATCGCGCTTGAGGCTGGCGTTGCTGATCCCCGACACCGGGAGCGCGACCGCCGACGTGGCGAGAAGGAGGGCGATAAGGGCTGGAATCGACTTCACGCGATGCTCCTCGACGGGTCGGCGTCGTTAACGTCGTCGTCCATGCCACCGGCTTCGGCATCGCACAACGCCACCCGCCCCTTGAACCCCTGCGCGACGACGTACCATTCGGACGAGCCAGCGCGGCTCGCAGGGGGCTTGGCGTGCTTGACCGCCGCGAAGTGCCGCTTGAGTTCGCCGACGAGCCCCGGGTCAGCCCCGCCCGCAAGGACCTTAGCGACGAAGGCGCCGCCTGGCCGCAGCATGTCGACCGCGAAGGCCAGCGCGTGCTCGACGAGCGCCATCGTCCGGATATGGTCGGTCATCTTGTGACCGACGGTGTTCGCCGCCATGTCGGAGAGCACCAGGTCGGCGTCTCCGCCCAGCGCCTCGCGCAGCATCGCCTCGGTGTCGTCGGCGAGGATGTCCTGCTGGAAGATCGTCACCCCCGCGATCGGCTCGATCGGCAGCAGGTCGATCGCGACGATCTTCGCCTTGGGCCGCGCCTTGAGGACGATCTGGCACCAGCCGCCGGGCGCGGCACCGAGGTCGATCACGCGGGTAACGTGCTGGAGGAGGCCGAAGCGATCGTCGAGCTCGGCGAGCTTGAACGCCGCGCGGCTGCGGAAGCCCGCCGCCTTCGCCGCCTTGACGTAGGGGTCGTTCAGCTGCCGTTCGAGCCAGCGGTTCGACGAGTTCTTGCGCTTCTTGGCGGTCAGCACGCGGACCTTGCCGCCCTGGCTACGCCCAGAACCGCCACCCGATTTCACGCCACCCGACTTGCCGCCCGACTTGCTCCCAACCGTCATCGGCTATCCCGGCCCATCAGCGTTCGCAGGATGCCTTCGCGGATGCCGCGATCGGCGACACGGAGGGTTTCGCTCGGCCAGGCATCCATGATCGCTTCGAGGATTGCGCACCCCGCGACGACGAGGTCGGCACGGTCGGCGCCGATACCCGGAACCGCTGCGCGTTCGCTGGGCGAGCGCGCAGCGAGCATCGCCGAGATCGCGCGCATCGAGATTGCGGTTACGGTGCAGCCATCGACCTTGCGCCGGTCATAGCTCGACAGGCCGATGGCAATGCTGGCGAGGGTCGTAATCGTCCCCGATGTGCCTAAGAGTTGCAGCAATCCCGGCGCCATCCCCGTCACGCGCTGCAGGAACCCGCCGAGATGATCGTCGACCCGCCCCTTCAGCCGATCGTAAGCCGCGGCGCGGTCGTCGGGCGGACAGTCGAACAGTTCGGTCTCGGCGAGGCTGACGACGCCCCATGGCACGCTCGTCCATGCAAGGATCGCGGACGTGGTCGGATCGACGAGGATCAGCTCGGTCGAGCCGCCGCCGATGTCGAAGACCAGCGCCGGCGGGCCCGCGGGATCGATCAACGACGCGCAGCCGAGGACCGCGAGCCGCGCCTCCTCCGCCGGCGAGATGACGTCGAGCGCGATGCCGGTGACCTCGAAGACCCGAGCGACGAATTCGGTCCCGTTCGACGCCCGGCGACACGCCTCGGTCGCGACGTTGCGGGTCAGTGTCACCCCGCGCCGGGCAAGCTTGTCGGCGCAGATGCCGAGCGCCGCAACGCCCCGGTCCATCGCCGCGTCCGACAGACGGCCGGTATGCATCAAGCCTTCGCCGAGGCGGACGACGCGCGAAAAGGCGTCGACGATCGTGATCCCGTCGGGGCTGCCACCGGGCCGGGCGATCAGCAGGCGGCAATTATTGGTGCCGAGGTCGAGCGCGCCATACGTGCGCCGCGCTCCCCGACTGCTCGGCGCGATACGGCGGGAGGAGACGCCGGGGTCGGCGATAACGGACATGTCCACGGCTAAAAACAACCTTCGCGGCGGCGAAACCAGACGTCCCGCACCGAACTTGCAGGCAACTTAGCACAGCGACTCCGCCTTGACACCCCGCCCGCCAAGACTTCGCGTTGACACCCCGGCGGCGCGTGCCTTAAACGGCGCGCCACGGCATTGCCCTGTCGTCTAAAGGTAAGACCACAGACTCTGACTCTGTTAATCGAGGTTCGAATCCTCGCGGGGCATCCGTTTCCTGTTTCAGGACAAGCTGCTATCATTGCCCGGTGATTACCGCCGCACCGCCCGAGCATGCCGCCGCCGACTGGACGATCGACCAGCGATGGGCCGATTATACCCCGGCCGATCACGCGCTCTGGGACCGGTTGTACGCCCGCCAGACCAAGCAGCTCGCCGACCGGGCGCACCCCGCATTCCTCAACGGACTCGCGACGCTTGATCTGTCGAAGCCCGGCATCCCCGACTTCGAGGAAATGAGCGACCGGCTCGAGGCCGTCACCGGCTGGCGCGTCGTCGCCGTCCCCGGTCTCGTCCCCGACGCGGTCTTCTACCAGCATCTCGCCGAGCGTCGCTTCGTTGCGGGCAACTTCATCCGCTCAGCGAGCCAGATCGACTATCTCGAAGCCCCCGACGTCTTCCACGACGTTTTCGGCCACGTCCCCCTGCTCAGCGACCCGGTCTTTGCCGACTATATGCAGGCCTACGGCCAGGGCGGCCTGCGCAGCCTAAAGTTCGATGCACTGACCCGGCTGTCGCGGCTCTACTGGTACACCGTCGAGTTCGGCCTCGTCCGCCACGACGGCGACCTCAAACTGTACGGCGCGGGCATCGTCTCGAGCCACGGCGAGAGCGTCTTCGCGCTCGATGACGCGTCGCCGCACCGGATCGGCTTCGACCTCGGGCGGGTGATGCGGACGCCGTACAAGATCGACGATTATCAGGCGCTCTACGTCGTCATCGACAGCTTCGAGCAGCTGCTGCGGACGACGCTCGATACCGACTTCGCCCCGCTTTACGCCGCGCTGGCGACGCAGCCGGACATCGCGATCACCGACCTGCAGCCCGGCGATACGGTGATAAACCGGGGCACGCAGCGCCACGACAAAACGGTCGTTGCAAGCGTCGGCTAGCGCCCCTATACGGACCACCTTCCGTCGTGTGGGGCAGTAGCTCAGATGGGAGAGCGCAGCAATCGCACTGCTGAGGTCAGGGGTTCGATCCCCCTCTGCTCCACCACGGTAGTCTAAGGCATTGAAAGCCTTAGACTATCGACTGAAAACAGGCACTTAGGTCAGGTGGGTCCCACACATGGAGGACTTCAAAGCCGATGTGCAACTACCTCTCCAAGCCCGGCTCGACCTACTATTTTAGGCGGCTGGTTCCGACGGATTTGCGCGCCAAGCTGGACCGCGTGGAATGGAGCTATTCGCTTCGGACCAAGGATCGAACGGAAGCCAAGCGCCTAGCCCAAGCCGAAGCCGTGCGGACCAACGGGCTGATAGACGCCGCTCGAGCCGAGCTAGCCGGTGACTTAGTGCCCTCGCCAACGCATCCCCCGTCCCTCGCCCGGACCCCGGACCACGGCCCCTCTAGGCGGGCGGTAAAGGCGCTGGCCTACTTTGACCGGGAGGCGGACGAACAGGATATGAGGCGGGAGGACCGCGAGCCTGCCAAGCTAGAGCTTGAGCGCCGGTTTGCGAACAGTAACTCCGCCAGCCTGTCCGCCCTTGAAAAAGTAGCAAGGGACTTGATCCGGGACCATAGGTACCGGGCTGACATTGCCGACGATCAACGCCGGGTCGCCAGCTATGAACTACAAGAGCTTAAGGCCAGTCTCCCGCCCTTTGTTGAAGCTGAGGACCGGACGAACGGAACCCTGCTACCCCTGATCATCGAACGCTGGTTTGCTGAGCGTAAGGTGACGGCAAAGACGCGGGACGCTGGCGTCGCTGCGGTCCGCTGGTTCTATGAGGCTGTCGGTCCGGTGGCCGTTGAACAAATCACTAGAAAGGATATGCTCGCCTTTAAGGATTGGCTACTAGCCAAGGGCACGACCATAGCTAATACTAAGATGAAGCTGTCCCGTATCTCAGGGCTTCTAGGTTACGCTTTAGACAACGACATAATACAAGCGAACTATGCGAAGGATATTAAGCTAATCAATCTGCAAGCCGGAAAGTCAAAGCGCCTAGTTTATAACTCTGAGTTGCTAGCCAAGCTGTTCGGTGGCCCTGTCCATGCTGAGGGGCAACGTCCGACGCAAGGGAGAGGGGATGCCTCTTACTGGCTTCCTCTGCTAGCCCTATACACAGGGGCAAGGCTAGAGGAACTAGGTCAGCTTCGCCCCGGCGACGTACGGGAACAGCCGTATCTCGATGGCGAGGACAATCCGCATACGACGTGGGTGATTAGTATCACTGAGGACGAGGAAGACGGCCTTCATCTAAAGAACGCCGGTAGCATCCGGATCGTGCCCGTCCACCCCGCCCTTATCGAGCTTGGATTTATCGAGTTCGCTCAGGCCGCGTCCGCCAAAAAGCGAGCGCGTATCTTCGATGATCTGACGCCCGACAAATACGGGAGCTATACGGCTAAGTGGGGAATGTGGTTCACAACCTATAGGAAAGGGCTTGGACTGACCGACCGCCGCTTAGTGTTCCACAGTTTCCGTCATACCTTTAAGGATAACGCTCGCCATAGCCGTATCGACGAAGGAGTACAGCGTCAGCTTATGGGCCATACTGGCGAGGACGTAGCCGATGATTATGGAAGCGGTCATAGCTTGCATCGGCTGGTCGAAGGGATAGCCCTTTATCGCGTACCCGGCTTCAAGCTACCGCCACCGGCTATCAGCGGCAAACAATGGCCGCTATCGCCCCAGTTGCTGCCGTTGACTTGAACCCGGTTGAACCTTCTCGTTCGTCGCCGCTATACCGCCGATATGGCCTACCGGGTAAAACGCATCGCGCTGAAAGATGGTGAGGTCGTCACCGAGGGAGAGCTTCGCGAAGACGAAAACCGCTTTGAGGGGCCAGCCCCGGTGGTCGGCGACTTAATCGAGGTGCAGTGTCGTGGCCGTAAGTTCATGGCGGAAGTCATATGGGGAAACTGGGCGGATCGCGTCCATTCGGATGATACAGTCGTTCCGCTTCGGGTTGCCGAGGTAGGACTTTACCCGACAACCCCGCTTCGCATTCCAATGCGAGGACCTAACGCGTCGCGGGAATGACCGCTCAACACCCCTTAGCCGACATCTCGTCAGGATTACCCCTCAGCGCGTCGCAGATGGTTCATGCGCGATTGTGACCCTCGATCCTCGACGCGCCCTGAGGGGTCTTTACGGGGCCGTAATGACGGACACCCTACGCCTCGATTGCGGGGCCGGTGTAGGAAAGCGGCACCCCCACGGCGCGAGCGAGGGCCGCCCCGGTCAACGGCGCGGACCAACTCACGGCACCCGGTACCGACACGGGCTTGCCCGCAACCGAGCGATACGTCCCCGGCGCGACCGCCTCTTTGCCAGCGGCGAACCGATAGGAACCCTGAGCGGACACCGGGGCGGGCTGAGGGGCATTTTGAGCGGCGGCGGCGGGGAACTGCTGGCGGATAGGCGCGGGGCCGTCCGGGGCGCTTGGCGGGGCTTCCCCGGCGTCCGTCATCGTATCGAGGCTAGCCATATCCGCCTCTAGCGTCGGGGCCAGCGCGTTTAGCCCAGCTTCGTCCCCGCTGGCGTTGTAGGCGTCCAAGGCCGCACCGTACTGTTGCACCGTGCCGTCGTCGCTGGCAGCGATTAGCTGAGTGACGCGGGCGATAGCGTTGCCGGTGTCGGGGTTGGCGCTGGCGAAGTCGTTCAAGGCAAGTTCGTAGGAACGACGCGCATCCCCGCTCTTGGCGAGGTAACTTGCCGCTCGCGTAGTAACGCTGGCGACATCCCCGCCCGTCTTATGGATGATGGCTAAGGCCGCGTTGATCTTGACGGTCTGGCGAGTAGTAAGAGGCTTAGACATTGAGTTCCTGAGATTGTCCTGAGGCGGATGCCATGATGGTTTGGACGTGCTGTTGTTCTTGTTTGCAGCGCATGGGGGTTAGCTTAGGCCGTCCCGCTTTCTCCCAGTCTAGCAGCGTGTCCGCCGCCACTTGCATAGCGTCTTGAGTATCCTCGGAAACCAGGCCGTGGACTACGGGATTCACTTTCCCGCCGTACACGGGATAGCGAAGCTCAGCCCGGTCTATAGCACGGCATAGAGTGACGGACCTCAGGGCGAAGATAACCGGGTGGCGGACGTTGGTATCGTTAGGGGCCATGCCCATAAGCCAAGCGGTGATACAGCCTGAGCGAAGATCGGCCACGGCTGCGGCTCCATGCTCGCCGAGCTTTGCCTCTAGCTCGTCGAGCGTGGTGGCGTATGTGTTGTAGGATCGGTCATTGTCGGACGGTAGATCGTCACGGGTCAAAGCGGGGTTAGTCCTATCTTGTACGGGGGCGGATAGTCGGACTTGCTTGAGGGTACGAAAGGGCTTGCTAGCCCTCAAGATAGCCCTTCGCCAAAGCCTTGAAGTAAACATTCATCGCAGCCGCAGGATCGCTAGCGAGGCTCAGCAACACCGTCGGGATGCAATGGGACTTCTCGTCGATGATGTATTCGTAAAGCCCCGTAGGCAGCGAGTTAAACCCGATGGTATGCTTAGGGACTAGGTTCGAGGTACGGCCATCGTATTCCATGATTTCGTATTCGATGCGGTAGTTACAGCTCAACGCCGAGCCACTGCGTTCAGCAATCGGGACAGCGGTAATGGTGACAGCGCCAAATCGGGCATGGCTGGCCTTACGTGAAGCCAAGGCGTCCGCAGTCTGGGCAGCGCCAAGCTTGGCGGTAGCAGTAACTAGCTCAGCCTTAAGCCGCTTGCTGCTAGCCTCAGCCTTATTGAGGCGCAACAGTAGGGCCATGTCCCCGCTGATAGCAAAGAGTTCGTCATTGATCTTAGCGACGGCAAACGTAGCCGCTTCAAGCGGGGTGAGTTCGTGAACTGGGGTCATGTCGATCCTAGCGAGCGGGGAACGTGGAAGCGAACAAGCCGGGGCCGTCAGCATCGGTATCGGGAATGCCAATCGGCGGGGTTGCCACGGGCCGCGCTGCACTGGGTTTACGCGGGGCTACCGTGTAGGTCCGGGCTTTCGGATGGTCGGCGGCGAAGGCGGTAGCTACGTCCAAAGCCGGGGTGCGACCGGGCTTACGCCGCGTTAGATAATCGGGGACGGGCATGGCGAGGATTTCCATCATCGCCCTAGCGCCGATGCGGATACGATAGTCGCAAGCGAGGAAGTAGTTTTCGGCAGCGATGGAGTTAAGCACAGTGGTATCGACGGTGGTGACAGCCATTAGGCTCCCTTTGTAACGATGATTGAAATAGGCGGATAGACACTGCTCAGCCTAATGTTTGGCCCTCAGCATAATCAAGGATCGTTAGAGGTTGTTGTGTCCTCAAGACAACATAGATGGGCCGGGAGGATGCGTAGGTTTAGGCCACGAGTTAACCGCGGTTAGCCCTGAGGCGCACTATATCATCCTAAGAGTTCCCCTCAGTCCTCCCCTCATGGACAAGGAACAACTCAAACCATAAGGATTAGTAGTTAGGAACAATCTACCGTCATTATTATGACTGAGGGTAACACTATGGATGATATGTGGTAGGGATAATGATTTATCCAATGGTTTAACCCTCAGGTTATTCCTTATTAGATAACCCTACTTACTAGGTATGATCCTAGATTGGATTATGTTGGTTAGCCGTGGGGTGCCCTCTGGCTGAAATAGATGAAAAATCAGCGTCGATAGACACAAGCCCTAGCATGATCCTGAGTTGGATTTACGCGGTTGAGCCGTGGGGTGCGTAGCCAACTAGCCCAATAACCTTGCGGTCATAAGACTAGCCCTCTCGATCCGTGAGGACCTATCGCTACATGCCTGTTTAACGTCGGGCCGGGACGGCATAGGGTTCTATGACTTGTGGTATCATATCGGGATGACCAAGGACGAAAACGCTTCTATCCGAAACGGTATCGTATCAGGACATAAACGGAAATCTCGTCCAGCCAATGACTTAGCCGCGCGTCCCTCGCCCGACCTCGGGCCGTCGAGTACCGCCCTCACGCCCCATCCCCACGATGCCCGTACAGCGCCTCCCCGGCGTTCGGCCACGATGGCACCCGCGAGGCAAGGAACCCTCTAAGCGGGGCTGTCTGTGCACCGGCAGTTGGCTCAGGCTGGCGAGGCCCCGGCGTTCCCTGCCCCAAGGTGCCGATAGACGCTCGCGCGCCCAATCCCGAGCGCCTTGGCAATCTCAGTCGGTGTCGTCCCCGCGTCCCGCATGGCGCGCACCTTGTCCGCCTCGATCGATACAGGACGGCCCTTGTAGACCCCCGCGAGCTTAGCCTTGTCGATCCCGTCGCGCTGGCGTTCCCGCCTAAGGTCCGTTTCAAACTCCGCGAATGAGCCAAGGATGTTCAGCAACAGCTTCCCGTCCGAACGCGTCGTGTCGATAGCCCCTTGCTGTAGGCAACGGAACTTCACGCCCTTGGCGTCAAGCGTGGTGACGATCTGGGATAGGTCGAGCATCGAACGGGCAAGCCGGTCTAACCGGGTGACGACAAGCGTGTCCCCTTCACGGGCAAAGTCCATAGCCTCTGCCAGCTTGTCCCGACCGTCCGTCGTCGTACCACTACGCTTCTCGGCAAACACCTTGCATCCCTCAGCCTCTAGCGCGGCTAGCTGTAGGTCCAATGACTGCGAGGCGGAGCTAACGCGAGCGTATCCGATAAGCATGGCCTGTTCCCTGTGTCTCATTTAGGTCTAGAGCCACGTCCATAATCTGTCTCGAAAGCCGATGTCAACCCGCTTGAGACACCGCTCTAGCAGCGTGGCCTATCTGACCTGAGACGATCGATATGGGTATACCCGAACGAGACGCGGACACCGGCCCTCACAGCGCCCCATCGTTCGACCCACAATCCCGCCCGGTCCCGCCTCGGCCTCCCCACGCGGCAACGTCGGGCAGCGGCGATGGCATCCCGGTCTACCCCGGCCGAGCCGATTGATAAGACGCGCGCCTCTTGGCTCTAGTCGCCCGCGCCTACTGTTAACGGGGGTGCGCGCAGGGCGAAGCTGACGCGAGCGCGAGGGGTGTACGGGGGTATGTGGGTGGGATACGAGTTGGAGAGACCCCCTCACATAAGCTCAGCAAATACAGGTCGAGGTCAAATCATGGCATTGCCTTGTCTGCCTGGACTAAGAATAAGATTGCTGTGGCAGTTTGGTGCAGTTGAAATGCAGCCAAATGTTCGGGTATCGACCGGGGCGTGACCCCCGTACCGTGACCACTATCCTTATTCCTAACGGATGAAATCCCGCTCTCCAAAACCGTTCTAAGACCACTAAACTCAGACTGGAGATAAGATGGTACTAGGTTATTCGCAAACGCGGCAGCAAGTAACTTACCGGCAGTGTCATTTGAGCTAATCGGCCAATCGCGCTTGTTAGCTATCACTTTAAGCACGCTCTCAAAGGACTTACAACACTCAGTTAAGCAGAGTTCATAACTTTGTTCGCGGAATAGCTTGTGCGCTCCCCGAAACTCCTTTTCTGCTCCAGCGAACTCCACATCGCTCAGCAACGTCAAAACCGGCAAAACGACCTCTTTATGGATCAATAACGAATCTATCTTAAGTATCTCTCCGCCCACGTATTGATAACCAACCTGCGCCTCAAGTAACCTTGCGTTTAACTCTGCGATAGCATTATCCGGCAAAGATGATGTCACAGATTTAAAATAGTATTCATTTTCACGAACGAAGTTGTCAATCATCCAAAAGCTGATCTCAATAGCATCAACCATAGAATCCATATCGGACTCGCAGCGAAACCAAGCAAATAGTTCAAGTTGCTTATTTCCGGCATAGACAGGATGTAGACTCTCTAAGCCCTTCTCTTTGCGCAACATATCGACAATAGTATCATAGACGGTAGCCGGGCTTCTTGTTTCATGCGTCGACCTACCGTAAGTGCCGATGGCTTCTGACCAGATTTGTATAATCTGATTTCGCATTTTCGGCGGGAGAATATCGTACTGGTAAACATCACCTGATATTGCAGCTTCACTCCTCTTCCGCCTAGAGAATATATTCGGTAACCCCATGCCTCCAACACCCCATCCAAACGCTCCAAGCGAAGACGCTAGCACAAATCGGTTCATACCGATGAAGCGTGTATTTTTTCAAAAAGAGGTTGGCTCTCGCTTGCTACGTCGCTGAAGCTCACACATAGAGGCCATACACAGCGGGAAATCACGAAAGTCTAAGTGTTTGTTTTCAATAGCTTAGGGTCCGAAACCTCGATCCCCCTCTGCTCCACCAACGCCGCACCGAGAAACCATCGTTTCCCCGGTGCGTAAGGGCCCCGTGTCAAACATCCGCTCCATCGCCGGCATCGCCGGGCTATCCTTCGGTACGGCGCTGGTCGTCATCGATGGCGGGATCGCCAACGTCGCGCTGCCGACGATCGCACATGACCTAGGCACCGATGCGTCGGCGGCGGTGCTGATCGTCACGGTGTATCAGCTGGTTCTCGTCATGGCCCTCCTCCCCTTGTCGGCTGTCGGCGAGCGGATCGGCCTGCGGCGGTTGTACCAGGGCGGACAGGTCCTGTTCGCCTGCGCCAGCCTGCTCGCCTTCTTCGCCCACAGCCTGCCGTTCCTCCTCGTCGTCCGCATGTTGCAGGCGCTGGGTGCCGGCGCGGCGCTCAGCGTCACCTCGGCGATGCTGCGGACCCTGTATGCCCCCGAGCATCTCGGCCGCGGGCTCGGCCTCAACAGCGTCGTCGTCTCGGCGGCGGCGGCGCTGGCCCCGACCGCCGGAGGCCTGATCCTCGGTGTCGCGAACTGGCCGTGGCTGTTTACCGCCGCCGCGCCGCTGGCCGTATTCTCGCTCGCCCTCGGACGCTTCCTGCCGAACCCCAAGCCGCGCGCCGAACCGTTTGACTTCACCGGCGCGCTGCTGTCGGCGGCGACCTTCGGCCTTATCATCGGCGGGCTCGAGAGCGCGGTTCACGGCGGATCGCCCGTTGTATCGGCGGCAATCACCGGTATCGGGGTCATCTTCGCCGTCGTCCTCGTCCGCAATCAGCGGCGACAGCTGCGCCCGGTGTTCCCCGTCGATTTACTCGCGCGGCCAGTGGTGGCGCTGTCGGCGCTCGGCGGGTTCGTCGTCTTCGTCGCGTCGATGACCATCCTCATCTCGCTGCCCTTCCGGCTCGAGCATAGCTACGGCTTCACCCCGCAGCAGGTCGGGGCGATGATTGCGCCGTGGCCGCTGACGACGCTGTTCGTCGCGCCGCTCGCCGGCACGCTGTCGGACAAATATCCCGCCGGGCTGCTCGGCGGGATTGGCATGGCCATCGCGATCGCCGGGCTGCTGACCGTCGCGATGCTGCCCGCCCACCCGGTCTATTTCGACATCGCGTGGCGGCTCTCGCTGTGTGGGGCGGGGTTCGGCCTGTTCATGTCGCCGAACGCCCGGCTGATCGTGGGCTCGTCGCCGCGGGAGCGCGCGGCGTCGGCCGGCGGCCTCGTCTCGACGCTGCGCCTGTGCGGGCAGACGACCGGAGCCACCCTCGTCGCGGCGCTGCTCGCGGTGGGCATCGGCGGCGGTTCGGTCCCGGCGCTCGTCGCAGCGGGTTTGGCAATGATCGCCGGGCTGTGCAGCGTCGCCCGGCTCAACCCGGCGATCCGCCTGCCGAGCGCCGTCGAGACCCAGACGGTCCAGCCCGCCCCACGCCTGACCTAGCAAACTCGCTGGATCACCTCCCGCCGACGCCGTATTAAGGCGGCACCGAGCAGGAGATCCCACGATGCGCTATGACATCAGCGGCACGACGATGCAGACCGTGTCGATCGACCTCAACCCCGGCGAGCATCTCTACAGCCAGACCGCGACGATGGCGTGGATGTCGGATGGCATCCGCATGGACACCCACACCGGCGGCGGCCTGTTCGCCGGGCTCAGGCGGGCGGTCAGCGGCGGCGGGTTGTTCATCACCGAATTCATTGCCGACACCAGCGGCCATCTCGCCTTCGCCCCGCGCTTTCCCGGGCAGATCGTGCCCGTCAAGCTCGGCCTCGGCCAGTCGCTGATCTGCCGCAAGGAGACGTTCCTGTGCGCCGAGATGTCGGTGACGCTCGACATCGCCTTTCAGCAGCGCCTTGGCGCGGGCTTCTTCGCCGGCGAGGGCTTCGTCATGCAGCGCGTCACCGGCCCCGGCACGGTGTTCCTCGACCTGTCGGGCGAGGTCGTCGAGAAGACCCTCCTCCCCGGCGAGCGCCTCCACGTCCACGCCGGGCACATCGGGATGCAGGAGCCGACGATCGACATCGACATCAAGATGATGCGCGGCTTCCGCAACATCCTGTTCGGCGGCGAAGGCCTGTTCCTCGCGACCCTCACCGGCCCCGGCAAGATCTGGCTTCAGTCGATGCCGATCATCAACCTCGCCGAGGAGATCGCCCGCTATTTGCCGTCGGGCGAAGGCGGCGGGCGGAGCAGCGGCAGCGGCGCGGGCGGCATGCTCGGCGCGGGCGCGGTCGGCGGATTGTTGGGAAGTATCCTCGGCGGCGACTGAGCGTTAAGTTGACAGAGTTGACAGTTTGAGCGTGCTAGACGCTGCCCGCTGGCCGTATCTGACGCTTGCCGACCACCGGCTCTTTTGGCAGCGGCCGAGCGTCGAAACGGCGGCGGTCCGGGGCACTCGACGGCCTAAGTTCAAAATAAGTTCACACAAACGTCGGTGTTTTGACGCGCTACTTTTCCGTCTAAAGCGAACTCGAGCCAGCAATGAGAAAGAGCACTCCGCGCCGCCCGGTGGCGACCGCTAAGACTAGGCGCGTTCGCAGGGTGTAGGACAGGGATATCCAAAGATGGACACAGGCCATTGATGGGCGTCAACATGCTGCTGGCGAACGAAGCCGACCTCGCCGGGATCGAGCTTCGCTTCCACGACGGGCGCGCGTGGGACGGGGCCGGCGAGTTCACTTATGTCCGGGAGGCGCGGACTCTGGGCTAGGCATCATGCGGCACGCAGGAGAACCGGCAGGGCGGCTGCACGCCCGAACATCTCGTCGATCCCTTGTTTCCAGCTTATGCTGGGCACGTAGCCGAGGTCACGCCGGGCCTTGTCGATGCGCACGGTAAACGGCTGGCCGATGAGCCGCAGCATCTGGCGCGTAATGGGCGGCTCGCCCTTGAGGCGAAAGATCCGCCAGACCGCACCCATGATCCCCGCCATCGTCCAGGCGGTTCCAAACCCGATCGACTTGGTGCCGCCATCGACCCCGCGCGTGGCGAGCAAGCCGCCGATCACGCTTTTCAGCGTCCCGTCCTCGGCATCGGCGACGAAATAGGTTTCGCCGCCCTTGCCGCGATTGGCGGCGAGGATGAGCGCATCGACGAGATTGTCGACGTGGAGCGCAGACATCGCCTGATCGCCGCCACCCGGCCATTGCCAACGACCGGCGCGGACGGTCTCGACCATGTGATCGAGCGTCGGCATCCCTTTGCCCCAGATCATCGGCGGCCGGATCGCGATGGTCTCGAACCCGGGACGCTTGCCGTTCGCCGCAAGCAGGACGGCTTCACCCGCCGCCTTGGACGACCCGTACGGCGTGAACGATCGGTTCTGGCGCGGTGCACTTTCGACGACCCCTAGCATCGGCTCGGGATCACCCATAACGACGGCGGCGGCGCTGACCGCCACGACCCGGCGGACCGACGATGCACCCGCAGCCGCATCGACCAGCGCGCGCATGCCCGCGACATTCACCTTGTCGAAAAGCGCGCGCGGGCCCCACAGCTTGAAGTGCGCAGCGACGTGAAAAACGACTTCGGTACCCTGCATTGCCCGCTCAAGGGCTACACGATCGTCGAGGTTGCCCATCACTGCCGTCGCGCCGAGCTGCTCGACCGCTGCCGCTGCATCGCGGCTGCGGGCGAGAGCGTGCACATCCCAACCCTTGTCTAGCAGCGCGGCGATGAGCCGCCCCCCGACAAATCCGGAGCCTCCCGTAACGAAGGCGATGCGGCGGGCCGCGGCGTGCTTGAGAATGTCGGTCATGTTGGCCTCGCTTGGTTGCTAAACCCCACATAGGGCCGTTCTCTCAAATTACAACGAACATATTCCGTATTATGTTTTCCCTCGCTTTTTGTAAGGTAACTGCTAGGCCGTCCTGATGGAAAATCCAGACCGTGACGAAGCCGTGTCAGCCACCGCGATCATCGATGCAGCCCGCTTGCAGGTGCGCCGCTACGGCGAAGCCAAGACAAATGTGGTCGATATCGCGCGCGCCCTCGGCACGTCCCACACCACGATTTACCGGCATTTCCGCTCGAAGGCCGACGTGTTCGATGCGCTTGTCATAACCGTGATGCGCGACGAGGAGGAACTGGCGGCCGCCCATCTCGATGCCGAGGGGAGTGCCACGGAACGCCTCATGGCGATGATATTGGACTTGTACCGGCGCAAGCTCGAGCGCTTCGCCGGCGACCGCGAGATACACGATCTCTACCGGCGCATCGTCGTCGAACGCCCCGATATCATCGCCGGCTATGCCGAGCGGATGACGGCGCTGATCGGCAAGCTCATCGCGCAGGGCGTCGAGCGCGGCGAATGGCGGGTCGACGACGTGGCCACCGCCGCAGGTGTGGTGCGAGACGCCGTGACGACATACGTCAACCCCGCGTTCGTTGCCCTGCTCGTTAACGCGGGTGCTCCCGTCGAAGACATGGTGCGCGCGACGATCAATACCCTCGCCCGCGCGTTCGAAGCTGGCATGGCATATGCGCCCGCGTCTGACGCGACCGCGGTCGATGATCGTGTCTGAACCCGTAGTCGTCGACTGCACCAACGCTTCCGAACAGATGCTTCCGAACCGTACATTATGATTGATGAAGTCATAAAACTGGCATCGAGCTGAGGCAGAGGAAGCTGGTTGCGGGCATCCACGCCCCTCCGGCGAACAAGGGATTTTATAAATGGCTGCTTTGAAAAACGCGCGCGGCGCGGTGATTTCGCTCGCGCTTTTGACATCCCCGTTCGCGGCGAATGCCGCGCTCTATCCGGTAACAGTTACCCCGATCGCACTCGGTGCAGCCGTCTATAACCAGGATTTCGATACGCTGGCGAAGACCGGCACAAGCGCTCTCCTCCCGGCCGGTTTCCAGGCGTTCGAGGGCAGCGGCACGCAGGCCAACGCCACCTATGTCGCCGGCAACGGGTCGGACAATGGCGGCGGCATCTATAGCTTCGGCGCGGCCGGCAGCAGCGATCGCGCGCTGGGTTCGATCCGCAGCGGCAATCTCGGCCAGGCGTTCTACGGTGCATTCTTCACCAACACGCAGGCGACCGCGGTCGAAAGCCTCGCGATCGGCTACACTGGCGAGCAATGGCGTAACGGCGCATCAAGCAGCGACTCACTCACGTTCGAATATTCGCTCAACGCGACCGCGATCAACAACGGCAGCTGGACCAATGTCGCGGGCCTGACCTTCACCTCGCTCGTCAGCTCGCCGGTCGGCGCACTCAACGGTAATTCTGCTGCGGACCGCAAGAACCTGACCGCGGTGCTGTCGGGCCTGTCGATCGCCAGCGGCTCGACCTTCGCGTTCCGCTGGGTCGACCAGCCGGTGTCGAGCGGCGCGCAGGACGGCCTCGCGGTCGACGACTTCTCGGTGAAGTCGACTGTGGCGACGATCGCTGCGGTGCCCGAGCCGGCGAGCTGGGCGATGATGGTCGGCGGTTTCGGCCTGCTCGGCTCGGCCATGCGCCGCCGCCAGCGTTCGGTCGTCGCCGCGTAAACAAGGTGCGGGAGGCGCAGTTGCTCGGGCTGCGCCTCCCGCTCCCCTAGACCTCGACCTTCAGCCGCGCCGGGCTCCGCGTCAGCTCGAACATCTCGCCGTGCGGGATGATCGTGATCTGGCCGAACTCCTTGAGCAGGTCGCGGTACGACGTGCCGACGGCGCGCTCCTTGCGGTCCATGTCGAACAGCCCGCATTCGTTGACCGTGCCGCGCTTCTCCGCGAGGCCGATGTCCCAGTCGACCTGGTCGACCAGGCTGTACCAGGTGAAGCCGAGGACGGGGACGCCGTCGGCGCGCATGCGGAGGACGTTGATCCACTGCTTCCACAGCCATGTCGGGGCTTCGTCGGCCTCGAAGACGTTGGTTTCGGTGTACATCACCGGCTTCTTGTAGCGCGCATAATAGTCGCTGGTAATCTGATACCAGCCGAGGACGTCCTGCGCCGGGCAGAGTTCGCCGCCGGGCAGGATGATCCGCTCGTTGCGCCCGTAATAGTCGTTGCCCATGATCTGGTATCCGGGGGGCTCGCCCGCCATGAACCAGTTATATTCGTCGCGGGTCATGCCGCCGTCGTAGAGATACTGGCAGATTTCGCCGTCGGGATGGTGCGCGTACAACAGGTCGAGCGAGATCAGGCGCTGCTTGTTGACCAGCGCAATCTCGCGCGACGGTGTCGCCCGCGCCTCGTGGATGTATTCGGCGCTTTCGGACTGGACGATGATGCAGTCGGGACGCCGCGCGGCAATCATCTGGTTGCCGAGGATCGATGCGGCGGCGAGATGCTTGATCGCGGTGACGAACGCGCGGTCGGACTTGAGCTGTTCGTTCCATACCCCGTCCTTTGCCGACGAGCGCGCGGTAACGTAGATCTCGTTGACCGGGGTGTAATAGCGCACCCACGGGTAGCGCTCGGCGACCGCGTCGCAATAGGCCGCGAAGTGGAGCGGGAATTCGGGGTTCTGGAAATCGCCGAGCCAGTCGGGCAGGCCGAAGTGGAGCAGGTCGAGGATCGGCACGATCTCGAGCCGTTTGATCTCCGCCATCGCGAGATCGGCGAAGCTCCAGTCGTATTTGCCGGGGCCGAGGAAGATGCGGTGGATCGGCAGGCCGTAGCGCAATGCCCGCAGCCCCATGTCGCGGACGAGGTGGAGATCCTCCTGCCAGCGGTCGTAGTGGCCGCATTCCTCAAGCAGGTCGCGGCGGATGCGGCCATTGTCGATCGTCGGGTTCGAGCATTCGATGCCGGTGGCGAACATGAAATTGCCGTCGCTCCCGGTCGGCAGCCCGCTGCCGTCGTGGCCACGCGCGCCGCCGAACTCGTCGCCCGCGTAGAGGCCGTCGCCGTGCGCCTTCTGGACGATGTCGAGGAAGCTTTGGGTCATGCCTGGCTCCTGCGGGCGAGGAAGCGATCAGCGATCCGGAGCGATACCGCCATGATCGTTAGCGCCGGATTGACCCCGAGCGCGCTCGGAAAGACCGAATTATCGGCGATGTGGAGTCCGGGCACGTCGTGGCTCGCCCCATCGGGATCGACCACCGACGTCGCGAGGTCGGTCCCCATCCGGCAGGTGCCGATGATGTGGGCGTTGCGCTGGAACGCCCAGATATCGCGCGCGCCGGCGGCTTCCCAAATGCGCCGCATCAGCGCTTCGGCGTGCGCGGTCATCGCGATCTCGTTCGGCCCCTGGGTGAAGTGGATGCGCGGCTTGGGCAGCCCGCGTCCATCGAGTTCGTCCGACAGCTCGACGAAGTTACGCGGGCTCGGCAGGCAATCGCCGAGAATGTTGATCCCCGCGACATGGTTGTACCGCGCCATATGCTCGGCGAGCGCACTTCCCCACAGCCCGCGACCACGCGCAACCTGGCTCGCGTACGTCACCGGCATCACCCCGATCGACTGAAGCAGATAGCCGCCGACGAAATCCGCGTCGGCGGGGCGGTGGGTATCCTCAGAGATCAGCGATCCAGGGATGCCTTTGTACGGGCGCACCGTCTCGTCGAACGTCCCCCAGACCTGGACGCCGGTATGCGCCATGAAGTTGCGCCCGACCTGCCCGCTGGCATTGCCGAGGTTGTTCATCAGCAACAGCCGCGGCGACTCGATCGCCCCGGCGCAAAGGAACAGGTTCGTGGTCGGCTGGCGTTGCTCGACACCGTCCTTGATATAGACGACCCCCGAGATGCGCCCGGTGCGATCGGTCTCGATCTTTGTGGCGAACGCGCCGCTGCGAATCTCGGCTCCGGCGGCGACCGCGAGCGGGAGATACGTCACGTCCATGCTTGCCTTGGCCCCGGTCGAGCACCCCGCCTGGCAGAAGCCGCGATTGATGCACGCGGGGCGCATGCCGTAGCCCGGCTGGTGCCACGCCTGCGACACCGCCGCATTAGGGGCGGGTGACGTGCGGATGCCGAGCGCTTCGCAGCCGCGTTGCATCAATTGCGCTGCACCGTTTAGCGCGAGCGGGCCGAGCGGATAGTGGCGCGGCGGTCCCCACGGATAGATCGACGGCCCCGACACACCGATGAACGCCTCGACCTCGTCGTAATACGGCGCGAGATCGTCATAGCCGATCGGCCAGTCGACCCCTGCCCCCTGCGTCGAATTCAGCCGGAAATCGTCAGGATGCGCGCGCGGAACGTAGGCGGTGTAATGGAGGGTCGATCCGCCGACCCCAATTCCCGAGTTATTGCGCCCGAAGGCGATCGGGTCGTTGCCTGCCGACAGCCGCTCGTCATTCCAGAACAACGGGGCCTGTGCCGCTTCGTCGGTGGCGAAGTCGGACTGCGGCGACCATGCACGCCCGGCTTCGAGGACGACGACCTTGAGCCCTGCCCCGGCCAGTCGCGCAGCGAGCGGAGCCCCGCCCGCGCCCGAGCCGATGATGACCGCGTCGACGTCGTCATTGGCGCCGGCGCGCTGGTCAGGATTATTCATCGACCGGCTCCTGCGCATCGCGCTCGTCGAGGCCGATCGCGGCCCACCCCGGCACGTCGGCGAAACCGGCATAGCCGATCGCACCCTGCACCGCCGGGTGGGCGTACGCAGTCTCGGTCGCCTCGGCGAGCAGTTCCTCGAACCACCGTCGCGACGACTTCTGGACGCTCACGAGGACCGCATCCTGCACGTCAGGCGCGAGTGCGACGTACGGCGCGCCGCCAAGCAGCTTCGCCGTCGCTTCGATCGTGCGCAGCCCTTGCCGATATGCCGCGTCGTCGGACGGGAGCACATCGTAGCGCCACCCGTCGCCAATCCCGTCCGCGAGCCGCGCATCGATCGCACCCGCGATATCGACCTGCGGCACGTCGACGATCAGCCGCGCACATACTGCGCGCAGGAGGTCGAACTCGGCCGCGTCGAAGAAGCGCGGTGCCGTCGGTTCGGCGGCCATGCGCTTTTGCAAGGCCGCGCGCGTCGGTTCAGCGACATGGTCGCTGGCGATGAGATTGCCGACCGACCCGGCCGGATAAAGCCAGGTCACGCCGCGGCAAGCCTTCCGCCGGTGACCTCGACGAGCGCGCCGGTCATGAAGCTGCCGTCCGACGACGCGAGCAGGACGTACGCGGGAGCGAGTTCCTCGGGCTGGCCGGGGCGTTTAAGGATGACCTCGTGGCCGAAATTCTCGACCTCGTTCGCCGGCATCGTCCCCGGGATATTCGGCGTCCACACCGGCCCAGGCACGACGCAGTTCACCCGGATGCCACGGTCGCCGAGGCTGAGCGCGAGACTCTTGGTGAACGAGTGGATCGCGCCCTTGGTGCAGGTGTAATCGACCAGCAGCGCAAGGCCGGTCATGCCGACGATGCTGCCGGTGTTTACGATCGCGTCGCCCTTTTTCAGGTGCGGCACCGCGGCCTGCGCCATGAAGAAATAGCCGTAAATGTTCGTCTCGAACGTCCGCTTCCAATTTTCCTCGGTGATGTCCTCGAACTTCTCGGCGGCATGCTGGAAGGCGGCGTCGTTCACCAGGATATTGAGCTTGCCGAAGCGCTCGACCGTCGCCGCGACCGCCGCCTTGCACTCGGCCGACGAGCGGACGTCGTGCTTGAGGACGAGGCATTCGCCCCCCTTCCCCTCGACGAGCCGCTTGGTTTCCGCCGCGTCGTCGTCGTTGACGTTATAGACGATCGCGACCTGCGCGCCCTCCATTGCGAACGCCATCGCGACCGCGCGCCCTATCCCCGAATCGCCGCCGGTGATGATCGCAACCTTGCCGGTGAGCTTGCCTGCCGCGCGGTAGTTCGACAGGTCGCTATCGGGCGCGGGATCGACGTCGGACTGCTTCGCCGGATACGGCAATTGCTGGCCGTGGAAGTCGCTCGCCATCGGGCGCGCTTCTTCGGTGATTTCTTCGGGGGTCATGGGAGGCTTTCGTTTCGAACGATCGCCGCGACAACGCAGTCCTGCGGTTTCCGTTCATTCCCACGCGCGCGACCATCTCGCCGCAGCCCTAAAGGTTAGGCTATGCCCGCGCTGCCAAGCTATGCTGCATGCCGCGCGTTCGTCCCCGACGCGGCGTCGAAGGCAATGAACAACGCCTCGGCGAGGGTGCGCACGCCAAGCCGCTCCATCATGCTCGACCGATGCATCTCGACCGTGCGGACGCTGATCCCGAAGTCGAACGCCAGCAGCTTGTTCGATCGCCCGGCAGAGAGGCCGCGCAACACTTCGTTCTCGCGCGCAGTCAAAGCCGCGAGCCGCTCGCTGGCGATGGCGCGGCGATCGACATCCCGAACCCGGTCATCGAGTTCGCGGAGGGCACAGCGCACACTCGTCAGCAACGCATTCTCATCGACCGGCTTCTCGATGACGTCGACCGCCCCTGCCCGCATTGCGCGCACGGCGGCGGTGACATCGCCGGCACTCGTCATGGCAATCACCGGGAGCGTCGGGCGCGAAGCCGACAATGACGAGATCAGGTCGAAGCCATCCGCTGTATCGACCATGTCGAGGATGATACACCCCGTCGCAAATTCGATAAGCCCGGCGGTTAGTTGCTCGCCAGTGCTGCATAGCCGGACTGCGAAGCCCTGCGCCACAAGAACATGAAACAAACGCGTGCGTGACGCGCCGTTGTTGTCTACAACGTAGACATGCCGGACATTGTTCCATAATCTATTCATGACAAACACCGATTTCATCAGCCATTGTTCGTTATCGTACGTTAGCGAATTCGATAACTAATTGGTGAATAATCATGGTTTATATTTTGTTACTGGTATTTACGACTTGATTTATCAGGAAAGTGTATCTTTCGGCTATAGCGCGCTGAGAGTGAGCTGATCATGCGCTTAGCAATTCATGACGCTGATCAGGGAAAGCACGCGCCCAAAACCGCGGCGTCTAGGCTTCTTTGCTGGAGCGGCCGCCCGAGGGCGGCCGCTCGTCGCAATTCAGTCGGCGCGCCGACCAGATTTAAATCGTCTTCGAGGTCGGCCCCGCCCGTTGCCGGGTCGAGACCAACGCCTTTTAGCAAGCAAGGACTTTGTTATGGCGCCGCCGAAGACGCACTCCCACGAGACCGAAGCCCGCAACCAGCAAGCCCCAAACCTGCGGCTCGGGAACCGCCGCGACCTCGGTCGAGAATGCTCCGGTCGAAACCGCGCGGAAGCTGTTGATCGAGTTGTCGGAGTTGACGCGCGAAAGGAACGGCGTGATCGCGGTGAGCGCGAGCGCGAAATCCTTGTCGAGCAGCGGGTCGAAGGTGCGGAAGTCGGAGCTATACTGCACCGCGCTGACCGGGGGCGTCGAAGCCGTAACCGAACCCGAGCTGCCACGCGCCGTGCCGAAGATCTGGCCGCCGGTGAAGCTGCCCGACAACAGGTTGGCACCCGTCGTATACGTCTTCGACCCGACATGGAGCGTCGCTGCACCGGTGTAGGTGAAGCCGAAGAAGCCGCTGTCGAGAGTCTGGATGACGAGGCCGCCGAGGCTCAGCGCGGGATTGTCGGTCGCGATGCCGCTGAACACGAACGAGCCGTCGAGGATCCCGAGCGAGGCCAGGGGCCCGCCGATGAAGCTGAATTTGACCGCCGTCGAGCCGAGCGACGACGACGTCGGGGTCGAGACGGTGTAGATCAGGCCGTTGCCGACACCGGTCTTCTGGTAGCGCATGTTCGAGCCAGCGGCGGTCGGGAGATACGATGCGAAGATTTCGGTAACCGCAGCGGCTGGCGTGGCGAGCGCGAGGCTCCCTGCTGCGGCTAAGGAGATCATGGTGATTTTTGACAAGACGTTCATCTGGGGCTCCTTGGGTTAACCGACAACTCGACGAAGCCATTCTGGCCAGTTCGCCACCCAAACACTGGTGTGTACGGTGTCGCACAAACCGTGCCAAATGCTCGTCGCCGGGTAAGTGTCTGATAACGTACAGTCTGCAAAACACGGCAGATTAGCGATTGTAAAAAAGCCCGACACTTTGTCGTTTATCATTCGATAGACGCACGATCGAACAACTCATGCGATTTGAAACGATTTGCCGGAATGAATTCTGGGCGTCAGGGGACATAAAATTGCGGGTTAATCTATTGTTTACCAGATTTCCGCTGCTGCGGATCGCGCCATTGAAAACGTGATTAAGTATTGTTGACGTTAATAGTCATGGGCGGTTTAGTTTCAGCAATCTGTTAGGGCAATTCGTTACGCTGACAGACGCGAATACTACAGTGCTGGCCTTGGCGGTTCTCCGACAGTCCGGGCTAGGGGCCGATGAGAAGCGCGTGTGACAAGAGGGCGATCATTTGCGCGGTTGTCGGGTGACGTGTAGACGACCCCGACGGGGCGTAGCTCAGCCTGGTAGAGCACTCGGTTTGGGACCGAGAGGCCGGAGGTTCGAACCCTCTCGCCCCGACCATCGACACTTTCGACCACAGCGCGGACAGTCCTTATGCGATGGATGTCTTTCGGCCGCCCGGACAACTGTGTATCGTTCGTATGTAGCCAAGATAGATGCCGACGTCGTTATCCTTGGCGAATGATAAACTGAACGGCACCTGCCGTCGGATCGAACGGCTTATCGCTCCGCTATTTTATTCATCACGTTTTCAGCTAGCTCGCGTTACGAATTAAAGTGGACACAGGATAGAAGTCTGAATATGCGACAAAAACGCTGATGCTGAACTCATCCGCTTTGTCTTCGTGCCGCACGAACTTTAATATGAGGAATTGAGATGGACAGCACCGTGGGTAATACCGAACTGCTTTCGCTAACGGCGGATATCGTCAGTTCGCATGTGTCCAACAACTCGGTCGCGGTCTCCGACCTCCCGGGTTTGATCAGCAATGTTTACGCTTCGCTTGCCGGGCTTGGCACCGCCGCGGTCCCCGAGAAGGCCAAGCAGGAGCCTGCGGTCTCGGTGCGGTCGTCGATCAAGCCCGATTATATCGTCTGCCTCGAAGACGGTAAGAAATTGAAAATGCTCAAGCGTCACCTGATGACCAGCTACGGCATGACCCCCGACGCGTATCGCGCCAAGTGGTCGCTGCCAGCCGATTACCCGATGGTCGCGCCGAATTACGCCGAGCGCCGCCGCAACCTCGCCATCCGCATCGGACTCGGCAACAAGCGCACCGCCGTCGAAGCCCCCGCCCCCGCGCCCGAGCCGAAGACCCGCGGTCGTCGCAAGCTCGCGGTTGCTGCGCCCAAAGACTAACGCGTGACCGACACGCGACGGGAGACTGTCCGGCGGATTCTGCGCTTCCTGCTGGCGGCGATTTATTTCGTCGCCGGCGTCGTGCATCTGCGGTCGCCGGCCCCGTTTCTTGCGATCACCCCTGAATGGGTGCCGTACCCCCAAACCGTCATCGCCTTCACCGGGTTATGCGAGATCGCCGGGGCGATCGGGTTGTTGACGGCGCGATTCCGCTGGTGGGCGGGCGTTATGCTTGCTGCTTATGCTGTCTGCGTATTCCCGGCGAATATCCGGCACGCGATCGACAATATCGCGGTTGGCGGCAAGACACTCGGATTGTGGTATCACGTGCCGCGGCTGTTGTTCCAGCCGGTCATCGTTTGGTGGGCTTTGTTCGCCGGTAACGTGATCGACTGGCCGTGGCGCCGGCGGCGGGCTTGAGACGACCCGCGATATTGCGCGAAGACGTTGCAAAAAGGGCCGCCCGGATTGCTCCGGACGGCCCACATTGTCGGTCGAAGACCGGAGGGTTCAGCGCGGCGTCACTCCAGTGACACAGGCCGTCAAAAATCCGTTCCTCAGCGCGAGACAATGAGACACTGGATCACCTCCTTTCGTTATCGTGGTCGGGACCTTGATGATCGGATGCGCCGCGAATGATTGCAAGCCCCGGCCGTGTAGTTTCGCTGCAAATTGGGCGAATTGCGCCACTTGGCCCAAATCGCGTGCCGAGCGGCTTCATCAAACGACCGGTGCCGGGGCCGGTCGCGGTCACCCGCAACGGCATCGAGGGTGATGAGCAGGGCGACCTCCGTGTCCACGGCGGGCACGACAAGGCGGTCTACGGCTATGCGGCCGAAGCGTATGACTATTGGCGCACGGCGCAGCCCCAGCATGCCGAACGCCTCGGCCCGGGTGCGATGGGCGAAAATCTGACGATCGCCGGATTCGACGAGAAGACAGTCCACATTGGCGACAAGGTCCGCATCGGCACCGCACTGCTCGAGGTCACCGAACCGCGCCAGCCATGCTTCAAGCTCGCGCTTGCGTTCGACGATCCCCGCCTCGTCCGCGCCTTCACCCGCGCGGGTCGCTGCGGATGGTATTACCGGACGCTCGAGCCCGGACTGATCGCCACCGGCGACGCCTGCGAGTGCATCGATCGCCCCAACCCGGCGTGGACGGTGGCGCGGCTGTTCGAAGTCATCATGGCGCGCGCCTTTTCCCCCGATACCCTCGCCGAGATGGTCGCGATCGAGGGGCTTGCCGAAGGCTGGAAGCTGAAGGCGCTCAGCGGCCTGGCGCTTCTCCGCCGCGACTGAGCGCGGCGTCGGCGTGACCAGCCGCTGCGGCGCGACGGCGGCTGAGCGCGACGAGTTCGGTGCGCGCCAGTAAGGCGAGCCCGACGAAGAACGGGATCAGCGTGTACATCACGCGGAACATGAACAGCGCCGCGAGCACATCCTCCTTGGGCATGTGCGGCAGCATGACGACAACGACGGTCTCGAACACCCCGAGCCCGCCCGGCGCATGGCTCAGCGCCCCGGCGATCATCGCCAACGCATAGATCACGACGACCCCGCTGAACGGCGGCAGGCCGACGTTGGGCAGCAAGACGTACAACGCTCCGGCGGCGGCAACGAGATCGAGCCCGCCGACGACGAGCTGCGCCGCGGTCGACCGCCATCCGGGCAACCGCATCCGCAGGCCGAACAGCTTGAGTTCGCGGCGGTAGCACGCCGCGAACACGACATAGCCGGTCGCACTCGCCAGCAGCAGGATGCCCGCCCAGCGGTTGAGCCCCTTGGGAAGGACGTCGACCGTCGCGGCGATCGCGGGATCCAGGGTCAGGCCGATCCCGGCGGCGAGGACCAGCCCGAGCCAGAAGGTCCAGCCGCACAAGGCGACGATCAGGATGACATCAAGTGGCGCGACACCGACCCGCGAATATAGCCGATAGCGAACCGATCCGCCGGTCAGCGCGGTCATGCCGAGCGTGTGGCTGATCGTGAAGCTGGTGAACGCAGCGGTCGCTACCGTCGACAGCGGCAGGCGGTAGCCGAGATGATCGAGCGCGAGCCAGTCGTAGCCTGTCAGGATCAGATAGCTGATGATCGTCAGCACCGCCGCCAGTCCGAGCGTCGCGGGGCCGGTCGCCGCCATCGCCGCAAGGACCGCATCGAGGGTGATTTCGCGCGATAGTCGGCCGAGCGCGAATACCGCCAGCGCTGCGATCAGTAGCCCCGCTGCCGGTGCGATCGCGTGGCGCCAGAGAAACCCGCGCCCGCCCGCCCGCTGCGTGTCGCACGCGTCGAAGTCGGCGATCAGCGCCGCGGCGGCACCGGTGGGCCCGGAGGGATTCGAACCCCCAACCAAGCCGTTATGAGCGGCCGGCTCTACCATTGAGCTACAGGCCCCGGCGCTCGGCGATTGCCGTAGCGTATCCACGGCCGTCCAAGCAAGATCGCCCATCTCACTTGTGTCATCGGCTGCTGCGTGTCCCAGCCATGGGTCAGGCGTTGACGACCACGCGCACCGGCTCGGCGGCGTGGTGGTGTGCGAGGTAGCGCTCGGCCTCGAGCGCCGCCATGCAGCCCATCCCCGCTGCCGTCACCGCCTGGCGATAGACCTTGTCCTTGACGTCACCTGCCGCGAACACACCCGGGACCGAGGTCGCGGTCGAGTCCGGGGCCGTGATCAGATACCCCTCGTCGTCCATGTCGAGCTTGCCGGCGAACAGCGCCGTCGCGGGAACGTGGCCGATCGCGATGAACAGACCGTCGACCGCGAGCGACCGAACCATGCCGGTCGTCGCATCGAGCAGGTCGATGCCGGTGACGCCGAGCGGCACGTCGGTCCCCTCGACCGCGCCGACCTCGGCATTCCAGATCATCTCGATCTTGGGATTGGCGAACAGCCGCGACTGGTTGGTCTTGTCGGCGCGGAGGGTGTCGCGGCGGTGGATGAGGTAGACCTTGCTCGCGAAGTTGGTCAGGAACATCGCTTCCTCGACCGCGGTGTTGCCGCCGCCGACGACCGCAACGATTTTGCCGCGAAAGAAAAAGCCATCGCACGTCGCGCATGCCGATACGCCGAAGCCGCGAAACCGGGTCTCTGACTCGAGTCCGAGCCAGCGCGCCTGCGCTCCGGTGGCGATGACGATCGTGTCGGCGACATAGCGCGTGCCCGAATCGCCCGTCGCGACATAGGGGTGCCGCGACAGGTCGACCGCGGTGATGATGTCGCTCTTGATCGTCGCGCCGACGTGCTTTGCCTGCTCCGCCATCCGCACCATCAGGTCGGGGCCAAGGACGCTCGTATCGCCCGGCCAGTTCTCCACATCGGTGGTGATCGTCAGCTGCCCGCCGGGCTGCAACCCCTCGACGAGGACCGGGTCGAGCGCGGCCCGCGCCGCATAAACCGCGGCGGTGTAACCTGCCGGGCCTGAGCCAATCACGAGCAGGCGGGTAACGATGTCAGGCAAGCGAAATCTCCTTACCGTGTATGTAGCCCGCCCACATCAATTCGCAACTAATTGCCCATTGCCGCAACATTCTAATAGTATTTGGCGGCGTATCGTTGCAGTGATTGCGGGATGCACCGCTCACGCCTTCAGCTCGATATGATCGACCGGATCATTCTTAGTCACCTGCAGAGCGAAGGGCGGATCACCAATGTCGACCTTGCCGAACGCGCCGGGCTGACCGCGCCGCCATGTCTCAGGCGCGTCCGCGCGCTGGAGGAAGCCGGAGTGATCCGTGGCTACCATGCAGACCTCGATCCCGAATCGATGGGTTACGGCATTACCGTTTTTGCCATGGTCAGCCTCAAGAGCCAGGCCGAGGACGAGTTGCGCGCGTTCGAGGAACATGTCGCGACGCTGCCGCAGGTCCGCGAATGCCACATGCTCAATGGCGAAATCGATTTTATCCTGAAGGTGGTGGCGCACGACCTGCAGGAGTTTCAGCGGTTTCTGACGCGTGAGCTGACCGCTGCACCGAATGTCGACCATGTGCGGACGTCGCTGACGATCCGGACGTCGAAGGTGCTGCCGGGAGTTCCGGTGGACGCCTGAAGCGACCGACGCCGAAGACGAAAATCGCCCTCCGCGATTTTCTACTTCGGCGCGAGTCGCGCAAGGCCGGCCGGCGGGTCGGCGAACCTTCCTCGCCGAACCCGTCCGACGACGGCGCGGGTTTGCCGCGACGCGCCTTCCGAAGGGCAGGACTAACAATAAGCAGCAAAAACAAGAACGACGGGCAAAGCCCGCCGTTTTCGTCGGACGGGTTCGGCGGCTTTATGCCGCCGCCTCGCCGGCCGGGCCTGCCGCGAGTCCGCGCACAGGACGAATTCGCAAGCGCAAATTCTTCCTGTGCGCGACCGCGTTCGGCCTAAAACTTAAACCGTGCGCCAACCCGGATCAGGTAAAGCGACACCGCCGTCGTCGTTACCTCCGCCGGGTTCTGAACCGCCGAGTAGCGATATTGTGTGCAGACCTGGTTCGACGCGGTGTTCGCCACAGCCGCGGTCCCGGTTGCCGTCGCCACCGCAAGGCACTGGACGTTAACCGCGGTTGCCGTCTGCGGGAAGGCGACCTGCGTTACGCCGCCCCAATTATGGTTGAGCAGGTTGGGCATGTTTTCGATGTCGCCGAACAAGGTGATCCGCGACTTGCCGACAAAGGTCGGGATCTCCTGCTCGACATGGAGGTCGATGCGTGTGTTAGCGCGCGACCGGGCAATGTTCTTCGGCGCAACCTGACCGCGGAAGTTCTTGAGTGCGGTCGAGTTGATCAGGTTATCGAGCGCGGTTTGCGTCGCCGCCGTGTCGTAGCTGACGCGCGCGTCGGTCGTGCTCGTCGGGACGTAGAGCAGATAGTGGTTCGAGTTGCCGGTCGTCCCGAACACCGCCGAGCGGCCCGCTTGCAGATCGTTCATTGTATAGCTGTACGGACGGCCCGCACGGGTTTCGCCGAACAGCTGAACGACGGTGCGATAGTCGCGGAAGAAGGCGTGGTCGTAGCCGACGTTATACTTGAACTGCCACTTGGTCTGGTCGCTACTGATTCCGTAAGCGGCCTGGTTTGGATCATTGACTGCCTGGTTGTTGTAGAGCGACCCGGCAACCGACGACGTCGCGTTCGAAACGTCCTTCACGTCCTGGTAGGTGTAGCTGCCCGACAGTGACAGACCCCAGTCGAATTCCTTGTCGAAGCGGACGACCGCGACGTGGCTGCGGCCGAGCGAGGTGTTGCCGATCTGGATATCGGTATTGGTGTCGGCGGTCTGGACGCCGGCTCCGGGTGTCGTGTGGAAGGTGTAGCGCGGGCGGCCATCGGGCAGGACGCCGTTCTGAACCGAGCGGAGGTCGGTGAAAGTCACCGACTCGATCGTCTTCGAGTAGAGATAATCGGCACCGAAGTTGATCCCGAAGAACTTATAGTCTGCCGACAGCGTGAAGCGCTTGTACGACGGGAGCTTGAAGCGTGGGCTCACCGAAGCGGTCGGCGCGGTCAGCAGCGATGCGGTGTTCGTCGTCAGAAAGCTGTTGATCGACGTCGGGATCGTCGTGCCGCTGACCCCGTTGAGCGCGGCGGTGCAGATCGCTGCCGTTGCGGGCGTGTTGTACGGCGCGGCGCAGCCGGTGGTGACGCCGCCTACCGAGGTCGTCCGGATGACCGAGGAGATGCGGTTCTGGAGAGCGCCGGTGTTTGCATAGGAGTTCGAGAAGTAGATGTCGGGGGTGCCGCCGGCAAAGATGCCGCCGCCGCCACGGATGTCGAGGTTGCTGATGCCCTTATAGTCGAAGCTCAGGCGCGGCTGAATCGAATAGAGGCCGCCGAAGCTTTTGCCGTTCGAGAAGCCATAGCGGTTGACGAAATTCTGGTTGACCTTAACCGCGCTATACGACTCGTCGAGGTCGACGCGCGCGCCGTAGGTCACCCGCAATGTGTTGTTGATCGCCCAGTCGTCCTGCAGCCCGAAGGTGTAGGTGCCATACTTGAACTTTGCGCTCGTGCTGCTCGGATCAAGGTTGAGCCCGTTCTGATAATCGAACTGGCTGGCGTTCTTGTTCTGGAAGTCGGCGATCGAGTCGAAGTAGTACGCACCCGCGCTGTACTGGAGGAAGTCGTCGATATCGCGATTCTCGACGTATTCGATCAGTGCCTTGAACGCGTGATTACCCGCCTGATAGCGCATCAGGAACGAGCCGTCATACGTATCGCTGAACAGCGCGTTGGTCTGACGGCTGATATCGGGACCGAAGTAGATCGCGGGCACGCCGGCGCCGCACGTTGTCGGCGTGTCGGCGGTGCCGCCGACCGCAAGGCCGCTCGTCGGCGCAGTGCAGACCTTAAACTGCGCGAAACCGCGGCCCTGCTCGGGGTCCTGTCCCTTTGTCGCCGACTTGTAGACGAACCGCGCTTCGGTCGAGAAGTTGTCGGTCCAGTCCGAGTTCAGCTGTACGATACCGGTACGGAGAAGTTCGGTCAGCTTATAGTCGTTCGACGCGAGGCTGATCGACGGGCCGCTTGTATTCGTCGCCGCGCTGGTATTGTTGCCCGTCACCGACGTGCCCGAGTTCACGAGGATGTCGGTCGCGTCGTACGCATTGATGTACGAGAACGACAGCTTCTGGCGGTCGGACAGGTTGGCATCGAGCTTGATGACGAACTTCTCGTCGATGTTCTTGGTGATCGGCAGGATTCCGCCGGTGTCGTAATTATACACGCTCTTGGCGATCGACTGGATGTTGGCGACCGTCGCGTCGGTAAGGTTGGGCACCTGCGAGGTGGAACCGGGCGACAGCGGCCGCGGATCAGTGTTGCGCTCGTACGACCCCATGAAGAACAACTTGTCCTTGATGATCGGGCCCGACACGGTCGCGCCATAGGTCTCGCTCTTGTAATGGATATTCGGCACGATGATCGCGCCGATCTGGTGGCCCTGAAGGCCGCTCGTGCTCTGCGAATAGAAGCCGTTGACGTGATATTCGTTGGTTCCCGACAGCAGCTGTGTGTCGATGACGCCGCCCTGGAAGTTGCTCTGGCGGATGTCGAACGGAGCGATCGAGACCGAGACCTGCGCGATCGCGTCGAACGGCACGGGGCCGCGCCGCGTCGGGCTGGCGTCAGAGTTGAGGCCGAAGTTGTCGCCGACCTGCGCGCCGTTGATCGTGAAGCGGTTGAAGCGCGGGTTGACGCCAGCGAACGATACCGCGCGGCTGTTGGTGAGGTCGATCGTCGCGAACGGCGAGCGGCGCTCGATGTCGCGGATGTCGCGGTTGACCGAGGCGACCTTGCTGATGTCGACCTGGCTGAGCGTCGTCTGCGGACCGTCCGAGGTAATGCCGGCGCGCTTGATTGCCGAGGCGCTGACGACGATGTCGCCGCCCGCTGCGCCACTGGCGACGTCGATCGGCAGGTCGAAAGGCTGGCCAACCTGGGTGAAGATGTCGGTGACGGTCGAGTTGCCCGAGGTGCTGGCGACCTCGACCTTGTACGGGCCGCCCGAACGCAGGCCGCTCGCGGTGAATGTTCCCGACGAGTCGGTCACGGCGCGCGACACTGTGCCCGACGGGACGTTGGTGATAGTAAGCTGGGCGTTGGCGACAGGCGTACCGGCGGCGGTGACTGTGCCGCGAATAACTGCAGTCGTCTCCTGCGCGCTTGCCGAGGAGGCAATAACCATCGCAGCGAGCGAAGCGCCCGCAAAAAATCTACGCATTGTCCGCTCCCAGTAAAACCCCTGATTGACGGTCGATGAACCGCCGAATCGTCGAGCGTCTTCTGGCGCGGGTTTATGACGCTTCAGCGACATTTCCAGCGATACTTGGACACAAGTGCCACGGAAGAATTTACATGTTGCCGCATCGCAACACTGCGGCGTCGGGGTGCGCAGGGCGCGGAGATGAGGGTCTGCGCGTGGGCGATGACGGGCTCGAACCGCCGACATCCTCCGTGTAAAGGAGGCGCTCTACCAACTGAGCTAATCGCCCGCGCGACGCCTTCGTAGCGGGTCGATCGCCGGTTGTCATCGGGGGCTATAATCGACGATAACAGAGTTCGCCGACGAGGAGTTCTGCGCGATGATACACCGCTTGCTGATCGATCACCCGCGCAGCGTCGGCGAGGGGTATTTCGAACATATGCGCGCGAGCTTGACGGTTGCCGGACGGCTGATCGCGGCGGCGGGCGGCTGCATCGTCCACGCTGTCGTTCCCGGCTGGTGCACGACGACGGGAAGCACCGCGATCCTCAAGCTTCACGCCGAAATCTATCCGCGCCGCTTCGACCAGCCGACCCTGTGAGCGGTGGGTCAGTGACGAACGGGCGCGCGGTGACGATCGACCCGGGCGAACTCGGTTTCAGCCCCGAACGGCTGGCGCGGATCGAAGCGTTCCTCGACGAAAGGTACATCGCGCCCGGCAAGCTCGCGGGGGCACTCGTCAGCGTGTCGCGCTTTGGCGAGCCCGCCTATCATTGCGTCCTCGGCCACGCCGATGTCGAGCGCGCGGTCCCGCTCGCCGACGATACGATCTTCCGCATTTATTCGATGACCAAGCCGCTGACGTCGGTTGCGTTCATGATGCTTGTCGAGGAGGGCAAGGTCGCGCTCGATGATCCGGTTCACCGCTATATCCCGGCGTGGCGCGGCCTTGGCGTGTTTGCCGGCGGGACGCGATCGACCGGCTTCGCGACGACCCCGACGGCATCGCCGATGCGGATCGTCGACCTGCTGCGCCACACCAGCGGACTGACCTACGGCTTCCAGATGCGGACCAACGTCGACGCCGCTTATCGCATGGGCAAGATCGGCGAGATCGAGAAGGCCGGGACGCTCGACAGCTTCATCGCCGACCTCGCGCACCTACCGCTCGAATTCTCCCCTGGAACCGCCTGGAATTACTCGGTTTCGACCGACGTCATCGGCTATCTGATCGGCGTGATTGCGGGTGAACCGTTCGAGGACTTCCTCCAGCGGCGGATCCTCGATCCGCTCGGCATGACCGACACCGGCTTTCACGTCCCCGCCGATAAAGCGCACCGCTTCGCCGCGTGTTACCAGCCGAAGGCCGGCGGCGGCATCGCGCTGCAGGACGACCCGGCGACGAGCGCGTTCCTCAAGCCGCCAGCGTTCGTGTCGGGCGGCGGCGGCCTCGTCTCGACTGCCGCCGATTACATGAAGTTCGGGCTGGCGATGTTGAATGGCGGGACGCTCGACGATCATCGACTGATCGGGCGCAAGACGCTCGACTTGATGACCGCGAACCACCTCCCCGGCGGCGTCGACCTGCCCGCAGTGTCGAAGTCGTTGTTCAGCGAGGCGGCGTACGACGGAGTCGGCTTCGGGCTCGGCCTCGCCACCTCGACCAGCGCGGCGCGGACGCTGATCCCCGGCAGTGACGGCGATTATTTCTGGGGCGGCGCGGCAAGCACCTTCTTCTGGGTCGATCCGGCCGAGGAACTCGTCGCGGTCTTCATGACGCAATTGATGCCGAGCTCGACGTATCCGGTACGACGCGAGCTGCGGACTCTGGTCTATAGCGCGCTCGACGACTGATCCGCCGCTTCGACACCGAGCCGCCCCTTTGCCGATGACCGTCGCCCGCGTGCGGTGACGAGTCCGCCGGCAATGCCGAGCCCAAACGGCGGCATATTATTGTACAGGCTCTCATACTGTCCGGCGGTGACGAGAAATGTCTCGTGCCAGATGCCGACATCGCCGTTAGACCCGACCACGCGATTGAACGCAGTCCATGCCGGGCGATGTTCGAGCGACGACGCGTGCGCATAGGCGTGCAGATCGGCGAAGCTGCGCCAGTATTGCACGACCATGACGTCGGGAAGTCCGAGGTAGGACCGGGCGTGGAGCAGGCCCATCGCCGGCGTCCGGCCGAGTTCGGCGAGCATCCGCCCCATCGCCATCCCCACCGGGAGCCAGCGCCACGGCTTCCACCAGCGGTTGATCCGCATGCCGATGAGGAAGACGACGAAATCACCCTCGATCTCGGCGGTCATCCGGTCGGCGATGATCGTCATTTGCCGAGCCCGGCGCGCTTCATCAGCCCCTCGGTTGATGGGTCGAAGCTGCCGCCTGCGTCGAGCGCGCTCGCCATTTCCTTGCCAAGCTCGACCCCCCATTGGTCGAACGGATTGATTCCAAGCAGCGCCGCCGCGGTGAACGTCCGGTGCTCGTAGAAGGCGAGCAGGCTGCCGAGCGTCCGCGGGTCGAGCCGGTCGAGCAGGATCGTCATCGACGGCCGATTGCCGGGGAAGGTCCGTGCCCGGGCACACGCCTCGTCGCCGTCGCTCAACGCCAACGCCTCGTCGAACGTCCGTCCGCGCAGCAGCGCCGCGCCTTGCGCAAAGGCATTGCCGAGCAACTGCCGGTGGTGGGTCTCGCCAAGCGTGTGGCCCGGCTCTCGAACGGCGACGAATTCAACCGGGTCGCTATGCGTGCCCTGGTGGAGCAGCTGGAACACCGCGTGCTGGGCATCGGTCCCGATCCCGCCCCATGTGATCGCGGCGGTCGGATAGGCGACCGGGCGACCATCGCGGTCGACTCGCTTGCCGTTCGATTCCATCTCGAGTTGCTGCAGGAACGACGGCAGCAACCGCAGCCGCTCGTCGTACGCGAACACGCTGCGCGTCGCCTTGTGCTGGAATGTCGCCGCCCAGACATCGAGCGCCCCCGCGAGCGCGGGGACGTTGCGCGCGAACGGCGTATCGCGGAAATGCGCATCGACCGCCGCGGCTCCGGCGAGCAAGTCATCGAAGGCCGCGACGCCGCAGCGGATTGCAAGCGGCAGCCCGACCGCCGACCACAATGAGTAGCGCCCACCAACAGTATCGGCGAACGGCAGGATGTTCGGCTCGGCGATGCCGAAGTCGCGGGCGCGGCCCGGCGCGGCGGTGACCGCGATGCACCGCCCGCGCGGATCGGCGACGCCGTTCGCGCCGAGCCAGTCGAGCGCGCTGTTGGCATTGGTCATCGTTTCAAGCGTGCTGAAGGTCTTCGAGACGATGACGATCTTAGTCGCCGCCGGGTCGCACGCGGCGAGCGCGCGGCTCAGCGCGATCCCATCGATGTTGGCGACGACGTGCACCGCCGGGCCGTCCCCCTCATGCCCAAGCGCATCGAGCAAAAGCGCCGGGCCGAGCGCCGAACCGCCGATGCCGATATGGACGATGTGCTTCGTACCGTCGTTACGCACTGCATTCGCTACCGCACGGAGCTTCGCCTGCCCCGGAGCCGCTGCAGCGACATCGACCGCAGCACCGCTGCCGCGCTCGGCGATGTGCGTCGCGGCGCGGCCCTCGGACGGGTTGACCACGGCACCGGCGAACAGCCGCGTCCGCCAGTCGTCGAACGCTGCCGTCGTCGCCAGCGCTGCGAGCCCCGCCATTGTCTCCGTCGACGCGGCCTGCTTGCTCAGATCGACGCACATCCCGCCGATATCGAGCACCATCGCCTCGATCCGCGTGGGTTCGGACCCGAATAACGCCGCCAGATCGGCCTCTCCAATCGCCGCCGCATGGTCGTTCAGCGACGCCCAGGCGGAAGTCGTATCGAGCGCGGCTGATGTCGTCATGGCGGTGCGGCTCCTGATTCATAGCCCCTCTAGCCGACGCTGCGCCGGTTGACACCCGCTCGCGTCGCCGCCAAGCCCCGATGCATGGAAAACGCCTTCCCCTCGGCGCGCGAGGCGCATCAAGCGCGGGCGGCGCGACAGTTCGAGAAGATCACCGCCGTCGTTCGCGTCACCGGGATCGCGATCGCCGTCGCGCTCGGCCTGCGGACTTTTGTCGTCGAGCCGTTCAACATCCCATCCGAATCGATGCTGCCGACCCTGCTCGGCGGCGACTATCTGTTCGTCGCCAAATGGCCCTATGGCTACAGCCGATATTCGCTGCCGCTCGCCCCGCCACTGTTCGGCGGCCGGATCGCGGGCGCGGCCCCCCGGCGCGGCGATGTCGTCGTATTCAAGACCCCGCGCGACAACCGCACCGACTTCATCAAGCGCGTCATCGGGCTTCCGGGCGACCGCGTCCGGATGATCGGGGGGTCGATCGAGCTCAACGGGACGATCGTGCCCCGGGTCCGCACAACCGACTTCGTGTTGCCGATGATTCCGGGCGGCTCGTGTCACGGCCCCTCCCCGGCGATGCCCGGCGCCGGCGGCGGGATGCTCTGCCGTTATCCGCGTTATCTCGAGACGCTCGGCGGCCGGACCTATGCCGTGCTCGACGAATACGCCGGCGATCCGCCCGATGACACGGCGCTGGTCACCGTTCCCACCGGACATTATTTCGTCGAAGGCGACAACCGCGATGACAGCGCCGACAGCCGGATGAGCCTTGCCGATGGCGGCGTCGGGATGGTCCCGGCGCAGAACCTCGTCGGCCGCGCCGAGGTGATCTTTTTCTCGACGAGCGGCACCGCGGTCGGGAACCGGCCATCGACGTGGCTCGACACGCTGCGGCTGAGCCGCGTCGGCACCCGGCTTTGACCGGCGCATCGGCACCGGGGGACGCCGCACTTGCCGGCTGGGCGCGCGACACGCTCGGCCACGATTTCACCGACCTCGGCCTGCTCAGGCGCGCGCTGACGCATAGCAGCGTGCCGGGGACCGGCAGCTACCAGCGACTCGAATTTCTCGGCGACCGGGTGCTTGGCTGTGTCGTCGCAGCGTGGCTGTACCGCGATTACGACGAGCCCGAGGGCAAGCTGACCGCACGATACCACGGCCTCGTCGAGGGTCCCGCGTGTGCCGAAGTCGCGCGCGGGCTCGGCGTCCCCGAGCACTTGTTCATGGAAAAAACCGTCCGCGCCAAGGGCTTGGGGCGCAGCGATAATGTGCTGGGCGACATCGCCGAGGCGATCGTCGCGGCGATCTTTATCGACGGCGGCTTCGCGGCGGCGGAAACCTTCGTCCGCGCGAATTGGGGCAAATTGCTCGACGCCGGGCCGCGGCTGCTCGTCGACCCGAAGTCGCGGCTCCAGGAATGGGCGCTCGGGCAGAGCCGCCAAGCCCCGACCTACGAATTGATCGGGCGCGAAGGCCCAGACCATGCGCCGCGCTTTAAGGTGCGCGTCGTCGTCCGCGGCCACGACCCCGTCGCCGGCGAAGGCGCGAATAAGCGCGAGGCCGAGAAGGCCGCCGCGGTCGCGATGTTAGAGAAAGTTACGTCATGACGAGATGCGGAACCGTTGCCGTTGTCGGCGCCCCGAACGCGGGCAAGTCGACCCTCGTCAACACGCTGGTCGGGCAGAAAGTCGCGATCGTGTCGGCGAAAGTCCAGACGACGCGGACCCGACTGATGGGCATCGCGGTCGAGGGCGACGCGCAGTTGCTCCTCGTCGACACGCCCGGCATCTTCGCGCCGCGCCGCCGCCTCGACCGGGCGATGGTCCGCGCGGCATGGGACGGCGCGCACGGGGCCGACGTCGTGCTGCTCGTAGTCGACGCCAAGTCGGGGCTTAAGGACGACGCGCGCGCGATCATGGCGAGCCTCGCCGACCGCCCCGAACCGAAGATGCTCGCGCTCAATAAGGTCGACATCGCGTCGAAGCCGCGCCTGCTCGACCTCGCCAACGAGGCCAATGCTGCGGTCAAGTTCGCCGAGACCTTCTTCATCGCCGCCGAAACCGGCGACGGCGTCCCCGAACTCAAGGCGGCGCTCGGCGCGACGCTGCCCGAGGGCGAATGGCACTATCCCGCCGACCAGCTCGTCGACGCGACGACGCGCCTGATGGCCGCCGAGATTACCCGCGAGCAGCTGTACAACCGCCTCCACGCCGAGCTGCCGTATGCGAGCACGGTCGAGACCGAGAAATGGGAGGACCGCAAGGACGGGTCGACAGTGATCCACCAGCAAATCCTCGTCGAGCGCGACAGCCAGAAGGCGATCATCCTCGGCGCCAAGGGCTCGATGATCAAGGCGATCGGCGAAGCCTCGCGCGGGCATATCGCGACGCTGACGGGGCGGAAGGTGCATTTGTTCTTGCATGTGAAGGTCAAGGCCGACTGGGCGGACGACCGCGCGGTGTTCAGGGATATCGGGCTGGATTGGGTCGAGTAGCCTGAAGATTGCGGATTAGCCCCGCTAGCGCTTTTTGGCCGTTTCCTCGGAGCCGCTCGCCATTCGTGCGAGTTCCTCCCCCATCAGCCGGTGAAGCAGTTGGACGCCCTTCAACGGGCGGACCATGATCTTGAAGTGGGTGATAAGACTGCCGCTCGGATCGCACGTGATCATGTCGACGCCGTTGATGCGGATGCCCTCGATCGTGTTCTCGAACTCGAGGACCGCGCCGGTGTCGTTGCGCCAGTCGCCGAGATAGCGAAACCCGGGGCCACCAAGCGTCGTCTCGGCGCTTGCGAGATATTTGAAGGTGATGTCACGGCCGCGTTGCGGCGTGTGGACGACCGGGCTTTCGAAGACGACGTCGGGGTGGAGCAGATCCCACAGCTGCTGCCGATCGTGCGACCGCATATAGTCGTACCAGCGATCGATCACGATCAGCGACATTGCACCTCCCACCGGCCAGTTCATTGCGCCAGCCGTCCCTCGTGAAGCGTGACCACTCGGTCCATCCCACGTGCCAGCGCGATATTGTGCGTCGCGACCAGCGCTGCCGAACCTCGCGCGCGGACCAGCCGAATGAACTCCGCCAGCACCTTCGCGGCGGTCGCTTCGTCGAGGTTGCCGGTCGGTTCGTCGGCGAGGATCAGGACCGGCTCGTTCGCCAGCGCGCGGGCGACGGCGACGCGCTGCTGCTCGCCGCCCGATAGCTGCGCCGGGCGATGGTCGAGGCGGGCACCGAGGCCGAGGTCGGTCAGGAGCTGCTTCGCCCGCGTCCGCGCCGCCGCATTGCCGGTGCCGCAGATCAGCTGCGGCAGGACGACATTCTCCGACGCGCTGAAGTCGGGCAGCAAATGGTGGAACTGGTAGACGAAGCCGAGCTTGTCTCGGCGCACCGTCGTCCGCTCGCTCGCCGACAATTTCTCGACACGGACGCCGTCGATCGTGATCGATCCCTCAAATCCGCCCTCGAGCAGCCCGACCGCCTGGAGCATCGTCGATTTGCCCGATCCAGACGGGCCGAGCAAAGCAACGATCTCGCCGCGCGCGACGCTGAGATCGACCCCGCGCAGCACCTCGATCGTCACCCCGCCCTGCTGGAAACTGCGCCGCAAATCGCGGACCTCGAGCACGTTACCCGCCGAATGAACCGGCGTGCTTACATGCTCGGGCGGCGTCACCACATTATTCATAGCGCAACACCGTGACCGGGTCGGTACTTGCCGCCTTCCACGCCGGGAACAGCGTCGCGAGGAAGCTCATCAGCAGCGTCAGCACTACGATGCCGACGACTTGCGCCGGGTCGGTCTTCGATGGCAATTCGGTGAGGAAGCGGACGCTCGGGTCCCACAGTTGCGCACCGGTCACCGCCGACACGCCCGCAACGATGTCCGCCCGCCACGCGAGCAGCGAAAAGCCGAGCGCGAGGCCGAGGAGGATGCCGAGCCCGCCGATCAGCGTGCCGACCGTCATGAAGATCCGCATCAGCGCGATCCGCGTCGCCCCCATCGTCCGCAGGATCGCGATGTCACGCGTCTTGGCGCGGACCAGCATGATCAGCGAAGACAGGATGTTGAACACCGCGACGAGGATGATGATCGACAGCACCCAGAACATCACCGTCTTCTCGACGACAAGCGCCTCGAACAGCGAGGCATTGGTGTCGCGCCACGACGCGATCACCCCCGACCGCGCGACGCGCCCCTTTATCGGCGCGAGGATCGCATCGACCTTGTCGGGGTCGTTGGTGACGACCTCGATCATGCCGACCGAGTCGCCCATGCGGAGCAGGGTCTGCGCGTTCGCCATCGGCATGACGACGAACGCCTTGTCGTAATCGTAGATGCCGACCTCGAAGATCGCGACGATGCGGTAGGCGATGATCCGCGGCACCGCGCCGAATGGCGTCACCTGCCCATCGGGGGAAATCACGCTGATCGAGTCGCCGACCTGCGCGCCCAGTGCTTCGGCGAGCCGCGCGCCGATCGCGACGGTATTGCTGCCCGGGACGAGCCCGGCGAGCGTGCCGTGCTTGACGTTCGAGGTGATGACCTTGGTCGCCATCAGGTCGGGGATGGTCATGCCGCGCAGCAGGATGCCTTGGACCCGGCCGTCGAAGCTCGCCATCAGCGGCTGCTCGATCAGCGGGGTCGCCTTGGTCACCCCGGGCAGCTTGCGGACCTCGGTCGACAGCGGCGCCCAGTCGGCGAGCTGCCCGCCATAGCCCTGGATCACGGCATGGCCGTTCAGCCCGAGGATGCGGTCGAACAGCTCGGCGCGAAAGCCGTTCATCACCGACATTACCGCGATCAGCGCCGCGACGCCGAGCGCGACCGCGATCAGTGAGATCGAGGCGACGAGGAAGATGAACCCCTCCCCGCGCCCGGGCAGAAGATAGCGCGAGGCGATCATGCGCTCGTAGCGGGTGATCATGCGAGTTTGGCGACCGCCGCCTCGACGGTCATCTCGTCGCGCGTCCCTGCCCCGCGCCGCTTGACCTCGACCGTCCGCGCGCCGACGCCCTTCGGCCCAATCACGACCTGCCACGGCACGCCGATCAGGTCGGCGGTGGCGAACTTTGCCCCGCCGCGTTCGTCGCGGTCGTCGTACAGCACCTCGACACCCGCCGCTGTCAGCCGGTCGTACATTGCGTCCGCGGCCGCAAGGCACGACGCATCGTCGGCGCGGAGATTGATCAGCGCGACCTTGTACGGCGCGACCGCATCGGGCCAGACGATGCCGTCCTTGTCGTGGCTCGCCTCGACGATCGCGCCCATCAGCCGCGACACGCCGATGCCGTAGCTGCCCATGTGCGGGACGATCGCGGTGCCGTCGGCGCCCTGGACGCTCAGCCCCATCGCCGCCGAATATTTTGTGCCGAAGTAGAAGATCTGCCCGACTTCGATCCCGCGCGATTGCTTGAGCGCGTCCCCGGCCTCGGCCTCGAGGCCTTGGTCGCGCTTCTCGTCGGTCGCGGCATAGTCGGTGTTGAGCCGGTCGACGTACGTCTGCAACGCGGTTGCATCGTCGGCGTCGACCGTGGTGTCGCGCGCGGCTTTCCAGTTCGAATGGTAGAACACGTCGCTCTCGCCGGTCGGCGCGAGGACGATGAATTCGTGGCTGAGGTCACCGCCGATCGGGCCGGTGTCGGCGCGCATCGGGATCGCGTGCAGCCCCATCCGCGCGAAGGTGCGGAGGTAGGCGATGAACATCCGGTTGTAGCTGTGGCGCGCGGCGGCGAGATCGGGGTCGAAGCTGTACGCGTCCTTCATCAGGAACTCGCGCCCGCGCATCACGCCGAAGCGCGGGCGGATCTCGTCGCGGAACTTCCACTGGATTTGGTAAAGGATGCGCGGCAGGTCGCGGTAGCTTTTGACTCCGTTGGCGAAGATCGTCGTGAACAACTCCTCGGCGGTCGGCGAGAACAGCATCTCGCGGTCGTGGCGGTCGGTGATCCGCAGCATCTCGGGACCATAAGCATCGTAGCGGCCCGACTGCTTCCACAATTCCGCCGACTGGATCGTCGGCATCAGCAGTTCGACCGCCCCGGCATTGTCCTGTTCCTCACGGACGATCTGCTCGATCTTGCGGAGGACGCGCAGGCCAAGCGGCAACCACGCATAGATGCCAGCCGCAGTCTGGCGAATCATGCCCGCACGCAGCATCAACTGGTGGCTTACGACCTGCGCCTCCCCCGGGGTTTCCTTGAGGACGGGGAGAAAATATCGGCTGAGGCGCACGGGCGGGGCATTCCTGATCGGGGTCGAGCGCGGGGTCTAGCGAAGCTGTTGCAAACAGACAACACTGTCCGCGATTCCGACATGACGCGCGACAAATGCCGATGACACGGAACCCGCAGGTGTTTACCAAGAGTAACGAGTTCTGCCGCCCAAGTGGCTGGAGTTCAGGGATAAATAAGCGGCCAGCGTATAGGCTGCACTGCGCGGATGGTCGAGCCAGGGGGCTGTGATCTACCACCGCGGCCTCGAGGTTGGTCTCGTCACCACAAACGCCCGGGGTCATCCCCGGGCGTTTTCGTTTATGGCGTGCTCTGGCGATTACGCTCAGCGTGCCTGCGCTCCGGGCCCTTCCCTTGCTGCACTAAGCGTCCGTGACTGGCCAAACGGTCGGCCGTGCAATTTTACGACGGGCCGAGCGAAACGAACGGCCAGCATTCTCGGAATCTTCACCAGCCGGTGTTAACCCTGTTGCGGGGGTCGGGGTCTTCGTGGAGATGACTATGAATTCATTATTTCGAGCGCTCGTCGTCGGCTCTGCGCTTACATCGGCCGTCCCGGCACTGGCGGTCATGGGGGTCCATGTCGAATCGGGAGAACCCGGCTTTATTAGCTTCGACATCGCCGAATTGCCGAATCCGGCGTCATTCATCTCCGGCAGCTATTTCACGCTCAACAACGTCAAGGGCGTATTCAACGGCATCGCGGGCAAACGCACGATCGATTTCTTCAACAATAGCCTCGGCGGCGGTTTCCAGGTCGTCGGCGGCCCGGGCATTACGAGCCAGCAGATTTTCATCCGTGACGAGAGCGCGCCCTTAGTTCTGACTGGTGACTATTCCGCGCAAGACCGGGCGACTGGGGCTGGTGCCGGCCTGATCATTTATGAAAACGGCGAGATCGCAGCCGTGCCGGAGCCCGCGACATGGGCCCTGATGATCGGCGGATTCGGGCTGGTCGGAATGACAGTGCGGCGCCGCGCTGCGATCGCCTGCTAGGGGCACGGCATACTGACACGAAGGATAAGTTCATCCCGGCGAAAGCCGGGATGAACTTTCGTCGACCACACGCGGACTCGCTAAACCAGTCGGCTCTGCTTGACCGCTGCGGCGATGAAGCTGGCGAACAGCGGATGCGGTTCGAATGGCTTAGACTTGAGTTCGGGGTGAAACTGGACGCCGACGAACCACGGGTGGTCGGGGCGTTCGACGATCTCGGGGAGGAGGCCGTCGGGCGACATGCCGCTGAACATCAGGCCGCCTTCCTCCAGCGCTCCGCGGTAATGGATATTGACCTCGTAGCGGTGGCGGTGGCGTTCAGCGATCGTCGTCGAGCCGTATGCGCTCGCCGAGACGCTGTTCCCCGCGAGCACCGCCGGATAGCTGCCGAGGCGCATCGTCCCGCCGAGGTCGCCACCCAGAGCGCGGGTTTCGAGGCCGCCGGGCGACATCCATTCGGTAATCAGGCCGACAACGGGTTCGGGCGTCGGCCCGAACTCGGACGAGCCGGCGCCGGCGAACCCGGCGTTCCGCGCGCCCTCGACGCACGCCATTTGCATGCCGAGACAAATGCCGAAGAACGGCACCTCCCGGCTTCGGGCGAAGCGGACGCTAGCGATCATGCCCTCGGTTCCGCGCTCGCCGAAGCCGCCGGGTACAAGGATGCCGTGCATCGGTTCGAGCTGCGCCGCGACGTCGGCGGCGGGGTCCTCGAACAATTCGCCTTCGATCCAGCGGATGTTGACCTTGACCCGGTTGGCGATGCCGCCGTGGACCAGCGCCTCGGTCAGCGACTTGTACGCGTCCTTGAGCCCCATGTATTTGCCGATCACGCCGATCGTGACCTCGCCCTCGGGGTGGCGCAGCCGCTCCATGATTGCGGTCCAGCGATCGAGATCGGGGACGGCGGCGTCGGCCATGCCGAACGCGGCGAGGACCTGCTCGTCCAATCCGGCGCGGTGATACTGGAGCGGGACCGAATAGATCGAATCGGCGTCCAATGCGGGGATCACCGCTTCCTTCGGCACGTTGCAGAACAGCGCGATCTTGGCGCGGTCGCTGTCGGGCAGCGGGTGTTCGGAGCGGCAGACGAGGACGTGCGGCTGGATGCCGATGCCGCGCAATTCGGCGACGCTATGCTGGGTCGGCTTGGTCTTCAATTCGCCCGCCGCCGACAGATACGGGATCAGCGTGCAGTGGATGTAGATCGATTGCCCTCGCCCGAGGTCGTTGCCGACCTGGCGGATCGCCTCGAGGAATGGCAGCGATTCGATGTCGCCGACGGTGCCACCGATCTCGCACAGCACGAAGTCGAGGTCGTCGGTCTCGGCGAGCGCGAACGCCTTGATCGCGTCGGTGACGTGCGGGATGACTTGGACCGTCGCACCGAGGAAGTCGCCGCGGCGCTCCTTGGTGATGATGTCGTAATAGACCCGCCCGCTGGTGACGTTGTCGGTCTGCTTCGACGCAACTCCGGTGAAACGCTCGTAATGGCCAAGGTCGAGGTCGGTCTCGGCGCCATCGTCGGTGACGAAGACCTCGCCGTGCTGATACGGCGACATCGTTCCCGGATCGACGTTGAGATACGGGTCGAACTTGCGGATCCGGACGCGGTAACCGCGCGCCTGCAACAACGCCCCGAGCGCCGCTGCCATAAGACCCTTACCGAGCGACGAGACCACGCCCCCGGTGATGAAGATATACCGTGCCATGGGAGGATGGGCTTAGCGAGGGGACGCGGGGAAAGCCAGTGCGAGGCGGTCGAAAGGTGGGGATAAGCTTGGCCGTCTCCCTCTCCCCTTGAGGGAGAGGGACGGTCGCGCGCCTTAGCGCGACCAGGGTGGGGGTGAGGATTTGCGACCACTCACCCTCACCCTGGCGCGCAAGGGCGCGCCGTCCCTCTCCCTCGAGGGGAGAGGGAAGATCAGGTCTCAATCAGCGACGTTCGCTTCGTATCGGGCAACACCAGTACCACGACCAACGACACGGCGAGCGTCGCCGCGACATAATAATAAAACCCCGCCTCGTTCCCCACGCTCTTGAACCACAAAGCGACATATTCCGCCGTGCCCCCGAACAGCGACACCGACACCGCATACGGCAGCCCCACCCCCAGCGCGCGGACGTTCGCCGGAAACAGCTCCGCCTTCACCAGCCCCGAGATCGCGGTGTAACAACTCAGCACCGTCAGCGCGGCGAGGATCAGGAAGAACGCCTCGACCCGGCTGTGCGTCGCGGCGAGCGTCAGCATCAGCGGCACCGTCCCCGCCACGCCGAGGACCCCGAAAGCGATTAGCTGCGGCTTGCGTCCGAAGCGGTCCGACAGCGCGCCGAACAGCGGCTGGATCAGCATGTAGACAGTCAGCGTTCCAGCCGCGATCAAGCTGGCATCGGGCTTCGACCAGCCGACGGTATTGACGAGGAATTTCTGCATGTACGTCGTGAAGGTATAAAAGGCGAGGCTGCCCCCTGCCCCGAGCCCGATGACAAGCAGCACGCTGCGCTTGTGTTCGGCGAGGCGGCGGACGACGCCATGGCGCTGCGCCTCGGGGACATGCTCGAACGCGGCGGTCTCGGCGAGCGAGACGCGCAACCGCAGCGCGACGACCGCGAGCGCAGCACCGATGCCGAACGGTATCCGCCAGCCCCAGGCATGCAGATCGGCCTCGCTTATCGTCGCCTGCAGCACCAGCAGCACGGCGAGCGCGAGCAACTGCCCGCCGATCAGCGTGACGTACTGGAAGCTGGCGAGGAAACCGCGATTATGCGCGGTCGCCATCTCCGCTAGATACGTCGCCGACGTCCCGTATTCGCCGCCGACCGACAGGCCCTGGAGCAACCGCGCGACGACGAGCAAGACCGGCGCGGCGACGCCGATCCGGTCGAACCCGGGGGTCAGCGCGATCACGCCCGACCCGCCGCACATCAGCAACACCGACAGCGTCAACGCCGCCTTGCGCCCGCGGCTGTCGGCATAGACCCCGAGCAGCCAGCCGCCGACCGGGCGCATCAGGAAGCCGATCGCGAACACCGCGGCGACGTTCAGTAGCTGCGCGGTCGCGTCGCCCTTGGGGAAGAAGATGTGGGCGAAATAGAGCGAAAAGGCCGAGTAGACGTAGAAGTCGTACCACTCGACGAGGTTGCCGACCGTCCCCCCGACGATCGACCTTAGTCGGCTGGCCCCCCGGCTTGCCAAACTAGCGCGCGAGCGGAACCGAGTCCGCCGGAGCGGGAACCGGGGCTGCCGGAGCGGGCGCTACCGGTGCGGCGGGCTCGGTCTTCTGGAACAGCGGGACGCCGCCAGGTGCGGCAGGGGCGCTCGTCGTCGCGGGCTTGGCGAGCGAGGTGTCGATGACGTGCTCGCGCTTGTTCGTCGTCGCGAGGATGGCGAGGACGATGCTCGTCAGGACGAACAGCGAGGCGAGGACCATAGTCGACCGCGTCAGCAAGTCTGCCGCGCCGCGCGCCGTCATCATGCCGCCCGCATTGCCGCCGCCGATGCCGAGCCCGCCGCCCTCGGACTTCTGCAACAGGATCACGGCGACCAGCGCGAGCGAGATCAGGCCGTGGAGAACGAGGATGAAGGTGATGAGCATGGCGGCCTTGGGCGAAATGAGTTGCGGCGGATGTAGCGGTCGCGACGCTCGATCGCAACCGCGTGGACGATCAGCCCTGCGCCGGCGTCAGCGTGACGGCTCGGGAAAACTCAGCAGGCTGCGATAACCCCCGGAAACCGGACCACCGGTCAGCGTTCCGTTGACCTTCCGGATGGCGGCCTGCATCACCCGAAGGCCGAGGCCGATCCGCGTCGGCGTTGTCGTCGATATGATTTCGACCGCGCGGCAGCCATCGTCGCTGCACGCGATGTCGTAGTTGCCATTGCCGTCCGCCGATCCGGTCAACACGATCGCGCCCGCAACGCCCTCGTCAAACGAATGCTTGAGTGCGTTCGCGACGAGCTCGTTGACGATCGTCCCCAGCGCGGTCGCCGCTGTCGCCGGTCCGAAGAGCGCGTCGAAGCGGCCGCTCACGGCAACCCCCGCAGGCGCGATGATCGCAAGCTGCCGCGTCAGCCGGTCGAGATAATCGCCAAGGTCGAGCCAATCCTCGTCGACTTCCGAGATGAGGTCGTGGAGCGTCGCCACCGATGCGATCTGGCGCTCGACCGCGAGCATCATGTCGCTCGCATTGCCCGTCGGTTGGGATCGCTGCAGCCGGACAAACGCGCCGACCGTCTGGAGCGAATTCTTGACCCGATGATCGATCTCGCGGCGTAGCAGCGCCTCGCGCGCGAGTGCAGCGCGCAGGTCGAGCTGGCGCATTACCTGCGCCGCGAGCAGGAGCAGCGTGTCGCGCTGCAATGCGTCGAGCGTGCGCGGCGCGTAATCGAGAACGCAAAGCGACCCGATCGGTAAACCCTCGGCGGTCTGCAGCGTTGCTCCGGCGTAGAAGCGCAGTCCCGGTTCGGCGCAGCACAGCGGATTGCCGCGCAGCCGCGGATCGGCGAGCGTATCGGGAATCTCGACGTAATTGCCGGTACGGAACACGATCGCGCAAATCGAGCTTTCGAGCGCTGTCTCGCTTGAGCCGAGACCGACTTCGGCCTTGAACCATTGGCGATCGGTATCGACGAAGCTGATCAGCGCGATGCTCGTCCCGCAGACACGACGTGCAATATCGACGACATCATCGAACTCCCGCTCGCGCGGCGTATCGAGAATATCGTATCGCCGTAACGCGCCGATGCGGGCGATCTCGTCGGAGGGTATTGGCGCCGCCATGGGCGAGCCTATCCACGGCCTCGGCCAAATTGGCAAGATGACCAGCCAGATCGTCAAATGATGCGCGCGGCTCCGGATTGTGCCGCGCCATTAATCCGCGCGCCAACCTAGCCTAAAATTTTGGATCGGCGTGACTTCTGAAGCACATGTGCGCTCGGGTCGCACCTCTCACATATGGCATTTCGATGAACTGGAGATAACAGTTTGGTGTCAGGGATCGAAGGGGCCACTCGATGACGACCAAATTACTTGCCGCCACAAGCATGTTCGCAATGCTGGCGACCACCACCGCAATTGCACAGACCCAGCCGCCGGCAACAGTATCTGCCGACACTGCCGTCGCGCCGAATTCGGGTGTGCCCGTTGGCCCCGCGGCCGACGAGCAGATCGTCGTAACTGGCTCGCGGATCAGGCGCGCGCTGTCCGACACAATCGAGCCGACCCAGATCATCAATTCCCAGCAGATCGAAACACGCGGCTATACCAACATCGGTCAGGCGCTCGCCGAACTTCCGGCAATCGCACCGGGGATCAACGGTTCTGGTGCACAGTCGGCACTGGGGGCCGGGCAGACCTTCGTCGACTTCTTCGGTCTCGGAACCCAGCGGACACTGACGCTGGTCAACGGTCGGCGATTCGTTTCATCGAATACGGCGTCGATCTTCGGTCCAACCGATTCGGGCAGCCAGGTCGATCTCAATACCATTCCGACCAACCTCGTCGAACGGATTGACATCGTCGCGGTCGGCGGCGCCCCGATCTATGGTTCCGATGCGATCTCCGGCACGGTCAACATCGTCCTCAAGCACGACTATCACGGCCTCGAACTCGATGCACAGCAGGGGATCAACAACGCCGGCGACGGCGAGAACCACCGCATCCGCGGACTTGCCGGACTGAACTTCGGCGGGGGTCGCGGCAACATCACGGTGAGCGGCGAGTATAATCAATCGAGCGGCCTGCTCGATACCGACCGTGCCGTCACTGCCGCCCAGACCTTCTTCACGACTCCGCCCGCCGGATCGGCGTTCCAGCAGGTGCTGATCACCAACCGCCGCATCCCGGCGCTGTCGGAACAGGGCATTCCGTACATCTCCGATCTGTTCGCGCTCAGCCCGGCGCAAGTCGCGAGCGGCAACTTTGGGGGGCAACCGACCGTGACCAATGCCGCCGGTCAGGCAGTGCGTTTTTCCCCCGGCGGCGGACTTATTCCGATCGATTTCGGCACCGCGTCCGGCAATTTGATCAACTTCTCCGGTGGCAACGGTTTCAGCCTCGCACCGACGGGCAATCTGTCGACTCCAACGAAGCGGTATCTGGGTAACATCCTCGGCAGCTACCAATTTACCGATGGCGTCCGCGGCTTCTTCGAAGGCTGGTATTCGCGGACGCGGGGCACCAATCTCGTCGCACAGCCGCTCTACAACACCGCCTTGTTCGACGTCGCCGGCGCGCCGAACGGCAATCTGATCATCGACATCAACAATCCGTTTCTTACCGCGGCATCGCGCGCGACGATCGCAGCCGCGCTCCCGGCCGGGCAGACGAGCTTCTACCTGGGCCGGGCGAATACCGATCTCCAGTCGGGCATTGCGACGAGCACGATCGACCTGTTCCGCACCGTCGCCGGGTTGGACGGCAGCTTCCACATTGGCGACCGCGCGTTCACCTGGGAGGTCGTCGGAAACTACGGCCGCAGCGTCTCGAACAGCACGTCGCCGCAGGTCGTCACGCAGAACTTCAACAATGCGGTCGATGCGGTGCTGTCGCCGACCGGGACGATCACCTGCCGCCCCGGCGCGGTCAGCGCGAACATCGCGACGATCAGCCCGACCTGCGCGCCGCTCAACGTCTTCGGGCAGGGCGCAACGAGCCAGGCGGCGCTCAACTATATTCTTGCCAACGCGAGCGCGCGCGAAGTCAACGAGCAGGTCGTCGCGACCGCGTCGGTCACCGGCCAGCCGTTCCAGCTACCCGCAGGCGGTGTTGGACTCGTGCTTGGCTACGAGCACCGCGACGAACGTGCGCGTTTCGAGCCGGGCCAGTATTATTTCGGCGACCCGCAGCCCGACGGCACGCGCAGTGCGTATGGCGCCGGGTCGAACTTCGATCCCATCGCCGGTGGCTTCTATACCAACGAAGGCTTCGGCGAGCTCGAGGTGCCGCTGGTCAGCCACGACATGGGTTGGCGCTTCATCGATACCTTCGAATTGAAGGCGGCAGCGCGCTACGTCCAGAATAGCCAGGCAGGCGGCGACTTCACGTGGACCGGCGGCGGGCGTCTGTCGCCGATCGCGGGACTGACCTTCGTCGGCAACTACACCCGTGCAATCCGCGCGCCCGCGATCACCGAGGCGTTCAATCCGACGAGCCCCAATTTCGTCCTCGCCAACGACCCATGCGACTCGCGTTACATCACGAGCGGCCCCAATCCTGCCCACCGCGCGGCGAATTGCGTCGCCGCCGGGATAAACCAGCCGTTCCAGTCGAACATCGTCGACTTCACCTCGAAGGGGTCGGTGTCAGGAAATCCGAACTTGATGAATGAAAAGGCGAACAGCTGGACGGTGGGCATCCAAGCGCGTCCGAAGTTCATCCCGCGCCTCGCGATCAACGCCGACTGGGTTCATATCGACCTGCAGGATGCGATCGTCAGCCTCGGCGCGCAGGACATTTTCAACGCCTGCTACGACGCCACGAGCTATCCCAATGACTTCTGCGGACGAATCGACCGCGATCCGGCGACGCATCAAGTCACCTTCGTCCGTTCGGGTTATCTCAACGCGGCAAGCCTGAAATACGCGGGGCTGCTCGCGGGGATCGCCTATTCCATCCCGACCCCGTTCCTCGGCGCGACCGGCAAGATCTCGTTGAACGGGCAGTACCAGTATATCGACAAGCTCGAGCGGCGCGCCGGAACCGGGGACATCACGACCGGTGCCGGGACGATCGGCTTCAGCCGCCACAAGGCGACCGCTGATATCGACTACAGCAGCGACGCGCTCGGCCTGCAGCTCCAGGCACAGTATATCGGGCCAGCGGTGTTCAATGCCGACGAGAAGCCCGGCGTCCGCGACGTTCCCGGGGTCGGCGGCATCGTCTTCGTCAATGCATCGGCGGCGTTCAACGTCAGCAAGACGTACATCTTCCGCATCTCGGTCGACAATCTGTTCCAGCAGCGCCCGCCGTACCCGGCGCTCGCCGACCCCGGCGTCGCGGGCTTCGGCGGCGGTGCCGAGCGGACGTATTACGAGGGCATCATCGGGCGCTCGTACCGCGTCTCAGCAACGGTCCGCCTCTGATCAGCGCACCGCCGCGCGGACAATGGCGAGGAAGTCGGCGGCGGTCAGGCTCGCGCCGCCGACAAGTGCACCGTCAACATTGTCGACATGAAGAAGCTCGGTGGCGTTCGATGGCTTGACCGAGCCGCCGTACAGGACAGGCGTCGCCGCGCCGGCATCGCCGTAGCGTGCGATCAGATCGGATCGGATCGCAGCGTGAACTTCGGCGATCTGAAGTGCGGTCGGGGTGCGCCCGGTGCCGATCGCCCAGACCGGCTCGTATGCGACCGCAAGCCGCGTCGCGTTCGCCGGCAGCGAGCCGTCGAGCTGGCCGGCGATCACGCTCAGCGCATCGCCCGCATCGCGCTCGGCCTCGGTCTCGCCGACGCAGACAACCGCGGTCAGCCCGGCGGCGACGACCGCTTCGGCCTTGGCGCGGACGTCGGGGTTGGTCTCGCCGCAATCGGCGCGGCGCTCGCTGTGCCCGACGATGACGAGCTTCGCCCCCGCGTCGGCGAGCATCTCGACCGACACGCTCCCGGTGAATGCGCCCGCGGGTTCGGCATGGACGTCCTGCGCGCCGACGATCAACGGCCCCTCTCCCGCCGCAACCCGCGCGCGGTCGATCAAGGTCGCGGGCGGGCAGACCGCAACGGTGAGGTTCGGCGGCAAATCGCGCGCGGCGTCGGCCATCGCAGCGATCTCGGCAAGCGCCGCGGCGGTGCCGTTCATCTTCCAGTTGCCGGCGATCAGCTTGCGGGGCGTATCCATGCCGCTGCCTAGCAACGCGGCGCGGCGCTGTCACTTGCCGCCGCGCTCTATCCTGCTTATGCGCCGACGCCATGATCAGCCTGTTTCGCAAATATCTGACGTCGTGGTTCGCGCTGGGGATTCTCGGCCTCGTGCTGGTGGCCTTCGCCTTCACCGGGGTCGGCAACACCTCTTTCGGCGGCGCGACATCGAGCGGCGTCGCCACCGTCGGCGGGCAGAATATCAGCGAGGCGAAGCTGCTGACCGAATTCGACCGCGCGATGCGCCGTGCCCGCCAGCAAGACCCCAAGCTCGACGTTCGCGCCGCTGCCCGCCAAGGCGCAGTCGGCGACGTCTACGAACAGCTCATCGCCACCACCGCGCTTGAGAAGTTCGGCGCGAACAGCGGCATCGCGATCAGCGATCGCGCGATCGACGGCGAGATCGCCAGCGTCGATGCCTTCCGCGTCAACGGTAAGTTCGATCAGGCGACGTACAAGAATTTGCTCGCCGCGCAGCGGCTGAGCGAGCGCGACCTCCGCGACGGCCTCCACGGCGACCTGATCCGCAAGCAGCTCGTTACCCCGGTGATCGCCGCGACGCAGGTGCCGCGGTCGATGGCCGCGCCGTATGCAGCGCTGCTGCTCGAACGCCGAACTGGGAGCGTCGCGATTATCCCGACGACCGCGATGCCGGTTCCTCTCGCGCCGACCGACGCGCAGTTGACGAGTTATTACGCGAGCCACGCCGCGCAATACACCGTCCCCGAGCGCCGCGGCTTCCGCTTCGCCAGCCTCGACCGCGACAAGATTGCCGCGGGCGTCGAGGTCACCGATGCGCAAATCAAGAAATATTACGACGACAATCAAGAGACATATGGCGGCGCCGAGCAGCGCAAGCTGGCGCAGGTCGTCGTGCCTGAGGAAGCCAAGGCAAACGCGCTCGCCGCTGCGGTCAAGGGCGGGCAGACCTTCGCCACTGCCGCTGCCGCCGCCGGGTTCGCCGCCGCCGACACCGACATCGGCCAGCAAACCAAGGCCAAGTTCGCCGCTGCAACTAGCTCTGCAGTCGCCGACGCCGCCTTCGCCGTGCCCGCCAAGGGCATCACCGCTCCGGTCAAGTCGCCGTTCGGCTGGCACGTCGTCGAGACCGTCGCGATCATCCCCGCGCAAAGCCGCAGCCTTGCCGACGCGCGCGCCGAGATCGTCGCCAAGCTCAAGTCCGACCGCACCGACCAGCTGCTCGCCGATACCGTCGGCAAGATCGAGGATGCCTTATCGTCGAGGACGAGCTTTGCCGACGTCGCCAAACAATATGGCCTGGCGATCGTCGCGGTGCCGCCGGTAGTGCGGACCGGGACCAACCCTGCCGATCCCGCTTACACCGTCCCGCCCGCCGCCGCGCCGCTGGTAGCCAAGGCGTTCGACGCCGACCCGGCCGATGGGGCGTCGCTCGCCCAGCTCGGCAAGGCGCAGTTCGCCATCCTCGAGCTTGGCGACATCGTGCCGCCGTCGCCGGTGCCGCTCGCAAAGGTCCGTGCCGCTGTCACCGCCGCGTGGATCGACGACGCTCGGATGCGTTCGGCCAAGGCGGTCGCGGACGCGGTCATCGCGGAGGTCGCTGGCGGCAAGGCATTCGACGCCGCGCTCGCCGCGCACAAGCTCCCCGCCGCGCGCCCGCTCAATGGCCGCCGAATCGACCTGTCGAACCAGCAGCAGGTGCCACCGCCGGTCCAGGCGTTCCTCCTCCTTGGAGCGGGCAAGAGCCGCGCGATTCCGGCGGGCGCGCAGGGATACTGGGTCGTCCACGTCGACACCGTCACACCGGGCGACGTCGCCGCCGCCCCGCAGCTCGTCGACAGCGCGCGCGCGCAGTTTGCCCAATCGACCGGCGACGAAATCGGTGCCGCTTTCGCGCAATCGGTCGAGGCCGAGCTTGGTGTCCGCCGCAACGCCGCCGGGCTCGCTGCCGCGACGACGCGGATCGTCGGTACGGCTCCCGCGCAATAATGGCCGAGGTCGCGCAGGACGCGGCAACGGCGCTAACCGCCGTCCAGCCGAGCGCAGCGGCGTTCGCCGAAATCTATGCCGCCGGCCGTCCGCAGATGGTCTGGCGCAAGATCATCGCCGACACCGAGACACCGGTGTCGGCGATGCTCAAGCTCGGCACGCCCGGGAGCGGCGCGTTCCTCCTCGAATCGGTCGAGGGCGGCGCGGTGCGCGGGCGCCACTCGCTGCTCGGCTTCGACCCCGATCTCGTGTGGCGCGCGACTGGCGATGCGTGCGAGGTCAACCGCCACTGGCGCACCGACCGCGCCGCCTTCGAGTCGTGCCCGGGTGGCACGCTGAGCGAACTCCGCGCGCTCGTCGCTGTGAGCCGGATGGAAGTGCCCGCGGGGATGCCGCGCGCGCTGTCGACGTTGGTCGGCTACATGGGCTATGAAACCGTGCGCCTCTCCGAGCGCCTGCCGGAACCGAAGGCCGACCCGATCGGCGTCCCCGACCTGCTATTCGTCCGCCCGACATTGCTGCTCGTGTTCGACCGGTTGAAGGACGAGCTGTTCCTCGTCGCCCCGGTCTTCCCGACCGACGCCACCGCCGCCCACGCTTATGCCGCCGCTGTCGAGACGATCGACACCGCGCAGGCCAAGCTCGCCCAGCCGGTTCCCGCCGCCGCGCGCGCCCCCGCAGACCTTCCCGCAGCGACCCCGACCGCGATCCTCCCGCCCGGGCACTACGCCGAGATGGTCGGCGCGGCGCAGGAGCTGATTGCGGCGGGCGACATCTTCCAGGTCGTGCTGGCGCAGCGCTTCACCCTCGATTTCCCGCTGCCGCCGTTCGACCTGTATCGCGCACTGCGTCGGATCAACCCGTCGCCGTTCCTCTATTTCCTCGATCTGCCCGGCTTCGCGCTGATCGGCTCGAGCCCCGAAATCCTCGTCCGCGTCCGCGACGGCGAGGTCACCATCCGCCCGATCGCGGGCACCCGCCCGCGCGGCCGCGACGCGGTCGACGACGCCCGGCTGCGCGACGAACTCCTCGCCGACCCGAAGGAACTTGCCGAACATTTGATGCTCCTCGACCTCGGCCGCAACGACGTCGGCCGGGTCGCCGCGCCGGGCAGCGTCGTCGTCACCGGCCGCTACGGCGTCGAGATGTACAGCCACGTCATGCACATCGTCTCGAACGTCCGCGGCACCCTCGACTCGAAGCACGACGCGATCGACGCTTTGCTCGCAGGCTTTCCCGCCGGCACCGTCAGCGGCGCGCCGAAGGTCCGCGCGATGGAGGTGATCCACGACCTCGAAGCCGAAAAGCGCGGACCGTACGCTGGCGGCGTCGGCTATTTCAGCCCCGACGGCGCAATGGACAGCTGCATCGTGCTGCGCACCGCGGTGGTCAAGGACGGCGTGATCCACGTCCAGGCGGGCGCCGGCATCGTCGCCGACAGCGTCCCAGCCAGCGAGGATGCCGAGTGCCGGGCGAAAGCGGGCGCATTGTTCGCGGCGGCGCGCGAGGCGCTGGCGCGGGCGAGCGAGGCGGGGTTCGGCCAGTGACGCGGCGGGCGTGACGTGGCGCCGGGCGGGGTCGACGACGATCGCCGTGCCGCGATCCGCGGATTGCTCGACACCATAGTCACGCGGCTCGTCACTCGCGCCGCGACCAAGCATTGGCCGATCCGCGCCGACCATTGTTTCCTGCGGATCGCCTACGACGCCGCCGCCGATGGCAAGTGGGACACTCTATATGCGCGCCCGGCGTGGCGGTCGTTACCCCTCGACCGGCTCGGTGCGGCGGTCGATGTGCTCGGCGCGATCGAGCGCGACGGACTGCCTGCGCTCGTCCGGCTCAATGCCGCGAGCCTCACGGTCCGCCGCGCCGCACGCGCCGGTCACGCCTTGGGCAAGTAATTTACCCCGTCGATGACCGCGAAATCGGCATCCTGCGTCTATAAGGTCGCGTCGAACCGGCGCGCAGTAGCAAGGAGGATACTGTCGGCCGTCGGCAGACGGTAGGAGGCGGATAATTGCGCCGCCATCGTCGGCAGATCGGGGGTCACGTCGACAACCCTCGCCAACATCATCGCCGCGACTGCTCGGGTGGCGCTGGTCGCGTCGCGAACGCGCGCGAAGTCACGGTACACCTCATAGATGCAGATCGATGGCACGATCCGGTCTTCGCTCGCGACGATCGCCGGGAGGGAACGTTGCACTGCCGCCTAAGACGAAATATTCGATCCAATCACTGAATCGACGACCGCCGCCAAGTCAAAATTCGCGTTCAGCTTTCTCGCGGACGAAAGGCTTGTCGCACGGCCCGAGGAACTCTCGAGCGTCTTCCAGCGACATGATCGGCACGAGTTGAATGACGCCGCCGACGTTGAGCGCCTGAAGCTTCTGACCCGGGCGAAATTTTATGTCCTCGCGTATCTTACGCGGGATCACGACCGGGAACTTCGGGGAGATCGATACCGTGTTGATCCAACTCATCCTCGATCGATCAGAAATTTGTAGCACACCATGTTTGCCGAAGCGGCAATCTCCTTGGATGACGCCGCCACACACCCGGTGTAAGTCCGCCCCATGATCCTCGTCATCGATAACTACGACAGCTTCACCTACAACCTCGTCCACTACCTCCTCGAGCTTGGGGCGGCAGTCGAGGTGGTGCGCAACGACGCGGTCAGCGCCGCGCAGGCACTCGCGCTCCGTCCGCAGGCGATCGTGCTGTCGCCGGGGCCGTGTGCTCCCGCGCAGGCCGGGGTTTGCCTCGACCTGATCGCGGCAGCGGCGGATGCCGGGACGCCGTTGCTTGGGGTTTGCCTCGGGCATCAGGCGATCGGCGAGGCGTTCGGCGGGCGGGTTATCCGCGCGGCGCAGTTGATGCACGGCAAGACGTCGGAGGTGGTCCACGACGGCAGCGGCGTCTTCGCCTCCCTGCCCTCGCCGTTCGTTGCGACGCGCTACCACTCGCTGATCGTCGAGGCGGCGACGCTGCCTGAGGTGCTGATCGCCAACGCGCACGTCGTTGTTGATGGAGCGGCCGCCGCGACGATCATGGGCCTGCGCCATCGGACGCTGCCGATCCACGGCGTCCAATTCCACCCCGAGAGCATCGCCAGCGAGCATGGCCACGCGCTCCTCGCCAATTTCCTCGCGCTCGCGGGCGTCCCGACCATCACCCGCGCCGCGGCGTGATCCGGCTTCCCGACGCGCGGGCACCGCTGGCGGCGGACGAGGCGGCGAGCGCATTCGCGCTGCTGTTCGACGGCGGCCCCGACTTCGACGAGGCGCGGCGCTTCCTCACCGACATGGCGGCGCGCGACGAGACGAGCATCGAGATCGCCGCCGCGGCGCAGGCGATGCGCGACCGGATGATCACGGTCAAAGCCCCCCCTGGCGCGATCGACGTCTGCGGCACCGGTGGTGACGGCAGCCACTCGCTCAACGTCTCGACCGCGGTCGCGATCGTCGTCGCGGCGGCGGGGGTGCCGGTCGCCAAGCACGGCAACCGCGCCGCCTCGTCGCAGGCCGGTGCCGCCGACACGCTCGAGGCGCTGGGCCTCGACCTCGACCGCGCATCCGCCGCCGCCGAGCAGACACTCGACCGGCTTGGCATCGCCTTCCTGTTCGCGCAGGCGCACCACCCCGCACTTGTCAAGCTCGCGCCGGTCCGCCGCGCGATCGGACGACGCACGGTGCTCAACCTGACCGGCCCCGCCGCCAACCCGGCGCGCGTCGGTCGCCAACTGATCGGCGTCGCCCGCCCGGGCTTCCTCGGCATTTTCGCGGGCGCGATCGAGATCCTCGGCACCGATGCAACCTTGCTCGTCGCGGGTGACGAACCGCTCGACGAACTGTCCGTCGACGGCCCGAGCACAGTGTTATGGGTCGGCGGAGCGAGCGAGCGCGTCACCCCCGAGACAGCCGGCCTGCCCCACCACCCGCTATCGGCACTGCGCGGAGGCAGCGCCGCCTACAATGCCGCCGCGCTGACCCGGCTGCTTGGCGGTGAGGCGGGGGCGTACCGCGACGCAGTGTTGTTCAACGCCAGCGCTGCACTCCGAGTCGCGGGCGTGGCTGATGACTGGCGCACCGGGGTCGAGCAGGCAACAGCCGCGATCGACAGCGGAGCAGCAGCGCGGCTGCTTGCGGCGTGGATCGCGGCCTGAGCAGCGCTTCTACCCGCGGATGAACGCAAGCAGGTCGGCGTTGATGATGTCGGCGTGCGTCGTGTGCATCCCGTGCGGCATGCCGTCGTAGCTCTTGAACGTCCCGTGCTTGAGCAACGCCGCCGCCTTCGGCCCGGCGTCGGCGTAGGGGACGATCTGGTCGTCGGTGCTGTGCATGACGAGAACCGGCACGTCGATCGACTTCAAATCCTCGGTGAAGTCGGTCTCGGAGAACGCCTTGACGCCGTCGTAATGCGCCTTGATGCTCCCCATCATCCCCTGCCGCCACCAATTGTCGATGACGCCCTGGCTGGGGGTCGCGCCGGGGCGGTTGTAGCCGAAGAACGGGCCGGCCGGAATATCGACGTACAGCTGCGCGCGGATGGCGGCGGTGCCGTTGCGGAAGCCGTCGAACACCTCCATCGGCGTGCCTTCGGGGTTGGCCTCGGTCTTGAGCATCAGCGGCGGCACCGCGCTGATGATCGCCGCCTTCGACACGCGGCCCGGCGCGGCGCGCGCGACGTAGCGGACGACCTCGCCGCCGCCGGTCGAGTGGCCGATGTGGACCGCGTCGTGCAAGTCGAGCGCGTCGGCAACCGCGGCGGAGTCGGCGGCATAATGGTCCATGTCGTGGCCATCGCTAACCTGCGCCGAGCGGCCGTGGCCGCGGCGATCGTGCGCGACGACGCGGAAGCCGTGGCCGAGGAAGAACATCATCTGGTTGTCCCAGTCGTCTGAACTCAGCGGCCAGCCGTGGTGGAAGGCGATGACCGGCGCGTCTTTCGGACCCCAATCCTTGTAGAAGATTGCAGTGCCGTCGGTGGTGGTGATCGTCGTCATCATCGTCTCCCTCGGTCGTGTGCGGGCCCCCCCGCAGGCGAATCACTCGGACTAACGTACCACATGGTACCATCGTTCGGTGAAGGTTCTGCGGCAGTCTCGGGCAAGGCACCAATCGACGTCGCCGCTCGGATGAGGCGAAGCGTCCACCATGCTTCCGTGGCGCGCCGGTCCGTTCTACACACGCGTCATGTCCGATATCCTTGCCCGCATCTGCGCCACGACGCGCACCGAAGTCGCCCGCCGCAAGGCGCTGGCGTCGTTCGCCGATCTCGACCGCGCCGCCGCCGCGCAGACCGCGCCACGCGGCTTCCGCGCCGCGCTCGACCGAACCGCCGCGACCGGCTTTGCGCTGATCGCCGAGGTCAAGAAGGCATCGCCGTCGAAGGGCGTCATCCGCGGCGACTTCGACCCTGCCGCGCACGCCCGCGCCTATCAAGCCGGGGGTGCCGCTTGCCTGTCGGTGCTGACCGACGCGCCTTATTTCCAGGGACACGACGACTATCTCGTCGCCGCCCGCGCCGCGTGCACCCTTCCCGTCCTGCGCAAGGACTTCATGCTCGACCCGTGGCAGGTCGCCGAAGCGCGGAGCATCGGCGCCGACGCGATCCTCATCATCGTCGCCGCGCTCGACGACAATGCGATGGCCGAGATCGAGGCGGCGGCGCTCGAGCGCGGAATGGACGTGCTCGTCGAGGTCCACGACGACGCCGAACTCGACCGTGCGCTTGGACTGCGGAGTCGCCTGATCGGGGTCAATAACCGCGACCTGCGCGACTTCTCGGTCGACTTCGCGCGAACCTACGAGCTTGTGGGGCGCATCCCGCCGGGGGCCACCGTCGTCGCCGAGAGCGGGCTGACCGGCCCCGCTGACCTCGCCGCAATGGCCGCACACGGCGTCCGCGCCTTCCTCGTCGGCGAGAGCCTGATGCGCTGCCCCGACATCGAGGCGGCGACCCGCACCCTGCTCGCCGCATGACGCTGACGCATCTCAACCCCGCCGGCGAGGCGCGGATGGTCGACGTCTCGGGCAAGGCCGTTACCGGGCGCATCGCCGTCGCCGAGGGAACGATCAGGATTGCCCACACCGCCCTCGCCGCGATCCGCTCCGCAAGCCTCGCCAAGGGCGACGTTATCGCCGTCTCGCGCGTCGCCGGGATCATGGCGGCGAAGCGCACCGCCGAGCTGATTCCGCTATGCCATCCCTTGCCGATCAGCGGGATGGAGGTCGACCTTGTCATCGAGGATAAGGGCATCCGCGCCACCGCGACGGTCCGCACGACACACAATACCGGGGTCGAGATGGAGGCGCTGACCGCGGTCTCGGTCGCGCTGCTGACTGTCTACGACATGGCGAAGAGCATGGACCGCGGCATGACGATCGGCGGCATCCGCCTGCTCGCCAAGCGCGGCGGCAAGTCGGGTGACTGGAGCGCCCGCGTCGACGGCGACACGGATACCGCCGAGTGAAGCCGTTGCTTGGCGTCGACGAGGCGCAGGCGCGGCTGCTCAATGGGGTCGTTCCCCTCCCCGCCGAAACCGTTCCCTTCGCCGCCGCGCTGGGCCGCATTCTCGCCGCCGACGTCGTCGCCAAGCTCACCCAGCCGCCGTTCGCCGCGTCGGCGATGGACGGCTACGCGATTCGCTGGGCCGACCGCGCCGGGCCGTGGCGGCTGACCGGCGAGAGCGCGGCGGGGCGCAGCTTTGCGGGCCATGTCGGTCCCGGTGAGACCGTCCGCATCCTCACCGGCGCGCCGCTGCCCGCCGGGGCCGACACCGTCGTTGTCCAGGAGGACGTGGCGCGCGATGGTGACATCGTCACTCTAACCGGCGACGGGCCGCCGCGCGAGGGCGCGCACATCCGTCGCGCAGGATTAGATTTCGCCGCCGGACAGTCGGTTGCGGCAGCGGGATCACGTGTCACCCCGGCGCGGATCGGCGTCGCTGCCGCCGCCGGATACGCCGCCCTCCCCGTCCACCGCCGCCCGCGCGTCGCGATCCTCGCCACCGGCGATGAGCTCGTAACGCCCGGGGTCGCGCCGGGGCCGAGCCAGATCGTCAGCTCGAACGGCGTCATGCTCACCGCGCTACTCGGCAAATACGCCGATGTCATCGACGGCGGCATCGTCGCCGACACACGCGAGGCGCTGACCGCCGCGATCGCGGCGCAGGCCGACGCCGACGTCCTCGTTACGATCGGCGGCGCGTCGGTCGGCGACCACGACCTAGTCCAGCCGGTCCTCCGCGAGATGGGCGCGACGATCGACTTCTGGCGGATAGCGCTCCGGCCCGGCAAGCCGATGCTCGCCGGGATGCTTGGCGCGACCCGCGTCGTCGGGCTGCCGGGTAACCCAGTGTCGGCGTTCGTCTGCGCAACGCTATTTGTCGTGCCGTTGCTCCGCGCGCTCGGTGGCGACCTCTATCCCCTGCCGGGCAGCGTCCCCGCCCGGCTCGGCGTCGACCTCGAAGCCAACGGGCCCCGCCGCGACTATCTCCGCGCCCGGCTGATCGATGGCGTCGTTGCACCCGCGTCGGCACAGGACAGCGCGATGCTCCGCGTCCTCGCCGACAGCAATGTCCTGATCGTCCGCGAACCGTATGCCGAAGCAACCAAATCGGGTGCGATGGTGGACTGCATCATGCTTGACACCATATCTAGTGTTGCCTAAACGTTCTGCATCGGTTCCTGGGATGGAGAACGACAGTGCTCACGCGCAAGCAACATGACCTGCTGACATTTATCAACGGGCGCTTGAACGAGAGTGGTGTGTCGCCGTCGTTCGAGGAGATGAAGGAGGCGCTGGCGCTCAAGTCGAAGTCGGGGGTTCACCGCCTGATCAACGCGCTCGAGGAACGCGCCTTCATCCGCCGCCTGCCGAACCGCGCGCGTGCCCTAGAAGTGCTGCGCATGCCCGATGCGGTCCAGCGCGCTGTAAGTGCGCCCAAGGGCGAGGTCGTCCACGCCGACTTCCGCAAGCGGGTGGCACCGGTGGCCCCGGCGAACGATATCGTCACGCTCGCACTTCATGGCCGGATTGCCGCCGGGCAACCGATCGAAGCGTTCGAGGACGACCGGTTGCTGTCGGTTCCGGCAGCGCTGCTCGGGCCGGGGGATCACTATGCGCTCGAAGTATCGGGGGACTCGATGGTCGATGCGGGTATCCTAGACGGCGATTACGCACTGGTCCGTCGCTGCGACACCGCCCGCGATGGCGACATTGTCGTTGCGCTGGTCGACGGCAACGACGCGACGCTCAAGATCCTGAAGCATGCCAAGGGTATGGTCGAGCTCGAACCGGCGAACACGATGTATTCGACCCAGCGCTATCTGCCGTCGCGGGTGCGCGTACAGGGCAAGCTTGCGGGACTGTTGCGCCGATACGCCTGACGAAGATCGACCTCGCGATCCGGCGTTTAGCGGGCTGACATTTGTTGTCGGCGTTCCCGGCGGTTTGTCTCTAGCAGTTCGAGCAATCGCGGCAGAATTATCGACTTTAGGAAGAATTAATCCGCCTCTGTAAGCTAGAACTTACGATGGGTCACATCGCGGCGTCCAGGCTGATGGCATAGTCCGCCGTGATGGTGGCTAGTCGCGGCGACGCAGGACCGAAGCGAATGACGCCGCTGAAACTTCATGCCGCAATGTACGAAATCTGAATGCTGGCGATCGATTAGGCGAAGGCATACTGGCCAGCGCTGACCTCACCATCGCTAAATGCGACGGTCGAAATGCACGCCTAAATCTCATTCCTCAAATATCGCATATCAGCAATGCGGCGATATCCACTTTGGATAGTTAGAATCGTCGACAGATGCGAGTTGCAACGAGGGGTGCGCAATGGCCGAGTTTGTTCTGGTGACGATCAAGGTCCACGACATGTCATGGGTAGAGAATTACGCAGCGAACGTACCGGCGATTATCCGTAAGCACGGTGGCGCGTACTTCGCGGTGTCGGAAAGCATTCGGCGGTTCGAAGGTGACGGGCCGGATCTCGACTCGATCGTTTTGCTGACATTTCCCTCACGAGCCGCGACCGAGGACTTTATTTCGGACCCGGATTATGCGCCTTACAAGGCCGCACGGCTTGCGGCGACCTCGGGCGATATGTTCGCGTTCACATCACATGGTTGACCACGAACACGAGCTATAGCTGGACGCTACGCGTGCATCGTTCGCGAAGCCGGCAGTCGAGCAATGCGGTCGCTTGCCTTACTCAATAGGTAGGCTCGTCCGGGTTCGGCGCGGCCTCTGCGGGTCGGCCTGCGCGCAAAGCCCGCCCGGCACCGCTCGCGCCCCCGGCGCGAGGTCGCCAGACACGCGGCTGAGGCATCCACGGATGGTCGCCGGTCAGTTCGCCGACGGTCTCGACCCGCCGCCCCGCGAGCCAGATCGCAACCGCGCCGCTCGTTTCGAGCGCGGTCCGGTCGAGCTTGAGCCAGCGCGGTTTGCACCAGCCGGGGAGACGCCGTTCGCTGACGACGATGTCGGCGGCGGCGCACGCCGGGCCGAACTTCGGCTGGCCGATCCGGTCCTTCGACAGCGTCGCCAGCAGCCGGATCGCGCTCCGCCCGGTGCCGACCCGCGCGACGCAGGCGTCGACGGTGCAGTCGGCATTCGGCAGGTCGGCGATCGCGGCGTCGGCGGTCGACGCGGTGACCCCGCCCCAGACGTCGCGGAGATAGTCGCCGGTACGGTCGCGGAGCAGCGCCAGCCGCGGCCCCTCGTCGTCGTACGCGTCGAGCAGAACCGCGACATGGTGGCCGTCGGCGCTGACGAGCAGATCGGGCGGGTGCGAGGTCAGCGCCATCACGGCACCGATCACCACCGGCACCGCGCCGAGCCAGCGCGCGCGACCCTGCCAGATGAACAGCCACAGCCCGCCGCCGACGAGCAGCGCGTACGCGGTAATCGGCATCAACCCAACCCGGACGACCGACCCCGGCCACCCGGCGACCCACACCGCGAGCGCGATCAGCGCGTCCATCGACTTGCCGAGCGCCCACCACGCCGGGGCGGCGATCCCGAGCGGGTCGAGCAGCAGCGCGACCACGAGCAGCGGCATGACGACGAAGCTCGTCCACGGGATCGCGAGCAGGTTGGCGAACACCCCGTACGCCCCGGTCTGGTTGAAGTGGAACAGCGCCGTTGCTGATAGCAGCGCCTCGGCGATGACCCCGGTGACGAGCAGCCCGGCGAGGTGCTGGAGCGTCCGCGACACCCAACCCGCATTCTGCCGCGGCGCCGACAGCCAGCGACCGAGCCGCGAATTGAACAAGGCGACGAGCCCGGTGACCGCGGCAAAGGTCAGCTGAAAGCTCGGCCCTAGCAGCGCCTCGGGGCGGACCGCCATGATGACGAAGCCGCCGCCCGCGAGCAGCCGCAGCGACAGCGCCTCGCGCCCCATGATGACTCCGAGCAGAACGATCACCGTGCCGATGCATGACCGCACCGTCGGCACCTGCGCGCCCGCGAGGATCGTGTAGCCGATCCCCGCGACCGCCGCCGTCCCCGCCGAGATCGCCTTGAGTGGCCAGCGCAGCGCGATCCACGGGCTCAGCGCGAGCAAAGCGCGGGTGATCCACATCGTCCCACCGACGACGATCGCGATATGCACCCCCGAGATCGACAGCAAATGCGCCATTCCCGAATAGCGCATCGCGAGGTTGGTCGCGGTCGAGATGCCGCCCTGGTCGCCGGTGACGAACGCCGCCGAGATCGCCCCGGCGTCGCCGCCGACCACCGTCTCGATCCGCACCGTCAGCCGCGCGCGGAGATCATCGAGCCACGCTTCGACCCCGGCGGGCGGCGGTGCTTTGCGGGTGATGACGGTCGGACCGAGCGGGTAACCGGTCGCACCGAGCTGGTCGAACCACTCGCGACGGGCGAAGTCGTAACCGCCGGGGAAGCTCGGCCCGGCGGGCGGCAGCAGCATCGCGCGCACCGTCACCTTCGCCCCCGGCACCAGCCCGGCGGGGACATTGGCCTTGAGGCTGATGCGGACGTGCGGCGGGAGGCCGGGGTCGTCGGGAGCGAGCTGGAAGCGGACCTGCCCGCGCCCGCTGCGGATCTCGACCGCCTCGACGGTGCCACTGACCTCGCCTTCGAAGCGGTCGCGGAGGACGGGGAGCGCGACGTCGGCGCTGCGCCACGCCGCGATACTGATGCCGAGCGCGACGAGCACCCCGCCCCACACGAGCATCCGCCCGGCGCTGCCGCGGACGATCGTCCCAGCCCCGGCGACGCCGAGCGCGGCGACCACCGCCGCCAACCGCTGGCTCTCCCACGGCAGCATGAAATACAGCGTGATGCCGAGCCCGAACGCGACCGGCGACCACAGCGGAACCTGCGCGCGCTCGCTGTCGAGCCAGTAGTCGAGCGCGGTCCTCCAGCCCGCGAACAGCGGCCAGCGTGCTGTAATGGTGCCTGCCGCTGGGTTAGCCGTCGGCGTGATCCGGCTCGCTAAGCGCCGCCCGGTGAAGACGCTGCGTCAACTGCCACGCGATGATCGCGTCGACGGCGACAGCTCCAAGCGAAAGGGCCATCCCCGCCTCGAGCGCCAATCGCTGTAGTCCCCGCGGCATCCAATGCATCAACGCCATCGCGGTGAAGGCCGAAACCCAGATCGTGAACCCAACCGCGAAGATGACCAGCCCTGCCAAACTAACGCCGCGCGTCGCTGCAGACGGGGGCCGGCGTTTCGGAAGGGTCGGACGCCAGCGACTGTTCGCCGGCTGATAGCTTGTGCTAGACACGCGCCCTCCCCCTCAATCCCTCTTCGTTGGATAGTATCACATGGGCGCAGCGCCTGTCGTCACCCGCTTCGCCCCCTCCCCGACCGGCTTCCTCCACATCGGCGGGGCGCGGACGGCGTTGTTCAACCTGTTGTTCGCGCGGCACCACGGCGGCAAGTTCCTGCTGCGGATCGAGGACACCGACCGGGCGCGGTCGACGCAGGCGGCGGTCGACGCGATCCTCGACGGGATGCGCTGGCTCGGCCTCGACTGGGACGGCGAGCCGGTTATGCAATTCGAGCGCGCCGCCCGCCATGCCGAGGTGGCGAAAGCGCTGCTCGCGGCGGGCCACGCCTATAAGTGCTTCGCCACCGCCGCCGAACTCGAGACGATGCGTGCCGAACAAAGGGCGGCGAAGCTGCCGCTGCGCTACGACGGACGCTGGCGCGACCGCACCGATCACCCTGAGGGCACGCCGTTCGTCATCCGCTTCCGCGCGCCGAAGGACGGCAGCGTCACGATCGCCGACGAGGTCCAGGATAACGTAACCGTCGCCAACGCCGAACTCGACGACATGGTCCTGCTCCGCTCCGACGATACCCCGACGTACATGCTCGCGGTCGTCGTCGACGATCACGACATGGGGGTGACCCACGTCATCCGCGGCGACGACCATCTCAACAACGCCTTCCGCCAGCTTGCGCTGATCCGCGCGCTTGATGCGGTCGAGGGCGGCTGGCCCGACCCGGTCTACGCACACATCCCGCTGATCCACGGCAGCGACGGCGCCAAGTTGTCGAAGCGCCACGGCGCGCTGGGCGTCGACGCGTATCGCGACGAACTCGGCATGCTCCCCGAGGCGGTCGACAATTATCTGCTCAAGCTCGGCTGGGGCCATGGCGACGACGAATTCATCGGGCGCGAGCAGGCGATCGAGTGGTTCGACCTCGGCGGCATCGGGCGCGGCCCGGCGCGGTTCGACCTCAAGAAGCTCGAGAGCGTCAACGGCCATTACATCCGGTTGGCCGACGATGCACGGCTCGTCGACCTGATCGCGCCCCGGATCGCAAAGCTGCTCGACCGACCACCGACCGACGCCGATCTCGCGCTGCTGCACCGCGGCATGGCAGAACTCAAGCTGCGCGCGAAGGACCTCGACGAGCTGGCAGCGTCCTCGCTGTTTTACCTCCGGACGCGTCCCCTCCCCATGGACGCAGGTGCACAAAAACTGTTAGACGATCCCGCCGCATCCGCGGTGCTGACGGCGGTCCGATCCGCGCTCGATGGCGTTGAGTGGACCACTGCCGCGATCGAGGCGGCGGTGCGGCAGGTCGCCGAGGCGCACGGCCTCAAGCTCGGCAAGGTCGCGCAACCGCTGCGCGCGGCGGTGACAGGATCGGCGACTTCGCCGGGGCTGTTCGAGGTATTGGAGCTGCTCGGGCGCGACGAAAGCCTCGGGCGGATCGACGACGTGGTGACGAAAGGGCCGCGGCAGTGATGCCGCCACTTCTTTAACAAGGACGAGCGATATGACCGGCAACGCCCATCTCAGCATCGACGACGCATCGTTCGACTATCCGGTCATGGCCGGGTCGGTCGGCCCCGAGGTCGTCGACATCCGCAAGCTTTACGCCAACACCGGGCGCTTCACCTACGACCCCGGCTTCACCAGCACAGCGGCGTGTGAGTCGAAGATCACCTACATCGACGGCGATGCCGGCATCCTGCTCCACCGCGGCTACCCGATCGACCAGCTCGCCGAGCAGTCGAGCTTCATGGAGCTGTCATACCTGCTGCTCAACGGCGAGCTGCCGTCGAAGGCACAGCACGACGAGTTCACCCACACGATCACCCGCCACACGATGGTCCACGAGCAGCTGTCGACCTTCTTCCGTGGCTTCCGGCGCGACGCGCATCCGATGGCGATCATGTGCGGCGTCGTCGGCGCGCTGTCGGCGTTCTACCACGACTCGACCGACATCCATGACCCCAAGCAGCGCGTCATCGCCAGCCACCGGCTGATCGCCAAGCTGCCGACGCTCGGCGCGATGGCGTATAAATACGCGGTCGGGCAGCCGTTCCTCTATCCCGACAACTCGTTGAGCTACACCGGCAACTTCCTGCGGATGACCTTTGGCGTGCCCGCCGAGCCGTACGTCGTCGATCCGGTGATCGAGAGCGCGATGGACAAGTTGTTCATGCTGATGGCCGACCACGAGCAGAACGCGTCGACCTCGACCGTCCGCCTCGCCGGCTCGTCGGGAGCCAACCCGTTCGCGTGCATCGCCGCCGGCATCGCCTGCCTGTGGGGCCCGGCGCACGGCGGCGCGAACGAGGCGGCGCTCAACATGCTCCGCGAGATCGGCACCGTCGACCGCATCCCCGAATTCATCGCCCGCGCCAAGGACAAGGACGACCCGTTCCGCCTGATGGGCTTCGGTCACCGCGTCTACAAAAGCTACGACCCGCGTGCGAAGGTCATGGCGGTGACGGCGAAGGAGGTCCTCGACAAGCTCCAACTCAAGGACCCGATCTTCGACGTCGCGCTCGAACTCGAGCGGATTGCGCTGAGCGATCCGTATTTCATCGAAAAGAAGCTGTACCCGAACGTCGATTTCTATTCGGGCATTGTCATGGCGGCGATCGGCTTCCCGACGTCGATGTTCACCGTGCTGTTCGCGATCGCACGGACCGTCGGGTGGGTCGCGCAGTGGAACGAGATGATCGAGGACCACGACCAGAAGATCGGCCGCCCGCGCCAGCTCTACACCGGCGCGACGCACCGCGAGTATGTTCCCCTCAGCGCGCGGTAACGACAGCCGTCGGCGGACTTATCGGGCGGTGCCGAGCCGCTTGAAGGTCCGCCACTGGGCGGCAAAAAAGCTCGCCGTGGCGTAGGCGGCGAGGACGACGAAGCCCGCGAACCACGCGCCGAACAGCGCGAACGGCAGCCACGTCCAGAGCAGCGTACCGCGCCGCGCCGCAATGAGCCCGAAGCGCGCCTCGAACGTTCCGGCCAAATCGAGCGTGGAGCCGGTTAAGCGGCGGAAGAAGCCGCGCTGGATGCGTTCGGCGAGCATGAAGCCGATTAACAGCGCCGCGACGGGCCACGCCGTCGTCGTTCCGATTGCAGCGAAGTGCGCCGCCGCTGCGACGAACCAGCCGTACGGCGCAAACTCGATTGCGTCGCCGCCGACCCGAACGCGCTCGACGCGGACCCCGGCGAGTTTTTCTTCGGTGCCGGCAATCGGGCCACAGAGCAGAGCGAGGAGCAGGCCGACCCACATCCAGCCGAGCGCGAAAGCGATCGCGGAACCCGTTGCGAGCCAGATCGCTGCGAGCGCCACGGCATCGGCAGGCACGCGAAGCGGCAACAAGAGCCGGACTGCGGCATCCTCGGCGGGCGTCTCGAGCCACCGCCCCGGCGCGTCGCGGCATCCCGGCTGAGTAGCGGCGATCAGCGCCGCAGTCGTCTTCTCGGCACCATCGGCATCGTCGGGCTGCGCCCAGACGAGCGGCGCATCACGGTCCAACGTCGCCTCGAACAGGGGCAGCCTCGTCATGTCGACGCGCATCGCCCCCGCCATCAACCCTGCACGGAGCAGCGTCGGCGCAAGATCCCAGTCGCCGAGCGACGCAGCCGTATCGCGGACCAGCGACGCTGGATAAAGCGCGATACCCGCCGTCATATCCTGCGCGTCGATGCGCTCGCTGCCGCGACCGCTCGCCGCCGGCCACGTCGCGATCGCGGGGGCGGTGGCCAAGGCGAGCGCGGCGACGATCCGGTCGTCGAGGACGACACCGGGGTCGATCACCACGACGTCGCCGTTGAGCGTCGCCCAGTCGAGTGGGCCGTCGTCGACGATCAACACCCGCGCGATGCCCGCCCGACGCACCTGCCGCATCTGGCGTTCGAGGACGGTCAACCCGCCAACGAGCGGTGCCGACGTTCCCGGCGGGGGCGGCGGGGCTGAGAAAAGGACGGCGGTCGACATTGGCCGGGGTCATACGGGCCGCAACCCCGGTCTGCCAAGCGGGCGGACTGTCCTCGCCCGGCGACGGGTGATAGACCCTGTGATCCCAACAGCCGTGTGCGAAGGTGACCGTCCCGCCGTGACCAATTCGTCCGAGACTTCGCGCCGCCGCCCGGTCATCATTTTCCTCATCGGCCTTGCGTGGCTGATCGTCATTGCCGGGGCGATCATCGCCGGGTCGATGACCGGCAGCTTCGCGCAACGCGACCCGGTGCTGATCGCCGGGCTCGTCGCGCAGCTCGTGGTCCAGATCGCCGCGCCGCTCGCGGTCGTCGTGATCGGCATCGACCTGCTCCAGCGGTCCGCGCGCCGCGACCTCGACGAGCTCGAGGCACGCAGCGCTGCGGCGGGCGCAGCGACGGCGGCGATCCGGGAGGGGCTGTTCGACATCGACGCGACGCTCGCTGCGGTCCTGACCCGCGTCGAGGGCCTGCGCGCTGCCGCGACAGGCGATGGCGGCGGCCTCGTCCTCGCCGCGACCCGGCTCGAAGCCGGGGCAGCGGCGCTCCAGCTCGCGAGCAACACCGCCAGCGGCGCGTCGCAGCAGATCGGCACGCTCCTCCCCGAAGCCAGCCGCCAGGCAACGTCGCTCGCGACGATCCTTGAACGGACCGCGTCGGAGACGGGGCGCCAGCTCGAGTCGGTCGAGACGATGCTCGCCGGGGTCTGGTCGCGCAACGATGCCGCCGCGGCACAGGTCACCGAGGCGAGCGCGACGATGGCTGGACTGCTCGCCGGGATCGAAAACGCGTCGGTTGCGGCAGCGGGGGCGATCGCCGACCGGACGGCGACGCTCGGGCGCACCGTCGACACCGCGCTCGATCGTGCCACCGCCGCCCTCGACGCCACTCGCGACGGCATCCATGTCCAGACCGATGCCCTGCTCGCGAGCGTCGACCAGGCGCGCGTGGCGCTCGATGCGATCGGCGGCGAGGCGGCGCAGCGGGTGACCGCCCGCCTGACCGCGATCATCGATGTCAGCGACACGCTGGCGGCACGGCTCGCGGATCACGACGCAGGGTCGCAGGCGATGGTCGAGGGCATCGAGCGCAGCTTCGCCATCCTCGACAAGCGGCTCGGTCATGCTGCTGCGATGGGCACCGCAACGCTCGACGGTTTCCAGACACGAATGGCGGCGATCCGCGACACGGCGGACAGCGTCAACCCGCCGCTGGCGCAGGCAAACGCTGCGCTCGACGATGCGCACGCCGGGATCGCACGGTTGACCGGCGGGGCGGACGGAGTCATCGCGACACTCGCCGAGCATTTGCCGGTTCACGCCGAGGCCGTGGCGGCGCTGACCAGCGATCTCGACCGGCTCAACACCGCGACGACCGCGCTTGTCCCGCCGGTCGATGCGGCGGCGGCGGCGATCGCTGCGGCTGGAGCCGAAGTCGCCCGCCAGCAGGCCGTCGTCGAGAAGGCCGCACATGGCCTGACCGCCGAACTCGGGACCGCGCAGGCAACGCTCGCGGCGATCGAGGGCGTCGCGCAGGGGTCGGCGCTGACATCGGCGCAGGCGCTGATCGAGGTGCTGTCGCGCGTCCGCGAAGTCGCCAATGCCACCGCCGGCACGATGCGGACAACGCTCGACGCCATCGTTGCCGAGGCCGAGGCGGCGCTCGACAACGCCGGCACCGCGCGCGCCAAGGCTGCATTCGGCGACCCGATCCGCGCCGAGATTGCCGGACTCGACGGTGCCGCGACGCAGGCTGGATTGGCCGCGCAGGCGACCGCCGACCGGATCGCCGCGCGGCTTTTGGGGCTGACCGCGACCGTTGCCACGGTCGAGGCACGGATCGACGAGGTCGACACCCGCTATGACCTGCGGCTGCGCGATGACATCGCCAAGCGGTCGGCATCGCTGCTCGATTCGCTTCGGGCGCAGGCGATCGACATCGCCCGGCCGATGGCGATCGAGGTCCGCGACGGCGACTGGGCGGCGTACCTCAAGGGCGACCGCGGGCTGTTCGCGAGGCGGGCCGTCCGCCTGATCGACGGCGGCACCGCCCGCGCCATCGCCCGCCACTTCCAGCACGACCCGGTCTTCGCCGAGCAGGCGACGCGCTACATCGGCGAGTTCGAGACGCTGCTCGACCGGGTCCGGGCGGACCGCGAGGGACAGGCGCTGGCGGTGACGCTGGTGTCGTCGGATGTGGGCAAGCTGTACGTCGTGCTGGCGCAGGCGCTGGAGCGATTGAAGTAGGATCTTCCAAGCCTTCTCCGAAGACGCGGAGGATCAGAGGGCCTTCCGCCCCAACGCCGCGTCGAGCTTCGCGTGATCCAGTCCGCCCTCCCACTTCGATACGACGATCGTCGCCACGGCATTTCCGACGAAGTTAGTCAAGCTCCTGCATTCGCTCATGAATCGGTCGACCCCGAGGATCAGCGCCATCCCCGCGACCGGCACCGACGGCACCACCGCGAGGGTCGCCGCGAGCGTGATGAACCCTGCCCCGGTCACCCCCGCCGCGCCCTTCGAACTCAGCATCGCGACGCCGAGCAGCAGCGCCTGCTGGCCGATGGTCAAATGAACGTCGGTCGCCTGCGCGATGAACAGCGCGGCGAGGGTCATGTAGATGTTGGTCCCGTCGAGGTTGAAGCTGTAGCCGGTCGGCACGACGAGCCCGACGACCTCCTGCCGGCACCCCGCCGCCTCCATCTTGGCGATCAGATTCGGCAACGCCGCTTCGGACGACGACGTGCCGAGGACGAGGAGGAGTTCCTCCTTCAAATACGCGACGAGGCGGAAGATCGAGAAGCCGCAATACAACCCGACGCCGCCGAGGATGACGAAGACGAACAGCAGCGAGGTGATGTAGAAGCTCGCCACCAGCGTCGCGAGATGCGCGAGCGTCCCCAGCCCGAACTTGCCGATGGTGAACGCCATTGCGCCGAACGCGCCGACGGGCGCGGAGCGCATCAGGATCGAGACGATGCGGAAGATGAGCGCGGTCGCCGACGTCAGCACGGTCAGGACCGGCTGACCTTTGTCGCCGATCAGGACGAGCGCGACCCCGGTCAGGATCGCGACGAACAGCACCTGAAGGATGTCGCCTTCGGTCAGCGCGCTGACCATCGTCGTCGGGATGATGTTGGTCAGGAAGCCGACGACGGTCGTGTCGTGCGCCTTTGCGGTGTAGCTCGCGATGGCGCCTGAATCGAGGCTCGCGGGGGCGATGTGGAGCCCCGTCCCCGGCTGGACGATGTTGGCGACGACGAGCCCGAGTGCCAGCGCGAGCGTCGAGAAGAACAGGAAATAGGCAAACGACTTGCCGACCACCCGCCCGACCGAGCGCAACTCGCCCATCCCGGCGATGCCGGTCGCGACAGTCAGGAAGATCACCGGCGCGATGACCATCTTGACGAGCTTGATGAAGGCGTCACCGAGCGGCTTCAGCGCCGCCCCGGTCGCTGGAAAGAAATAGCCGACGAGGACGCCGGCGACGATTGCAACGATGACCTGGAGGTAGAGCGCGCCGGTGAAGTGCCGCGGCCTCGCTGGGACCGCAACGGCGGGCGGCCCGGCTCGAGAAGCCGCCGAGATCGTCACGAGCCCGTCCGGTTCGGCCGAGTGTCAAGCAAACTGGACGAAGTTGATGAACCTGACGCCACGTACCCCCCGCATATCCTCCCCGTCGTACCGGTCCGGTTGTTTTGCGCGGTGGCGCTCCGGATTTCGGTCAAGGGGCCGACTCAGTCATGCCAGCAATCTAGGCGGACCGGCGCAGTGTAGGACAGCGTTTTTGTCAGCCCCACCCCGGGATATCGGCGATCGTGATCCAGCCGTAGACATAGTTGCAGTAGTAGATGCCGAACAGCACGGCGGAGACCGCGGTCGTCCACAGCGCCTTGGTCCGGAGCATCGGACGCACTGGGGCGCTGTCGGCCTGACCGGGGATCAGCGCCTCGCCGGTTTCGGCGGAGGTGCGGACGCCGAACGGGAGGACGGCGAACAAGGTCAGCATCCAGAACAGGATGTAGATGACGACGGCGGAGTACCAGCGCATGACGAACCGCCCTTTACCCTGCCGTCATCCCGGCGAAGGCCGGGACCCAATTATCCGCACAACGCGAAGGCCGTCGCGTGTTCAAACATGGGCCCCGGCCTGCGCCGATGTGACGAAACTTTACCGCAGCCCCTGTGCCGAGGTGACGAACAGGCACTTCGGCACCCGCCACATCCCGGCGTGCAGGACCTGCCGCCACCGTCACACCCGGACGATCTGCACGTCGGTAACGGGCTTTTTCCCCGTCCAGTCGCGCGCCACGCGCCGCACCGCGACGCGGATGCTCTCCGAGAACTTCTCGGGGTTGCGCGAATCGCCGTTGCGCACCGCCTGCGCGGCGGCTTCCGAACACTCCGCGATGAACTCGGTCGCGTCTTCCTCGACCGGCACGCCCTGCGCCATGATCGCCGGCTTCGCTGCCAACTTGCCGCTGCCGTTGAGCACAACCGTCGCCGACATGTAGCCGTTGTGCATGATGCGGCGACGGCTGAGCATCGTCGAGCCGTCGGCGGGCAGGATGACGTCGCCGTCGAGCACGAGCCGCCCGACCTTTTCGTTGCCGATCAGCTTGGGGCCGTTCGGGGCGAGGCGGATGACGTTGCCGTTGGTCGGCACCATTGCGCGCGGTACGCCGATGTCGAGCGCCAGCTTGGCGTGCGCCTCGAGGTGGCGGCGTTCGCCGTGGACCGGAATTGCGATCTCCGGCCGGACCCAGCCGTACATCGCCTCGAGTTCGGGCTTGCCGGGGTGGCCCGAGACGTGGACGTGCGCCTGGCGTTCGGTGATGACCTCGACCCCGCGCGTCGCGAGCGCGTTCTGGACGATGCCGATCGACAGCTCGTTGCCGGGAATTTCCTTTGACGAGTAGATCACGCAGTCGCCGCGCTCGAGCTTAAGATGCTGGTGGCTGCCGCTGGCGATGCGGCTCAGGGCCGCTGCCGGCTCGCCCTGCGCGCCGGTGCAGATGATCAGCAGCTTCGACGGATCGAGCCGCGCCGCCTGGTCGAACGACAGGATCGGCGGGAAGTCCTTGAGGTAGCCGGTGGCGCGGGCGACGCCGAGGATGCGGTCCATCGACCGACCGACGACGCAGACCTGCCGCCCGACCTGGAGCGCGACCTGGCCGAGGGTGTGCAGCCGCGCCGCGTTCGACGCGAAGGTCGTAACGAGCACGCGCCCGGTCTTGCGGTTGCGGATGACCTCGAGCAGCCCGTCGCGGACCCCGGCTTCGGAGCCGCTGGCCTTGGCGTTGAAGACGTTGGTCGAATCGCCAATCATCGCCAGCACGCCGCTGTCGCCGAGCGCGCGCATCTGCTCGGGGGTCGACGGCGTCCCCATCTGCGGCTGGTCGTCGAGCTTCCAGTCGCCGGTGTGGAAGATGCGGCCGTGCGGCGTCTCGATGATCAGCCCGTTGCCCTCGGGGATCGAGTGCGCCATCGCGGCATAGCTGAACTTGAAGTCGCCCAGCGTCATCGACCCGCCCATCGGGATGACGTGGAGCTTGACCTCCTTGGTCAGCCCCTCCTCCTCGAGCTTGCCGCGGATCAGCCCGGCGGTGAACGGCGTCGCATAGATCGGAACGCCGAGGTCGGCGGCGAGATACGGGATCGCGCCGATATGGTCCTCGTGCCCGTGCGTGATGACGATGCCGAGCAGATCCTCGCGGCGCTCCTCGATGAAGCTGAGGTCGGGCAGGATCAGGTCGACGCCCGGATAGCTCGGGTCGGCGAAGGTCATGCCGAGATCGACCATCACCCACTTGCCGCGGCAGCCGTAGAGATTGACGTTCATGCCAATCTCCCCCGACCCTCCGAGAGGCAGGAAGAGCAGTTCGTCGCCGGGGGTGAGGAAGTTCTTGTTTTTATTGACGGCCATTATGTTCCAGTCGTGTTGAGGGCGTAGATGCGGAGCAATCCGCGAATGGTAAGGTCGCCATCGACCATATCGATGGCCTCAGTATGGCGATTGAAAAGGGTGGCGAGGCCCCCGGTGCCGATCACCGTTATGGGTCGCCCGATCTCCGATGTAATGCGCGCGACCAATCCTTCAATAAGGCCGACGTAACCGTAGAACACGCCGGACTGCATCGCGTGGACGGTGTTGGTGCCGATGACGCTGTGATTGCCGCCGGGAGGCTCGACCGCGATGCGCGGCAGCTTGGCGGCGGCGGCGTAGAGCGCGTCCATCGACAGGTTGATCCCGGGCGCGATCGCCCCGCCGCGATACGACCCCTGACCCGTCATCGGATCCTCGGTAATGACGTCGAAGGTCGTCGCCGTGCCAAAGTCGACGACGATCAGGTTGCCGCGCGTCGCGGCGTGCGCGGCGACGGCGTTGACGATACGGTCGGCGCCGACCTCGCCCGGGTTCGGCACGGCGATGCTGATGCCGTATTCGATCCCCTCGGTCCCAACGACGATCGGCTCGACCTTGAAGTATTTGCGGCACAGATGCTGGAGGTTGAACAGCGTCGGGGGCACGACGGTGGCAATGATCGCCGCGCTGATATGCGTGCGCTCGACGCCTTCGAGCTGCATCAACTGGTTGAGCCAGACGGCATATTCATCGGCGGTGCGGTTGCGATCGGTCGAGATCCGCCAACGCTGGCGGATGTCCTTACCCTCGACGAGCGCGAAGACGATGTTGGTATTGCCGACGTCGATCGCTAGCAGCATGGCGGTGTCCCTGACGCGCTCATAGCGCGAAGACCTCGCCAGCGTGAATCCGGCGGACGCTGGCGTCGGCGAGGGTCAGGTCGAGAGCGCCGTCGGAGGCGATGCCGGTGAAGGTGCCGCTGATCGTCTCGCTGCCGAGCCGCGCCTCGATCGGTTTGCCGAGCCCAGCGGCGCGCACGAGCCATGCGGTGCGAACCGCCTCGAAACCATAGGTCCGCCATATCGCCCGCGCGTCGGCGAAGGTCGCGGCGAGCCGGTCGGCGGCTTCGGCGGCGGTCGGCGCGGCGATACCCGCGGCGGGGAGCGAGGTTGCCGGGCGCTCGGTTGCGTCGGGGTGGCCGGCGAGGTTGACGCCGAAGCCGATGATCGTCGCCCCGCTTCCGCCCTCGAGCAGGATGCCCGCGACCTTGACCACGTCGAGCAGGACGTCGTTTGGCCATTTCAGGCTCAGTCGGTCGGGGGCGACCCAGCGGTCGAGCATCGCCGCGAGCGCGACTGCGGCGACGAACGACAATTGCTGCGGCGGCCCCTCCCCCAGTTGCGGGCGGACGACGACGCTGGTGAAAAGATTGCCCGGGATCGACAGCCACGCCCGCCCGCGCCGTCCACGCCCGCCGGTCTGGGTATCGGCGCGGACCCAGCTTTCGTCGGGCAGGTCGGGGCGTTCGGCAAGCCAGTCGTTGGTCGATCCGACGGTGGCGAGGTGGGTGATCATTTTACGAGGTCATCCCCGCGAATGCGGGGACCCAAAGTCACCGACGATTGTGACCTTGGGTTCCCGCGTTCGCGGGAATGACAAATTTGCAGTCAGAGCAACGCCGCCGCGGCACGGCTCGCCGCCGCGACGAGGGGGGTGATCGCGAGCATCCCGATCGGCGAGCAGAACACCGCCGCGACGACGATCAGCGCGCTGTTGGTGCGGCTGTCGGCGGGGGCGTACGCCGGGGCGGGATCGTCGAAGTAGACCGACTTGATGACGCGCAGATAATAATAGGCTCCCACCACCGACGCGACGACGCCGACGATGGCGAGGACGTAGAGATGCGCGTCCATCGCCGCCTGGAACACCGCGAACTTGGGCCAGAAGCCGAGCAGCGGCGGAATGCCCGCAAGGCTGAACATGAAGATCGCGAAGCCGGTGGCGAGCCACGGGCGCGTCCGCGACAGGCCGCTGAGTGAAGCGAGCGTCTCGACCGGCTCGCCGTCGGGGCCGCGCATCTGGAGGACGCAGAGGAAACTGCCGAGCGTCATCGCCAAATAAACCGCGAGATAGAACAGCACGCCGGTGACGCCCTCGCGGGTTCCGGCGGCGAGGCCGATCAGCGCGAAGCCGATGTTGTTGATCGACGAGTACGCGAGCAGCCGCTTGATGTTGACCTGCCCGATCGCGCCGACCGCGCCGAGCAGCATCGATGCAATCGAGACGAAGGTGACGATCTGGCGCCAGTCGAAGGTCATGCCCCCGAACGCGTCGATCGCGACGCGGAGGAGCAGGCCCATCGCCGCCGCCTTGGGGGCGCTGGCGAAGAACGCCGCGACAGGGGTCGGCGCGCCTTCGTAGACGTCGGGGGTCCACATGTGGAACGGCACCGCGGCGATCTTGAAGGCGATGCCGCTGAGGATGAAGACCAGCCCGAACAGCACGCCGATATCGGCCGCGCCGTGCCCGCGCACAACGGCGTGGAGCGCGGTGAAGCTCGTCGTCCCGGTGAAGCCGTAGACGAGGCTGATGCCGTAGAGCAGGATGCCGCTCGCGAGCGCGCCGAGGACGAAATACTTGAGCCCCGCTTCGCTCGACTTCGCCTCGTTGCGGTGGAAGGCGGCGAGGACGTATGCGGCGAGGCTTTGCAGCTCGAGGCCGACATAGAGCGACAGCATGTCGTTCGCGCTGACCATCATGCACATGCCGAGCGCCGACAACAGCAGCAGCACCGGATATTCGAAGCGCGCGGTCGCCGATTGCTTGAGGTACGGCAGCGCGAGCACCGCCGATACCGCTGCCGCGACGAGGATCAGCACCTTGAGGAAGGTCGAGAAGCCGTCGGCGATATACAATCCGCCGAAACCGGTCGCCCCGGCGGCGGGGACGACGCCGAGATAGACGCCCGCGAGCGCCATGATCGCGACGACGACCCATGTCAGCGGCACCAGGCTGCGGTCGCCGCGGAACACGCCGAGCATCAGCGTAACGAAAACACCCGCGGCCAGGATCGCCTCGACCGACGCGAGATGGACCGATTGGGCGAGCGTGGTCATGGCAGTCACTTGGCCGGACCCTTTGCCGTCGCGGGCATCACCTTCTGGACCGGTGGCGCGGCGTGATGGAGGCGCGCGAGCAGGTTCGCCACCGGCGCATGAAGCGGCGTCAGGAAGCTCGTCGGATAAATCCCCATCCACAGCACCGCGAGCGCGATCGGCACCAGCGTGATGATCTCGCGCGGGTTGAGGTCGGTCATCGCCAGCACTTCGGGATTATCCTGCGTCCCGAAGATCACCCGGCGGTACAGATACAGCATGTACGCCGCGCCGAGGATGATGCCCGTCGTCATACCGACCGCGAGCCACGTCGACGCCGCGAAGGTGCCGAGGAGGACGAGGAACTCGGCGACGAAGCCGCTCGTCGCCGGCAAGCCAACCGACGCCATCGTGAACAGCATGAAGAACAGGGCGTAACGCGGCATGTTGTTCGCCAGCCCGCCGTAGCGCGCGATCTCGCGGGTGTGGAGCCGGTCGTAGATCACCCCGACGCACAGGAACAACGCGCCCGAGACGAGGCCGTGGCTGAGCATCATCAGCAGCGAGCCCTCGATCCCCTGGGTGTTGAAGACGAACAAGCCGGCGGTGACGAACGCCATGTGCGCGATCGACGAATAAGCGATCAGCTTCTTCATGTCCGACTGCACCAGCGCGACGAGGCTGGTGTAGACGACCGCGACGATCGACAGGCCGAACACCAGCCACATCAGTTCGACCGACGCGTCGGGGAACATCGGCAGCGAGAAGCGGACGAAACCATAGCCGCCCATCTTGAGCAGGACGCCGGCCAGGATCACCGACCCCGCGGTCGGCGCCTCGACGTGCGCGTCGGGCAGCCAGGTGTGGACCGGCCACATCGGCATCTTGACCGCGAACGAGGCGAAGAAGGCGAGCCACAGCCACGTCTGGACTTCGGGATCGAAATTGAAGGTCAGCAGCGTCGGGATGTCGGTCGTGTGCGCGACGCTGACCATGTAGATCATCGCCAGCAGCATCAGCACCGAGCCGAGAAGCGTGTAGAGGAAGAACTTGTAGCTCGCGTATATCCGCCGCGCGCCGCCCCAGATGCCGATGATCAAGTACATCGGGATCAGCCCGCCTTCGAAGAAGACGTAGAATAGGAACAGGTCGAGGCTCGCGAAGACGCCGATCATCAGCGTCTCCATCAGCAGGAACGCCGCCATGTATTCGGGCACGCGCTTCTGGATCGAGTCCCACGACGCGAGGATGCAGAACGGCATCAGGAAGGTCGACAGGACGATCAGCATCAGCGCGATGCCGTCGATGCCGAGGTGCCACGACAGGAACGGTGCGAACAGGTCGATCTTCTCGACATACTGGAACGCCGCGGTCGAGGTGTCGAAGCTGACCCACAGGACGACACCGAGCGCGAGTTCGATCAGCGTGACGACGAGCGCGGTGATCCGGGCGTTCTTTGCGCGCGCGTCCTCGGCCCCGGGCGCAAGCAGCACCCAGAAGGCGGCGACGAGGGGCAAGAGGACGATGACCGAAAGGATGGGGAAGCTCACTGGAACACTCGCGGCACGAACCATGTCGCCGCCGCGGCGACCCCGATCAGCATGACCAGCGCGTACGAATAGAGGTAGCCCGACTGGAAGCGCTTCGCCACCGACGCCGATTCCGATACCGCGGCGGCGATGCCGTCGGGACCGAAGCGGTCGATGATGCCCTGGTCGCCGACCTTCCAGAACAGATTGCCGAAGAAGAACGCGCCGCGGACGAAGACGAGATTATACAGCTCGTCGAAATACCATTTGTGGACGAGGAAGGCGTACAGCCCGCCGAACGCCTTGACGAAGCGCGCCGGGGCGTCGCGATCGCGCAGGTAATATTGCGCGGCGAGGCCGAGCCCGAGGAAGAACATGACGCCCGGGGTCCAGACGACCCACGCCGGCAGATGCTCGCTCGCCTCGGCGAGGTGCGCGTTGAACACCGCTGAGCCCTGCCAGAACGCGGCACCGCCTTCGGGCGAGATGAAGGCATTGTGGAAGACGAAGCCGGCGAACAATGCGCCGATGCTCAGCACGGCAAGCGGGAGCAGCATCGTCCACGGCGATTCGTGCGGGTGATAGCCGCCGGTGCCGGTGGCGACCTGCGCGTGGACCGGGGCATGGTCGTGCTCCATGCCGACGCTGTCGTTGGTCGATTCCGTATCGTGCGCGGCGTGCCCGGTCTCGGCATCGTGGCCGTGATGCTCATCGTGGGCATGCGCGATATGCTCGCTCCCCGCCCAGCGTGGTTCGCCGAAGAAGGTCAGGAACGCGAGCCGCCACGAATAGAAGCTCGTCAGCAGCGCGACGAACGCACCGATCGCAAAGGCGAAATATCCTGCCTGCGTCCCGCGCGCGAACGCCGCCTCGATGATCGCGTCCTTCGAATAATAGCCGCTGGTGAAGAAGAAGCCGGTCAGCGACAGCGTCCCGATCGTCATCGCCGCGAAGGTCAGCGGCAGGTTCTTCCGCAGGCCGCCGTAGAAGCGCATGTCCTGCTCGTGGTGCATCGAATGGATCACCGCGCCCGCGCCAAGGAAAAGCAGCGCCTTGAAGAAGGCGTGGGTGAACAGGTGGAACATCGCCGCGCCGTACGCGCCCGACCCGGCGGCGAAGAACATGTAGCCAAGCTGCGAGCACGTCGAATAGGCGATGACGCGCTTGATGTCGGTCTGGACGCACGCGACCGTCGCAGCGAACAGCGCGGTCGCCGCGCCGACATAGGTGACAACGGTCAACGCAGTCGCGCTCGTCTCGAACATCGGCGACAGTCGGCAGACCATGAAGACGCCGGCGGTGACCATCGTCGCGGCGTGGATCAGCGCCGACACCGGGGTCGGCCCCTCCATCGCGTCGGGCAGCCACGTGTGGAGGCCGAGCTGCGCCGACTTGCCCATCGCGCCGACGAACAGCAGCAGGCACAGGCACGTCATCACGTCGACCGGCACGCCGAGAAACAAGAAGGTCGTGCCCTTCATGCCCGCGGCGGCGGCGAGGATGACGTCGAGCTTGACCGTCTTGAAGACGAGGAAGGTGCCGAAGATGCCGAGCGAGAAGCCGAAGTCGCCGACGCGGTTGACGACGAACGCCTTGATCGCGGCGGCGTTGGCGCTCGGCTTGTAATACCAGAAGCCGATCAGCAGGTACGACGCGAGGCCGACGCCCTCCCAGCCCATGAACATCTGGACGAGGTTGTCGGCGGTCACGAGCATCAGCATCGCGAAGGTGAACAGGCTGAGATAGGCGAAGAAGCGCGGCTGGTCGGGATCCTCGGCCATGTACCCCCACGAGTAGAGATGGACGAGCGCCGAGACGGTGGTGATGACGACGAGCATGACCGACGTCAACGCGTCGATCTTGAACGCCCAGGCGACGTGAAGGTCGCCCGAATCGATCCAGTCGAGGACCGGCAGCGTGTAGCCCGTGCCGTGGCCGAGGCCGGTCTGGACGAACACCACCCATGCCAGCGCGGCGGAGACAAACAGCGCGGCGGTCGTCACCGACTTGGCGATCGTGTCGCCGAGCATGCGGTTGCCGAGGCCGGCGATCAACGCGGCGACGAGCGGCAGGAAGACGAGGAGCTGGATCATGCCTAGCCCTTCATCTGGTTGATATCGTCGACCGCGATCGTCCCGCGATTGCGGAAATAGACGACGAGGATCGCCAGCCCGATCGCCGCCTCGCCCGCCGCGACGGTCAGGACGAACATCGCGAACACCTGCCCAACCATGTCGTGCGCGAACGACGAGAAGGCGACGAGGTTGATGTTGACGCTGAGCAGGATCAGCTCGATCGACATCAGGATGATGATGACGTTCTTGCGGTTGATGAAGATGCCGAGCACACCGAGGACGAACAGGATCGCCCCGACCGCAAGGTAATGCCCGAGACCGATCACGACGGGAGCGCTCATAGCGTCACGCCCTCGCCGCTGACGGGCTGGACCTTCGACGTCGCTTCGCCCGGGGTGCGCGCGTTCTGCATGCTGATATTCTGCTTGCGGATGCCGGGGCGCTGGCGGTGCGTCAGGACGATCGCGCCGATCATCGCGGTCAGCAGCACCATGCCCGCCGCCTGGAAGATGTAGACGTAGCGCGTGTAGATCAGGCTGCCGAGCGCCTGGGTGTTGGTCATTCCGGCGATCACAGGGGCGTGACTGACGGCGGGCGCGCTGATGCCGAAGCTGCCGCCGCCGAGGATCAGCAGCAGTTCGGCGAGGAGCACGACCGCGAGCCCGATGCCGAATGGCAGGTATTTGGCGAAACCCGCGCGGAGCTGGGCGAAGTCGACGTCGAGCATCATCACGACGAACAGAAACAGCACCGCGACCGCGCCGACGTAAACGATGACGAGGATCATCGCGAGGAACTCCGCCCCGAGCAGGACGAACAGCCCGGCGGCGTTGAAGAAGGCGAGGATCAGCCACAGCACCGAGTGGACCGGGTTGCGCGACAGGATCGTCAGCGCGCCACCGAGGATGACGAAGCCCGCGAACAGGTAAAAGGCGAGCGCGGCGATCATGGGTAGAGGCGTTGTCCAGTTTTGGTTTCGTCGTCTTTTGGAAGGCAGCGACCCATCACCCCGACAATGTGGGTGATGGGTCCTCGCCTTCGCGGGATGACGCGTGATTGGTTATGCTGCGGTGCGTCTAACGCCCTGCGACAAGCGCGGCAAGCAAAGAGGACGGTACGGTCGTGATCACGGACAGCGGGTTCGCTGCGCGCATGGTTAGACTCAATCTCACGCCGTCGGCCGCGCGGCGCGGGCGCACGATGAGCCGGCGAGCGGTGGGCCCCGCCGTCCCGAGCACCGCGGTGCTCAACGCCACGCCGCATCGGCCTGCAGGTTCGCCGCGATCACCCGCTCCCAGCGCTCGCCGTTCTGGAGAAGCTTGTCCTTGTCGTAGATCAGTTCCTCGCGCGTCTCGGTCGAGAATTCGAAGTTCGGTCCCTCGACGATCGCGTCGACCGGGCACGCTTCCTGGCAGAAGCCGCAGTAGATGCACTTTGTCATGTCGATGTCGTAGCGCGTCGTCCGGCGGCTGCCGTCCTCGCGCGGCTCGGCCTCGATCGTGATCGCCTGCGCCGGGCACACCGCCTCGCACAACTTGCACGCGATGCAGCGTTCCTCGCCATTCGGATAACGGCGCAGCGCGTGTTCGCCACGGAATCGCGGGCTGAGCGGGCCCTTCTCATACGGGTAGTTGAGCGTCGCCTTCGGCTTGAACTGATAGCTGAAGGTCAGTGCCAGCCCGCGAAGGAACTCAAGCAGGAGGAGGGATTTGGCGGCGCGGAAGACGGCGTTCATCGGACAAACCTTGTAAAGACGAGCCGCATGGCCCCCAGCACAACGAGGAAAATCACCGTTACGATCAGAAGCGCGACGACGAAGCTTGCCGGACTTTGCTTGATGCGATCGACGTCGGAAAAGGCAGTCCAACCGACCGAGAGGAGGAACAACGCAATGCTCATCCACACGGTATGGAACCAAGCCTGCTTCTGCCGCGCGTTCACGCGTAATGCCCCGTGAAGACGAGCCACCCGCTGACCACGCACACCCAGAACAGCGAGATCGGCAGGAATATCTTCCACCCCAATCGCATCAGCTGGTCATAGCGGTATCGCGGCACCGTCGCCTTCACCCAGGCGAAAATGTAGAACATCATGAACAGCTTGGCGAAGAACCAGATGAACCCGGGGACGAGGTAGAGCGGCGCCCAATTAAGCGGGGGCAGCCAGCCGCCGAGGAACAACAGGCTCGTCAGCGCGCACATCAGCAGGACGTTGGCGTATTCCCCGAGGAAAAACAGCGCGAACGCCATCGACGAATATTCGACCTGATAGCCGGCGACGAGTTCCGCCTCGGCCTCCGGAAGATCGAACGGCGGACGGTTGGTCTCGGCGAGCGCCGAGATGAAGAACACGATCGCCATCGGAAACAGCAACGGGTTGAGGATGTTGCCGTTGAAGATGCCGAGGACGTTGCCCTTCTGGCTCATCACGATGTCGCTCAGGTTGAAGCTCGACGAATACAGCACGACGCAGACGATGACGAAGCCGATCGACACTTCGTAGCTGACCATCTGCGCCGCCGAGCGCAGGCCGCCGAGGAACGGGTATTTCGAGTTCGACGCCCAGCCCGACATGATGATGCCGTAGACGCCCATGGAACTCACCGCGAACAGATACAACAGCCCGACGTTGATGTCGGCGAGGACGACGCCCGCGTCGAACGGGATCACCGCCCATGCGACCAGCGCGAGGGTGAAGGTGATCATCGGCGCGATCAGGAAGACGCCCTTGTTCGCCCCCGACGGGATGATCGTTTCCTTGAGGAACAGCTTGAGCGCGTCGGCGAAGGTCTGAAACGCACCGAACGGTCCGACGACGTTCGGGCCGCGCCGCATCTGCATTCCCGCCCAGATCTTGCGGTCGGCATAAACCGCGATCGCGACCCCGAGCATGACCGGCAGCGCGATCAGCAAAATCAGGATGAGCGTCGCGACGAGATAGCCGACGTCGTGGCCGAGAAAGCCTTGGAAGAAGCCGGTGAAGCCCATTATTCGGCCGCCTCGAGCTGGGGTTCATCTGCGTTGACGATCTGGTCGACGCATTCAGCCATCGTCACGCTGGCGCGGGCGATCGCGTTGGTCAGGTAGAAGTTTTTGACCGGCAGCGTGAACGGCCCCGACGGCGCGGCGGCCGTCGATGCGGTCGGCGCGGACCACACCGCTGGAGTTGCGCCCTCGCTCGCAAGATGCCGCCACTCCGCCGCGATCCTCGTCCGTAGCGCGCGGAGGTCGTCGTATGGCAGCGCCTGCCCGAGCACCGCCGACAGCGCGCGGAAGATCGTCCAGTCCTCGCGCGCCTCGCCCGGCGGAAACGCTGCGCGCGCGCCGCGCTGGACCCGGCCTTCGAGGTTGACCCACGTTCCCGATTTCTCGGTGTAGGCGGCGGCGGGCAGAATGACGTCGGCGGTGCGGACGCCGCGGTCGCCGTGGTGGCCGATATAGACGGTGAATCCGCCCGTGACCTCGACCTCGTCGATGCCGAGGTTGAACAGGATCTTCGGCGCGGCCGTCGTCAGCGCAGCTATGCCGCCGTCAGTGACGAAGCCGATGTCGAGCGCGCCGACCCGCGACGCTGCGGTGTGGAGGATGTTGACGCCGTTCCAGCCGTCGCGGACAAGATTGTGCGTTGCGACCAGCGCGTGAACTGCGCCGAGGCTCGACATCCCGCCCGTCCCGACGATGATCGCGGGACGCTCGGCGCTCGCCAAAGCGTCGACGACGACCTGCGGCAGGTCGCCGAGCACGCCCGCGTCATCGCCGAGCTGCATCAGCGGATAGGTCAGGTCGACCTCGGGCCCGATGTTGAATACCTTCGCCCCGCCGCGCCGGACCGCCTTGCGGATGCGCGTGTTGACCAGCGGCGCCTCCCAGCGCGGGTTGGTGCCGACGAGGATGATGACATCGGCGCGCTCGATCTGGGCGAGGCCGGTGTTGAACAGATAGTGCGCGCGGTCGGCGGACGGAATCTCCGCGCCGTCGACGCGGCATTCGTGGCGGCTCGACCCGAGCGTGCCGAGCAGGTCCTTCAGCGCGACCATCGCCTCGACGTCGCACAAATCACCCGCGACCGCCGCGATTTCGTCGCCCGCAACGCCCGCGAGCGCGGTCTTGATCGCGTCGAACGCCTGCGCCCACGATGCCTTCTGCAACTTGCCGCCAACCCGGACATACGGCGTGTCGAGGCGTCCGCGCTGAAGCCCGTCGACCGCGAACCGCGTCACGTCGCTCGCCCACTCCTCGTTGACGTCGTCGTTGATCCGCGGCGTCACGCGCATCACCGCCGCGCCGCGGGTGTGGACGGTGATGTTGGTCCCGACCGCGTCCATCACGTCGATCGATTCGGTGCGCTTCAATTCCCACGGCCGCGCTTCGAATGCGTACGGCTTCGACGTCAGCGCGCCGACCGGGCACAGGTCGATGATATTGCCCGACAACTCCGACCGCACCGCGCCTTCGAGGTACGATGTGATCTGCATGTTTTCGCCGCGCCCGATCGCGCCGATCTCCTCGACGCCGGCGATCTCCTCGGCAAAGCGGACGCAGCGGGTGCAGTGGATGCACCGCGTCATCACGGTCTTGACCAGCGGGCCCATGTATTTCTCGGTCACCGCGCGCTTGTTCTCGAGGTAGCGCGTGTGGCCCTTGCCGTAGTTGAGGCTCTGGTCCTGCAGGTCGCATTCGCCGCCCTGGTCGCAGATCGGGCAGTCGAGCGGGTGGTTGATCAGGAGGAACTCCATGACCCCCTCACGCGCCTTCTGCGTCTTGGCCGAGCGCGTCGACACGACCATTTTGTCGGCGGCGGGAAGCGCGCACGATGCCTGCGGCTTCGGCGGTCCCGGCGACACATCGACGAGGCACATCCGGCAGTTACCGGCGATGCTTAATCTTTCGTGATAACAAAAGCGCGGAATCTCGGCCCCCGCGGCTTCGCACGCCTGCATGACGGTCGCCCCGGCGGGAACCTCGACCTCGATGCCGTCGACGGTGAGTATAGGCATTGGTCAGGTCCCGGGATTGGTTTCGACGAGGCGGTAAAGCGACGTCGCGACGAGCCAGCGGACAGCGCTCGGCTTGATATGCAGTGCGGCATCGGCGGGCGCGCAACCCTGCAACGCCGGTTCGATCGCCGCGAATGCGGATGCCTCGCCCGACGTCGATGGAGCCGCATCGAGCAGCGCCGCCGCCTGCGCGGGCATCGCTGCGACGACACAGCCGAACAGCGCGAGATTGATCCCCTCGACCGGAGGCGCAATGCGCTCGGCCAGATGCGGAGGCGTCGACCGCGCCTTAAGCAGCAAGGCCGCGCTATGTTCTTTCAACAGCGCCTCGGCCATTGCGCCGCGCATTTCGAGGCCATCGAGATGAACCGAGCGAAATTCGCCTTTGAGGCATGGCACTGCTGCATAACGAAGCTCGGCGGCGTTCGAGGCCGGATCGGACCGGTCGCCGCCTCCAGACAGGACGAAACGTTGTGCGACCTTTGGCTTGTTTCGCACGACACATCCGCCGACCTGTTCCGCAGCGAGGTACCGCGCCATCAGCGGCCCCTCGAGCGGCGGGCGTCCCGCCGGCGGCGGCGTCTGCGCAAGCACCGGCATCGCTGCAAATGCGATTGCGGCACCGGTCACCAGCGCCCGCCCGATCAGAGCGACGTACTTCACTCCGCCGCTTCCAGCATCGCCGGGACCTGGACGAAGCCCTTGCGCTTCGCGATCCGCGCTTCGACCTCGGGGCGGAAATGTCGGATGAGCCCCTGGATCGGCCAAGCCGCGGCGTCGCCGAGCGCGCAGATCGTGTGGCCCTCGATCTCGGTGGTGACTTCGAGCAGCAGGTCGATCTCGTGATATTCGGCCTCGCCGGTGACGAGGCGTTCCATCACGCGCCACATCCAGCCGGTGCCTTCGCGGCACGGGGTGCACTGGCCGCAGCTTTCGTGCTTGTAGAAGTAGCTCAGCCGGGCGATCGCGCGGACGACGTCGGTCGACTTGTCCATGACGATGATCGCGGCGGTGCCTAGGCCCGACTTCAGGTCCTTCAACGCATCGAAGTCCATCGGGCAGTCGATGATCTGGTGCGCGGGGACGAGCGGGACCGACGAGCCGCCGGGGATGACGCACAGCAGATTATCCCAGCCGCCGCGGATGCCGCCGCAATGCGTGTCGATCAGCTCGCGGAACGGAACCGACATCGCGTCCTCGACGACGCACGGCTTGTTCACGTGGCCGCTGATCTGGAACAGCTTGGTGCCTTCGTTCTTCGGGCGGCCGATCGCTGAAAACCACGCCGCGCCGCGCCGCAGGATCGTCGGCGCGACCGCGATCGATTCGACGTTGTTGACCGTCGTCGGGTTGCCGTACAGGCCCGCGCCCGCTGGGAACGGCGGCTTGAGACGCGGCTGGCCCTTCTTGCCCTCGAGCGATTCGAGCATCGCGGTTTCCTCGCCGCAGATGTATGCGCCCGCGCCGCGGTGGACGACGACGTCGAAATCGTACCCCGTCCCGCACGCGTTCTTGCCGATCAGCCCGGCGGCGTATGCCTCGGCGACCGCGGCGAACAGCGTCTCGGCCTCGCGGACATATTCGCCGCGAACATAGATGTAAGCAGCCGACGCGCGCATCGCGAAGCCGGCGATCAGCGCGCCTTCGATCAGCTTGTGCGGATCGTGGCGGATGATCTCGCGGTCCTTGCACGACCCCGGCTCGGATTCGTCGGCGTTGATGACGAGGTAGCTCGGGCGATCGGGCTTCGGGACCTTCGGCATGAAGCTCCACTTCATGCCCGTCGGGAACCCTGCCCCGCCGCGTCCGCGCAAGCCGCTCGCCTTCATCACGTCGATGATCGCGTCGGACCCGCCCGCCATCAATTCCTTGGTGTCGGCCCAGTCGCCACGCTTGCGCGCAGCTTCGAGGCCCCACGGCTGGAAGCCGTAGAGGTTTGTGAAGATGCGGTCCTTGTCAGCGAGCATTGCTCTGCTCCAGTCGCGCCGCGCGCGTCCATGTCAGCGCCGCCAACGCGATACACGACGAGATCACGGCAATTGCCGGCTCCCGGAAAGGCAATCCGTGCGTCCAGTTGTAAAGCAGGACCAGCACGCAGCCAGCCGCAACCGCAACCGGCAGCATCGCGAGGTAGCGCAGCACCTGCGGACTGTTCATCACACCATCTCCAGCAGCGACGTCGGCCCGCCCTCGGGGCAGCTCGCCTGCCGCCCGATCGCCGAGCCGGTCTTCGGCATCTCGCCGCGAGCCAGCGCGTCGAGCAGGGCGGTCATGCTGGTATAGTCGAGATCCTCGTAATTGTCGGCGTTGATCTGGACCATCGGCGCGTTGGCGCAGGCACCGAGGCACTCGACTTCGCTCAGCGTGAACAGCCCGTCGGCGGTGGTGCCGCCCTTGACCAAGCTCTTGTCCTTGCACGCCTTGAACAGGTCGTCCGAGCCGCGCAGCATGCACGGCGTCGTCCCGCAGACCTGCACCAGATAGCGCCCGATCGGCTTCAGATTGTACATCGTGTAGAAGGTCGCGACCTCGTAGGCACGCATGTACGGCATGCCGATCTGCCCGGCGACATACTCGATCACCGGTACCGGCAGCCACGCCGACCCGGTCGCCGCCGCCATCTGCTCCTGCGCCAGCCAAAGCAGCGGCATGATCGCTGAGTGGCGGCGCGCTTCGGGATAGCGGGCGAGGATAACCGTGACCTGCTCGGCGTTCGCGGCGGTCCACGCAAAATCGCTATACTCGCGCGGACGGGACGCGTCGCGGCGGGCGGTCGTCGTGGGGCTGTAGGTGGCGGTGGTCATGCGGTCTTTCTCGCTTCTCCGACGCCAGCAGCCTTGCGATAGGCGCGGGCGATCAGGCTCGCTGCGAAGGAAACGACGAGCGCGAGGATCAACGCAAACGCAATCATCTCCGCACGCGCATTACCCAGATACGTAAATGCCAAATAGGCGATCGACAGGCAGAAAGCGGCGATCAGCGCAGCCATGGCGAACAATGTCGCAAATAACGCGCGCCCCTTCACCGATCCACCTCGCCGAATACGATATCCAGCGACCCCAGCACTGCCGGCGCATCCGCCAGCATGTGCCCCTTGCACAAGAAATCCATCGCCTGGAGGTGCGAAAACCCCGTCGCGCGGATATGGCAGCGGTACGGCTTGTTCGTCCCGTCGGCGACCATGAAGATACCGAATTCGCCCTTGGGGCTTTCGGTCGCGACATAGACTTCGCCCGCAGGGACGTGGAAGCCTTCGGTGTAGAGCTTGAAGTGGTGGATCAGCGCCTCCATCGAGCGCTTCATCTCGCCGCGCTGCGGGGGCACGATCTTGCGGTCGAGGCTGGCGTGGCGGCCGGCGGGCATCTCGGCGCAGCACTGGCGGATGATCCGCAGCGACTGGCGGACCTCCTCGTAGCGGACCATGAAGCGGTCGTAGCAGTCGCCGTGGTGGCCGACGATCACGTCGAAATCCATCCGGTCGTAGACGTCGTACGGCTGGCTTTTCCGCAAGTCCCACGCGACCCCGCTTGCCCGCAGGCACGGCCCGGAGAAGCCCCATGCGACCGCGTCGGTCGCCGAGATCGCCCCGATGTCGACGTTGCGCTGCTTGAAGATGCGGTTGTTGACGACGAGCGACTCAGCGTCGTTGAGCACCTTCTCGAATTCGGCGGCCCAGTCGACGATATCGCCGAGCAGCCCGTCGGGCAGGTCCTGATGGACCCCGCCGGGGCGGAAATACGCCGCGTGCATCCGCGCACCGGAAACGCGTTCGTAGAAGCCCATCAGCTTCTCGCGCTCCTCGAACAGCCACAGCATCGGGCTGAGCGCGCCGACGTCGTTGCCCTGGCTGCCGATCGACATCAGGTGGTTGAGGATGCGGGTGATCTCGGCGAAAAGGACGCGGATATACTGCCCGCGCAGCGGCACCTCGATGCCGGCGAGCTTCTCGATCGCCAACACATAGCTGTGCTCCATGCACATCGGCGAAACGTAATCGAGCCGGTCCATGTACGGCAGCGCCTGGAGATAGGTCTTGTATTCGCACAGCTTTTCGGTTCCGCGGTGGAGCAGGCCGATGTGCGGGTCGCAACGCTCGATGATCTCGCCGTCGAGCTCCATCACCAGCCGCAGGACGCCATGCGCTGACGGGTGCTGCGGGCCGAAATTGAGCAGGTAATTCTGCGGCCCGGGGATCGTCGGGTCGGAATCGAGCAGCATCGTGGTGGGCTTGAAATCGGGGACGGTGGCTTGCTCAACCATTGGGCTTGGCCTTTGCAGCTAGGCTGTCGGCGGTCGGCACCGGCGGCACCTGCGCCGGAGCGGTCGGCACCGCGCCCGCCTGGGGAGCCTGGGCCTTCTCGTCGCCCGGCAGGATGTAGTCGGTCCCCTCCCACGGCGACAGGAAGTCGAAATTGCGGAAGTCCTGCGCGAGTTGGACGGGTTCGTAGACCACCCGCTTGTGCTCCTCCGAATACCGCAGCTCGACGTAGCCGGTCAGCGGGAAGTCCTTGCGGAACGGGTGACCCTGGAAGCCGTAGTCGGTGAGGATGCGGCGCAGGTCGGGATTGCCCTCGAACAGCACGCCGTAGCAATCCCATGTCTCGCGCTCGAACCAGCCCGCGACCGGGAACACGCCAGTGATCGACGGCACCGGCATCGTGTCGTCGGTGTGGAGCTTGACGCGCAGGCGGCGGTTCTTCGTCAGCGACAGCAGATGGTAATTGACGTCGAAGCGGCAGACGCGCTCGGGGTAATCGGCCCCCGACAGATCCATCAGCTGGTTGAAGGCGAGGTCGGGATCGTCGCGCAGGCCGGTGATGACGTCGACGATCGCATCGCGGACGATGAGCACGGTGAGTTCACCGGCGTGCTCGGTAATGCCGAGGACGGCCGAGCCGAACAGCGCCTCGACGCGCGCCTGAACGCCGTCGTCAGGCTTGGTCTGCGGCCAGTGCGCGGTCGTGCTCACCGCTCGAAACTCCCCGTCCGGCGGATTTTCCGCTGGAGCGCGAGGACACCGTACATCAGCGCTTCGGCGGTCGGCGGGCAGCCGGGAACGTAGATATCGACCGGCACGATCCGGTCGCAGCCGCGGACGACCGAGTAGCTATAGTGATAATAGCCCCCGCCATTGGCGCACGACCCCATCGAGATGACGTAGCGCGGCTCGGGCATCTGATCGTAAACGCGGCGCAGCGCGGGGGCCATCTTGTTGCACAGCGTACCGGCGACCATCATCACATCCGACTGGCGCGGCGAAGCGCGCGGGGCATAGCCGAAGCGTTCGTTGTCGTAGCGCGGCATCGACGCGTGCATCATCTCGACCGCGCAGCAGGCGAGCCCGAAGGTCATCCACCACAGCGACCCGGTCCGCGCCCAGTTGAACAGGTCCTCGGTCGAGGTGACGACGAAGCCCTTGTTCGACATCTCCGAATTGACGTCGCTGAGGAAGCCGTCGCGCAGCCCCGCGGGGATCGTCAGCGCCGACACCGGGCTGTCGCCCAGCGCCCGCGCCTGCTGCTCCTCGGTGAGCAAATTGGTGTTCATTCCCACTCCAGTGCGCCGATCTTCCAGGCGTAGATAAGGCCGATCGCCAGCTCTGCCAGGAACTGCATCATTGCGACCCACCCCGGCACCCCGGTCCAGTGGAGCGACACCGCCCAGGGAAACAGATACGCCGCCTCGAGGTCGAAGACGATGAACAAGATCGACACGAGATAGAAGCGGACATCGAACTGCGCGCGGGAGTCGCTGAACGCCGGGAAGCCGCTCTCATACTCGCTGAGCTTGTTGGCGTCGGGCTGCGACGTCCCCGTCAGCTTCGACACGATCACCGGCGCGCCGACGAAGATCAGCGAAAACGCGATGCCGACGCCGATAAACAGCAGGATCGGCAAATATTGATACGCGATGTCGGGCATCGCAAGGGACGTGACTGACGGCATCGGCGGACCTCTTCGAAACCGGCGGCAGCGCGCGGGTTTCGCTCCGGCGTGTCTAAGCGCGAGGGGGGCCGCGCGCAAGCATGGTGCGGTGCGGTACGAGGCCGCCGCCTTTGGTAGCGCGAGGATTTACCGCAGCGCCGTCGCGATCATCTTTCCGAGCTTGTTATGGATGCGGTCGTTCCCAGCGACGATCTGCGCCTTCTCGACCGGCTTGTCGCCGCCGCGGAAATCGGTGACGAAGCCCCCGGCTTCGCGGACCAGCAGGATGCCGGCGGCGACATCCCAGTAATGGAGGTCGCTTTCCCAATAGCCGTCGTAACGCCCTGCCGCGACCCATGCGAGGTCGAGCGCCGCCGACCCGAAGCGGCGGATGCCGGCGACCTCGGGCATGACCTTGGCCAATACCTTCTCGAACTCCTGCTGGTCGCCGTGGCCGCTGAACGGGATGCCGGTGGCGATCAGCGCGTCGGCCATGTCGCCGCGTGCCGAGACGCGCAGCCGCCGGTCCTGCAACCACGCGCCTTTGCCTTTCTCGGCCCAGAAGCTTTCGTCGGTAAGTGGTTGATAAACCAGCCCGGCGACGACCTCACCGCGCTCCTCGGCGGCAATCGAGATGGCGAAGTGCGGCAGGCCGTGGAGGAAGTTGGTCGTGCCGTCGAGCGGATCGACGATCCAGCGGTGGTCGGGATCGTTGCCGACGATCTCGCCCTCCTCCTCCATCAGCAATCCCCAGTCGGGGCGCGCGTGCGTCAGGATTTCGCGGATCGTCCGCTCGGCCTGTTGATCGGCATTCGAAACGAAGTCGGCCGGACCCTTGCGCGACACCTGGAGCGCGTCGACCTCGTTGAAGTCGCGGCGCAGCCGGATCCCGGCCTTGCGCGCGGCCTTTTCCATGACGGTGATCAGGGCGGAATGAATCGGCATATCGTCTCCTCCCCGCTCCGTCGGGAGCAAGGCCGGTGGGGATGCGGGAACGGGGCGACTCCCCTGCCCCTGCCCTCCCCCGAGGGGGAGGGAAATAATCAGTCGGCGCGGCGGACGTATTCGCGCTCGTAGACGTCGACGACGATCTTGGTGCCGACACCGATGAACGGGGGCACCATGACGCGGACGCCGTTTTCGAGCCGCGCCGGCTTGTAGCTCGACGACGCGGTCTGGCCCTTCACGACGGCCTCGGTGTCGGCGATCACCGCTTCGATATGGTCGGGAAGCTGGACCGAAATCGGCTTTTCCTCCCACGTCTCCATGACGACGTCCATGCCGTCGGTGAGGAACTCGGCAGCGTCGCCGAGCAGGTCCTTCGGCAGTTGGACCTGATCATAGTTGAGCTTGTCCATGAAGGTCAGCTCGTCGCCCTCGGCGTAGAGGAACTGGAAGTCGCGCGTATCGAGCCGCACCTTCTCGACCGTCTCGGCCGAACGGAAGCGCTCGTTGGTCTTGCGCCCGTCGATCAAATTCTTGAGCTCGACCTGCATATACGCCCCGCCCTTGCCCGGCTGGGTGTGCTGGATCTTGACCGCGCGCCACAGCCCGGACTGATATTCGAGGATATTGCCGGGGCGAATTTCGACGGCGTTGATTTTCATGGGGCGGGTCGGCTCTGCGGGAGGGGAAGGCGCGTCTCCTAGCGCAAGGTCAGGCCCCTGCCAACACCGGGCCGAACGACGCCACGCCCGCCGCCGGGCCATCCGGGTGCGCCCAAACCGCGTTGACCACCGCGATGAAGTCGGCCCCGGCAGCAATCAGCGGCGGCGCGTTGGCCGGGGTGATCCCGCCGATCGCGACACACGGCAGCTGGCTCAGCGTCGTCCACCACGTCAGCAGCGGCGGTTCGGGGCGGTAGTGCGACGGCTTGGTCGTCGTCTCATAGAACGCGCCGAACGCGACATAATCGGCCCCCGCCTCGCCCGCCTCCATCGCGAGGTGGCGGCTGTCGTGGCACGTCACGCCGATCTGCGCGTCGGCCCCGAGAAGCGCGCGCGCGTCCTGCACGCGGCCGTCGGACTGGCCGAGGTGGACCCCATCGGCACCGCACGCCTTGGCGAGGTCCATCCGGTCATTGAGCAGGAACGCGACCTCATGCTCGTTGCAGATCGGCAGCAGCGTCTCGGCGGCGCGGAGGATCGCGTCGTCGGAGACGTCCTTCATCCGCAACTGGAACGCCGCGACCGGCCCTGCCCCGAGCGCCGCGCGCAGCCGGTCGGCGAACCCTACGTCGATCACCGGCGGCGAGACGATGTACAACTGGCACTTCGGCCGCCGTTGGCGTTCAAAGCGCTCGCCGAAGCCGGGATCGAGCGGAATCAGCTCGCTTTCGGCGTCGTGCTCCGGCTCGCTCATTCGGCCCCCATGTAGATGCCGACGATCTTGTCGAGCATCGCCAGCGCCTCGGCGCGCGGGCGCTGGAAGGTGTTACGACCGATGATCGAGCCGTTGCCGCCGCCGTCGCGAATGTCGCGCGCATCCTGATAGACCGCGTCGGCACCCTTCGCCGCGCCGCCCGAGAAGACGACGATGCGGCGGCCGTTGAAACACGCCTGGCGGACATGCGCGACGCGCTTCGCCTGCGTCGACCAGTCGCCGTCCTCGTACGCCTTCTTCGCGTCCTTCTGCTCGATATGATCGGTCGGCAGCTTGACCTTGATGATGTGGGCGCCTGCGAGTGCGGCCATGTGCGCAGCGTATGCACCGACGTCGAGCGCGAGTTCGCCCGCCTTGGAAATGTCGCCGCCGCGTGGATACGACCAGATAACGGTCGCGATGCCGACCGACTTCGCTTCGGCCGACAGTTCGCGGATTTCCTCCATCAGCTCGAAAATCTCGTCGCTGCCGGGGTAGATGGTGAAGCCGATCGCGGCGCAGCCGAGGCGCAGCGCGTCGTCGACGCCGCCAGTCACCGCCTGGTCGATCGAGGTCGACCAGCTGTTCGAGCTGTTGACCTTGAGGATCGTCGGGATCTGCCCGGCAAACGTATCCGCCCCCGCCTCGAGCATCCCGAGCGGCGCGGCGTACGCCGACAGCCCGGCGTCGATCGCGAGCTGGAAATGGTAGTGCGGGTCATACGCGTCGGGATTGACCGCGAAGCTCCGCGCCGGGCCATGCTCGAAGCCCTGGTCGACCGGCAGGATCACGAGCTTCCCCGTCCCGCCGAGCCGCCCCTGCATCAGGATGCGGGCGAGGTTCGCCTTGGTCCCGGGATTGTCGGATTCGTAGTTGGCGAGAATGGCGCGGACGGCGGGGGTCATGGAATGCTCCGAAAGATGGATGGTATGGCGATAGCGCCGCCTCCCCGCCGGGGCAACGCGCTACAGGCCGAGCCAACGCCTAAGATGGTCAACGCGCGAAATGGACCTCAGCGACCTGGACGAAGAGTTCGAAGATGTGTTCGGCGACTTCGCAGGCGTCATCTTCGGGCATCGAGGCGAGGGTGTTCGCGACCGCGCCGGTCTTGATCACCCCATTCTCGACCACGGCCCCCGCCGCGGTCATCCGCGTTGTGATGCTGTTGTAGAGGATGCGGCTTTCGGGCGGGAAGGCCTCGCCCTTCAAATCGCGGAAGCCGCGGTATGCCTCGCCGATCCGGTCGTGGATCGGGTCGGCCGAGCGCGCCAGCTTCCACGCCGCCGGGTAGAGTTTCTCCCAGATCCGGTCGATATCGATCATGCATCACCCCCGAGCGCGACGATTCCGGGCAACGCCTTGCCCTCCATCCATTCGAGGAAAGCGCCCCCGGCGTTCGATACGAAGGTGAAGCCGTCGGCGACACCGGCGTGGTTGAGCGCGGCGACAGTATCGCCGCCCCCGGCGACCGACACCAGCCCCTCGGCGGTCAATGCGGCGGCGATCCGCGCAAGCGCGACGGTCGCGCGGTCGAACGGTTCGATCTCGAACGCGCCGAGCGGGCCGTTCCAGACGAGTGTCTTGCACGTCTTCAGGACGTCGCCGAGCATCTCGACTGCCGCCGGGCCGAGGTCGAGGACCATCGCGTCGGCGGGAATTTCGTGGACGTTAACGGTGCGGTTCGCCGCTCCGGCCTTGAACTCGGTCGCGACGACAACGTCGTACGGCAGGTGGACGGTGCAATTAGCCGCTTCTGCTCGCGCGAGAACATCGAGCGCTGTTGCCGCCATATCGTGTTCGCACAACGACTTGCCGACGTTTATTCCGCGCGCGGCGAGGAAGGTGTTCGCCATCGCGCCGCCGATCATCAGGTGATTGACCTTGGTGACGAGGTGGAGCAGGACGTCGAGCTTCGACGAGACCTTCGAACCGCCGACGACCGCCGCGACCGGGTGGACCGGGTGGCCGAGCGCCTTGTCGAGCGCGTTCAGTTCGGCACCCATCTCGCGTCCGGCGAACGCGGGAAGGACATGCGCGAGGCCCTCGGTCGAGGCGTGCGCGCGGTGCGCGGTCGAGAACGAGTCGTCGACATAGAGTTCGCCGAGCTTCGCGAGACTCGCGACGAAATCTGGGTCGTTTGCCTCCTCGCCGAGATGAAAGCGGAGGTTCTCGAGGACCGCGATATCGCCCGGATGCATCGCCGCGACCGCTGCCTCGGCGATCGGACCGACGCAATCGGTGACGAAGCCGACCGGGCGACCGAGGACATCGGCGAGCGCAACGGCGACCGGGCGCAGCGACAGGCTCGCGTCGACGCCCTTGGGTCGTCCGAAGTGCGACAGGATCAGGACGATCGCGCCGCCGTCGGCGAGTTCGGCGATCGTCGGCACCGTCGCCCGCAGCCGCGACGCATCGCCGACCACTCCGCCCTCCATCGGCACGTTTAGGTCGGAACGGACGAGGACGCGCTTGCCGTGGACGTCGCCGATATCGTCGAGTGTTTTAAACACTATACGAGGCTGCCCATCAGCAGCGTGGTGTCGACCATGCGGTTCGAGAAGCCCCATTCATTGTCGTACCAGCTGACGACACGGACGAGCTTCTTGTCGAGGACGGTCGTCTCGAGGCTGTCGATCGTCGACGACGCCGGATCGCCGTTGTAGTCGCGGCTGACCAGCGGCTCGATGCTGTAATTGAGAATGCCCTTGAAATCAGCGGTTTCGGATGCAGCCTTGAGTGCGGCGTTGACTTCCTCGATCGTCGTGTCGCGCGACGGCGTGAAGGTGAAGTCGACGAGGCTGACGTTCGGCGTCGGCACGCGGATCGAGATGCCGTCGAGCTTGCCCTTCAACTCGGGGATGACCTCGCCGACGGTCTTGGCCGCACCCGTGCTTGTCGGGATCATCGATACCGCGGCGGCGCGGGCGCGGCGTGGGTCCTTATGCATCTGGTCGAGCAGCGCCTGGTCGTTGGTGTAGCTGTGGATCGTCAGCATCAGCCCGCGCTCGATGCCGATCGCCTCATGCATCACCTTGACGATCGGGGCCAAGCAGTTGGTCGTGCACGATGCGTTTGAGACGACGGTGTGTCCGGCTTCGAGCAGTTTGTGGTTGACGCCGTAGACGACGGTGAGGTCGACGCCCTTGCCCGGGGCCGAAATCAGAACCTTCTTCGCGCCCGCCGTCAGGTGCAGCCGCGCCTTCTCGGCGTCGGTGAACAGCCCGGTGCACTCGAGCGCGATGTCGACGCCGAGTTCGGCGTGCGGAAGTTTGGCGGGGTCGCGCTCGGCGGTGACGCGGATGCGCTTGCCGTCAACGATCAGGTCGGAGCCATCGACAGTGACGGTGCCGGCATAGGTGCCGTGGGTCGAATCGCGCTTGAGCAGCAGCGCGTTGGTGTTGATGTCGGCGAGGTCGTTGATCGCGACGATCTCGATGTCGGCACCCTCGGCGGCGCGCGCGAGGATTGCGCGCATCACGAGCCGTCCGATCCGGCCGAAGCCGTTGATCGCTACCTTGGTCATACCCTACTCCTTGAAATGACTGCTGATCCGCGCGGCGATTGCCGGCGCGGTCAGGCCGAACTTGTCATATAGTGTGTCGATCGGGGCCGAGGCGCCGAAACTGTCAATGCCGAAGCGCAGCCCGTCGCGGCCGGTATAGCGCTCCCAGCCGAGGGTGACGCCCGCCTCGACCGAACACGTCAAAACGCCGTCGGGGAGGACGCTCGCTCGGTACATCGCGGTCTGGTCCTCGAAGCGCTCGCAGCACGGCATCGAGACGACGTCGGCGCCGATCCCGTCGGCTTCGAGGCGGTCGGCGGCGGCGAGCGCGATGTGGACCTCGGAGCCAGTGGCGATCAGCACGACGCGGCGCTCGGCGGTCGCGGCGCGTAGCGTGTACCCCCCGAGCGCCGACTGGTTCGCTGCGGCTGTGAGGCGAAGCTGCGGCAGATTCTGCCGCGACAGCGCGAGCACCGACGGACGGTGGGCATCGGCAATCGCCAGCGCCCAGCACTCGGCGGTCTCGACCGCATCGGCGGGGCGATAGACCGCGAGGTTCGGGATCGCGCGGAGCGACAGCAGATGCTCGACCGGCTGATGGGTCGGGCCGTCCTCGCCGAGGCCGATGCTGTCGTGGGTCAAGACGTAGATCACGCGGGTCTGCTGGAGTGCCGACATGCGGATCGCGTTGCGCATGTAGTCCGAGAAAACGAGGAAGGTGCCGCCAAACGGCAGGCACTGGCCATGCAGCGCGATGCCGTTCATCGCCGCCGCCATGCCGAACTCGCGGATGCCGTAATAAATGTAGCGCCCGTCATAACTGTCGCGCGTAAGCGGCTGTAAAGCCTTGGTCTTGGTGTTGTTCGATCCCGTCAGGTCGGCTGATCCGCCGATCATCCCGGGGGCAACGGGGGTGACGACGTCGAGCACGAGTTCGGACGCCTTGCGCGTCGCGATCGTCTGCGGCGCGGCGATCAGCCCGGCGATATGCGCGTCGATCGCGTCGTAGGCGGCCTGCGGCGGCGTGCCGCTCAACCGGCGCACGAAGCCCGCACGGACGTGCTCGTCAGCGCTCGCAAGGCGCGCATCCCATGCCGCACGCGCTGCGACGCCGCGCTTTCCGGCATCGCGCCAAGCGGCGAAGATCTCGTCGGGAACGACGAACGGTTCAGCCGTCCAGCCGAGCGCCTCACGGGCTCCGGCGATCTCGGCAGCACCGAGCGGCGAACCATGCGCGCCGCTCGTCCCCGCCTTTTTCGGCGCGCCGAAGCCAATCGTCGTCCGGCACGCGATCAGCGTCGGGCGCGGATCGGCCTTCGCTGCGGTCAGCGCCGCGTCGACCGCGTCGAAGTCCATCCCATCGCAAGCGAGGACGTGCCACCCGGCGGCGTCGAACCGCTTGGCGGTATCTTCGCTGGTCGACAGGCTCGTCGGCCCATCGATCGATATGCGGTTGTCGTCCCACATCACGATGAGCCGTCCGAGGCCGAGGTGCCCCGCGAGGCCGATCGCCTCGTGGCTGATGCCCTCCATCAAGCAACCGTCGCCGGCGATGACATAGGTGTGATGGTCGACCAGCGCGTCGCCGTAGACCGCGTTGAGGTGGCGTTCGGCGATCGCCATGCCGACGGCGGTGGCGAGCCCCTGCCCGAGCGGGCCGGTCGTCGTCTCGACGCCTTCAAGCTCGAAATTCTCGGGATGTCCGGCGCAGGGCGACCCGAGCTGGCGGAAATTTTCGATGTCGGAAATCGTCGGGCGGGTGTAGCCGGTCAGGTACAGCAGCGCATAGATCAGCATCGAGCCGTGCCCCGCCGACAGGACGAAGCGGTCGCGGTCGGCCCATTTCGGCTGGGCGGGATCGTACTTGAGGTGACGCGTGAACAGCGCCGTCGCGGCGTCGGCCATCCCCATCGGCATGCCGGGGTGCCCCGAATTTGCACGCTCCACCGCATCCATCGCCAGCGCGCGGATCGCATTCGCCATTTGGCGGTTGGGTACGGACATCGGCGAAATGAACCTTGCGAGCGACTCGGGAACAGAGCGCGGCGCACCATGGCGACCCCCCCGCGGCGGGTCAATATTTGACGGCGGGGGCCATTTTGGACGATTTGAACCGCAGTTGCGCGATTTCAGGAGTTTGCCGGTGGCGGATACGACGACACTCGAACGCCTGTCCGCGGCGGTCGACCGGATCGAGGCAGCGGCGGCGAAACTTCGTGGTGAACGCGATCGCGCTGCGGCGAAGGCTACCGCGCTCGATGTGGCCGCAGGTGACGCGATCAGCGCACTCGATGCGTTGATCGCGGAGGCGAAGTAATGGGCCAGGTCAGGGTCGGGATCGGCGGACGCACCTATCCGCTGTCGTGCGGCGACGGCGAGGAGGGGCACATCACCGCGCTCGCTGCGCTTCTCGCGGCGAAAGCCGACGAGCTCACCGCCGCGATCGGCACGATGAGCGAGCCACGCCTATTGTTGATGGCGGGCATCCAGGTCGCCGACGAGTTGTTCGCCGCGCGCAACGGTGGTGCGACGGCACCGATCGCCCCGGCGGCAGGTGCTGCAGATGACGAGCGTTACGCCGCCTTGCTTGCCCGCGTTGAAACCCTCGCCGCGACGCTCGAGGCGGGGCGCGATTAAGCGCCGAGTGAGCGGAACGCCGGGCTGACGATCGCGCCGACCGTCAGGTTGGGGATGTAGAACTGCGTCCCGCCGCCGGGCAGGTTGCTACCGGCGCCGCGCTTTTCGAGCGCGGCGTTCCGGCGCGACTGGGTGTCCTTGTCGATCCGCGCCATGCCCTTGAAGCCGCCGAACCAGGCATAGACCGGCACCGCGAGCTGGACCGTCAGCAGCCAGTCGAGTGAGCTCCAGTTTTCCTTGATGACCGAGGTCAGGCGGCCCCATTCGCGGAACGACACGCCGTTGGCGTCGGCGATCTTCTGCCGCTGGACGAGCCCGGCATCGTGCTTGAATGGCGCGGTCGGGCTCCACCACGGCGACAGTTCGGTCCCCGCAGTGATCGCCCCCTGCCCGAGCGAGTTCCAGCCGTTGAATTTGTAGAGCGACATGCCCGCTGGAAGCAGCTCCTTCGTCGGCATGCCGTACGCCAGCTGGAACGCGTCGCTGACTGTTCCCGGCGGCGAGATATCGGCATTGGTGACGATCGCTCCAACCTGCGACCAGCTCAGCTCTTCGTTCAACGGCATGTGCACCCCCAAAAGTCCGACTTCGTACTAAACTACACAAATCGATCGCCGATTCAATTTGCCGATGGTCGAGCACCGGTGGTTGAGCGCCCGGGACAAAGCGCCTATATCGGGATGAGGCGGGCACTGCCTTGTACGAGCCCATATTTCCCTGAGGCGATTCACTCTCCTAGGGGGCTGTCTCTGGTCGGATCCTGGTCCGAACTACATGGTCCCCACCTGATGTACTTGGCATCAGAGGACTTTCAGGCAAACGGCTATGGTGGTCCCGCCGACCTCCCCTCACCCAGCGTCGACCCCTACCAAGGCAGCGTTGCGCCGGACGTTGCGAGCGGCGCGGGCGGCGTATGTCGCGGGGCTGGCGCCGGGCGAGCGGGCGCGGCTCGAGGCTGCGCTTGCCGCTGTCCTCGACGCCAATCTCGGACCGGGGCCGGTCGCAGTCTATCGGGCGTGTGGTGACGAGATCGACCCGTGCGGCTTCGCGCGCGCGATGCTCTATCCGCGCGTCACCCGCGATTCGCCGCTGACCTTCCATCATGCCGGCGCAGCGAGCCTCGTTCCCGGCGCACTCGGCATCCCCGAACCGGCGGCGGACGCTCCCGTCGCGGTCCCGACTATCATCCTCGTGCCGCTGATCGCGGTCGACGCGCGCGGCCACCGGCTCGGTCAGGGGGGCGGCTATTACGACCGGACGTTGGCGCTGCTGCGGGGGAGCGGGCAAGTGTTCGCGATCGGGGTCGCCTGGGACGTGCAGCGGGTCGAGGCATTGCCTGCCGATGCGTGGGACGCGCCGCTCGATGCGCTGGCGACGCCGTCGGGGTGGCACCGCTTTACCCGGTGACGCACGAGGCTGACAATGTCACCCCCTGCGCTTATGTCGGCGGCATGGCCATGAAACCCCCGACGTACCGCAAACCCATCGGCGTGCTGGCGATGGTGCTGGGCCTGATCATCTATGCCGGGTTGGTGTCGCGGCTGCTCGGCCCGATCGGCGCGCTGCCATGGTATATCGCGACCCCGGTGTACCTGCTGCTCGGCTGCCTGTGGCTGTTGCCGTTGAAGCCGCTGCTGCAGTGGATGGAGACCGGGTCGTGGCGCGCGCCGCGATGACCGCCGCCGATTGCATGTCGATGACCGAGGTCCGTGCCGGGGTTGACGCAATCGACCGCGAACTGGTCGCGGTGCTTCGCCGCCGGTTCGACTTCATGCTCGCCGCCGCCCGGATCAAGCCGGATCGCACCGCCGTTCGCGACGAGCCGCGCAAGGCCGAAGTCATCGCCAACGCCGTGCGCGAGGCCGCTGCCGCCGAGCTGCCCGACGGTCTTGCAGCGACGCTGTGGGAAGCCCTCGTCGAAGCATCGATCGCTTATGAATTGAAGACGTTCGACGCCCGGAACTGAGCGCAAACAATCGGCGGGAATGATCGGCGCAAGCGGCGGGAGATTTCGCGCCGCGTGGCGCGAGTGACGGGACTCGAACCCGCGACCTCCGGCGTGACAGGCCGGCGCTCTAACCAACTGAGCTACACCCGCTTGCGCGAGGCGGCGGGGTTAGGCGACCCCCCCGATGGTGTCAAGCAAAAGGCCGCCGGATTGCTCCGACGGCCTCAAGCTTTATCCGAAATCGATCGTTAGATCGTGCGGCCACCCCGGACGAGGTGCATCACGAGACCCACGACGAACAGAATGATGAAGATGTAGAACAGAATCTTGGCGATACCGACGGCGGCACCGGCAAGACCGCCGAAGCCGAGGAGGCCGGCGACGAGCGCGACGACGAGAAAGATAAGAGCGTAACGAAGCATTTGCGGGACCCCTTGACCGTTGTGAAGCCGTAGTGATCCCAAAGCGAACGTCCCGATCGAAAGTTCCGGTGACAGGCGTGCGCACGATCGCTACCCGGGCGTAATGAATAATCCGCTTCCGCCTGCCGCTGCCCCTGATGCCGGCCCCGACGCCGCTGCGGTCGAACGGCTGCTGGCGTTGCTCGACGTCGAGGCGCTCGAGGTCGACCTCTTTCGCGGCATCTCGAACGACCCCGGCTGGACCCGCGTCTATGGCGGGCAGGTCGTCGCGCAGGCGTTGATGGCGGCGTCGCGGACGGTCCGCGCCGACCGGCTGGCGCACTCGCTCCACGCCTATTTCCTCCGCCCCGGCGATCCCGCCGCGCCGATCGTCTACCGCGTCGAGCGCGACCGCGACGGCACCAGCTTCGCCACGCGGCGGGTCATCGCGATCCAGCACGGTCGACCAATCTTCAACATGGCGGCGTCGTTCGCCATCGCCGAGACCGGCTTCGACCATGCCGCGGCGTTGCCCAAGGTCGCTGGTCCCGACGGGCTGCGCAACGAGCGCGAGCTGTTCGAGCGCCGCGCCGCGACGACTCCCGAGCCATTCCGCACCTTATGGGGCAACCGCGACCGGCCGATCGAATTCCGCCCGGTCGAGCCGATGGACCCGTTCAAGCCGAAGAAGGCGAAGCCGGTCCAGCATAACTGGTTCCGCGCGGCGAGCCCGGTGCCGGGTGATCCGGTCCTCGCGCGCTGCCTACTCGCCTTCGCCAGCGACATGACATTGCTCGACACCTGCCTGATGCCGCACGCGATCAGCTGGGCCGACCCCAAGCTTCAGGTCGCGTCGATCGACCATGCGATGTGGTTCCACGCGACGCCCGACCTCAACGACTGGCATTTGTTCGCCCAGGACTCCCCGCGCGCGAGCGGCGGCCGGGGCATGAACCGGGGGCTGATCTTCGCGCACGATGGGCGGATGGTCGCGACGGTGATGCAGGAGGGGTTGATTAGGTATCGGGAGTAGGCTCGCCGGCAGACGCGGATCGCCTAATTCCTCCCCCGCAAGAGCGAGGAAGGAATTAGATTACCAGCCCAACTTTTCCTTCGATCCCGTCATCACCAGCTGCCCGACGGTCGCATCACCATTGGGATTGAGCGTGATGGTGAAGTGGTTGGTGTCCTTGTCCTCGACCTTCGTCCCGGTCAGCCCGGCGGCGGAGGCACCCACCACGGTGAAGCCGGCTTTTTCCGCCTGCGCCTTCATGTGATCGGCGACCGCGGCGGGAGCGGCGGGGCTGGTGAAGTCCATCGTCACCGTGCCGCGCGAGTCACCATTATGATCGCTCGCCTTGACGTGCATGCCCTTGACCGTCGACCCGGGATACAGTTTCATCCCGTCCATATCCATGTGGTCGCCGCCGAGCGACAGCCCCGGGATTTCGATGTTCGCCTTGAACTTGTCGGTGTCGATGTCGAGCCCGGCGGCGGTCTTATCGTCGTCGTGCGCCCCGACCTTCCGCGTCGTTACCGTCGTCGTCGTCACCCCGTCCTTGGTCACGACCGTCGTCGTCTCCTCGGTGCGGTGACGGTTGCACGCTGTCAGGGCGAGCGGGGCGAGGGCAAGCGGGACCATGAAAAGCAGGGCGGCGCGGCGCATGTTCGTCTCCATACTGTATTGCCTGTCTATTACACTTGTGCGGAACGCGCATCAAGCGTCATAAATCCGTGTGTCCTTTGAAGCGAGACCATGATGCGCCTGACGCTGACCGCCGTCCTCCTCTTTACCGCCGCCTTTCCCGCCCTGCCCCTCGCCGCCCAGACGCCGCTCGCGACCGCCGCGTCGCCGGTCTTCACGCCGCGCGACGTTTTTGGCCTCGAACAGGCGACCGACGTCCAGATCAGCCCCGACGGCAAGCACATCGCCTATGTCCGCTCGTCGGAGGACATCATGACCGACAAGGCGCGGCGGACGATCTGGCTCGTCGACGTCGCCACCGGTGCGCAGTCCCCGCTGCTCGACGGCGTCGCGAGCCGCCCGCGCTGGTCGCCCGACGGGACCAAGATCGCCTATGCCGCCGCCGACGCGGGGGGCAAGCCGCAGTTGTACGTCCACTGGATGAACAGCGGGACCAACGCGCGCATCACCGCCCTGCCCGACGCACCCGAGGACATGGCGTGGTCGCCCGACGGCAAGCGCATTGCCTTCACATTGTTCACCCCCGACGAGGGCGAGAAGATCGGCACCCCGCTCGCCAAGCCCGAGGGCGCGAAATGGGCCGACCCGCTCAACATCGTCACCAAGGTCAACTACCGCGCCGACGGCGAGGGTTATCTCAAGCCCGGCTTCACCCATGTCTTCGTCGTCGGCTCCGACGGCGGCGCGCCGCGCCAGCTGACCTTCGGCAAGTATGACGACGACGCCGGACTGAGCTGGACCCGCGACGGCGACGCGATCCTGTTCAGCTCGAACCACGGCAAGGACTGGGAGCGCGAGCCGCTCAACTCCGATATCTTCGCCGTCGCGGTCGAGCGCGGCACGATCACCCAGCTGACGACGCGCAACGGCCCCGACACCGCGCCGCAAGCATCGCCCGACGGCAAGCTCATCGCCTACACCGGCTTCGACGACCACCTGCGCGCATATGAGAACAGCCAGCTTAGCGTGATGAACCGCGACGGCAGCGGGTCGCGCGTCATCAGCGCCAGCCTCGACCGCTCGGTCCATTCGCCGCGCTGGTCGGCCGACGGGCGGAGCATCGTCGCGGCGTACGAAGACCACGGCGTCACCAAGGTCGCGCGCTTCGACCTCGACGGCAGGATGACCCCCGTCGCCGAGGGCCTCGCGGGCGGCGACCTCGACCGGCCGTACACCGGCGGGTCGTTCAGCGTCGCGAAGACCGGCGCGGTCGCCTTCACCGCCGGCACCCCCGCACATCCCGCCGACGTCGGGCTGGCGAGCGGCGGCAAGACCCGCCTGCTCACCCGGCTCAACGACGGGCTGTTCGCGGGCAAGACGCTCGGCGAGGTCAAGGCGCATCACGTCGCCTCGTCGGCCGACGGCATGATGATCGACTATTGGATGGTTACCCCGCCGAACTACGACCCGGCGTTCAAGATGCCGTTGATCCTCGAAATCCACGGCGGGCCCTACGCGGCGTATTCGCCGGTGTGGTCGACCGAGGACCAACTCTATGCCGCCGCCGGTTACGTCGTCGTCTATGCCAACCCGCGCGGGTCGACGAGCCAGGGCGCGGCCTTCGCCAACACCATCTGGAAGGACTATCCGAGCCACGACTATGACGACCTCATGAGCGTCGTCGACGATGCGATCGCCCACGGCCCGGTCGATCCGAACAACCTGTTTGTCACCGGCGGATCGGGCGGCGGGCTGCTCACCGCATGGGTCGTCGGCAAGACCAACCGCTTCAAGGCCGCGGTTAGCCAGAAGCCCGTCATCAACTGGGCAAGCGAGGGGCTGACGACCGACGGCTATGCCGAAATGCTCAAATACTGGTTCGGCGCACAGCCGTGGGAGAACCCCGACCTGCTGTGGAAACACTCGCCGCTCAGCCTCGTCGGCAACGTCACCACCCCGACCCTGCTGATGGTCGGCGAGGAAGACCACCGCACCCCCGGCAGCGAGGCCGAGCAGTTCTACGACGCCCTCCAGATCCGCAAGATCCCGACCGCGCTGGTGCGGGTGCCGGGGGCGAGCCACCACGGGCTGGCGGAACGGCCCTCGCAGTTGGCGGCGGAGAACGGGGTGATCCTCGCATGGTTCGGGCGGTATCGGACGGGCACGCCGGTCAACGCGACGATGCCGGCCAGCTCAAGCAAGTAGCTGTCGTAATGATAAAGTCCGGGGGGAAATACATGCGCGACTATTGGGCGTTGTTCTTGGCTGTGATCGGCGCGGCGTTGTTCGCAGTGCTGGCGACAACGCCGCCGGGGCCGCGCGGCGTCGATACGCCGGCCGCCGACTTCTCCGCCGAGCGCGCGATGAGCGACGTGCAGGAAATCGGGCGCGCGCCGCATCCGAGCGGGAGTGCCGACAACGCCCGCGTCAGGGCGTGGCTGATCGAGCGGCTGCGCGGGCTCGGCCTGTCGGTGCGAACGACGGTCAACCCGATGAGCGCCAAGGGCGCGAAGGGCCTCGCCAAGTGGAGCGGCGACGCAACAGTACGGCCGGTTGTCAACATCGTCGCCACCCTGCCCGGCCGCGACCGGACCGCACCGGCGCTGGTCCTGATGGCGCATTACGACAGCGTCTGGGGATCGCCGGGTGCCGCCGACGACGGCGCCGGGGTCGCATCGATCATCGAGATCGTCCGCGCGCTCAAGGCGGGGCCGCCACCGCGGCGCGACGTCATCGTCCTCCTCACCGACGGCGAGGAGCTCGGCCTCGAAGGCGCCCGCGCGTTCTTCCGGACCGATCCCGAGCGCGCACGACCCGGCGTCATCGTCAATTTCGAGACGCGCGGCGGCGGCGGACGCGCCGCGATGTTCGAGACCGGGCACGACAATGGCGGGATGATGCGGCTGTTCGCGAGCACGGTTGGCCACCCGTCGGCGACATCGCTGAGCGTGCTGATCTACGAGTTGCTGCCCAACGATACCGATTATACGCCGGCGAAGGCGCTCGGCATCCCGGGATTCAACTTCGCCTTCATCGGGCGGTCGGGTTTTTACCACTCGCCGCTGGCGACGCCGGCCAATCTCGATCGCGGCGCGCTGCAGGACATGGGGGCGCAGGGTCTCGACATCGCCCGCGCGCTGGCGACGGTCCCGGCGCTGCCGCATAATGCGCCAAGCCTCGTCTTCTTCGACGCGTTCAGCTCTTTCCTGATGATTTATCCCGCGGCTGTCGGATGGGCGATCCTCGGGGTCGCCGCGCTCATCCTCACCGCCGCCGCCCTGCGCGGTAAGGCGAGGCCGCGCGACCTCGGGCGCGGTGTCGCGGCGCTGGTGGTGTTGATCGTCGTCGCCGGAGGCGCGCTTTACCTCGTCAACCTCGTCTCGGGGGCGGACGGCAAGGTCAATTACTACGACCGGCTCGCGGCGATCCCGCGGCTGCAGCTTCAGGCGTTGTTGCTATGCACGGCGGCGCTGTCGGCGGTCGCGGCGCTGTTTCGCCGGTCGCCCGACGGCATCGGGACATGGCTGGGCGTGACGATCCCGCTGCTGATTGCCGGCGTCGCGGTCCAGATTATCGCGCCGACCGCTGCGTTCATCATTGCCTGGCCGGTCCTGCTCGCCGGGATCGCCGCGGCGACGGCCGCATTCGCGCCGCGCTTCGGCACCGCCGCAACGGTCGCCGCGGCTGCCGTCGGCGTCGGGTACCTCGTCGGCTTCGGCTTCTTCCTGATGCAGGGGATCGGGCCGACGATGCCGGTCGCGGCGGCGATCCCGCTGGCGGCGTCGGCGATCCTGCTGTGGCCGTTGCTCCCGTCGGGGCGACAGGTGAACTGGGTTGTCGCGGCTGCCCTGCTTGTTGCGGCGATCGCTATCGCCTTATCGGTGCGGCTCGATCCAATCGCGGCGAGCGTCGCCACCTACAGCCTGCATCACTAGGTTCGGATAGCATCGCCCGGCGGCGCGTTCGGACCGCTGCACACCCCCATCGCGTCGAAGGACTCCCATGCGTATCGCCCTCCTTGCCGTCCTCCTCGCCACCCCCGCGCTCGCCGCCCCCGTCGCGACCGATCCGCCGAACAATCCGACGTATAAGCCCGCGTTCGCCGGGCAGCATCGCGCCGAGGAGGTCCACACCAAGACGCCGCTGACCGTTACCGAGGTCGCGACCGGCCTCCACTCTCCGTGGGCGATCGCATTCATGCCCGACGGGCGGATGCTGGTGACCGAGAAGAACCCCGCGGCGCTGCGGATCGTGACGCAGGCGGGCAAGATCTCCATGGCCGTCGCGGGCATCCCCAAGGTCAACGCCAACGGCCAGAGCGGGCTGCTCGGCCTCGCGCTCAGCCCGAAGTTCGCGACCGACCATGTCGTCTACTGGACGTATTCGGAGCCGCGCGCGGGCGGCGGCAACGGCCTCGCGCTCGCCCGCGCGACATTGGTCGACGGCCCGACCCCGCGCCTCGACGGGGTGACGGTGATCTTCCGCGTCGAGCCCGCGCTCGAGTCCAACCTGCACAATGGCGGGCGGCTGGTGTTCGCCGCCGACGGCACCTTGTTCCTCGGCCTCGGCGAGCGCTCGATCCTGCCGGGGCGCGTCCAGGCGCAGGACCTCGGCAGCGACCTCGGCAAGATCGTCCACCTCAACCCCGACGGCACCCCGGCAAAAGACAATCCGTTCATCGGCAAGGCAGGTGCCCGCCCCGAGATCTGGAGTGACGGCCACCGCAACATCCTCGGCATCGCCTTCGATGCGCGCGGCAAATTATGGGAAGTCGAGATGGGCCCGCGCGGCGGCGACGAGTTGAACCTCGTCACACGCGGCAAGGATTACGGCTGGCCGACGATCGGCTACGGCGAAGAATATTCGGGCAAGCCGGTCGGCAAGGGCATCACCGCCGCGCCCGGGATGGAACAGCCGGTGTATTACTGGGACCCGATCGTCGCCCCGGCAAGCCTGATGATCCATTCGGGCAGGATGTTCCCCGAATGGCGCGGCGACTTCTTCATCGGCGGCCTCGCCAGTACCGCGCTCGTCCGGCTGGTCGTCAAGAACGACCGCGTCGTCGGCGAGGAGCGACTGCTCACCGATCGCGCCGAACGGATCCGCGATGCGGTCGAAGGCCCCGACGGTGCAATCTGGATCGTCACGGACGACGACAACGGGAAATTGCTTCGGGTCAGCGCGAAGCGGTAACGCGCCACGTCCGGAACGGCCCGCTCCCGACGGATGTGAGCCAAGGCGGCACGCGCCCAGCGATCAACGCTGCAAGCAGCCCGCGTGGAGCGTCGGCGGCGAGGATGCGGGTCTCGCCGTCGGCGGGGCAATAGCCGATGTAATCGATGCCGGGCGGCGGCTCGGCCGACGGCGGCGCGCGCAGGATCGTGTAAGCGAGCATGTTGCCATGGACATCGCGGTGGATCGGCGTCGCGACGACGCTGTGCGGGGTCAGCGCGAGCAGGCTGCCGCCCATGTCGATCGGCGCGAGCACGACGCCGCGCGGGAGTACCGCGAGCGGGGCCAGCGCCGAAGGGGTGTTGCACGGCAGCCCGCGATCGACGGCCGGCGCCGATGCCCGCGCGCTCAGCACGATCGACGGCAGGTGCCCGATTATCAGCAGGCCGACGATGAACGGCATCAGTGATCCCCCGGCTGCGCGGCGGTGCCACAGCGCCGCGAGCGCCGCGCCCGCCTGCGGGACCGCGACCGCAGTCGCCAGCCCGAGCGCGCGCATCTCCCAGCAGCCGAGGCCGAGCGCGGTGACCGCGAGGAGCGCAACCAGCAGCTTTCGCCCGCCGCGCCGCGCCAGGATCACTGCCGCGACCGCCGCCACCGCGACGAACCACACGCGTCCGAGCGCCGCCATCGGCGACGTCGCGGCATCGGCGAACACCGAGCGCATCTCGACGATATGCCCCATCCACAGCCGCGCGAGCAGCGGCCCGACCATTGCGTACGGCGCTAAAATCAGTTCGGGGAAAAGCTTGAGGACCAATCCGGCGAGGATGACGCCGAGCGCCGCCACCGCGACCAGCCGCGCATCGCGCCCGAGCCACAATTGCGGTAGCACCGCCAGCGCGACCCCGCCGACGACCGCGATGGCGACGTGCCCGCGCCCGATCGCATCGCCCTTCGCGAGCGACCAATCGGCGATCGGCACCGTCGCGGCGAACAGTGCGGGCACGGCGACCGCAAGCGCGATGCCATAACCGCGCGCCGTCGACGCCGCATTCTGGTCGTCGCCGTGCCACGCCCAGTCGAGCGCGACATAGCCCGCGATCACCGCGAGATACGGCGCAGTCTCCAGCCCGACGGTCAGCGACACCGCGCTCGCCACCGCCGCCCAAGCCCCGCCGCGCGCGCCGGGCCATCGAACCAATACGGCAACCGCGGCGAGGACGAGGACGATCTGCAGCCCGTGATGATCGATCCGGCCTGGAACGAATTGGACCAGCATCGGCGTCGCCAGCGCACCGAGCCCGAGCGCAGCCAGCCCCGCAAGCCGCCCGCCAAGCCCAGTCGCGATCGCCGATTGGAGGAGCAGCGCCGGAACCAGCAGCAGCAGCGGCACGACGACGAGCGCGAGTCGCTCGGCGATCTCCGGCACGAACGGGCGCAGCGCGACGATCGCGGCGGCGAGCGGCAGGTCGGCAAGCCGCGACCAGTGCGTGTAAAGCCCATGCGGCGGGTCGACGCGATGCTGGCGGATGTCCCACCACGACTGTCCGCCGAGCCAGTCGCGCACCTCCGCCAACCGCATGAAATTGTCGCTGTCGCCGAGTTCGAGCGCCCACGCCGATGGACCGATCTGGATCAGCAGCAGGCTGACCGCCACGGCGATCAGCACCGCCCCCGCGAGCGCGACGACGGGAACGCGGGAGACCCGGGAACGCAAATACGCAACACTCGACACCCCCACCCTTTGGCAGTGAAACGTTGAAAAATCATGAGGCGTGACCGCGCTTCGCCGCCTTGGCCGCGCTGCGGCAATCCGCCTATGATCGGGTATGACCGACGCCGACACCCCGATCCCCGCCGCAACCGTCGTCCTCCTCCGCAACCGCGACGGGACGTGCGAGCTCCTGCTCCTCGAACGCCACGGCAGCACCGCGTTCGCCGGCGGCGCGATGGTCTTTCCCGGCGGTCGGGTCGATCCCGGCGACCGCGCGGTGTTCGCCGACCCCGCACTCGCCACCGGCTGCGAAGGCCTCGATCCGGTCGATGCGGCGGCGCGAGTCGCGGCGGCGCGCGAGACCTTCGAGGAGGCCGATGTCCTGCTGAGCACCGGTCCGGCGATCGATCCGGCGGTGCGGCGCGATTGGCGGGCGCGGCTCAATGCGTCGACCGCGACCTACGCCGACTTCCTCGCCGCGACCGGCCACGCACTCGACGCCGCCACGCTCGTCCCGTTCGCGCGCTGGGTGCCGCCCGCTGCCGCAAAAATCTCGCGCCGCTTCGACACGCATTTCTATCTCGCGGTGCTGCCCGCCGGCGAGGTCGTCGCCCCCGATGGGCATGAGGCGGTGACCGCGCACTGGACGACCGCCGCCGCCGCCGTTTCGCGCGCCGACGCCGGCGAGATCGGGCTCGTCTTCCCGACGCGGCGCAACCTCGAACGCCTCGCGCAATACGCCGGCCTCGACGCTTTGCTGGCGGCGACCCGCGCCCGCCCGGTCGTCCTCACCCAGCCCGCGATCGTCGAGCGCGACGGGGCGATGTGGCTGACGATCCCCGAGGGGTGCGACTATCCGGTCACCGAGGAACGCCTCGACACCGCGCGTCGCGAGTAGCGCCCAACCGAGCACCGGCGCGTTGAGCGGCGATGCTCGCCGCCGTCCGCCTCGCCACAGTCCTCGTCCTCGCCGGTTTCGCGCTGTTCATCGCGTTCGACCACGCGCGCCGCTACCCGCAAGACCTGCCGTGGACCCCGCTCGACCTGACCGCGCCGATCGGCTGGGCGACCGGCGGCAAGCTGCTCGCCCTTGGCAAACATCCCGGACAATGCCGCGCCCTCCTGAGCGCCGCCGGAATTTCCGCGACGCCGCTCCCCGACTTCGACGCCGGACCCGGCTGCCGCGTCACCGATGCGGTGCGCGTCGCGAATGTCGGCCTGCCGCTCGATCACAGCCTCGTGATGACGTGCCCGCTGGCGGCGGCGATGACGGTTTGGACCCGCCACGTCGTCATTCGCTCGGTGCGCGAGCGCGGCCTGACCGCGACCGGTCTCGCCGACCTCGGCAGCCTCAATTGCCGCCGGATCGCAGGAACCGCCCGTCTCAGCGAACACGCGCACGCCAACGCCGTCGACATCGCCGCGATCCGCATCGGCCGCGACCACCCGCTCAGCGTTGCCCGCGACTTCGGCAGCGAGGGGCCGCGTGGCGCAACGCTTGCCGCACTTCACGCCGGAGCCTGCCGCCTGTTCGGCACCGTCCTTGGCCCGAACTACAACCGCGCGCACCGAGATCATTTCCACCTCGACATGGCGGCGTGGAACGCGTGCCGCTGAGCGCGTCGCGGTATTGCACAAGCCGATCACAGCCAACCCGCTGGCAGGGCTTGATGTTCGCTGTATACGGTGGAATACGTCGCGGCGGCCGGCCACCGGGGCAAGGGTGCCGGCGCGATCAAGGGGTTTACTATGTCATCATCGGGTCGTTCACGCTGGCTGGCTGCGACGATGTTATCGGCTGGACTGGTCGCCAGCGCGGGCGTCGCGAAGCCGGTCCACAAGGCCGCCGACGCGCGCGATAAGCGGATCGAGGCGCTCGAGGCGCAGGTCGACCGGCTGACCAAGATCGTCACCGATATGCGCGATCACCCTGCAACGGTCGCAGCAACGACGCCGTTGCCGGCGCCCCCCGCCGCCGGCCAGGTCTCCGCCACCGCGCCGGCCCAGCTTGCGAGCAGCGTCCCGACCAACGGCGGCGATGCCTCGCCCCGCGCGACGAGCCCCGACCAGGTCCGCCCGGTGACGACATCGGTCCCGGGACCGAGCGCGGGCGGCGTCACGCTCCTCGCGGGCAAGCCGTCGCTGCAAAGCCCGGACGGACGTTTCGTCGCCAACCTCCACAGCGTCATGCAGTTCGACGCGGCCAGCTATTCGCAAGCCGCCGCCGGGCCGATCGCCACCGACCTGCGCCGCGCGGGCGCAGTCGCCGACACCGCCCGCGCGCGCAACCTCGCCAGCGGCACCAACTTCCGCCGCGCGCGGATCGGCATCGACGGCAAGGTGTTCGGCGACTTCGACTATAACGTGTTGTTCGAATTCGGCGGCGCGGGGGTCGAGGACGCCGGGCACATCCAGGAACTCTGGCTCCAATATACCGGGCTCAAGCCGTTCCGCTTCCGCGTCGGTGCCTTCCCGCCGTCGTACGGGCTGGAGGATCAGGGGTCGACGAACGGCAGCCTGTTCCTCGAACGCCCGGCGATCAGCGATATCACCCGCAGCGTTGCGGGCGGCGACTATCGCGAAGCCGGGCAGCTCGCTGCGTCGGGGTCGCGCTGGTTCGCCAACGTCGCCTTGACCACCCGCGTCGTTGGGGTCGCCAACGCAGCGGCGCTCGGCAGCGCGCCGTCCTTCAACCAGAGCTTCGGCGGCATCGCGCGCGTCGCGGTCCTGCCGTTGGTCGGCGACGACTATCTGCTCCATCTCGGCGCGCATGGCAGCCGCGTCTTCAAGGTCGCCGACAACGGCGGCCCCGACGTCGCGATCACCGGCCGCTACCCGGTCCAGTTCCGCGAGCGTCCCGAACTTCGCGTCGACGGCACTAGGCTGATCGACACCGGCACGATCAACGCCAGCCACGTCAACACGATCGGGGCCGAGGTCGCGGCGCAGAAGGGTCCGGTAATGGTTCAGGGCGAGGTCGAGCGGATCACCGTCGAGCGGCTCGCAAGCACCTTGTCCAACCCGCACTTCACCGGCTTCTACGTCGAGGGCGGCTGGGTCCTCACGGGTGAGCGCCGCAAGTACAACCCCGGCACCTTCGCCTTCGACGCGCCGACGGTCGACCACCCGTTCGACTTCAAGCAGGGCACCTATGGCGCATTCGAACTCGCCGGACGCTACTCGGTCACCGATCTGAACTACGATCAGGGCAAGGCCGGGGTTGCGGCTCCGCTCGACGGGATCCGTGGCGGCAAGCAGAAGATCATCGCCGCCGGGCTAAACTGGTACCTCAACCCGGTGATCCGCTTTATGTTCGACTATCAGCATGTCGAGATCGACCGCCTCTCGCCGAACGCCACGACCTACCTGACCCCGGTCGGTGCGCAGATCGGGCAGAAGTACAACGTCATCTCGCTGCGTTCGCAGCTCGCTTTCTAGGAGCCGACCGATGCTCAATCTTGCCCGTATTGTCTTCGCGGCGCTGACGACGATCGTCGTCGCCGCCCCGCTCAGCGCCGCCGAGACCCAGGTCGCCGTCGCCGCCAATTTTACCGAGCCCGCAAAGGAAATCGCCGCCGCCTACCTCAAGGCAACCGGCAACACCGCCGTCCTCAGCTTCGGCTCGTCCGGGGCGTTTTACACGCAGATGGCGCACGGCGCGCCGTTCGAGGTGTTCCTGTCCGCCGACGCCGACCGTCCGAAAAAGGCCGAGCAGGACGGCCTCGCTGTTCCCGGCAGCCGCTTCACCTACGCGATCGGCCGCCTCGTGCTGTACTCGACCATCCCCGGTCTGGTCGACGCGCAGGGTGCGGTACTGAAAGGCGGCAAGTTTACTCACATCTCGATCGCCGATCCGACCGCCGCGCCTTATGGCACCGCCGCCATGCAGACGATGACGAAGCTCAACGTCCTCGCCACGCTGACGCCGAAGATCGTCAAGGGCAGCTCGATCACCCAGGCGTACCAGTTCGTCGCGACCGGGGCAGCCGAACTCGGCTTCGTCGCACAGAGTCAGGTCATCACCGTCGCCGGCGGCTCGCGCTGGCTCGTGCCGATGACGCTCCACAAGCCGATCGACCAACAGGCGGTGCTGCTGTGGACCGGGGCCAAGAACCCCGCCGCCGCCGCCTTCGTCAAATTCCTCAAGGGGCCCGAGGCGGTCGCGATCATCAAGCGCTACGGGTACGAAGTCCACTGAAGCGGGCGGCCGATTAGGCCGAACACCCGCTTCAGCGAGCCGCTTCCCGCAGCGTGAGGCTTACGTCTTGCTCAGCTGCGCAAAGACATGCTGGATCAGCTCGGGCCCGGTCCGCACCGGGGCCGGCGCGGGGTGGGTTGCGACCCAGTCGAGACTGTCGATCAGCAACACCCGGCGCACCCCCTCGAGATCGCAATCGGCGTTCGCCATCGCGGTCGAGATCGATCCCGGCAGCTCGACGCGGGCGATCGTCTCGGGCGTCGGCGACCGGCAATTCTCGGCCGGGCTCGTCACCAGATATTCGCGGCACGCGGTCGGCCGGTCGGGATGGATCGAACACGACTCGTCGACGAGAAACGGGCAGGCGACATACGCCGCCATATAGGCGGCGACGCGCACGCGCATCTCGGGCAGGTCGGCACCGAAAATGCGGTCTCCGCGCACCGGCACGTTCGCCGCCGCAAAGGCCGCCTGCCCCGCGGCGAAGCGGTTGCGGACAATGGCCTGCTCAGGCACCGGCATTGCCGCGACGAGCGCCGCGAGCGACCGCGCCTCCGCCGGGGCGAGCGGGACCGGCTGGCGGCAGCACGCACCACAACCGGCGCGGCACGACACCGTCCGACCCGCGGCGACCACACGCGCGGTCGCGCGCTCGACGATCGCCCCCGTCGCGGCATTGGCCAGCGGCAGCAGATCGATCATCGCCGTCGGCCCGACCGGAACGGTGACGGTCATCGTCATCGTCTCCTCCTCGAGCCGCAGGACGACTTCACCGGTGATCGTCGGGACAGGAGCGGTGGCCATGACGTCAGCTTAATCCAGCGGCGCTTTGCCGCAAGTGCCTCAGTCTTGCCAATGGTGTGCCCGAGAGCGAATCGCGATCAGAAAATGGCACAGACAAACTGGCCACGAAAACCGGCTTGGTAGCCCGGCAACTAACGAACGACCGGCGTCATCTTCACGCCACCAGCCATCGCCGCAGTAATTCCGAGCCGGGCGTAAAGTCGTTCTCTCTGGGGGCCGTCATGCGGCACACCCGGATCGACAAAGCGGCCCCGCGTGTCGAGCAGTCGAAACCACTCTTTTTCGCCGCCACAATCATGTTCTGCACCGGGTTCCACTGAGCAGGCATACGCTAGCAGTGCGTAATGCGTCTGATGATGACCAGTCAGGCAGGCCCAGGACGAAACGTAGCGCGCGAGCACACGATGTCCTCGAATCACCACGCTGGGACCGCGTTCGAGCTGCCCATGATCCTGCTTGACCCCCGCGCGCCGGATAAGTGTCTGAAAGGCAGGAGCTAATGGCGCCGCCTCGCCTGGCGACGCGCCGCTTGCCATTCGATATTCGACCGCGCCGCAGTGTAGTGTCTCGATTTGCGTGACTGGTGAGGCATTGCCTGCTGACGCGAGCGCGAGCGCAACGGCGTAGATCATTTCACTTTGCCTCCGTAGCCCACGAACGCCGACTTACCGTCATTGAACGACATGCGCGTCTGCTTCGCACCCGGGAGCGATGTCCACTCATTACGAAGCAGCGCAAATGACGCGGCGAGATCACCGCTACACACGGCAGCCAGCGCGCCCCGTGTCTTTAGTTTTTCGAGTGCAAGGCGATCCTGCGATTTAGGCGTAAAGTCCGGCACGATCCCTTGCTTGTTTGCTTCAGCCCACGCCGAATAGAGGATCTGATAAGCGCCCGCCGCTGTCGAAGTATGTCCCCACTTGAAGACCGCAGTGTTCGGATGTGTAGTGTATCCTGCAAAGCGACCACCGCCGTATAGCGTGTCGTAAAAATCGTCACTCTTGTCGGGGTAATGTTCGGCAAACCGAATTGACTTCAGGAACGCCTGGATATTTGGGCTGCCGATATCACAGTCTGCTACGAACTGCTCCTACATCTTCCGCGAAGCGTGATCGCACCCCCACGTCGTCGATAGTGCGGCGCGATACCCTGCCCTACCCCCCGTTATACCCGCTCGACGGCGCAGGATCGCTCCCCTTGCCCGGCTGGGTGTTCGACGGCGGGTCGCTCGACGGGAAAGTCTCGTCGAGTTCGATATCGAGCTTGGCGTCAGGGTCGGACGGGTTGCGCTTCAGCGCCGGCTTATGTTCGGCGTCGTGCGCCTCGCGGTGCTCGGGCTGAACGGGGGTGTTCGGGTCGGCGAGCGGGCGGCCGGAGTCTGTGGCGGTATCGCTGGTGTCGGTCATCATATTCGCTCCCAAAGGGCTGCCGCTTCTACGCGCCACGGGGCAAACCCGTTCCGGTCGCTTGCCGCGCGCGCCTCGCCTCCCTATTTTTCGAAAGCCGCTCCAGTCGTTTCAGCCTGGCGCTTTTCGAACAAATATGGAACAGATAGCGCCATGTCGATCTATACTCTGCGAGCGTTTGCGCAATGCTGACCCACATCAGCGTCCGCGGCGCGCGCGAGCATAACCTCAAGGACGTCGACATCGACCTCCCACGCGACAGCCTCGTGGTCATCACCGGCCTGTCGGGGTCGGGCAAGTCGTCCCTCGCCTTCGACACGATCTACGCCGAGGGCCAGCGGCGCTACGTCGAGTCGCTGTCGGCGTACGCGCGCCAGTTCCTCGAGCTGATGCAGAAACCCGACGTCGACCATATCGAGGGGCTCAGCCCGGCGATCAGCATCGAGCAGAAGACGACGAGCAAGAACCCGCGCTCGACCGTCGCCACCGTCACCGAGATCTACGACTACATGCGCCTGTTATGGGCGCGGATCGGCGTGCCTTATTCACCGGCGACCGGCCTGCCGATCACCGCGCAGACCGTCAGCCAGATGGTCGACCGCGTCCTTGCGCTCCCCGAGGGGACGCGGCTGCTACTGCTCGCGCCGATCGTTCGCGGGCGCAAGGGCGAGTACAGGAAGGAGCTCGGGCAGCTCCAGAAGGACGGCTACCAGCGCGTCAAGATCGACGGCACGCTGTACGAAATCGCCGACGCCCCCGCGCTCGACAAGAAGTACAAGCATGACATCGACGTCGTCGTCGACCGCATCGTCGTCCGCCCCGACATCGCCTCGCGGCTGGCCGAAAGCTTCGAGGCGGCGTTGAAGCTCGCCGACGGGCTGGCGATCGCCGAATACGCCGACGCCCCGCTCACCCCCGACGGCGAGCATGTCGCCGCGCCGGAACCCGAGCGCATCGTCTTCAGCGAGAAATTCGCCTGCCCCGTCAGCGGCTTCACCATCGCCGAAATCGAACCCCGGCTGTTCAGCTTCAACGCTCCGCAAGGCGCGTGCCCGGCGTGCGACGGCCTCGGCGAGAAGCTGTACTTCGACCCCGCGCTGATCGTGCCGAACGAGGCGCTGACAATTGCCGGAGGCGCGGTGATGCCGTGGGCGAAGTCGAACCCGCCCTCCCCGTATTACCAGCAGGTTCTCGCCAGCGTCGGCCGCGCCTATGGCTTCACCCTCAAGTCGAAATGGAGCGACCTCACCCCCGAGGCGAAGGCCGCCGTCCTCACCGGCACCGGGTCTAAGGCGATCGCGCTACGCTTCGAGGACGGGCGCAAAACCTATGAGGTCAACAAGGCGTTCGAGGGCGTCGTCGCCAACCTCGACAAGCGCTTCCGCGCCACCGAAAGCGCGTGGATGCGCGAGGAACTGTCGCGCTACCAGTCGTCGGCCCCGTGCGAGGTCTGCCACGGCGCGCGCCTCCGCCCCGAGGCGCTGAGCGTCAAGATCGACGGCGAGACGATCGCCGACGCGGTCCGCCGCCCGGTGTCGCAGGCGTATCCATGGGCGAAGAACCTCACCGCCAAGCTCAATCCAAAGGACCGCCAGATCGCCGAGCGGATCATGAAGGAGATCGTCGAGCGCCTCGGCTTCCTCGACAACGTCGGGCTCGATTACCTCGCGCTCGACCGCAAGTCGGGCACCTTGAGCGGCGGCGAGAGCCAGCGCATCCGCCTCGCGTCGCAGATCGGCAGCGGCCTGTCGGGGGTCCTCTACGTCCTCGACGAGCCGTCGATCGGCCTTCACCAGCGCGACAACGACCGGCTGCTGATCACGCTCAAGCGCCTCCGCGATCTCGGCAACACCGTCCTGGTGGTCGAGCATGACGAGGACGCGATCCGCACCGCCGATTACGTCGTCGACATGGGCCCCGGCGCGGGAGTCCACGGCGGCCATGTCGTCGCCAAGGGCACGCTCCAGGACATCCTCGACACGCCGGGCAGCGTCACCGGCGACTATCTCAGCGGGCGGCGCAGCGTCCCCGTCCCCGCCAAGCGCCGCAAGGGCAGCGGCAAGAAGCTCACCGTCAAGGGCGCGCGGTCGCACAACCTCCACAACGTCACCGCGTCGATCCCGCTCGGCACCTTCACCTGTGTCACCGGGGTCAGCGGCAGCGGCAAGTCGACCTTCACCATCGACACGCTGTTCGCCGCCGCCGCGCGCGAACTGAACGGCGCGCGCATCCTCGCCGGCGCCCACGACAGCGTCGAGGGGCTGCAGTATCTCGACAAGGTCATCGACATCGACCAGTCGCCGATCGGCCGCACCCCGCGCTCGAACCCCGCGACCTACACCGGCGCCTTCACCAACATCCGCGACTGGTTCGCCGGCCTCCCCGAGTCACTCGCGCGCGGCTACAAGCCCGGGCGGTTCAGCTTCAACGTCAAGGGCGGGCGGTGCGAGGCGTGCACCGGCGACGGGCTGATCAAGATCGAGATGCACTTCCTCCCCGACGTCTACGTCACCTGCGACGTCTGCCACGGCCAGCGCTACAACCGCGAGACGCTAGAGGTGAAGTTCAAGGGCAAGTCGATCGCCGACGTCCTCGACATGACGGTCGAGGACGGGGTCGAGTTCTTCAAGGCGGTCCCGCCGATCCGCGACAAGCTCGCGATGCTGTTGGAGGTCGGCCTCGGCTACGTCCAGATCGGCCAGCAGGCGACCACGCTCAGCGGCGGTGAGGCCCAGCGCGTCAAGCTCGCCAAGGAACTCGCGCGGCGGGCCACCGGCCAGACGCTCTACATCCTCGACGAACCCACCACCGGCCTCCACTTCGAAGACGTCCGCAAACTCCTCGAAGTCCTCCACGCCCTCGTCGACCAGGGCAACACCGTCGTCGTCATCGAACACAACCTCGAAGTCATCAAGACCGCCGACTGGGTCATCGACCTCGGACCGGATGGGGGGGACAAGGGCGGGGAGATCGTTGCGGTGGGGACGCCGGAGCAGGTGGCGAAGGTCGAGCGGAGTTTCACGGGGGGGTATTTGCGGGGGTTATTGCCTGCCCAGTGATCACAGGATTGACCAATACAACTTGCGGGGGACGGAATGCGGCTAAATTATTCATTGCCTGAGGCTGAGATCGAAAAGGCTTTTATCGATGGATCTGATACCCTAGGGCAACGAGACTTGGCCCTTCGGTTGACGTCGTTGTTTAAGAACCTTGAGCACGGCACCGTATCAATCTTTGATGGAAAGTGGGGCAGCGGCAAAACGACCTTCGTCAAATCGTGGTTAGCATTGCTACGATCGAGAGGTTTTCCAACAATTTACTTTGATGCTTTTGGTTATGACTATATTGCCAGTCCTTATGATGCAGTAGCATCGACTTTTATTAGAGCTAGCAAAGAGGCTGGAAAGACCGGTGATCCTATCTATGCGAACTTTCTTTCGCGTGCAGCGAAAGTAGGTAAAGCGGTAGCAGGCGCAGGTGTAAAAATTGGCGTGAAGGTTGCAACTCTTGGCATAATCAGCGCCGCCGAAATTGAACATCTTTCCGACATGAAGGATGATATCGCAGAAGCGTTGGGAGATGCTTCTGACGATGCGGTAGCATCCGCACTTGAGAAGCACGCAGAAAATGAAAATAGTTTTAAAGCGTTTCGTGAGGCGCTTACTTCCCTGCCCAAGCTTTTATCCGAACCGCGACCAGACGGCACTGCTTTACCACTGATAGTCGTAATCGATGAACTCGATCGATGTCGGCCTGATTTTGCGCTTGGCGTAATTGAAACCTTAAAGCACTTTTTCCGTTCTGATTCAATTCACTTTATATTAGTTACAAATAAAAGTCACTTAGCACTATCTGTTGCACATCGTTACGGAGTTAGTAGCGCGTCAGAAGAGTATTTAGAGAAGTTTTTTGACTTTGTCATAAGTTATGGCCTTAGCTATAGCAAATATGATGCTGACGCGATTAGATCATTTATCGGTCATCTTCGTGCAAAACTTCTTGGCACAAATCCATATGGGCATGACATTGAGACTTATATTCGCGAGATTTCAATCGCATTCCGTCTCTCGCTGCGACAAATCGAGTCCTTATTTTCGTCAGTGGTGCTGGCTAATGCCGCCTCGAATGACCGAGAATTTAGGCCGACAGTCCTAATAGCATTTCTCTGTGCGCTTAAGATTTTGAAGCCAAGTCTATATTTGAAGGCAAGAGACGGAACACTTAGCTATCTCGATATCAACGAGTTCTTTAATCAAGGTTTGTGGGATTCCAATTTTAACTATTCTTACGTTCTTGAGTCATTTAAATTCTTTTTAGATCCCAGTATCGACACTAGTGATCCAAAGTGGAGAGGTCTGCAGCAAGGATATAGTCAATTTAACCTAGAGCCGCTAAATACTATAAGGTATCTTTGCAGATCAGTTTTAGACCGCTTTGGCGATCCGTCTGCTCTTTAGACGTTTGCAAACATCAGGTAGTACCGGGCTGTATAATGGACCACGCGGCAAGCACTCCTGACAAACTTTCTGTTCATACCGCCGGTTCATAACGTTCAAGGAACGTCAGCCCGTTTAGATCATTATTATCTTTCGACGTGCTATACGAGCGCGCCAATGATGGGGGACCGAGATGGGTTATCCGGGGTTTGACGATCCCATCGCAGCGATCCGAGCGACCATCGCGCGCGAGCAGCACAAACTGTTTGATCGGGTCGTTGCTGGCATCGGCAGTGCGGCCGGCGCAGCAGCGGGGACTGCGCGGCGGAACTTGTTCCAGCGTGCAGACGACGTCTGCGAGCTTCTTGCTGCGGTGCCGCACCGCGCGGCAAACGGGATTGCAAACCTCGACCGCGGCTGGAGCGCCCGCCGGCTGACCGCTGGCGAGACGGCACGCGTGGCTGAAGCTTATAGCGGCCGCGTCGATCCAAGCGCGGTGCGGATCGTCGATGGTGCCGGGCTTTCGGCGATTGCCGCCGTCGCCTTCCTTCACGGCAATCCAGCGATCACGGTCGGCAATACTATTTATATCAAGCACGAGTATTATAGCGCAGACCTTACAAAGACGGTCGGCGACGTCAATATGCTGGTCCACGAGTTTATGCACGTGATCCAGTACAAGGAGCTGGGCTTCGCTCGCTTCGGCAAGCGTTATCTTGCCGAGATGCGCGCCAACGGCAACGATCCCGACCGGCTCTACGATTACAAGCATCGCAAGCTCGATTTCGAACACGAGACGCTTGAAGGACAGGCGGCTATCGCGGGGGATTATGCCGGCGGCCGGGCTTCACCGCTTGCCGCCGACCAGCGCAATGCCGCTGCATTGCGTCCTCGTCTGCGAGGGACTGGCATCTATGGCAATTAATCGTTTCGGCCGCTTTCTTGCACTTGCCGTGACCATGGGTCTAGCGGCGTGCGAGGAAGGCGTCGCCGTCGACGTCGTCAATTCGGGTGGAACAGTTCAGGTCGCGGTGACACCCCGCTCATCATCAGCGAAGCCGTGCGTCGAACGCCTCGTGGTCTATCGTGACGGCAATGAGGCGACCGCAATTTGGCAAGTTACGCGAATCCGTGACGACGTTTGCGTTCGCAACTTCACGATCGGCGTCGTCCCCGCCGGGTTCGAAGCCGGGGTCCGCTTTGCTCCTCCGGTCCACGGGGTGACGTATCGGGTCGATGCTTCGGGCACGGGATTTCGAGGCCGGGCCGACTTTGCCGTTGGCGAACGTGACGGGACAATCGGGCACGGTTGAGCGGGACGCGTCGCGGCAAAGCCGCGCCGTCGGACGCGGCTGGTGGCCGCGCCGGCCGGGCGCAGCTTGAGCTTCGCTTTTGCAAGGGCAAAAGCGTAAGCCGCTTGCGCCATGTGCAACGAAGCCGCCCGTCTCCGCTCCCTCGGTGAAATCGTCGAGGCGTTCAGCATGCTCAAGATCCCCCTCAGCTTTCCCGAGGGGCTGCCGAATCTGCCCGCGACTGACAGCATCCGCATCACCGACCCCGCCGCAATCGTCCGGCTCCGCGACAGCGCGCACCAGCTCGTCCAGCGGCGGTGGAGCTGGGTGGCGGGCCCGGCGGGCGGCGCGGGTGACAGAAAGGGCGGCGGTAGCAGCGCGGGGGGCAAGGCGGGGGCCGGCAAGGGGGGCGGCAGGCCGGTGTATAATTACCGCTCCGAGGGGCGGCGGTTCGGCAATGCGGCGGATGGATCGCACGGGCGCTGCCTGATCCCGCTCGACGGCTTCTACGAATTCACCGACCCCGCCCCCGGAGCCAAGCGCAAGACGAAGTGGCTGTTCACGATGCGCGACGGGGCGGAGGAGCGGGGGTTGTTCTGCGTCGCGGGGCTGTGGCGGGCGGTTGGCGAGAGCGTTGGCGGCGGGGGCGTCGGTGACGGGGCTCCGCCCGCCGCGACCGAGGCGTGGACGATGCTGACGTGCGAGCCCGGCCCCGACATCGCGCCATATCATTCGCGCCAGATCGTGTTGATGCCGCGCGATCGCTGGGCCGACTGGCTCGGCGGCGTGGTTCCCGCCGCCGACCTCATCGCGCCGACTCCCGCGGGGACGCTGACGGTTGCGCAGGTCGGCTAGGCTCGGCAAATCCGGGAGCGCGGCGGCCCCCTAGAAACCGCTGTCCTACACCCCCGCGTTCGTGAGACGTTCTCCTGTTGAACAACGCAGGAGACGACGCGATGACCCGCCCGATACCGCCCCTTCCCCGCCCGACCTTCGTCCAGGGCCCCGCCGCCTATCCCTTCCCGCGCGATGGCTGGGGGGAGAGCGACGCCTGGAGCGAGTGGCAGGCGCGGCTCGACGCGACGGCGCACGAGCGGCAGATGGACCCGGCGGTCGAGGCGACGCTGCTCGCCAACGACGCGATCTTCCGCCGCCGGGTCGCGGAGCAGCGCGGGCGGTGACGGGGCGGGGCTGGTGTGCGGGTGAAAAAGCCGGTCGTTGTGTGGACATGTGTAACCTTCAGGGCGCGAAGGGCGCGAAAAGCTGGTCGTTCCGTGGACTTGTGTAACCTTCGGGCGGACGGCGGCTTGCGGCGGCAACGCGAAAAAGCCGGTCGTTATGTGGACTTGTGTAACCTTCGAGCGGTCGCGGCGAGCGCGAAAAGCCGGTCGTTGTGTGGACTTGTGTAACCTTTGGCGGGCGGATGACGCGTAGAGGACCGCGAAAAGCTGGTCGTTGTGTGGACTAGTGTAACCTTTGACCCCGGTCTTCGCCCGCCTCCCCGCCCCCCGGCTTGAGCGGGCGGGACCCCCATGCTACCCGCCCTCGCTCAACCCGAGGGGTCATATGTCCGTCGACGCCGCCACCGTCATCCGCATCGCCAAGCTGGCGCGGATCAAGCTCGCCCCCGGCGAGGCCGAGCCGCTCGTCGGGGAGCTCAACGGCATCCTCACGTGGATCGAACAGCTCGCCGAAGTCGACACCAGCGGCGTCGCGCCGATGACCGCGGTGATCCCCAACACCCTGCGCTGGCGCGCCGACGCGGTCACCGACGGCGGGGTCCGCGACAAGGTGCTGGCGAACGCCCCGGCGAGCGAGATCGGCTTCTTCGCGGTCCCGAAGGTGATCGAATGAGCAATGAACTCAATGGCTTGACCATCGCCGCGATGCGCGACGGGCTGCGGGCGAAGACCTTCTCCGCGGTCGAGCTGGCCGAAGTCCACATCGCCGCGGTCGAGGCGGCGCGGGTGCTCAACGCCTTCATCGTCGAGACCCCGGACCATGCCCGGGCGGCGGCGGTGGCGGCGGATGCGGCGCTGGCCGACGGCGCGGCGCGGCCGCTGGCGGGCATCCCGCTCGGGATCAAGGACCTGTTCGCCACCGCGGGGGTCCAGACGACGGCGGGGTCGAAGATCCTCGAGGGGTTCGTGCCCCCATACGAGTCGACCGTGACCGCCAAGCTGTTCGGCGACGGCGCGGGGATGCTCGGCAAGCTCAACATGGACCAGTTCGCGATGGGTTCGTCGAACGAAACCAGTGCCTTCGGCGGAGTGATCTCGCCGTGGCGGGCAGCGGGATCGAACCAGCCACTGGTCCCCGGCGGGAGCTCGGGCGGGTCGGCGGCGGCGGTGTCGGCGATGCTGTGCGCCGGGGCGACCGGCACCGACACCGGCGGCTCGATCCGCCAGCCGGCGGCGTTCGTCGGCATCTCGGGGATCAAGCCGACCTATGGCCGCTGCTCGCGCTGGGGGGTGGTGGCGTTCGCCTCGTCGCTCGACCAGGCCGGACCGATGGCCCGGGACGTGAGGGACTGCGCGATCCTCCTCCAGAGCATGTCGGGGTATGACGCCAAGGACGCGACCTCGCTGGACATCGCGGTGCCCGACTTCGAGGCGGCGCTGACCGGGGATATGCGCGGGAAACGGGTCGGGGTGCCGAAGGAGTACCGGCTCGACGGGATGGATGCGCGGGTCGCGGCGGTGTGGGACGAGGGGCTGCGCTGGCTGCGCGACGCCGGGGCCGAGACCGTCGAGGTGTCGCTGCCGCATACCAAGTACGCCCTCCCCGCTTATTATATCATCGCCCCGGCAGAGGCATCGTCGAACCTCGCCCGCTACGACGGGGTCCGCTACGGCCTGCGGGTCGCCCCCGACGGCGGGAGCCTCGATGCGATGTACGAGGCGACGCGCGCGGCGGGCTTCGGACCCGAGGTCAAGCGCCGGATCATGATCGGGACGTACGTCCTGTCGGCGGGCTATTACGACGCGTACTACCTCCAGGCGCAGAAGGTCAGGGCGTTGATCGCGCAGGACTTTGCCCGGGCATGGGAGCATTGCGACGTGCTGCTGACCCCGACCGCGCCGTCGGCGGCGTTCTCGCCCGGGGACAAGGCCGACCCGCTCGAGATGTACCTCAACGACGTCTTCACCGTGCCGTCTTCGCTGGCAGGGCTACCTGCAATGTCGGTCCCGGCGGGGCTGTCGGCGGGGGGGTTGCCGCTTGGGCTGCAGATCATCGGGCGGCCGCTCGACGAGGCGGGAGTGCTCAACGCGAGCTATGCTCTCGAACGCGCGGCAGGCTTCGTTGCACGGCCTGAACGCTGGTGGTAGACGCCGAGGGAGCGCGTGCTGCAGTGCAGCGCTGAGCGCGTTGAGTACGAATTCCGACGCAACGCGATGGAGGCTGGGGATGGCGACACACAGCGAGGTCGGCCGCCCGGTTGCACGTCTGGGAGCCATGTGGTCGATCGTGATCGCGTTCGTCGTCGCGCTCCTGTTCCTCGGGGTTGCGGCGGCCAACCGCCTGCCGATCCTGTTCCCCGATACGATTGGATATAACCGTGCCGGCGAGGCGATCATCGGCGTATTCGACAAGACTGCAGCCAGACCGAGCATGTCCGCCGATCACGCGACCGCCGCCGGCGGACCCTTGGCGATGGACACAAACGACGGCGTGTCGGAGGCGCGGTCACCATATTTCGGCCTCGCCCTCGCCGTCTTCGACCGGATCGGCGGGCCGTGGCTGGCGGCGGCAGCGCAGGCGCTCGTCGCTGCGGTGGCATTGATCCTGGCGCTGGAACGGTTGCAGGTCCAACGGCCGCTCGCCACGATCGGGGGTGTCGTGATGGCGGTCGGCGGACTTGCCTTCTACGCCTGCGTGCTGCTGCCCGATGTCTTTCTCGGCCCGGTCGTCCTCGCCCTCGCCTTCCTCCTGACCAGGCAGCAGATGCACCGGAGAGAGCGCCTATTCTGGGCCTTGGCGCTGATAGCGGGCATGCTGTTCCATCGCAGCTTTCTGGCGATGGCGATCGTGATCGTGATCGGCTCGATCGTCTTCTATCGCCAGTCATGGTTCGACCGTCGCGGCTGGCTAACCGCCGTGGTACTATGCCTGATCGCCGTGATCGGACACGGCAGCGTCGCTCCCGTCGTCGAGCACGTCTTCGACCGGCCGATGGCGTCGCAGCCCTTCCTCCTCGCCCGGATGGCAGAGGGCGACGTTCTGCCCGCCTATCTCAACAGAACCTGCCCCACGACACCCTACTTCTTCTGCAAGTATCGTGCCCGGCTGCCGATGGACCACGACAAGTTCCTCTGGGATGCAGGCCCCGGCGGACTGTTCAATACCATGAGCTTATCCGACAAGCTGTTGCTCACACGCGAGGCGGGCAGCATCGTCGCCGGCGCCGTCAAGTCCGACCCGGTGGGCGCTGCCATCGAAGCTGCGAGGCTTTCGGTGCGGTGCTTCTTCTTCGCCGGGATGAACGACTTTTCGCAACGCATCATGCCGAACGCTCGGATCGATCCGTCGCTGGTCTCGACGATGGCCGCATACCCCGACAGCGGGATCAGGACCGGTTCCTTCCCGCTTGTGGCGGTGAGCCAACTGACCCAGCTGATCTATGACGCCGCGCTGCTGGTTCTCGTCGTCGCGGGGGCTGTCGTCGTGCAACCCGGCTGGTTCGGCCGTCACCGTATCGCCGCACTCGACCGGCGGCTCGTGGCGGCGATCGGGGTCATCATCGCGGGGTTGCTCGTCAACGCGATCGTCTGCGGCACGCTGTCGGGCGTTCGCGACCGCTATCAGGGCCGCATCGCCTGGCTTGCGTCACTCGCCGCGGTGGCGACGTTGAGCCATGCCGCGATGGTCACCCGGCGACGGACAACTTCAACGGGGTTCGCATTGTGATGACCGCCGGCCGCATCGCCGTATTACTGCCGTGCTACAACGAGGAGGCGGCGATCGCCCGGACGGTCGAGGGCTTTCGTGCCGCGCTGCCCGAGGCGACGATCTACGTCTACGACAATAATTCAAGCGATCGGACGATGGCGGTCGCCGCTGCCGCCGGGGCCGTCGTCCGCTCCGAGCGGCGCCAGGGCAAGGGCGCGGTCGTCCGGCGGATGTTCGCCGACATCGACGCCGACGTCTATGTCATGGCCGATGGCGACGCGACCTACGAGGCCGGGGCCGCGCCGCGTCTCGTCGACCTGCTCGTCCGCGACCAGCTCGACATGGTTGTCGGCACCCGCGTCACCGAGATCGCCGCCGCCTACCGCGCCGGCCACCAGTTCGGCAACAAGCTGCTGACCGGGCTGCTGACGCGGATGTTCGGCCAGTCGTTCAGCGACATCCTCACCGGCTACCGCGTCTTCTCGCGACGCTTCGTCAAGAGCTTCCCGGTCTTGTCGGCGGGCTTCGAGATCGAGACCGAGATCAGCATCCACGCCCTCGAACTCGCCATGCCGTGCGCCGAGCTGCCGACCGCTTATTACGACCGGCCCGAAGGGTCGACCTCGAAGCTGTCGACCTATGCCGACGGCTGGCGCATCCTGTGGACGATGGTCGCGCTCTATCGCTCGGAGCGGCCGGTGACCTTCTTCGGGGCGATCGCCATCGTCCTGCTGCTCGTCGCCGCGCTGCTCGCCGTCCCGCTGGCGATCACCTACATGCATACTGGGTTGGTGCCGCGCTTTCCGACCGCCGTGCTCATCACCGGGCTGACGATCGTCGCCGTCCTGTGTGCCTTCAGCGGGCTGATTCTCGATACCGTGACCAAGGGCCGCCGCGAGATCAAGCGGCTGATGTACCTTCAACACCCCGCTCCCGGCGAATAGGCCGCCGACCAGGGGTCGACCGCCGCCCGCCGGTCTTGCTACAAGGCGCGTATGAGCACCACCGCCCCCTACACCGTCCCCGGCGAGACCGGCGACTGGGAGATCGTCGTCGGCCTCGAGGTCCATGCCCAGGTCACCGCCAAGTCCAAGCTTTTCTCCGGGGCAGCCGCGAGCTTCGGGGCCGAGCCCAACACCCAGGTCAGCCTTGTCGACGCGGCGATGCCCGGAATGCTGCCGGTCCTCAACGGCGAGTGCGTCCGCCAGGCGGTTCGAACCGGTCTGGCACTCGATGCCCAGATCCACCGCTTCTCCCGGTTCGACCGGAAGAACTACTTCTACGCCGACCTGCCGCAGGGCTATCAGATCAGCCAGTTGTACCACCCGATCGTCGGCGAGGGCTATCTCGACATCGAGCCTGACGGCGAGGCCCCGACCCGCGTCGGCATCGAGCGCATCCACCTCGAACAGGACGCCGGCAAGTCGGTCCACGACGGCCATGCGACGATGACCTATGTCGACCTGAACCGATCCGGTTGCGCGCTGATGGAGATCGTCTCCAAACCCGACCTCCGCTCCCCGGCGCAGGCGGGGGCGTACGTCCGCAGCCTCCGCTCGCTCCTCCGCTACGTCGGCAGCTGCGACGGCAACATGGAGGAAGGGTCGATGCGCGCCGACGTCAACGTCAGTGTGCGCAAGGCAGGCGACCCGTTCGGTACGCGCACCGAGACGAAAAACGTCAATTCGGTACGCTTCGTTATGGCGACGATCGAGCTCGAGGCGCGGCGGCAGGTCGACGTCCTCGAAGCCGGGGGCACGATCGTCCAGGAAACCCGCCTGTTCGACCCCGACCGGATGGAGACGCGGTCGATGCGGTCGAAGGAAGATGCGCACGACTACCGCTATTTCCCCGACCCCGATCTTTTGCCGCTGACGCTGACCGAGGACTTCGTCGACGAATGCCGCGCCAGCCTGCCCGAGCTGCCGACGGCGAAACGCGCGCGGTTCGAAGGCGCGCTCGGCTTGTCACGCTATGACGCTGCGCTGCTCACCGCTGAGCATGAAACAGCATCTTACTTCGAAGCTGTCATCGGAGGCACCGGACCGACCCAGGCGAAGGCAGCCGCTAACTGGATTATGTCCGAATTGTTCGGCGTGCTGAAGAAGCGCGGCGTACCTATTGAGAAGAGTCCTGTTTCGCCGCGCCAGGCAAGCGAGCTCCTCGGTATGATCGCGACTGGCAAAATCTCGAATACGATTGCCAAGCAGGTTTCGGAAATCATGCTGGAAACAGGCGATGATCCTGAGACGATCGTCGATAAGCGAGGCCTGTCTCAGGTTAGCGACACCGGCGCGATCGACGCCGCGATCGGCGAAATCCTCGCCACCAACCCCGACAAGGTCGCCGACTATCGCGGTGGCAAAGACAAATTGTTCGGCTTCTTCGTCGGCCAGACGATGCGCGCGATGGCCGGCAAGGCCAACCCGGCGGTGGTCAACGAGCGGCTGCTGGCGCTGCTCGCGGGGTAGGCGCGCGGGGATTTTTCCGGCGGAAGGTTACACAAGTCCACGCAACGACCAGGTTTGGCGCCGATCGGTCGCGCCTCCGCTGCCTTTCTGCCTCCCCTCCCGCTGCTTTCTGCCTCCTCTCCCCTTCAGGGGAGGGGTGAGAGACGTCGCGCTTGCGACGGCCCGGGGGTGGGGCGGCCTCGGGCTCGGTGCTCGGGGTGACTGCCCCACCCCCGGCCCCTCCCCCAAAGGGGGTGGAGGCGCGCGGAATGGCGGAAGTCCACACGCCAGCGAGTCGCTGCTTTTGCGGTAGCAACTCGCTGCTTTCGCCCCCAATCGGCCGGCGGAAGGTTACACAAGTCCACGCAACGACCGGGTTTTGCGCGAGCGCTGAGGCACGCGCATCGCTTTTTCGACTGTGCCTCCAGAAATTTCGTCATCCCGCGGAGACGGGGACCATCACCACTGACTGCTGGGCTAATGGGTCCCCGCCTCCGCGGGGATGACGACTTTGCACGACACGCGGTGCTTCGATGCGAAAGTGCACGCACCAGCGAGTCGCTCCGCGCGGGCCAGGACCGGCGCGCGGAAGGTTACACAAGTCCACGCAACGACCAGGTTTTCGAGGGATATTCGCCCCCGACCCCGTCATTCCCGCGGAGGCGGGGACCGATCACCACGTCCGGCGGGGCTGATCACTCCCCGCCTTTGCGGGCACGACGACTTTGTACGAGACGCGGCGCTTTACGGCGGAAGTCCACTAAGTCCACACGACGGGCACGATCTTTCAAAGCCCTCGCCCCGCAATTCGCCCACGCCTCGCGACGTGATTTTACGTGGCGCTCGCGACGACGACACCAACAATGAGAAAGAGCATCGACCACCCGCTGGTAGCCGACTCGACAGCCGCCCACGCTAACCGATCGAGTCCTCTGTAGGACAGGCCGAACGCGCGAGATGCCGACGCCAAAGCGCGACGCCCGACGACCAAGGGCTGCGCCGGGCCGTTGCCCCACGGCCACACTCTCCGCATTCCGATCACAGCCCGGGCATTTTGTCACGCCGCCGTCATATTTGCCTCCTATCGCCGCGGCATCGGGACCGGGGCACGACGCCGCGGTGTCCCATTTCAGGGGTTATCGTCTTGTCGAATTTCACTCTCCGGGCGGCATTGCTGCTGTCCGCCGCCGCCGTTGTGCTGACCGGCAGCCACGCGATCGCCGCCGAAGTTCCGGCCGCCGCAGCCGCCGCGACCGCCGACGACACCGGCCTCGCCGACATCGTCGTCACCGCCGAGCGCCGTAGCGAGAACCTGCAGAAGGTGCCGCTGTCGGTCGGCGTCGTCTCGGGCGACCTGCTGCGTTCGTTCCAGTCGGGCGGCGGCGACCTGCTCGAACTGTCGGGGCGCGTTCCCGGGCTGTACGCCGAGACGACGACCGGGCGGATCTTCCCACGCTTCTATATCCGCGGCCTCGGCAACATCGACTTCTACCTTGGCGCGTCACAGCCGGTCGAGATCATCCAGGACGACGTCGTCCTCGAGCATGTCGTCCTCAAGTCGAACCCGGCGTACGACCTCGCGCAGGTCGAGGTTCTCCGCGGTCCGCAGGGGACCTTGTTCGGGCGCAACACCACCGCGGGCATCATCAAGATCGACACGATCAAGCCGAGCGACGACCTCACCGCCCGCGCATCGGGATCGTACGGCAGCTATAACACCGTCACGTTCGACGGCGGCATCGGCGGCGCGATTATCCCCGGCAAGATCGCGGTTCGCGTCTCGGGCCTGTACCAGCACCGTGATAACTGGGTCGACAACACCTTCACCGGGGTTAGCGCCGACAAGACACAGGTCAACAAGACCGATGCGCTCGGCGGCTTCAACGAGCGCGACCTCCGCGCGCAGATCCTGCTGACCCCGACCGAGGACCTGACGATCCTCGCCGAGGGCCAGGGCCGGTCGTACAAGGGGACGTCGACGATCTTCCACCGCGGCGCGCTGATCAAGGGGTCGAACACCCCCGTCGGCCCGCGCGACCAGGTCGGCCTCGACGAAGGTGCGGGCAACCCGCAGGCGTACGAAACCTATGGCGCGTTCCTCAACGTCAAGTACGACTTCGGCCCGGTCAGCCTGACCTCGATCAGCGCGTACGAAACGCTATCGGGCTATAGCCGCGGCGACACCGACGGCGGCGCGGCGGCGAACTATCCGGTCAATGGCGTGCCGAACGGGTTCGGCGAGAGCCAAGGCAAGGTTCGCGGGTTGAACCAGTATACCGAGGAAGTCCGCCTCGCCTCGAACGGCCAAGGCCGCTTCAAGTATCAGGTCGGCGGCATGTATTTCGATAGCCGCGACACGACCGAGTTCGACCAACGCGCGATCTTCACCGGCACCAACCCGAACAACTATGTCGTCCTGCGCAACATCAACACGTCATGGGCGGTTTTCGGCCAGGCGAGCTATGAGATCGTGCCGAACCTGACGCTGACCGCCGGCGCGCGCGAAACCAACGACACCAAATCGACGACTTTGCTCCAGACCGCGAACACTGCGCTGAACGTCGTCACCTACACCGGACGCCGCTACGTCCGCCTGTCGTCGACCCAGCCGAGCTGGGACGTCAGCGCGCTGTACCAGATCGACCCCGACGTCAGCGTCTATGCCCGCGTCGCGCGCGGCTTCCGCGGCCCGACGATCCAGGGGCGGTCGGCGGTGTTCAACTCCGACTTCACGACGGCGAATTCGGAGACGATCATCAGTTATGAGGCGGGCTTCAAGAGCCAGTTGTTCGACCGGAAGGTCCGCTTCAACGTCACCGGCTTCGGCTACACCGTCAGCAACATCCAGCTGAACGGCAACGATTCGAACGGCAACGGCGTGTTGTTCAACGCCGCCAAGGCGAACGCCTACGGCGTCGAGGCCGAGGCCGAGTGGCACCCGATCGAGCATCTGTCGCTCGGGCTCGGCGCGAGCTTCCTGCATACCGAGATCAAGGACACGCGGGTCTATGCGCAGGTCTGCGCGCTCAACGGCGTCGTCGTCTGCACCGTCAACAACCCGACGATCAAGATCGGCACCAACGTCTTCGCCCAGATCAACGGCAACCCGCTCCCCGACGCGCCGAAGTACACCGTCGACGCGACCGCGCGCTACGGCGTGCCGGTGAGCAAGGACGCCGAGGTGTTCATCGCCGGTGACGTCAATCTCCAGGGCTTCACCAACTTCGTCCTGTACAAGACCAACGAGTTCAACTCGAACGGGACGTACGAGGCAGGTCTCAAGGCGGGTTATTCGACGCCGAAGTACGAAGCCGCGGTGTTCGTCCGCAACCTGACCGACCAGAAGAACCTCAAGGGCGTGATCGAGAACTACATGGCGGCGGTGTATAACGAGCCGCGGATCATCGGCGCGTCGCTGAGCTTCAAGCTGAAGTAGGGCGCATCTACCCCACCATGCCCGCGAAAGCGGGGACCGCCCGATAATCCGTAATCCCCGCGAAGGCGGGGACCCAAGGTCACAGACTGTGGCGACCTTGGGTCCCCGCTTTCGCGGGGATGACAATTATTGGCTAACCCACTCACCCCGCTTGTAGCCCTGCGCCCACAGCAACGCCGTCAAGTCGCCGATGCGGATTGCCGCGTCGGCGGCGGCGGTTGCCTTGGGCTTGGCGTGGTAGGCGATGCCCAATCCGGCGCGTTCGAGCATCGGGATGTCGTTCGCGCCGTCGCCGACCGCGATCACGTCGCCGACCGCCACCCCCGCGCCGTCGAGTTCGGCGCGCTTGGTCGCGGCGTCGACGATCGGGCGGGCGACGGCGCCGGTCAATTTGCCGTCCTCGACGAGCAGGCGGTTCGCGACAATGCGGTCGAAGCCGAGGTCCGCACCTACCGGGCCAGCGAAGGCGGTGAATCCCCCCGAGACGAGGATCGTCCGCGCTCCTGATCTGGCCATCGTTGCGACCAATAATTTCGCCCCAGGCATCAGCCGCACACGCTCCGCACGGCAGCGATCGATGACCCGCGCGTCCATCCCCTTCAGGAGCGCGACGCGGGCATCGAGCGCGGCGGCAAAGTCGAGTTCGCCGCGCATCGCCGCCTCGGTGATCGCCGCGACCTGCGGCTTCAAACCCGCATAATCGGCGAGCTCGTCGATGCACTCGCATTGGATCATCGTCGAATCCATGTCGGCGATGAGCACCCGCTTGCGGCGCGACGCGGCGGCGGGCTGAACGACGACGTCGACAGCAGTGAGCGCTGCTTCGAGTGCAGCGCGGGCGACCGGCTGGCTAAGCCCGCTGACCGTCAAATCGTAGGCATCACCCGCATCGAGCCACGCCGCCGCCCCCGGCTCGCCCCCTGCCCCACGCAGCGCGTCGCTTGCCGCAGCGACGTCACCCGGCGACAAGGCACCGGCGGCGATCAACGTCGCGAGGAGCATCGATATTTCCCTTGGTCGGCCAACGGTCGTGGTTATCGCGGGACCGACCGCCGCGGGCAAGTCGGCGGTCGCGCTCGATTTCGCGCAGGCGCGCGGCGGGACGATCATCAACGCCGACGCGAGCCAAGTCTACGCCGACCTCCGCATCCTCAGCGCGCGCCCGTCCAAGGCCGATGAAGCGACCGTCCCGCACCGTCTCTATGGCGTCATCGACGGGGCGGAGGCGTGCGACGCGGCGCGCTGGGCCGGCATGGCCCGCGCGGCGATCTTCGATACGATCGCCGCGGGGGGCTTGCCGATCGTCGTCGGCGGCAGCGGCATGTACCTGCGGATCCTGCTCGATGGGATCGCCGCGGTCCCGCCGATCGACCCCGACGTCCGCGCCGACGTCCGCGCGCTCGACCCCGCTGCCGCCCGCGCCGCACTCGCCGCACTCGACCCCGCCGCAGCGGCCAAGCTCGCCGATCCGCAACGCGTCACCCGCGCGCTCGAAGTCGTCCGCTCCACCCGACGGCGGCTGGCCGATTGGCAGGCCGAGACGACCGGCGGGATCGCGACCGAAGTCACTGTGAAGGGCCATATTGTCGACCTGCCGCGCCCTGCCCTCCACACTCGGATTGACGCGCGGCTCAATGCCATGCTCGCGGCGGGGGCGCTCGACGAGGTCGCCGCATTGGGTCGAAGGCGTCTCGCCGCCGACGCGCCGGTGATGAAGGCTCTCGGCGTCCCCCCGCTCCTCGCCCATTTGCGCGGCGAGATCGAGCTCGGCGCCGCGATCGAACGCACTCGCCTCGACACGCGCCATTATGCCAAGCGCCAGCAGACGTGGTTTCGCAACCAGACCGGCAGCTGGCAACGCGGCCTCAGCACCAGCTAATCGTTATAGTTAACAACGCGATATCCACCTTCAGAGTGTCGGAATTCCTTACACTTCTTCAAATAGCGCTGGGCGTGTCATATATCTTTCAGTAACTTATCTTTCTGGCATGATAATTGCTTAACGTTTCGTTACCGACACATGAGCGTCGGTTTCGGGGAATTATTGCATGACCTATCGCATCGCTGCCGCCGTCGCCTTGATGACCCTGACCCCGGGAGCCGCCCTCGCCACCGGAAGCGCCGTCAACGGCCTCACCGCGCTCGGTAACGTCAATCTCATCGTCCTCGGCAACATGACCGGCGGCCACGACGTCGAGGGCAAGACCTTCGTCGGCGGCAACATCAGCGGCGGCGTCTCGAACTACGGCATTGGCCAATCGAACCAGGGCGAAGGCGTGTCGTCGTACGCGACACTGACCGTCGGCGGCGACATCAACGGCGGCAATTTCAACAACGGCTCGAACGGCGGTAGCGGCACGGTCGCGGCGCGCAAGAGCGTCGACATCGGCGGTAGCTTCACCGGCGGCAACTTCAACGTCGACGGCGCGCTGGTCCGCGCCGGGTCGAACCTCGCGTCGTTCAACATCAACGGCGGCACCGACGTGTCGTACGGCGGCATCGCAAGCGGCTTCATGAACACCTTCCCGACCAAGGACGCATCGCTGGCACCCGGCGGCGGCCACGACCTGCATTCGAGCATCGCGACGCAGACGGCGACGCTGACCGCCGACCTCGGCACGTTGTCGACCGCGCTCTACGCACTGTCGGCGAGCGGCAGCAGCTTCGACGGCAGCGACCACAACAATGCCAAGCTGATCGCGCGCGACCCGAACCACCTCGGCTATGCGGTAATCACGATCGATTCGACCAATCTGACATCGTTCCTCGATGCGTCGAACCTGCTCTACGACCTGCCGAGCAACGGCAGCGGCGGTTACCTGACCACGATCATCAACGTCACGGGCGCGTCGAGCTACACACTTAACGCCAACTCGAACAACTCGATCTACAACCCGTACGTCCTGTGGAATTTCGGCACGGCGACGTCGATCACGCTCAACAAGCAGTTCAACGGCTCGCTCCTCGCCCCGTTCGCGACGGTGAGCAACTCGACCCCGATCGAAGGATCGCTCGCGGCCCAGACGTTCCATCAGGGTGGTGAAGTCCACCTCGGCACATTCAACCCCGACGGGCGGCTGTTCACCGCACTGACGCCGCCGCCGCCCATCGTTGGCGGCGTTCCCGAGCCGATGGTCTGGGCGCAAATGGTTGCCGGCTTCGGCCTGATCGGCCTGCTTCGTCGTCGCCGGGCGACCGTCGCCGCCTGAATGAAAATCGCTGCGCCGCTAACCGAACGTTAACCGTAAGCTACTAACTTCCGCTTATATTCGGGGGGATGAAGCATGGGCATCGGTCGGTATCTGACGGCATTGGCAGTCGGCGCGGCGGTCGGGACAGCAGTCCCCGCCGCCGCCTCGCGCCCCGACGGGCTCATCGTCTTCGGCGACTCGCTGGTCGACGCGGGCAACGCCTATATCGGTACAAACGGCCTGACCGCGCAGCCCGGCTACGGCTATTTCGACGGTCGCTACTCGAACGGGCCGGTCTGGACCGACCTGATCGAACAGCGGCTGACCGGACATTACACCGTCCCCTTCCTGGCCGGCGGCGTCAATTATGCGGTCGGCGGGGCCGAGGCGGCGGAAGACCGCAGCTTGCTCGGCTTCAACGTCCCGGGGCTCGCCACCCAGCTCGGTATCTATGCGACAAGCGGCAAGGCGGTCGATCCGAACGCGCTATACGTCCTCAACTTCGGCAATAACGATGTCACCGCGCTGCTCGCCGGGATCGCTGCCGCGCCAAACGCCGGGGCCGCCGCCGCGTTCACGACCGCATTCACCAACGCCTTCGTCGGCAATTATCTCGGCGCGATCTACGCGCTCAACTCCGCCTGAGCGACGCACTTCCTGATCGGTGGCGTCCCCAACCCGGAAATCCCCGCCAGCATCTACCTCGAGAACGCCCTGCAGACGGGCTTCAGCACCCTGCATCTCAGGCCGGGAACGTCGTTCACCCAGATCGACTATTTCGGGTTCTTCACCCAATTGCGCGACGATCCGACCAAATTTGGCCTGCCCGCCGACCTCGATACCAACCTCGGCGATGCATGCGTCGACATTAGCGTGGCACCGTCGAATCCGCACCCCGATTGCAGCCACTACCTGAGCTTCGACGGCATCCATCCGACGGCTCCGGTCCATGCCGCGCTCGCGCGCTACGTCGGCAGTCTGATCGGCATTGGCTCGGTCCCAGAGCCGTCGAGCTGGGCGCTGATGATCGGTGGCTTTGGCCTGATCGGGGTGTCGATGCGCCGTCGCCGGGTTGTGCCCGCGTAATTTCATTGCTGTGAGAGTGTTGACAGCGTAATTTTCGATCACTAACACGACGCTCGCAATCGAGGCGAGTAAGCATAGTGACGGCATCGAACGAAACCAATGGCGCGGGCGTGATCGTCCGCGCACTGCTCGACCTCGGGGTCGAGATCGTCTTCGGCTACCCCGGCGGGGCGGTCCTGCCGATCTACGACGCGCTATTCGAGCAGGAGTCGGCCGGGCGCCGGATCAAGCATATCCTCGTCCGCCACGAGCAGGCGGCGGTTCACGCGGCGGAGGGCTATGCCCGCTCAACCGGCAAGCCCGGCGTCGTCCTCGTCACCAGCGGCCCCGGCGCGACCAACGCCGTTACCGGCATCACCGACGCGCTGATGGATTCAATCCCAATCGTTGTCCTGACCGGACAGGTGCCGACGCACCTGATCGGCACCGACGCCTTTCAGGAATGCGACACGGTCGGCATCACCCGCCACTGTTCGAAGCACAACTACCTCGTCAAGGACGTCCACCGCCTGGGCGACACGATTCACGAGGCGTTCTACATCGCCACCGCGGGACGCCCCGGGCCGGTCGTGGTCGACATCCCCAAGGACGTCCAGGTCGCGCGGACCCGCTACGTCCGCCCGGGCAAGATCGAGCACAAGACGTACAAGCCGCAGGTCAAGGGCGACCTCGCCGCGATCGAAGCGGCGGTCGAGATGCTCGCCGCTGCTGAGCGCCCAATCCTGTACACCGGCGGCGGGATCATCAATTCGGGTCCGGGAGCGTCGCAACTGCTGCGCGAACTCGCCCGGCTGACCGGCGCGCCGGTGACGTCGACGCTGATGGGCCTCGGCTGCTTCCCCGCGACGTCGCCGCAGTTCCTCGGCATGTTGGGGATGCACGGCACCTACGAGGCCAATATGGCGATGCACGGGGCCGACCTGATGCTGTGCCTCGGCGCGCGCTTCGACGACCGCGTCACCGGGCGGCTCGACGCCTTCTCGCCGGGATCGAAGAAGATCCACGTCGACATCGACCGCTCGTCAATCAACAAGACCGTCCGCGTCGACCTCGGCATCGTTGGCGACGTCGGCCATGTCCTGGAGGATCTGATCAAGGTGTGGAAGACTCGCGGCCATCGCGCGGTCGACCTCAAGCCGTGGTGGGCGAAGATCGACCATTGGCGCCAGCGCGACAGCCTCGGCTTCGCCCAGACCGGGTCGGACATCCTCCCGCAATATGCGATCCGGCGGCTGTGGGAGGCGACGCACAAGCGCAGCCCGATCATCACCACCGAAGTCGGCCAGCACCAGATGTGGGCGGCGCAGCACTTCGGCTTCGAGGGGCCGAACAAATGGCTGACGAGCGGCGGCCTCGGCACGATGGGCTACGGCCTGCCCGCCGCGATCGGCGCGCAGCTCGGCGACCCGAACGCATTGGTCATCGACATCGCCGGCGAGGCGAGCATCCAGATGAACATCCAGGAGCTCGGCACCGCGACGCAGTACCGCCTGCCGGTCAAGGTGTTCATTTTGAACAACGAATATATGGGGATGGTTCGCCAGTGGCAGGAGCTCAACCACGGCGGGCGGTATAGCGAGAGCTATTCAGAGGCGCTGCCCGACTTCGTCAAGCTCGCCGAAGCCTACGGCTGGACCGGCATCCGCATCTCCGACACGAGCGAACTCGACGACGGGATCGCGGCGATGCTCGCGGCGGACGGCCCGGTGATGGTCGACTGCCGCGTGTCGAAGCTCGCGAACTGCTTCCCGATGATCCCGAGCGGCGCGGCGCATACCGAGATGGTGCTACACGGGGACGAAACTGTGGGCGAGAAAGACGAAGATGCGGCGGCGTTAGTGTGAGCATTGACATCACGCAGCCTGTTACACTTACAAAGCGGAGTGTTGCACGCAACCAGATTGACGCGGCTGTTCACCAGATATTTGTCCACAAGAATTACGTGGCCGCCAACACACTATCACTTGCTGCCGCCGAGATACTCGAAAGCCTTGCGAAAATTGCCGGAAAAAGAACGATGTTTACCGAATTTTATGATCGCATTCAACCGGAACACCTTAAGACTGTAAAAGGAATGGTCAAAGACGTTTACAACTTTTCCAAGCACGCTGATAGAGACGCACACCAAGAGATTACAGGCTTCAAACCCCAAGTCGCGATTATGAATGCTTGGATGGAAATCGTATCATACGGGGTCGTATATAATCAACGATCGCCCGAAATGTTCGTCCTTTATTCTTGGCTCGCTGCGACTAATCCGAGGCTTGTTAAAGAAGACAGTCAAGATGAGTTCGTTTGGGCTCGACATATTTTTGGAGATGACCACGACATGGAGGTTGCCAGTAAACTTTGTTCAGACTTGCTTACGAACCGGTCCGAAATCACAGCCGCTCTGACGGCTGAATCGAAGTTTGTTGAGGCATGAAACCCCTCCCCTCCGAACGTCACACCCTCAGCATCCTCGTCGACAACGAGGCGGGCGTGCTCGCGCGCATCGTCGGGCTGTTCTCCGCACGCGGGTATAATATCGAAAGCCTGACAGTCGCCGATGTGTCCGACGACCACGCCGTCAGCCGGATCACCGTGGTCACCTCCGGCCCGCCCGCGGTGATCGAGCAGATCATGGCGCAGCTCGACCGGCTCGTCCCCGTCCACCGCGTCCTCGACCTGACCGCGCTCGGGCCCCACGTCGAGCGCGAGATGGCGCTGGTCAAGGTCGCGGGCACCGGGGAAAAGCGCGTCGAGGCATTGCGCCTCGCCGACATCTTTCGCGCCCGCGCGGTCGACACGACCACGCGCAGCTTCGTCTTCGAGATCAGCGGCTCGACCGGCAAGGTCGACAGCTTCATCACGCTGATGCGCGAGGTCGGGCTGGTCGAGGTCGCGCGGACGGGAGTCGTCGCGATCGCGCGCGGACCGGAGGCGGTGTGACACGCTACGCGTCGCTTTTTGCCTTGATCCTGCTCGCTGCCACGCCCCTGCCGGCCAGCGCCGACGCGATCTTTGATCGCTGCAACGCGGCGACGAAGGCAGTGACCGACTCCGATCTGGCTCCGTGCGGCAGTGCCTGGGTCGCTCGGGAGGAGGTTCGGCTGAAGCTTGCGTGGAAGCGTGCGCTCGACGAGGTCGATGGTGCCAGGTCGGAACAGGGCAAGGCGCTGCTCGACGAGCAACGCGCGTGGATTGCGTTCAAGGACAAGGCGTGTCGCCGCTACGACGTCATGTCGGCGGGCACGCTTGGCCGCTTTCACGATGCCTATGTGTGCCGCGCCCAGATCATCGGCGACCGTATCAATGAATTGGGCGGCCTTCGCGGCGACGGCCTGAGCTAAAAAGGAAACAGAATGCGCGTCTACTACGACTCCGATGCCGACATCGGCCTGATCAAGACCAAGAAGATCGCCATCGTCGGCTACGGCTCACAGGGCCACGCCCATGCCCAGAACCTGCGCGACAGCGGCGTCACCGACGTCGTCGTCGCGCTGCGTCCGGGCTCGGCGACCGCCGCCAAGGCCGAGGGTGCTGGGTTTAAGGTCATGTCGAACGCCGAGGCGGCGGCCTATGCCGACATCGTCATGGTCCTCGCCCCCGACGAGCATCAGGCGGGCATCTATGCCGACGACCTTGCCGCGAACCTCAAGCCGGGCAGCGCGCTCGCCTTCGCCCACGGGCTCAATATCCATTTCCAGCTGATCGAGCCGCGCGACGATATCGACGTCTTCATGATCGCGCCAAAGGGCCCCGGCCACACCGTCCGCTCCGAATATGTCCGCGGCGGCGGCGTGCCATGCCTGATCGCGGTCCATCAGGACGCGACCGGCAACGCGCATGACGTCGGGTTGAGCTATGCCTCGGCGATCGGCGGCGGGCGCTCGGGGATCATCGAGACGAGCTTCCGCGAGGAATGCGAGACCGACCTGTTCGGCGAGCAGGCGGTCCTGTGCGGCGGCCTGACCCACCTCATCCAGGCGGGCTTCGAGACGCTGACCGAAGCCGGCTACGCCCCCGAGATGGCGTATTTCGAGTGCCTCCACGAGGTCAAGCTGATCGTCGACCTGATGTACGAGGGCGGCATCGCCAACATGCGCTACTCGATCTCGAACACGGCCGAGTACGGCGACATCACCACCGGCCCGCGGATCATCACGTCGGACACCAAGGCCGAGATGAAGCGCGTCCTCGCCGACATCCAGGGCGGACGCTTCGTCAAGAACTTCATCCTCGACAACCGTGCCGGCCAGCCCGAACTGAAGGCGGCGCGCAAGGCCGCCGCAGCGCATCCGATCGAGGAGGTCGGGTCGAAGCTGCGCGCGATGATGCCGTGGATCGGCAAGAACGCGCTGGTCGATAAAGCGAAGAACTAAAATGGCCCCGGGGGCGACGAGAGTCGTCCCCGGGGTTCGCCGCCCGTCAAATCAAACGAACGACAGCGCCTCTCGGCGGCGACGGACGATGCCGACCAGACCAAAGCCGAGGATCATCAGCATCCACTCGGCGGGTTCCGGAACCATGCCACTGGCCGGCGATCCGTCGGACCAGCGCGACCCGGACGACGCGTCCGCGGGCTGCACCGTATATGTGGTGCCGGTCAGCTGGAAATATGCGGATGCGTAATCGGTCGGCAGATATACCCCGCCGGTCAGCCACGAGTTGCTGCTCACGACGTTGTCCGTCCCGCCGACCACGTTGACGGCAACCCAATGCGCTGCGGTAGGGTCTGCCGCGATATAATTGCCGGTGATGAAACTATCGACGCATGAGTAACAGGCGATGCCCTGCGAAAACGATGTGTTGACGATGTTGCCCGAGATCGTGATCCGCTCCGCCCCATCCGCCTTGCCGATAAACGAAGTAAATCCTTGCGTATTTCCGGTCGCAATATTGTCGATCACTTTGATGTCGGATGCAGGGGCGTGTCCCGCAGTACTTGCCACCTGGACACAGTCCGGATGTGCCCCTGCCGACGGCTGACTGCCGCTGCAGCTATTGTTCGCGACGAGGACAAAATGGTTGTCGAAGATATCGAAACCGTCTTTTGTCGAGCCGACAACCTTGTTGCCGGTCAGGGTGATATGGTTCGACCCGGATACGCCGACGCCGACGCCGACGTTGGTAAAGGTCGAATTCGTCACCGTGCCATTGGTCACGTCCTGAAATGCTATCCCGGCTTCGGGGTAGCTGACCGCGCTGACGACGTTCGTCTGGTCGAAGGAGATGTTGCTGCTGCTGTAGACGACGATCGCCTTACCGTAAGCATTCGGGCCGCCGGTCGCATCGAAGGTCCCGCCGACGACATGGACGCCGCTGACCGCCTGAAACTTGAGGGTCCCGGTGAAGGTCGCCTGCGTCGCATCGATCGTGATCGCGCTCGACACCGTCTTGTTCTGCAAGGCGACGGTGTTGGCAAAGACGCCCGACAATTTGATCGTATCGCCCTCGCCGGCCGACTTCCAGATATTGGAGATGTTGTCCGCCGTCGCGTAGAGCACCGCGGCATTTGCGGGAAGAGAAACGACCATCGCGCAAATCAACGCGCCGTGCTTAACAAATTTAATCATGACGCTACGCAACTCCGCTACTGAAACTCGAAATAGACACAACAACAATACTTCGTTTTTGTTCCGGACACGCATTAATAGACGAACGCGGAGTCGGTTTTACTAAATCCTGAATGAGATATTTCATAGAATTACATGGTGTATAGGAAATAAATATTTGGAATAATACAGCCGATATACGACGAACCCGCCAAATATTATTTGGCAGAACTTTGGCCATTCCATCGATTATTCGAACGATAAATGTCGGCGATCGGCCGAGGCCGAGCGTCACGATTCCAATGGGTTCACACCATTCTCGACGCTTGTTAGCGGTCGAGCATCTCCGCCCGGATACGCACCGAGCGCGTCGCGATCTGGACCTCGAAGAGGAAGAGCAGGAGCCCCGCGATCAGGAGTACCATCACGAGGATGAAGAGCGGTGCGACTGTCTGCGAGACGTGCCCGGGAATGACGTCGCCGACGAACAGGATCGCGACAACGATGCACACGAACAGCGCCGACAGCGTGCACAGCCCGATCGCCCAGTGCGCGGCGGTCATCCGGCGATTGAGCATGGTAAGTTCGCGCGTGGCGCGGCGTTTTGTGTCGAGATCGTATCCCGAAATCTCCGCCTCGACCTTACGCGCCCGGTCGATCACCCGCCCGAGCCGGTTGGTCAGGACGTTGAGCACCGAGGCAATGCCCGTGAGCAGGAACACCGGCGCGACCGCGAGCTGAATATTGTGCGAGATCGCATCGACGGTTCCAACCAACGGTCTGCCCTACGCGGCGTGGTGCCGCCCACCAGTCATGCCACGCGGACACCGGCCAGCCAACCGATGACGCGGCGGCGGCTCAGGCAGGCGGCTCAGACGGGCGGCTCAGGCGGTGGCCAGCCGCCGCGATCGCCGGGTGGCGGCTCCGACGACACCAAAGCCGACGATCATGCTAAGCCACGCGGCCGGCTCAGGGACGGCACCGACGCTTGCCCCCGGCGCCCCTCCACCGTCGAATATGCCACTTGCGTCGAGGCGCGCGTCGAACGGCGCGAGCGCGAGCTGCGCTAGATGCGCAGTTTTGGGCAGCGCGCCGATCGTATTACCAATGACGATGTTGTCGCTGCCACCGATGATATTGATATTCGTCATATGCAAAGCGCCGGCCAGCGTCGTGACCTTGTTGTAGCTGATATTGCTGTCGACGCAGGCGTAGCAGGCGATCCCCTGCGAAAAGGTCGTCGCGACCCGGTTGGCGATGATCGAGATGCGCAGGCCACCCCCCTTTGCTGGGTCGAACGACGTGAACCCCTGCGTCGGACCGGTCGCGACATTGTGTTCGATCGTGATGTCCGACTGCACGGCATGGCCGGCGACGCTCCACAACTGGATGCAGTCGGGATGCGCTCCGGCGGCGGGCGCTCCCGCGCTGCAACTGTTGTACGTCGCCGTGACATTGTGACTGTCGGCGATATCGATGCCGTCGGACGTCGCACCGGTGATGGCATTGCTTCTAAGATAGCCGTTGGTCACGTGGTTGAATGTAATCGCGGCGTGGAGCCCCGAAAATGTCCCCTGCTTGACCGTGGCATTGACCGTATCGCTGAAGGCGATGCCCTGGCCGCCCGCGTCCCCGACAACCACCGGCTGCTTGAACGAGATATTGCTGCCGCCATAAACGACGACGGCGCGACCGTATTTGGTCGGCGCGCCGCCAGTCGCGCCGAACTTGCCGCCGATGACATTGAGGCCGTCGACCTTGTTGATCACCAGTGTATCGGTGAATACTGCGCCGGTCGCATCGAGGGTCATGCCCTTTGCCGACGACTTATACTGCAGCCGGGTGAGGCCAAACGTGCCACTAAGTTTGATCGTATCCCGCGGACCGGCGGCTTTCCACACCGCGTCGATTGTTGCGGCGGTGGCAATCAATACTTTCGATTGCGCAGGAACAGCGGCAACAACAGACATGTAGAACGCCAAGCAAGCCGCTCCAGACGTAATAACACGTGACATTCCAACCCCCTAAAAAGAAGACAATGATAACCAGCCCGCATCACTACTCGGCGTGATACGTTTCCCCGCTCTTAACAAGGACTTACAGATGAATTATTACCAATTAACCTCCGGCTGGCAAATATAATTCACCTTCGCTTGGCCGCGTAATTACACCGTTTCGCACGACCCCCGCCGGTCTGGACATCCGGCAGCCGCGGTGATAGCCGTTGTGCCATGATCGCAATCGGCCAGCTTCGACTTATTCGACCCTAGGCACGCGCCGCCCACCGGGGACGTCGCGGGCGTGAGGGACAAGCCCGGCCCCCCGACCCCAGAGCTTCGATGCTCGCAGGCCCCAAGGCGACGATCATGACCGACCAAATCCGTATATTCGACACGACATTGCGCGACGGCGAACAGTCGCCCGGCTGTTCGATGAACCTCGAGGAAAAGCTCCGCGTCGCGGCGCAACTCGAGGCCTTGGGCGTCGACATCATCGAGGCGGGCTTCGCCATCGCTTCGGAGGGTGACTTCGAGGCGGTTCGCGAGGTCGCGCGCCAGTGCCAACGCGCCACCGTCGCCAGCCTCGCGCGTGCCTCGCTCGGCGACATCGACCGGGCATGGGCGGCGGTCAAGTTTGCCCGCGCGCCGCGCATCCACACCTTCATCGCGGTCTCGCCGCTGCACATGCGGGTCAAGCTGAACATGGCCCCCGACGCCGTACTCGAAGCGATCCGCACGTCGGTCAGCCATGCGCGCAACCTGTGCCCCGACGTCGAATGGTCGGCCGAAGACGCGACACGGTCGGACCCCGACTTCCTCGCCCGCGCAATCGAGATTGCGATCAATGCTGGCGCGCGGACGATCAACCTGCCCGACACCGTCGGCTACGCCACCCCCGAAACCTACGGCGCAATGTTCCGCGACATGCTGAACCGCGTCCCCAACGCCGATCAGTCGGTGTTCTCGACGCATTGCCACAACGACCTCGGCCTCGCAGTGGCGAATACGCTTGCCGCCGTCATGGCGGGGGCGCGACAGGTCGAGGCGACGGTCAACGGCATCGGCGAGCGTGCCGGCAACGCCGCGGTCGAAGAGATAGCGATGGCGCTCCGCGTCCGCCACGACGTCATGCCGTACATGACCGGGGTCGTGACGTCGGAGATCACACGCGCGAGCCGTATGGTCAGCGGCATCACCGGCATGGCGGTCCAGGCGAACAAGGCGATCGTCGGCGCCAACGCCTTTGCCCACGAGAGCGGCATCCATCAGGACGGGATGATCAAGGACGCTTCGACCTACGAGATCATGACCCCCGAGAGTGTCGGCCAGGGTGCGACCAACCTCGTCCTCGGCAAGCATTCGGGGCGCGCCGCGTTTCGCCAGAAGCTCGACGAGCTCGGCTATACGCTGTCGGACAATGAGTTCGGCGATGCCTTCAAGCGCTTCAAGGACCTCGCCGACGCCAAGAAGGCGATCTGGGACGAAGACATCGTCGCGCTGGTCGACGACGAAGTCTTGCGCGGCCACGACGCGATCCAGCTTGTCGAGGTCGAGGTCTATTGCGGCAGCAACGGCCCGCAGCGCGCGGTGCTGACGCTGTCGGTCGACGGCGTCGAGACCACTGCCGCGGTCAAGGGCAACGGCCCGGTCGACGCGCTGTTCGCCGCGATCCGCAAGATCGTCCCCCACGACGCCGCGACGCTGCAACTGTATCAGGTCCACGCCGTGACGCAGGGCACCGACGCACAGGCCGAAGTCAGCGTGATGCTCGCGGAAAACGGCCGGACTGTGCGCGGGACCGGTGCGGACGTCGACACGCTGGTCGCGAGCGCGCGGGCGTATGTGAACGCGCTCAACAAGCTGATGGTCAAGCGCGGGCGGAGTGCGCTCGAGGGGCTGGCGGCGGCGGGTTAGCGAACCCCCTTCGTCCCCAACTCCTCGATCAACGCAGCCAGCAGATACAGGCGCGGGGTCAGCGTCGTCAGGTCGATATACTCGCCGTCCGAGTGGAACTTGCCTCCGACCGGCCCCAGCCCATCCAGCGCCGGCACGCCCTTCGCCGCCGCCATCGCCGATTCCGACGCGCCGCCGTTGCCCCCCGTCCCGAGCGTCCGCCCGATGCCTGCGTAAATCGCGCCCGCGCGCACCGCGAGCGCATCGGTCGCCGGGTTGTTCGCGAGCGGCGGATAGGCGGGCTCGTGGAGGATCTTGACCGTCGTCCCCGGCACCGCGATCGTCTTCGCGTTCGCCTCGAGCTGCGCCAGCACCACGTCGTTCGCTTGCGGTGTCCGCGCACGGACGCTGAACGTCGCGGATGCGTGGTCGGGGACGATGTTGTTGCGCGTTCCCGCCGCAAGCAGCGTCAGGTTGACCGTCGTCTGGTCGCCGGTGTGCGGAAACTTCGCATATCCTTCAAGCTGGTGGAGCAACTCGACCGCGGCATTGTGCCCATCCTGCGGCGCCACCCCGGCGTGCGCCGCCTTACCGGTCACGTCGATCATCACCACCGTCGAGCTCTTGCGCCAGACGGTGACCTTGTCGGGCGCGTCGCCGGGTTCGAGGTTCAACTCGACGTCGGCGGTCGACAGCAGCCGGTCGATCAGCTTCCGCGTCCCCGGTGAGCCGCGCTCCTCGCTCGTCTCGATCAGCAGGGTGATGCTGGCAAAATCGGTGAACTTCGCGTCGCGGAGCAATTCGAGCGCCTTGATCCCCTCGACCACCCCGCCCTTCTCGTCGCCGACGCCCGGCCCGGTCGCGCGATCCCCGAGGATCTTGAACGGCCATTTGGCGACGGTGCCGGGGCCGAACACCGTATCGAGATGCCCGATCATCAGGATCCGCGTCTTGCCGGTCCCCTTGACCGTCGCGACGATGTTTTCGGGCAGTCCGGGAGCCTCGGCCGGCACCGTCTCGACGCTCGCCCCAAGGGCTTTCAACCGCGCAACGAACACCGCCCCGACCTTGCGCCCGCCCTCGACGTCGCCGGTTCCGGAATCGATGTTGACGACCTCTTCGAGTAGCTTGAGATGATCGGCCCGCGCGGCGGTCGCGGCCGCCATCAGCGGATTAGAGGCCGCGAGCGCCGGAGCCGAGAGGGCGAGAGCCAGCGGCAGCACGATCAGCTTCAGTCTAGTCACGCGATGAGTCTCCGTCTGGATGGTTACACAAGTCGACAAAACGACCGGCTTTTCACCGCCGCCGTAATCGGAAGTTGACGAAGTTGACGCCACGTCGATCCGAAACGCAGCGCCTGCTGTGGCATTGGCGGCGCGCAGCGTTCTTAAGGGGGAGAGCGACATTGTCATGGGCGCGAGGCTACGCTGTTCGCGTCGGTGTAGGACAGCGGAAAATACCATGACATAGCTCGCCCGCAGACGTCGAAATCGTTGTGGTCCCGGAACGCATCGCAGGTCACGCCGTTTGTACGCTATCCCATTTGCGGAGTGTCGGGTGGTTCAAGTCAATAGCAAGCGCGCCGGCGAGGAAACCTATGTCCTCGACGAGATTAACGGCCTGAAGCTGTGGCTCGACGCAAAGGTCAAGGCGCACGAGTTTACAGCGCAACAAGCGGTCGACGCGCTTCGCCAGCAGGAAACTCAGGGCAAATTGTGGACGGGCCCGATCAAAGACGCGTTCGGCTCGGCCAAGATCGGGCTGAAGCTGGCCAAGGATTTTGAGCACATGTGGAAGGCGCGCGTGTCGTTCGTGCCGGGCAAGACGGGTGACCTCGTCATCATCAAGGGTTGGCCGAACGCGCGTGAGGTGCTGACCGGAACGCGCTACAAGGTGACCAATCCGAAGGTCATGGAATTGCAGATCGGCAAGCCCGGCATCCAGGCCGCGGCGAAGGAATCGGCGCGCTTCGGCGTCATCCTCGTCGTCGCGGTCGACCTTGCCGAGTTCGTCGCGTCGCACGACCTTGCCAAGCTTCTCGGCAGCCTGACCGTCGACATCCCTTCGGTGATCATCGCTTCGGCGATCGGTTCGGCTGCCGGGACGCTGGCTGCAGGAACACTGGTGATCGGCAGCTTCGCGTTCGGGCCATTGCTCGTGGCGTTCGGCGTCGGCGTCCTCGCCGGATACGCGCTCTACAAGCTCGATGAAGCCTTCGGCATCACCGAGAAAGTGACCAAGATGTACGAATCGGCCCTCGAGGAACTGAAGAAGCTGTGGGAAAAACTCGGTGCAGAGGCCGAAAAGAAGTTCCACGAGTTCGAGAACAGCCGGGCGGTCCGCTATATCGGCAATGGCGCGAATGCAGTCGGGAATTGGTTCAGCAGCAGCATGAGCCGCCTCGGTGAAGGCAATAATGCCCAGTATATGCTCCAGTCGATGATGTGATCACCGACAGCGAAGGTCCGTCGCATGGTTGAAACCACCCCCGCTGCGAAGTCGAAGCTGCTCGGATTTTGCCTCCTCGGGGGCGGCGGTGCCGTCGCGCTGTATTCGGGGTACGGTCTCGGCGGCGCATTCGGCGGGCTTGCCAACCGTGCACCTCTGATCGAGCTGAGCGCGATCGACGCGACCGGCCTGCTCGCCGCGATCGGGGTCATTCTGATCGGCATCGTCGCGCTGCTACCAGTCGGTCTGCCCGAACCGACCAAGCGCGGCCGATCGCTGCCGAAAATTCCCCCGGCCGCCAAGCCGTTGATGATCGCCGCCGCGATCTTCATCGTCGCCTCCCCGATCGCCGCGTCTGTCGTCCGGACGATCGTATCGTCGAAGGCCGAGGATGGCGGTTATGTCCGCTGCCCGCGAACGGAGTGGCCGCGCAAGCAGCCCGACCGCTGGTCGCAGGCGCCTGCCGGGCTGGCCGGATGCCCGAAAGGCGACGCGGCGCGCTGATTTCGCCTGAGCCGGGTGTCCGCAGTCCGAGCCTGCCCCCTCACCGCCGCCCGAACAGTTTCTCCAGATCGACCCGCGCGAGTTTCACCCACGTCGGCCGCCCGTGATTGCATTGCCCCGAATGCGGCGTGACCTCCATCTCGCGCAGCAACGCGTTCATCTCGGCGACCGACAGCACCCGCCCTGCCCGCACGCTGCCGTGGCACGCCATTGTCGCGGCGACCGCGTCGAGGCGTTCGGCCAATCCCGGGGCGGCGTCGAAGGCGGCGAGGTCGTCGGCGAGGTCGCGGACGAGCGCGGTGGCGTCGACGGCGCCGAGCAGTGCGGGGGTGGCGCGGACGAGGACCGCTTTTGGGCCGAAGCCCTCGATATCGAGGCCCAACGCGGCGAAGTCGGCGGCGTGTTCGACGAGGTGTGCGGCGGCGTTCTCATCGATTTCGACGACCTGGGGCAGCAGGAGCGCCTGCGCGGCGACGCTGCCCCCTGCACGCGCGGCCTTCATCCGTTCGAGCGTCAGCCGCTCGTGCGCGGCGTGCTGGTCGACGAGGATCATGCCGTCGGGAGTCTCGGCGACGATGTACGTCCCCGCGACCTGCGCGCGCGCGACCCCCATCGGGAAGCCGTTCATCGCGGCGGGGGCTTCGGTGCGTGCGGCGGGGGCGAACCATGCGGGGTGGGCGTCGGCGACGTGGACGCTCGCCTCGCCATCGGCCCAGACCGGGGGAGCGTAGGAAGCTCCGGCAAACGGGAGTGTCGGCGGATAAGCAGGCGGCGATCCCGGCTGGAACGCGGCGAGCGCGCCGACCGCGACGGTCGTGCTGGCGCGATGCCCGGCTGCATCGAGCGCGCGGCGGAGGCCCGAGACGATCATCCCGCGGACGAGCGCGGCGTCGCGGAAGCGGACTTCGGTCTTCGCCGGGTGGACGTTGACGTCGACGAAATCTGCGGGGACGTCGAGGAACAGCGCAACGACGGGGTGGCGGTCGCGCGCGAGCAGGTCCTGGTACGCCCCGCGCACCGCGCCGACGAGGAGCCGGTCGCGAACCGGGCGGCGGTTGACGAAGAGAAACTGGTGGTCGGGGACGCCCCGGCTGAAGGTCGGCAGCCCGGCGAGGCCGCCGAGGGTCAGCTCGTCGCGCAGCAGGTCGATCGGCACAGCATTCTCGGCGAAGTCGGCTCCGAGCAGCGCCGCCAGCCGCGCCGGGAGCGGGCTGTCGCCGCCATCGCCGCCGAGCAATCCGCCGTCGGGCGCGTCGGCGCTGAGCAGCCGCCGCCCGTCGTGGCGCAGTTCGAAGGCGACGTGCGGGGTCGCCATCGCCAGCCGCCGGACGACGTCGACGCACGCGCCGAGTTCGGAGCGGATCGACTTGAGGAATTTACGCCGCGCCGGGACCTGCGCGAACAGGCCTTCAACTGTCACCGTTGTCCCCGCCCCGCGCGCCGCCGGGCCATCGGCGACGACGCGGCCGTGGTCGATCGTCAGCGCCCAGCCCGTGCCCTCCCTTGTCCGGCTGGCGAGCGTCAGCCGCGCGACGCTCGCGATCGACGGCAGCGCTTCGCCGCGGAAGCCGAGCGTCGCGATCGCCGACAGGTCACCATCGGGGAGCTTCGACGTCGCGTGGCGCTCGACCGCGAGCCGCAGATCGTCGGCGTCCATTCCCATGCCGTCGTCGGCGACCTGGAGGTAGTCGACCCCGCCCGCCGCGAGTTCGACGACGATCCGGCGTGCGCCGGCGTCGATCGCGTTCTCGACGAGTTCCTTCAACGCCGAAGCCGGGCGTTCGACGACCTCGCCGGCGGCGATCTGGTTGACGAGCTGGTCGGGCAGGCGGCGGATCGGCACGACGTTCCCGTAGCGCGTCGAACGCCCGCCGTCATCTCCGGCGCGGCGACCATCGACCTTGCCAATTCACCCTGCCCGCGCCTAATGCGGGGGCGCTCGCGCCCTCAAGCAGTTCCGGAAAAATAATGTCGATTTTCAGCCGCATGTTCTCGTTCCTGAGCCAGGACATGGCGATCGACCTCGGGACGGCGAATACCCTGGTCTATGTCCGGGGGCGCGGTATCGTACTCAACGAACCGTCGGTCGTCGCGATCGAGACGATCAACGGGCGGCGCACGGTCAAGGCAGTCGGCAGCGATGCGCGGATGATGATGGGCAAGACCCCCGGCAACGTCGAGACGATCCGCCCGTTGCGCGACGGCGTCATCGCCGACATCGACGTCGCCGAGCAGATGATCAAATATTTCATCGGCAAGGTCCACACCTCCAAATTCCCGCGCTTTCCGCAGATCGTCATCTGCGTCCCGTCGGGATCGACTTCCGTGGAGAAGCGCGCGATCCGCGACGCCGCGAACAACGCCGGGGCGAGCCAGGTCTATCTGATCGAGGAGCCGATGGCGGCGGCGATCGGCGCGGGGATGCCGGTGACCGAGCCGATCGGCAGCATGGTCGTCGACATCGGCGGCGGCACGACCGAAGTCGCGGTGCTGTCGCTTCGCGGCCTCGCCTACACCACCAGCGTCCGCGTCGGCGGCGACAAGATGGACGAGGCGATCGTCAGCTACGTCCGCCGCAACCATAACCTGCTGATCGGCGAGATGACCGCCGAGCGGATCAAGAAGCAGATCGGGATTGCCCGCGCGCCCGCCGACGGCGTCGGGTTGACCATGGAGATCAAGGGCCGCGACCTGATGAACGGCGTGCCGAAGGAAATCACAATCAACCAGGCGCAGATCGCCGACGCGCTCGCCGAGCCGGTCTCGGCGATCGTCGAGGGCGTTCGCCTCGCGCTCGAGAATACACAGCCCGAACTCGCCGCCGACATCGTCGACCAGGGCATCGTCCTGACCGGCGGCGGCGCGCTGCTCCACGAACTCGCCGACGTGCTGCGCGAGGCGACCGGGCTGCCGGTGACGGTCGCCGACGATCCGCTGACGTGCGTCGCGCTCGGCACCGGGCGCGCGCTCGAGGACCCGATGTACCGCGGCGTCCTGACCACCGCCTGAGTTTGAGCCCGGGAGCCGCGCCATGGACTGGCCGCCGCCGCGCCGGACGTCGTACGCGAGGCGCGAGCAGAATCTTGCGTTGATCGGTGCCGTCGTAACCGGCGCGGTGCTCGCGACCGCGCTGCTGCTGCTCGTCCTCAGCCGCGTCAACCCGGCATATACCAACCGGCTGCGGAGCGGGACCGCCGACCTCGTGGCGCCGTTCTGGGCGACCGTCCGCGCGCCGTTCGACTGGCTCGGCGGCGGCGTCGATGCGATCGGTGAGTATATCGCGACCGTTCCGCGCAACCGTGTCCTGACTGCCGAAGTCGCCCGCGATCGGCTCGACCTGCAGAGCCGCGACGCCGCGATCGCCGAGAATATCGCGCTCAAGAAGCTCCTCCATGTCATCGAGCCGCGGACCGAAGTTGTCGCCGTGACCCGCTTTGCCGGGGCGTCGATCGGCAGCTACGCCCGGACCGCGATGGTCGCCGCCGGGCATGCCAACGGGGTGTTCGCCGGACAGGCCGTTCGCGCCGATGCCGGGCTCGTCGGGCGGACGGTCGAGGCGGGCGAGCACGCCGCGCGGATCCTGCTGCTCACTGACACCAACAGCCGGGTACCGGTGATCATCGTTCGCACCGGCCAGCCCGCGCTCGCGGTCGGCGCGGCTGGACGTCTGCTCGAAGTCCACGACCGGCTCGGGGCGGAGGTGCCGTTGAAGGTCGGCGACCGGCTGGTGACGTCGGGCGCGGGCGGGCTGTTCGCGCCGCAGATCCCGGTCGCGGTCGTTACCGACACCGCCGAGCCGCCACACGCGCTGCCCTACGCCGACCCGGCGACGCTGAGCTATGTCGCGATCGTCCGCGCGTATCTGCCGATCCCGGCACAGGCCGAGGCGCCCCCCGTCGACGCGGTGCCGGTGCCGCGCGAAGCGAAGAAGCATTGAACGCGCCGTATCGCCTGCTCGGCCCCGCCGACCGGGTGCGCTGGTGGCAGGCGCAGGTCGAGCGCGTCGTCCCCGCGATCGTCACGCTAGTCCTCGTTGCGGCGATGACGGTGCCGATCTTTGCCAGCGTGCCGATCCTGCCGCACCTCGGGCTGCTTGGCGTTTTTGTCTGGGCGACCTTCCAGCCGGGGCTGATGCCGCCGTGGCTCGCGTTCCTGATCGGGGTCGCGTGCGATATCCTGTTCGGCCTGCCGCTTGGGATCAACGCGACGCTGCTGCCGGCGGTCGCGCTGTTCGTCCGGCTGGTCGAGGCGCGCTACGGCACCCATCGCTACGGCTTCGACTGGCTGCTCGCGAGCGGGGTCATCGTCGCCTTCGAGCTGTTGCAATGGTGGCTGCTCGCGCTCGCGGGCACGCACGGTCCGCTGACCCCGCTGCTCGTCCAGGCAGCGACGACGATCCTCGCTTATCCCGCCATCGTCCTGCTGTTCGCCTCGATCCAGCGGCGGCTGCAGGCGGCGCGGTGAGGCTGTGCTGATGTCGTCCGAAATCATCTCCGGCGGCGGCTCCGCACGCCTCGCCGGTCCCGCTGCAGGCAACCAGCAGTTCAGCCGCCGCGCGTTCGTCGTCGGCGGAGCGATGGGCGCGGTCGGGCTGACGCTTGCGGGCCGCATGGCGTATCTGTCGATCTGGCAGGGCGAGAAATACGCGCTGCTCGCCGAGGGCAACCGCGTCTCGCTCCGGCTGATCCCGCCGCGTCGCGGATGGATCGTCGACCGACAGGGCAAACCGCTCGCGTTGAACCAGCCCGATTACCGGCTCGAATTGATCCCCGAGGCGGTGACCGATCTCGACGCGACGCTCGCCGCGGTGAGTAGGGTCCTGCCGCTAACGGCGGAGGATATCGAGCGCATCCGCAGCGACGTCGCGCGCCAGCCGAAATACATGCCGGTCGAGATCGCGCACGGCCTGAGTTGGCCGACTTTCGCCGCGATCAACGTCAATTTGCCCGACCTGCCGGGGGTCCAGCCGCTGCCGGGCTTCCTCCGCGTCTATCCGGGCGGCGACCATTTCGCGCATTTGCTCGGCTATGTCGGCACACCGACGCCCGAGCAATTCGCGGTGACGCACGACCCGCTGCTGATCTTCCCCGGCTACAAGATCGGCAAGGACGGCATCGAGCGCCGCGCCGACGCCCGGCTGCGCGGCACTGCGGGCGCGCGCCGGGTCGAGGTCAATGCGCGCGGGCGGGTGATCCGCGATCTCGACACGCGCCCCGACATCCCCGGCAAGACGCTGCGGCTGACGATCGACCGCGACCTGCAGGCCTACGCCGCGCGCCGCCTGACCGACAATTCTGCGAGCGTCGTCGTGATGGACTGCACCACCGGCGACGTCCTGTGCATGGTGTCGATGCCGGCGTACGACCCCAACGCCTTCTCGACCCGCGTCACCGCGAAGCTGTGGGCCGAGCTTCAAGCCGACGACCACCACCCGCTGATCAACAAGAGCGCGCAGGGGCTCTACCCCCCGGGCTCGACCTTCAAGACGATGACCGCGCTTGCGATCCTCGGCAGCGGGATCAGCGCCGACGCGGCGTGCAACTGCACCGGCACCTACCGGCTCGGCAACGCCGCGTGGCACTGCTGGTCGAAGCGCGGCCACGGGCGGGTCGATCTCCACAAGGCGATCCCGCAAAGCTGCGACGTCTATTTCTACACCTTCGGCCGCGCGGTCGGGGTCGATGCGATCGCCGCCACCGCGCACAAGTTCGGACTCGGGCAGAAGTTCGACCTGCCGCTGCCCGGCCAGTCGGCGGGCATCATTCCCAACACCGCGTGGAAGCTCGCGCGCTACAAGAAACCCTGGGGCATCGGCGACACGCTCAATACGTCGATCGGCCAGGGCTATATCGTCGCCAATCCGCTTCAGCTCGCGGTGATGGCGGCGCGGCTCGCGAGCGGCAACGCGGTCGAGCCCCGGCTGTTCGCCGACGACCCGCACGTCGCCCCGCCCCCGCTCGATATCCCGCCCGAGCATCTGGCGGTCGTCCGCCAGGGCATGACCAACGTCGTCAACAGCCCCGGCGGTAGCGGCAAGACCACGCGACTGATGGTCGACGGAGTGCAGATGGCGGGCAAGACCGGATCGGCGCAGGTTCGTAACATCAGCAAGGCCGACCGCCGCGCAGGGCGCACCAAGAGCGAACTCCAGCCGTGGAAATATCGCGACCACGGCCTGTTCGTCGCCTTCGCCCCCGCCGACGCGCCGAAATACGCGATCAGCGTCGTCCTCGAACACGGCAACCACGGGGCCGCCGCCGGGATCATCGCGCGTGACGTGATGACGTACCTGTTCGAACCCGAGCGCGCGATGGCGACCCTCGCCCCGCTCGAACGCGCTTATGAGGCGAAGAAGGCCGCCGCGCTCGCTGCCGCCGAGGCCACCGCCAAGGCTGCGTCGATGCCGGTCGATGCCGCCGCAGTCGCGGCGAGCCTGACCCCCGACGCCGAACCGTCCGGCCCGGTCGACGAATGAGCGAGTCATGCTGAACGGCTTTTGGTCGGCGCGCCTCCGCGAACTGCCGTGGGCGGTGATCGCGGCGATCGTCACGGTCGGCGGCTTCGGGCTCGTCGTGCTGTATTCGGCGGCCGGGGGCAGCTTCCAGCCGTGGGCGCTCAAGCAGGGTATCCGCTTCGGCGTCCTGCTCGTGGCGATGCTCGGCCTATCGCGGGTGCCGGTCGAGATGTGGCTCAAATGGGCATACCCGCTTTATGGCGCGGTCCTGCTCGGATTGATCGGCGTCGAAGCATTGGGCGCGATCGGCGGGGGCAGCCGCCGCTGGCTCGACCTCGGCATCATCCAGCTCCAGCCGTCGGAGTTCATGAAGCTCGCGATCATCCTCGCGCTCGCCCGCTACTATCATTACGTTCCGCGCCAATATGCCGGGAAGCTGATTACGCTCGGGCCACCGCTCGTCCTGATCGCGATGCCCGCCGCGCTCGTCATGCTCCAGCCCGACCTCGGCACCGCGCTCGCGATCACCTTTGGCGGGGTGGTGATGATGTTCCTCGCGGGCGTGTCGATGTGGCTGTTCCTCGGCGCCGGAGCCGCCGCCGGAGCCGCCCTCCCCGTCGTCTGGTCGATGATGCACGATTACCAGCGCAAGCGCGTGCTGATCTTCCTCGACCCCGCGAGCGATCCGCTTGGCGCGGGGTATCACATTACCCAATCGAAGATCGCGATCGGCAGCGGCGGGCTGTTCGGCAAAGGCTTCCTTCACGGCACCCAAAGCCACCTCGACTATCTGCCCGAGCTCCACACCGACTTCATCTTCGCGACGATGGCGGAGGAATGGGGACTTGCGGGCGGGCTGTTCATCCTCGCATTGTTCAGCATCATCCTCGTCTGGGCGGTCCGCGTCGCGCTGTCGGCCCGCGCTCCGTTCGCCCGGCTCGCGGCAATGGGGCTCGGGGTGACATTATTCTTCTATCTCGCGATCAACATGATGATGGTCACCGGCCTTGCCCCGGTCGTCGGCATCCCGCTGCCGCTGGTCAGCTACGGCGGCTCGGCGATGATGACGGTGCTGATCCTGCTGGGCATCGTCATAGGTATCGCCCGCGGCAAGGGCGAAGCGCTCGGGAGGTAGGTCTTTCGCTAGACAAGCCCGAAAACCGATGCTATCCGCCCCCCTCGCTCGACGCGATGCTCGGGTACGATGGACGCATAGCTCAGTTGGTAGAGCAGCTGACTCTTAATCAGCGGGTCCCTGGTTCGAACCCAGGTGCGTTCACCATTCTCCAGTCAGACAGGGCAGTTGGTTCGTTTCTGCACGGCGCGACGGGGCGCTCTCGAAGCGGACCGCGTAATTCGAAAGTCCGGCGTGGCACCATTGACCGAGCACGGCGGGCGGGTCGATGCGGCGCGCAGCCTGTATCCCGATGCGCCGTTGCCGTGGCTCGACCTGTCGACGGGGATCAACCCGTCCGCCTGGACGCCAGCGGTCGATCCGCTGATCGATCTGCGCGCCCTGCCGTCGCCAAGTTCGCTTGCAGCGCTCGAAGCGGTTGCTGCAAGCCGGTTTGGCGCCCTGCCCGCGCAGGTCGCGGCGCTCCCCGGCACCGAGCTTGGGTTGAGACTGCTCAACGACGTCGGCCTGCCGCCGCCTTACCGTTACGTGGCGCCCGGCTATGGCACGCACCGTGATATTTTCCCGGAAGCGACGGCGATTGCCGCTGATGCGCTCGAAACCGCTGCCGATTCCGGCGGCACAATTCTCATCGCCAACCCGAATAATCCCGACGGCCGGCGGCTCGATCCGCAGCGCCTATCGCATATCGCCGCACGGCTGGACCGTTCGGGTGGCCGGCTTATCATCGACGAGGCCTTTGCCGACGCGATGCCCAATATCAGCATGGTCCCGCATCTCGGATCGCGCGAGCGGGTCATCGTGCTGCGCTCATTCGGCAAATTCTTTGGCCTCGCCGGGGTGAGGCTCGGCTTCGTGATCGCGCCGGACCGGGTATTGGCCAGCATCCGACGTCGGCTGGGGAGCTGGCCGGTGTCGGCGACGGCGATCGCGCTCGGGCGGCTCGCTTATGCCGACACGAAATGGATCGCGGCGATGCGCGTGCAGCTGATCGATCGGGCAAACGCCCTGGACGAGGTTCTGCGCGGCCACGGATTGGTGGCGGTCGGCGACTGCCCATTGTTCCGCCTCGTCGAGGGCGATGCGAGTTCGCTGTTCGATCGCCTTGCTCGCAAGGGAATCCTGACACGGCCGTTCGATTATGCCCCGCGCTGGTTGCGCTTCGGTGTCCCCGGGAACCCCGCCGACCTCGTCCGGCTCGACAGCGCCCTACGTGGTTGACCCGGTTGCCCTGACGGCACTGCTGCTCGACGCCGTACTGGGCTGGCCTGACGCGGTGTATCGCCGGATCGGCCACCCGGTCGGCGGATTCGCACGCGTCATTGGCGCGTGTGAACGTCTTGGCAATCAGCCAGCGCAGCCTGAGTCACACCGGCGGATATTTGGCATACTGACGGTACTGTTGCTGCTCATGATATCCGGCGGCGGAGCATGGCTGGTGCAGTTGGGGCTTTATGCCCTTCTCGGACCAGGGGGATGGATTGCCGTCGCCCTGTGCGCCTTTCCCGGGCTCGCCCAGCGCAGCCTTCACGACCATGTCACGCCGATCATCGCAGCGCTGCGACGTGCTGACCTGCCCGCCGCCCGGCAGTCCGTCGGCATGATCGTCGGGCGCGACACGAGCGGGCTCGATGAAGCGGGGATCAGCCGCGCGGCGATCGAGAGCCTGTCCGAAAGCTTTTGTGACGGCGTGGCTGCTCCGCTCTTCTGGCTCATGCTGCTCGGGCTGCCGGGGCTCTGGGCGTGTAAGGCGGTCAACACCGCCGACAGCCTCATCGGCCACCGCGAGCCCCGCTGGCGGGCGTTCGGCTGGGCTGCTGCCCGTCTCGACGACGGCCTGAACCTCGTCCCGGCGCGGCTGGCCGGTTTGCTGATCTGCGTCGCGGCAGGCGGCGGCCTTGCGACGATGCTGCGCGATGCCCGCCGCCATGCCTCGCCCAACGCCGGCTGGACCGAAGCGGCAATGGCGGGCGGGCTCGGCTTGCGACTGGGCGGACCGGTTGCCTACGACGGCGCGCTCCACGACAAGCCGTGGATCGGCGACGGACGGATGGATGCATCCGCTGCGGATATCGCACGGGCGCTGACGGTCTACCGACGCGCCTGCCTGATGCTCTGGGCGATAACGGGAGGTCTGGCGTGGGCGCTGTGATGCTGCAGGGAACGGGGTCGGACGTCGGCAAGTCGGTGCTCGTCGCCGGCCTATGCCGGGCGCTCGCCAATCGTGGCCTGACGGTGCGTCCGTTCAAGCCGCAGAACATGTCGAACAACGCCGCTGTGACTGCCGATGGCGGCGAGATCGGTCGGGCCCAGGCAACCCAGGCCATCGCCTGTCGCACACCGCCGACGACCGACATGAACCCGGTCCTGCTCAAGCCGCAGGCCGATCATACATCGCAGCTCATCGTCCATGGCCGGATGCGCGGTATCTTGCGCGCGGGAAACTTCCGCGAGGCGCGCGGTGCGCTGCTGGGGGATGTGCTCGCCAGCTATGTCCGGCTGCGTGAGACCTGCGATATCGTCGTTGTCGAGGGCGCCGGGTCGCCGGCGGAGATCAACCTGCGGTCGGGCGACATCGCCAACATGGGCTTTGCGCGAGCGGCGCGAGTGCCGGTCGTTCTCGTCGGCGACATCGATCGTGGTGGCGTCATTGCGGCGATCGTCGGGACCCGCACGGTCATCGACCCCGATGACGCGGCGATGATCGCCGGGTTCATCATCAACAAGTTTCGCGGCGATCCGGCATTATTCACCGATGGCTATGGGCAGATCGAGCACTTGTCGGGGTGGCGCGGGTTCGGTGTCGTGCCGTGGCTGACGTCTGCGGCGCGTCTCCCGAGCGAGGACGCCGTCATCCTCGAGCGGCCGGCAGCGGGCGCACGTGCCCGGACGGTCATTGCCTGCCCGATCACCCCGCGGATTTCCAACTTCGACGATCTCGACCCGTTCAAGCTCGATCCCGGCGTCGAAGTCCGCATGATTCCGCCCGGGCAGCCGATCCCGGCCGAGGCGGCGCTGATCGTCCTCGCGGGATCGAAAGCGACGATCGCCGATCTTGCCTTCTTGCAGGCCGAAGGCTGGGACATCGACATATTGGCCCACCACCGTCGCGGCGGCCGTGTCCTCGGGCTGTGCGGCGGCTACCAGATCCTCGGCCGGTCGATCAGCGACCCGGAAGGCATCGAAGGCGCGTCAGAGACTGTGGCCGGGCTCGGCCTGCTCGACGTCGAGACGCGGCTGACCCCCGACAAGCGGCTGGACCATGTGATGGGCACAGCGCTCGCCGCACGCTTCGAAGGCTATGAGATGCACATCGGCGAAACCTCCGGGCCCGACACCCTTCGGCCCGTGTGCCTGATTGATGAGGCATCAAGTGAGGTGCCACGAAACGACGGTGCGGTGAGCCGGGATGGTCGGGTCGCCGGCACCTACGTCCATGGCCTGTTCGGCCTGGGCGGGCAGCGGGCGGCGTGGCTGGACAGTCTCGGCGTGACCGGGGGCGGCATCGATTACGCGGTATCGATCGACCGCGCGCTCGACGAGATCGCCGACATGCTCGAGACGCATCTCGACATCGATGCCCTGATCGCTTTGTCGAATACGGCGGGCAATTCGCACGCCTGATACGACCAAGGCGAAGTCATCGGTTGAGCTCCCCGGCTGTCTTGCCGGGGAGTACACGCCATTCTTAGAACGATTTGCTGGCGCGCGCGCCGAAGGCACGCTTGGCGGGAGCCGAGATATATTCGCCGTTGCGCGTGCTCGGGTTGAAGTTGCCGTAGTATCGCGTAAACTCGGGCGTCAGGTCGTTCATGATGTTGTCGACGAACGCGAGCAGCGACCAGTCCTTGCCGCGCACGCCGAACTGAACGTCGAACACCGCCTTGTCGGCGATAAGCACGCGGTTGTCGAAGCGGGCGAAGCGCGAGGTGCGGTAACGGCCGTCGAACTCACCGAACACGGTGACGGTGTCGACCGGCTGCTCATAGCGGACCGATCCCGACATCGAATGCTTCGGGATCAGCGGCATGAGGTTGCCGCCGAACTGGCGCAGCGCCTGCGACGACGCCGCCGGGAAAACGTCGCGTGCCTCGAAATCCTTGAACCTGGAATCGGCGTACGCATAGTTGAAGCCGATCGTTAGCTTGTCGGTCGCCTTGGCGCTCAGGTTGATCTCGGCACCCTTCGCCACCGCCTTTTTGGCGTTGATGATGTAGTTGAGGCTGACCGCCGTCGCGTCCGGGCACTGCGGTTCGGGCCCCAACGCGCTGGCATTGCCGAAGCAGATCGTCGTGACCTGGACGTTGCTCCAGTCCGAATAATAAAGCGCGGCCTCGAAGCTCACCCGGCGATCGAACAAATGCCCCTTGGTGCCGAGTTCGTAGGTCCAGATCGTCTCCTGCTTGAACGGGCGCAGGTCGTCGCGGACCTGCCCGGTGTTGAAGCCGCCGGGCTTCGAGCCCTTGGCGGCGCTGGCGTAGACGTTCGCGGAATCGCTGATGTCATACTTCACGTTGACGCGAGGCAGGACACTGTTGAACGCCTTGTGCCCGACGAAAGTGATCGCGTTGCTGCCGGTGCCGAGCAGGAAGTTATAGCCCGTCGCCGCGGTCGAATCGATGACCTCGTGGCTGTAGCGCAGCTCGCCGGTAAGCGTCAGCTTGTCCGTGAGCGTGTAATCGACCGAACCGAACAGCGCATAGGTGTCGGTGTCGAGCGTTGCCGGCCGCCCCAGCACGTTCGCGCGGGTGGCACCGATCGTGCTCTGCGAGCCAACGAAGCGGCTGTAATCGACTTCGCCGTAACGCTCGTCGAAGAAGTAGCCGCCGACCATCGCACGCAGCCTGGGCGAAGTGTAGCTCAGCCGCAGATCCTGACTGATCTGCCGCATATGCGTGTCAAATTCCGAAATGCCGACGCACACGAGCGCGATGCAGTTGAAGGTGCCGCCACCGGCCGCCACCGTCACCGGCACGTTGGCGGGCTTGGTGTCGAAGTCGAACTGGATCGTCGAATCGATCTTGTTGAGGCCGGTGATCGAGTCGAGCGCGAAACCGCCGCCAAGGTTGAGGCTCTGGTTGAGGACGGCGCGATACGTATCGGAGACGTTGCCGAGATAATCGATGTTCGACGAGATCGCGACCTGGCTCGGGTCGAAGAACTTCTGATCGACATAGGTGACGCCGAGCAGCGTCGTGTTGGTGCGCGGGGCGACATAGCCGGCGGGCGGCTGGTCATGCTCGTGGATGTAGTTGAGGTGCAGCTTGGCAGTGTAGTCGCCGGTCTTGACCAGCACCGAGCCGCCGACGCCCGCAGTCTGGGTGCCGCCAAGATGCTGGCCGTTGCCGGGGTTCGAGTAATAGCCGTCGAAATTGCGGTACGTCGCGGAAATGGTCGCAGCGACGGTGTCGCCGATGACCGGGCCGGTGATGTGCGCGGTGAGCTCGCGACGGCCGCGGTCGCCGAGCGCGGCGTCGACCTTGGCGCCAAGGTTGAACGACGGATCGCGGCTGATGAACTGGATCGCGCCGGCGAAGGCGCTGCGGCCGAAATAGACCGTCTGCGGTCCCTTCACGACCTCGATCCGCTCGAGGTCCATCAACGACGCGGCAGTCTGCGCGCCGCCCCCGCCGAGCAGGCTGTTGAGCGAGACGCCGGTGACGTCGATCCCGTCGACGATGATCGCGACGTCGGAGCGGCCCTCGATCAGCGCGATCCCGCGCAGCGACGGGCGGATGTCGGCGGCGGAGGGGCCCTGGTCGAACTGGAGGCCGGGCGTCTGCTGCGCGACCGAGGCGACGCTGTTGAGGCCTTTTTCCTGGATCTGCTGCGCCGAGAACGCTGTGATCGAGATGGGGACGTTGACGAGAGTTTCCTGTCGGCGGCGCGCCGTGACGACGATGTCACCGCTCGCGACCGGAGCGGCGTCGACCGACGTGGGCGCAGGCTCGGGCACAGCTTGGGCCATGACTGCGGTCGAACCGAGCAGACCCGATACGAGGGTCATCAGACGCAAAGACGTGGCGGTGCGGAATGCCATTTCAAGTCCCCCTTGATTGTCACGTGTTGGTAACAAGCGGAGGCTAGGCGGTGGATATCACTTCAACCAATCGAGCTTTGTCTTTTATTCGCTCTGCGAATAGTCAATCTTCTCTGTCATTTTATTCAATTTATCCGTCGGACTGGGACGAAGAACTGCTTAGTGACAGAATGCCACAGGCTCGTCTCGACACTAGGCGATCCGTCCAAAATATTCGGCTGGTGAATAAATTGGGCAACACCCAAATCACTGCTCCGACACCATGATACCTTTTCATTGCCGGGGATCGCGACGGCTGCCGGCCTTGCCCGACCATCCGGGCTGTGCCAGCCAGCGCGCGTCGTGCGAGGCGAACGGAGGCGACGGTGGACCAGCGCAACGACACGGTATCCCGCTGGTCGCTCCAGGCGGCCGAATTCCGCCGCGGCTGGCGCCCGCTCGTCGCCTGCTCGGTCGGCACCGGGCTCGGCCTGTCACCGATCCCGGCCTATACCGCCGGCATCTTCGCGACCGCGCTGCAGAAGCAATATGGCTGGCCGCGTGGCGAAATCCTGTTCGGCATCATCTTCGTCACGGCAGCGCTGGTCCTGCTCGGATCGAGCATTGGACGCCTGACCGACAAGATCGGCGCACGACGCGTCGCGATCACGTCGACGATCGGGCTCGGCATCGCGCTGATGCTGCTGTCGACCACAGGATCGAATATCCTGACCTTCTACGCCGGCTGGGTGCTGATCGCGCTCGTCTCGCTGGGCACGTTGCCGATGACGTACGCCAAGGTCATCACCGGCTGGTTCGAGCACGCGCGCGGCCTCGCGCTCGGCATCATGCTGGCGAGCACCGGCATTTCGGGCGCGATCTTCCCCTTCTATCTCAACGCGCTCATCGCCGGGCCGGGGTGGCGCGTCGCCTATCTCGGCCTCGGCGCGCTGCCGCTGCTGATCGCGGTGCCCGTGCTGCTGGTGTGGCTCAAGGAAGCCGCGCCGCGCGAGGGTCCGACGGCAGCTGTCGAGGCGGACGGACTGTCGGTGCGTGAGGCTTTGCGCCAGTATCGCTTTTGGGCAGCGGCGATCGCGGCCCTATGCGTGGGTGCGGGCACCGGCGGTCTAATGCCGAACCTGATGCCACTGCTCGCCGACAACGGCCTGACACCCGGCGCGGCGACCAAGGTCCTCGCGGTGCTGGCGATCAGCGTGACGATCGGGAGACTGCTGTGCGGCTGGATGCTAGACCGGCTGTGGGCGCCGCTCGCGGGCACGATCCTCATCATCCCGGCGACGATCGCCGCAGTCGCACTGACGACGCAGCCCGGCGTGGTCGGCAGCACGGTCGCCGTCGCCGCGATCGGCTTGATTGCCGGGGCCGAGTTCGACCTCGTCGCCTATATGACCGGACGCTATTTCGGCCGGCGGCACTTCAGCGAGCTCTACGGCATCCAGTACGCCATCTTCGGGCTTGGGGCAGGCATCGCGCCCGCCAGCTACGGCGCGATCCGCGATCATCTCGGCAGCTATCACCCGGTGCTGCTGATCTCGGCCGGTCTGTTCGTCGCCTCCGCCGCGATCCTGTTGACGCTTGGGCGCTATCCGGCGCGCTTTGCCGGAGCCGCGCACTGACCGGCTACGGCTTCAAGGAAGGTTGAACTCCAGCCCGCCCGAGACGCTAATTGCCTGACCCGATATCGGCGCGGCGGCGTCGGACAGCAGGAACGCGACCATCCGTCCGATCTCGTCGGGCGCGCCGACGCGTCCGAGCGGTGTCTTCGGCTCGATCATCGCGCGGAAGGCGGCGGCCCCTTCCTCCCCGAGCGAGTCGGCGACGCTGTCGCTCCAGATCAGCCCCGGTTGGAGCGCGTTGATCCGTACACCGCGCGCATTCCCCTCGGCGCGCGCGTAGCTTTGGCTCAGGCCGATCACCGCCGCCTTCGACGCGCCATACGCCGACCCGCCCGGGGCCGCGCGGATGCCCGCGACCGAGGCGATGTTGACGATCGCACCGCCGCCGCTGGCAGCAAGCGCTTCGCAGCAGGCGTCGATCCCGAGCATCGTCCCCATCAGGTTGATCCCGGTCAGGAAGTCGAAGTCGGCGGCGGTGAGCGCGGCGATCGGCTTGTTGCGGGCCTCGCCGGCATTGTTGACAAGGCCGTGGAGCGCGCCCCGTTCCGTCATCACCGCGGCGACCGCTTGCGACCACGCCGCCGGATCGGTGACGTCGAGGGGCACGACCATTCCGTCGCCGCCGGCTGCGCGCACCAGTTCGAGCGTCTCATCGGCGAGTTTAGGCTTGCGCCCGCCGACCGCGACGAACCCGCCGAGCCGTCCGATCTCGACCGCCGTCGCACGCCCGATCCCCGACGTTGCCCCGGTGACGAGGATCGTCTTCCCCGACAGCCGAGTATCGTCCGATCCAGCACTCCCCGACAGCAGCAGCTCACCACCGGTCATGAAGCTACTCCGGTCGTCGACCAAAGCCGCCAGGCTCGCACGGAACGGACCCTCTGCTACGTCATCGTCGAACACCAGCCGGTTGCACCGGGGGGCGAGACCGACCTTCATTGCATCGAGGATTGCTGCGGTCGCCGACAGCCGCGTGCCCGCGAGCGCGGCATCGAGTGCCGGAGCGAAAACGCCGGGCTGCGGCGCGCGGCAGGCGATCACCATCGTCCCGCCGCCGCGTTTGGCCATGAAGCGGTGCGAATGCTGGAGCGCGAGCCAGTTCGACCGTAGGATCCGGTTCGCGTCGTCGCCGCGCACCGACGGGCAGTGCACCATCACGTCGATCTCGCCTACAGCCGCCTGGTGTACCTTGGCGATGTGGCGCCACCCGGCCTCGTCGGCGCAGTCGGCAGCGATTATGAAGACATTGTCGATGCGCCACAGGGCGCGCGCCTCGGGTCCATCGAGCGCCGGGACTACGGCGAAGACGAGGTCCACCTGCCCGGCGAGCGCCGCGACACACCAGATGCCAACACGGCCCTCGACTTGCGAAAGGAGGGCGACGGTCAGACCCCGACCTCCGCACCGAAATTGACGTAGACAATCGTCGGCCGGTCGGTTTGAAGCGCGCCGATCGCGCCGCCGGGGGGATAGAAGAAGTAATCGCGGCGATCCGCGCCCGGCACGGCACCGACGCCGACCGCGCCCTGCAGCACGAACAGTTCGAGATAAGTGTCGAGAAACGCTTGCGACGCCGCCCAGCCGACGGGGAGGCAGACGAGCGCCGACCCCTCGCCGCTATCGGGATCATGGCTCAGATGACACGTCGCGACCGCCGCTCCGAGCAGCATCCCCGACCGCCAGCCGAGCGACGCCACCGCATCGGCATAGGCGACCGGCGCACGCGGCGGCGCGTCGCCCTGCGCGACATACAGGTCGTCGGCTTCGGGCTCGTGGACCAGATTGACGTCGAGATCGCGCCCGATCCGCGACAGGAAGGTCGACTCCTCGCGGATCGCACTCTTGAAGCCGTGAACGGTGCGCGGCGGGTGAAAAACATATGCGCCGGGCCGGATCCACGTGCGCGAATCGAAACTGAAGCAGCCCGACACGCCGAGAATTTCCTCATAGGTCGTATGGAAATGCGCGACCTTGGGCGGGCTGTATCGACCCTCGACCGACAGCCGCTGGAGCGCGGTCCGCGCGCCGGTTTCGGGATCGCGGCTGAGGAGGCGGCTATGGAGCCCCGGCGGCCCGAGCGGCTGCCATTCCATCGCGTCGACGTCGAGCGCTTCGATCTGCGGTCGCATGATCCTGATTTCCGGTTCGCTTCCAAGCGCCCCATGCTAGCGCCGCCAGCGCCGCGAGCGCAGGATCAGCGTGCGAAATAATCGCCAGGCGATGATTTTCGACCAGAGGCTCGCGGTCGTGGCGCGCGCGCGCAGGATGGCTCGGCCAACCGGAGGACCCGAAGATGCAGGCCGTGCCACAGCTCGCGATCGATACCTCGGTGTGCGTCCACCGCGACGACCTTCCAGAACAAAGCGGCACCCTGCTCGGCGCGGCGGTCTCGCTACGGGTGCTGCGGCGGCTCGACGACGGCAGCGCGCGGAGCGCGATCGTGACCCTCTCGCCGCAATGGCGCGCTGAGTCCGACGTGATAATTTCCGGCACCACGCAACTCTTCGTGCTCGACGGCGCGCTTCAAATTGGCGACCAGCAGCTTGGCGAGGCGGGTTTCGCCATGCTGCCGGCGGGCACCACTGCCCTGCCCGTCTCGAGCGATGTCGGAGCCACGTTGATCGCGATCTTCGACTTGCGGTCCGCCCCGACGGACCGCCCGCCGGTCGTGATCGAGGACGTCTATACAATCCCGCCGTTCACCCCGATCATCGACGGCCGCCTGCTGGACGGGTTTGAGCGGCGCGTGCTGTGGATCGATCCCGAGACGAAGGCCGACACCCGCTTCCTCCGCGTCCCCGCAGGTTTCCGTGGCGCGGGGCCGAACTGGCATCCGGTACAGGAAGAAATCTTCTGCCTCGACGGCGACATCCAGCCCGACGACACCCGACCGATGCGCGCCGGATCGTTCCTGTGGAACCCGGCGCGCAGCATCCACGGCTTCGACGAGCATACCGTCGGCGGATGCCTGCTGCTCGAATGGCACGACGGCGACTGGGCGCTGACACCCGCGCCCGACGCCGTCCGCCCCTCAGCTTGAGCTGACCGGTTCGGCGCGGCCAGCATAGGGAATGTTGCGGCCGCCGTAGCGGCGCACGCGGATGTTGGCCTGCTCGCCGTGCCCGGCAAAGCCTTCGAGCGAGCACAGCCGCGAGCAATATTCGCCGATCATCGCCGACGCCGCATCGGTCGTGACGCGCTGGTAGGTGCAGGTCTTGAGGAACTTCCCCACCCACAGCCCGCCGGTATAGCGCGCCGCCTTGTTGGTCGGCAGGGTGTGGTTGGTGCCGATCACCTTGTCGCCGAACGAGACATTGGTCCGCGGACCGAGGAACAGCGCGCCGTAGTTCGTCATGTTGGCGAGGAAATAGTCGTCGTTCGCGGTCATCACCTGGACGTGCTCGGAGGCGATTTGGTCGGCGATGCGGACCATCTCGGCGTGGTCCTCGGCGACGATCACCTCGCCGTAATTCTCCCACGCGATACGCGCGATCGGCGCGGTCGGCAGGATCGCCAGCAGCCGCTCGATCTCCGCGATCGTATCGCGCGCGAGCTTCTCCGACGTCGTCAGCAGGATCGCCGGGCTGTCGGGACCATGTTCGGCCTGGCCGAGCAGATCGGTCGCGCACAGCTCCCCGTCGACGGTCTCGTCGGCGATCACCAGCGTCTCGGTCGGCCCGGCGAACAGGTCGATCCCGACGCGGCCGTAAAGCTGGCGCTTGGCTTCGGCGACGAAGGCGTTGCCCGGGCCGACGAGCATGTCGACCGGCGCGATTGTCTCGGTACCGATCGCCATCGCGCCGATCGCCTGGATGCCGCCGAGCACGTAGATCTCGTCCGCGCCCGCCATGACCTGCGCCGCGACGATCGCAGGCGCGGGCTTGCCGCGGAACGGCGGCGCGCAGGTAATGACGCGCGGGACGCCAGCGACCTTGGCGGTGATGACCGACATGTGCGCCGACGCCAGCAGCGGATACTTCCCACCGGGGACGTAGCAGCCTGCGGCGTTGACCGGCACGTTCTTGTGGCCGAGCGTGACGCCGGGAAGCGTCTCGACCTCGACGTCGCGAATGCTGTCGCGCTGGATCTTGGCGAAGCGCCGGACCTGATCCTGCGCGAACTGGATGTCGGACAGGTCGAGGTCGCTCAGCTGGTCGAGGCAATCCTGCTTGTCACGGTCGGACAGCAGGAACGCATCGGGTGACCAGCCATCGAAGCGCTGCGAGAGTTCGCGCACTGCCGCATCACCGCGCGCGCCGATATCGGCGAGGATCGTCTCGACCGTGTCGCGGACCGACCGGTCGATCGCCGCCTTTTGATCGGCCTTTGCGCCGCGCTTGAGCCAGATTGCCATATTATTCTCCCGCGGGCGCAGCGGCCCATTTGCGCTCGAACGCCCACACGTCCTCGAAGCCGATCAGGCTGCAGAAGCGCTTGAAATCGAAGACGTCCTGCCCCGGCGCGGTGCCGTCGCCGCTGCCCCTGAGCGTGCGCAACGCCGCCTCGACCGCGGCGCTCGCGACGAGGCTGGTCAGCGCCGGGAAGATCGCGATCGCGAAGCCGATGTCCTTGAGCGTCGCGACCGGCAGGATCGGCGTGATGCCCCCCGTCGCCATGTTGGCGAGCACCGGCAGATCGAGCGAACCGCACACCAGCCGCATCTCCGCCTCGCTGCCGAGCGCTTCCGGGAACAGCACATCGGCGCCCGCCTCGGCATAGGCGTCCATCCGCCGCCGCACGCCGTCGAGGCCTTCGCTCTGCATCGCGTCGGTCCGGGCGATGATGAGGAAATCGGCGCTGCGGCGCGCGTCGCGGGCGACCTTGATCTTGTCGACCATCTCGTCCGGCGTGACGACGCGCTTGAACGGGGTGTGGCCGCACTTCTTGGGGAATTGCTGGTCCTCGATCTGGATCGCGGTGACCCCCGCCGCTTCGAACGCGCGGACGGTGTGGTGGACATTCAGCAGCCCGCCATGCCCGGTGTCGCCGTCGGCGATGACCGGAGCGTTGGAACTGCGCACAAGCGTCGCCATGCGGTCGGTCATCTGCGTGACCGAGGCAATGCCGGCATCGGGCAGCCCGAACGCCGACGCAGTGAGCCAGTAGCCGGTTCCGTAAACCGCGTCGAAGCCGACATCGTTGGCGATGACGGCGGTGATCATGTCCTGAATGCCGGGTGCGACGATAAACTCGCCGCGCCGCAGTTTTTCGGCCAGTGCCGGGTCTGCCATCAGTTCGAACCCCTCGGATGTGCCGGATCAGGCTAGCCGAGGAGACGGGCAGGCTCGACCGCGCGGCGGCCTAATCATCGCCTGGTGATTATTCGTCCTGCGGTTCGGGCTGCGGCAGGTTGCGTTCGAGATCGGCCTGGATCGCGAGCGCGGTGCGGCGCAGCGGTTCTAGCAGCCGCTCGATCGCCTTCGACATCGACGCCGCCTGCGCGAAAAAGACCAGCGCGAGCGAGCCGAGCGGCACGCCGTTCTCGAACAACGGCACCGCGATCGACGACGTCCGCCCGGGATTGGCCGAGTAAGCGGTCCGCGCAACCGCAGCATAGCCCGCCTCGACGATCTTCGCGACCGCGTCGCCGTCGCGGAACTCGCGGATGATCAGGTTATCGAGCCCCTGACTGTCGGTCGCATATTGCTTGAGCAATTCGGCACGCTCCTGCGCACTCGCATGGGCGAAATACACCCGGCCCGACGCGGAGGACAGCAAAGGCACCTGCCACCCCGGATAGTAATTGTTGAACGTGAGCGACGTGATCGTGCTGGTCGAATCGCGCACCATCATCTGCTTGCCGACGCGGGTGACGACGCTGACGGGCCAGTCGATCAGCCGTGTAAGCTCGACGATATGCGCGCGCGCGCGGTACTGACCAGCCGGTCGTGGTTCTGGAAGCCGCACGATAGCGTCTGGACGAGCGCCGTCGGGCGGTAGCGTTTGCGCGACGGCTCCTGCTCAATCAGCCCGACCTCGACTAGCGTCCGGACGATCCGCGTGGTCGTCGGATAGGGCAGGCCGACCGCCTCCGAGATGTGCGTCAGCGTCAGCGAGCTCGACCGGTTGATCGCCTGCAGCACGGCGACGCTGCGGCTGATCGCCCGGATCGACGCACTTTTCTCGGTCGGCGTCTCGCTGGGCATCGGCCGAGACTTTCCTGTCGCGCCTGCCCTGTCAAGCAACGTCCCCGCCCGCCGGGGCGACATTCGCCAGGCGAACAAAAAATAGCCGCCGTTCGCCAGACCCGCGAGCTTGGTGCGAACAATCCGGGCCAGCGGCAATCCGCACCCCGGGGGGATCCATGAAGCAAGTCGAAGTATTGGTGGTCGGTGCGGGGCCGGTCGGCGCAGTCGGCGCGGCCCGGCTCGCGTCGATGGGGATCGATACCGTGATCTGCGAAGCGCAGACGTCGCTGTCTCACGACCTGCGCGCCTCGACCTTCCATGCCTCGACGCTCGAAATGCTCCATGAGATCGACACCGCCGAGCTGCTGATCGCGATGGGCCTCAAGGCGCCGGTCTATCACCTGCGCGACCGCCAGAGCGGCGATACCCTCGCGTTTGACCTGACCGAATTGTCGGACATGACGCGCTTCCCGTTCCGCCTGCAGTGCGAGCAGACGCATCTGGCCGAGCTGCTGACGACGCGGCTCGCCGCGACGGGGGCGGACCGTTTCCAGCTCGGCACCGCGCTGGTCCATGCGCGAGAGGAGGGCGACCGCGTCATCGCAACGCTCGAACGCGACGGGCAGCGCTTCGACGTCTCGGCGAAGTTCCTCATCGGTGCGGACGGTGCGCGGTCGCCGGTGCGCGGGCTGATGGGCGTCGGGTTCGAGGGTTTCACCTGGGAGGAGAAGTTCGTCAGCTTCTCGACGCGCTTCCCGATCGAAGACCACGTCCCGGGCCTCGCCTACGTCAACTACATCTCCGACCCCAACGAGTGGCTGGTGCTCCTGCGGGTGCCTGGCCTGTGGCGGGTGCTCGTGCCGGCGGACGGCAACGAGACTAACGACTATCTCGTCTCCGACGAAAATGCCGCGAAGGTGTTCGCGCGGATCGTCGGTGACATCCCGGTCGAGACCGACCACCGCACGATCTACCGCGTCCACCAGCGCGTCGCCGAAAGCTTCGTCCGCGGACGAATGGCGATCGTCGGGGATGCCGCGCATCTCAACAATCCGCTCGGCGGGTTCGGCATGAACAGCGGTGTCCACGACGTGTGGAACCTGTGCGACAAGCTGTATGCGATCCTGCGGCAGGACGGCGATGCCGAGCAGCTCGCCCGCTTCGACCGCCAGCGGCGCAGCGTCACCAAGAGCTTCATCCAGGCGCAGACGATCGAGAACAAGGCGCAGATGGAGGGCAGCGGCGACCGCAATCGCGAGCGCATGGAGCGGATCCACGCCGACCCCGCGCTGCGGCGCCAGTATCTACTGCGCCAGGCGATGTTCGAAAGCCTTGCCGAAGCCGAGGCCGTCCTGTGAGCGCGCGGGTCCGCCGCAACGCCGACACGCAGGGCTACCGCCACAAGTTTGGCGTGCTCGGGCCGTCGACCAACACCATCGTCCAGCCCGACTTCGACGATCTGCGCCCGCGCGGCGTCACCAACCATTACAGCCGCATCGTCGTCGACAACGCCAAGGCAGTGTCGAACGAGAGCTTCATGGCGGGGGCGTGGGAGATCAGCCACAACACGATCGACGCGGTCCGCGGCGTCCTGACGTGCGCCCCCGACTATCTCGTGATGGGAATGTCGGCGGTGACCTTCTTCGGCGGGGCCAAGGGCGCGCAGCAGTGGCGCAAGACCGTCGAGGACGTCGCCGGCCTCGGCGTCAGCACCGGCTCGGAAGCCCTTGCCGCGGCGCTTGCGGCGTACGGCGGCATCAATAAGGTCGCGTTCTTCTCGCCATATTATCCGACCGCGAATGCCGAAGTCCGCAACTTCCTGTCGGACTACGGCTATGAGACGGTGCGGAACATTCCGCTGCAATGCCCGTCGTGGACGGCGATCGCCGAGGTCGACGAGCGGCGCACGATCGACACGTTCAAGGCACTCGACGGCGACGACGTCGATGCGCTCATCCAGGTCGGCACCAACCTGTCGGCGATCCGGATCGCCGCCGCCGCCGAAACGTGGCTCGGCAAGCCGGTGATCGCGATCAATACCGCGACCTACTGGCACGCACTGCGGCACAATGAAGTGACTGACCAGATCGACGGCTTCGGCCGGTTGATGGCGGAGTTTTGAACATGGCTGCACCGGTCAAGCTGACACCGCCGCTCGCGCGCATTTCCTCGGGGGCCATGCCGTGGGAAATGCTCGGCACCCACGGCCTGCGCCGCCAATTGCTCGGCTATGACCCGGCGACCGGCCATGCGACGTCACTCGTCGATATCCCGGCGGGCTGGCGCGGCGGCGGGATCGCGCATTTTCACGGCGCGTTCGAGGAGGTGTACATAATCGCTGGTTCGGTGACGCTCGACGGGCGCAACTACTGGCATGCGGGCGACTATTTCTATCGCCCGGCGCACATCGTCCACGGCCATGACGAGCGCTCGGAGGAAGGCGCGATTGCGCTCATTCGCAGCGACGGGCCGCTCCCGCTCAACCTGATCCACGATCCGGTCGACCCTGACGAATATCCGCTGCCTTTGATGAACGATCCACGCGGACACCTGAAATCGCTGCCGGTCGCTGACGTCATCGGGGTTCCCGACGCAGCCTTTCCCGACGGCTGGTCGATCCGGCCGCTGAGCGCCGATCCCGTCAGTGGCGCGCGGACGCTGATCGCCGACGTCCCCGCCGGATGGATCGGGGCAACCAAGCCGCTCGGTGTGGCGTGGGAGGCGTTTGTGCTCGACGGACAAATCGCGGGCGCGACCACTTACAGCGCAGGCGACTATAGCGCGGGTGGACCGCGCGACGTTCTGCTCGGCGCCGTCGCGAGCTACGGCGGCTGCACCGTCCTGTTCTGGCTGTTCGGGCGCGACTGATGCGCGCCGCGCGCCTTTTCGGCCCGGCCGACCTGCGCGTGGTCGACCTCCCCGTCCCCGTCCCCGGACCGGGCGAAGTCCTGGTGCGGGTCCATGCGTATGCGCCGTATGGCACCGATGTCGGTGTCTATCTAAACCGCGGCGCACGCTATGTGTCGGAATATCCGGTCGGGGTCGGCGCTGACTTTTCTGGCACGCTCGCCGCGATCGGCGAGGGCGTTTCGGGTTTCACCGTCGGGGAGCGCGTCGCGGCGCTGGCGCTCGATCATTGCGGAGTCTGCTCGAATTGTGCGGGCGGACGCACCAACCTCTGCCTCGATTCAGCGTTTGCCGTTCCGGTGCGGCAGGCGTGCTGCGAGGATTATGCTATCGTCGCGGCGCGCAAGCTCGCAGCCGTGCCCGACGGTGTCGGGTTCGAGGATGCGGCGATGCTCGCCGGGATCGTCGATGCGCTCAACGCCTTCGACAAGATGGGTCTTGCCCCGGGCGACCACGTGGCTGTGGTCGGCGTCGGCGCGATGGGGCTCGGCGCAATCGCCACCGCGCGGGCGCTCGATCTCAACGTCGTTGCAGTTGGCGGGAGCGGCGCACGCGCCGACCTTGCCGCGCAACTCGGCGCATCGCGGGTCTTCCCGATCAAGGCGCATGACGAGGATCTGGCGGGATATGTCCGCTCGCAATTTCCCGGCGGTTGCGCTGCGGTGATGGAGACGACCGCGTCGGCGTGGGGGATGCGTCAGGCCTTCGCCATCGCCGCGCCCGGCGGCATCGTCGCGCTGACCGGCGGCGGCGAATTGCCGGTATCGAGCTGGGCCGTGGTCGATCGCGAACTGCGCATCGTCGGCGTGCGCGCGGGCACCGGTCAGGCCGAGGCGATGCGGCTGATCGCCGACGGCAAGCTCGACCTCAAGCCGTCGATCGGCGCGCGCTTTACCCTCGAGCAGGCGCCCGAGGCGTTCGCGCTGCTCACGAGCGATGCCGCGCGCGACATCGGGCGGGTGATCATCACCATGGACGCCGGCGCATGACCGCGCGCACGCTCTACGCCAAATTGTGGGACAGCCACATCGTCACCGACCATGGCGACGGCACCGCGCTCCTCTACATCGACCGGCACCTGCTCCACGAGGTGAGCACGCATCAGGCATTCGCCGCGCTGCGTGCCACCGGCCGCGTCGCCCGCCGGCCCGAAGCAAACCTCGCGGTGCCCGACCATGCCGTGCCGACCGAGCATCGAGACCGGCCGATGGAAGGGCTGGCGGGGGCACAGGTCGCACGGCTGGCGCAGAACGCCGCCGATTTCCACATCCCCTACATCGACCTGGCCGATCCGCGACAGGGCATCGTCCATGTCGTCGGGCCCGAGCTCGGCTTTACGCTTCCCGGCATCAGCCTCGTCTGCGGCGACAGCCATACCTCGACCCACGGCGCATTCGGCGCGCTCGCCTTTGGCATCGGCCAGACCGACTGCGCGACCGTGCTGGCGACGCAGTGCATCGTCCAGGCGCGAGCGGCGACGATGGTGGTGCGGATCGACGGGATGCCGCCGCCCTGGGTCGGCGCCAAGGATATCGCGCTGGCGCTGATCGGCCGTTTCGGCGCGGGATACGGCATTGGCCACGCAGTCGAATATATCGGCCCCGCCGTCTCGGCGATGTCGATGGCGGCGCGCATGACCTTGTGCAACATGGCGATTGAGGCGGGCGCGCTGGTCGGGCTGGTCGCTCCCGACGCAACGACCTTCGCCTACCTGCGCGGCCTGCCGATGGCGCCTGCAGGCGCGGCGTTCGACGCCGCCGAAGGCTATTGGCGCACCCTCCCGACCGATACCGGCGCGCCCTATGATCGCGTGCTGACGTTCGACGTCTCGTTGCTCGCCCCGCAGGTCACCTGGGGGACCAACCCTCAGGACGTGGTGCCGGTCGGGGGCGTCGTCCCCGACCCGGCCGACGTGCCCGGGGCCGCCGCCCGCGCGCATCGCCAGCGCAGCCTCGACTATATGGGGCTGATCGCCGGCACCGCGATGACCGGACTGCCGATCGACCGGGTGTTTATCGGATCGTGCACCAACGGCCGGATCGAGGATTTGCGCGACGCCGCGCGCGTCGCTGCGGGGCGACACGTGGCACCGACGACGCGAGCGCTGGTCGTTCCGGGATCGATGGCGGTCCGGCGCCAGGCCGAGGCCGAAGGGCTCGATCGCATCTTCCTTGATGCCGGCTTCGAATGGCGCGAAGCGGGCTGTTCGATGTGCGTCGCCATGAACGACGACCGGCTCGCGCCAGGCGAGCGCTGCGCCTCGACCTCCAATCGCAATTTCGAAGGGCGGCAGGGTCGCGGCGGGCGTACCCATCTGATGAACCCCGCGATGGCGGCGGCGGCGGCGATCGCAGGCCATCTGGTCGATGTGCGCGATCTCGGCGTGGCGGCGTGACGCCCTTCATCCACATGACCGCCGCCGCGCTGGTTATGCCCGAGGACCGGATCGACACCGATATCCTATTCCCCGCCCGCTTCCTGCTGTTGATGGAGCGCGACGGGCTCGGCCGCTACCTCTGTTACGATCGCCGTCACGATGGCGACGTGCTCGTGGCCAACCCGTTCGACGACACCCCCGGATCGATCGGCGTGCTGATCGCGGGGGCCGAGTTCGGCTGCGGCTCAAGCCGGGAGCAGGCGGTGTGGGCGCTCGCCGATTTCGGCATCCGCTGCATCTTCGCCGAGAGCTTCGGCGAGATTTTCGCGGCGAATTGCGTGCGCAATGGTGTCTTGGCGGTGACGCTCCCGCGCAGTCAGCTGGCGCTGCTCGCGGACATGGCGGCGGCCGGTCCGCTCGACGTCGATCTTCCCGCGCAGCGCGTCGGCGGCGGCAACGGCATCGCTTTCGATGTTCAGCCCGCGACCAAAAAGCGGCTGCTCAACGGCTGGGACGAGATCGACACGATTCTCGGCGACGCCACCGCGAGCATCGCCGGTTTCGAGACCTTGCAGCGCAGCCTGCAGCCCTGGCTTTATTGAAGGACCGCCCGATGAGCGACGATCTCGCGGCGAATTACGCCCGCGCCTTTGGCCGCTCGGTCGGCTTCGGCGAGCGCCCGGCGCTGCTGCTGATCGACTTCGTGCAGGGCTATTTCGACCCGGTGTGCGATCTCTATTCCGGGGTCGAGGATGCACTCGCCTCGGCCCTGCGGATCCGTGCCGCTGCCCGCCGCGCGAACGTGCCGGTGATCTTCACGAACGTCGTCTATCACCCGATGGCGCTCGACGGCGGGCGGTTCTTCGAGAAGTCGAAGCCGCTGCGCTATTTCCTCAAAGGCAACCCGATGGGTGCGTGGCCCGAAGGACTCGCTCCCGAGTCCGACGAACTCGTCGTCTCGAAACAATATCCAAGCGCGTTCTTCGGCACCTCGCTCGCCGCGACCCTGACCGCGGGCGGGATCGACAGCGTGATCCTGACGGGCCTGACGACGAGCGGGTGCGTCCGCGCGACCTGCGTCGATGCAATGAGCCATGGTTTTCGCACGTCGGTCGTCGCCGAGGCATGCGGCGACCGCCACGCCGCTCCGCACGACGCGAACCTGTTCGACATGAACGCGAAATATGCCGATGTCGTCCACGAGGCCGATGTTCTCGCGTTCCTCGAGGCGCGCGAAACGCACGCGATCTAATTTGCTCGTCGCTTGGCGACGACTCCTTTTGTACGTTATCGGTCTCACGATCGCGGTGCGACAGGACGCTCCGTCCGTTCGCGCAGCATGACGATTTTGCGACGCCCGATATTCACCAGGTGAGGAAAAGCCGTGTCGAGACTGGCGCGTCAGACATCGCTGATCGATCCTGTCTTCGAAGCGGACGTCAACCGTACAATCTGTCGCATGGGGGTTCAGTTTCGCATGATTGCTTCTTGCCCTCGACCGCTCCTGACCCACGATCGCTCAAGCCGGTGATCGCGGCCGAGCTTCTTGCGCGATCGATCCTCGCGACGGGTACCGCGACCGTCTTCGCGCTCGCCGGGGCGACGCACGCCCCGCTGTTGATGGCGCTCGAAGATGGCGGCGCGACGATCATCGGCGGGCGGCACGAGAGCGGCACCGTCGGTGCGGCCGACGGTTATGCGCGGCGGACCGGGCGGATCGGCATCGCGCTGATCGTCGCCGAACAGGGCCTACAGAATGCGCTGACCGCGATCATGACCGCAGCGCAGGCGAATTCTCCAATCGTCGTCATCGCTACGCGCTTTCCCGACAGCTGGATCGAGCCGGCGATCAGCTATGCGGTCGATCGCCATGAGCTGACCGCGCCGGCGATCAAGTTCAGCCGCACCGTCCCGTCCGCCGACCGGCTGGCGGAGTATTTTGCCGCGGCGTGCAAGGCTGCGACCGAGGGCGTCCCCGGCCCCGCGCTCCTCGTCCTGCCGATGGACATGATGACGCAAGACGTCGCTGATCGGATCGCCGCGCCCCCGGTGGCGCTGCCCCTGCCGCCAGCGCGCGCCGGACAGATCAGCGAGGCGGTCGCCATGATCGCCGCTGCAGACCGCCCCATCGTCGTCGTCGATGGTGGTGCCGCTCGCGGCGACGCCGGCCCCGGCCTTCGCGCGCTGGCGGCGCTCGGCGTTCCGGTGCTCGGCAATGCCCTCGGTCGCGGGCTCGTTCCCGAAGTCGCGCCGATTGGCTATCCGTGGCCATACGCACAGCGCGCCGCCGCTCAGGCCGATCTCGTCATCATCGTCGGCGCGGAAATGTCGATGTGGTTCGGCTATGGCAAGGCACCGCGCTTCGCCACGGATGCGCGCTTCATCCATATCGACGACAATGCCCGCGCGATCGGGCGTAACATCCCCGTCGAACTGCCGATCGTCGCGCATATCGGCGATACCGTCACCGCGATTGCCGACACCCTCGCCGTCGACGGCTATCGTGGCTACCCGAGCTGGCTGACTCACGCGCTCGCCGAACGCGCGGCGCGGGTCGACAGCTTCGTCGACCGCGCCGAGCCAGCTATTCACCAGATCGAGATCGGCGCCGCGCTCGATGCGGCGCTCCCCGAAGATCGGCTGCTGGTCGGCGACGGGGCGGACATCCTCAACTTCACCTTCGCCAAGCTGCGCCTGCACCAGCCGCGCAGCTACGCCGACCATCTCCCGCTCGGTGCGATGGGCATGGGCTTTCCGCTCGCGGTTGGCATGGCGGCGGGCGAAGCCGATCTCGCGCGCGATCGCGGCGGCGAACCCGCACCGACCGTCCTTGTCAGCGGCGATGGCGCGATCGGGTTCTTCCTTGCCGAACTCGATACGATCCGCCGCGCCGCGCTCCGCCTCATCGTCGTCGTCAGCAACGACAGCAAATGGGGTACCGAATATCACGGCCAGCAACTCGGCTACGGCCGCACTACCAATACCGAGCTGGGCGCGTCCGATTATGCCTCGATTGCCCGCGCGTTCGGCTGCGCCGGGGAGTCGGTCAGCGATCGCCCCGCGCTCAAGGCCGCGATCGCGGCGGCTATCGCACGGCCGGGACCGACCCTGATCGACGTCCACGTCGACCCGATGGGCGGCGCGGTGCGCAAGGCCGATCCGCTGCTCGGCATGATCCTGTTCGAAGACATCGCAAAAAAGACGTGAGCTGGTGTCCCGTCTGACGGGACGCGGGGAGGCCAATGTCAAAGGAGTTTCACATGCGCGTTTTATTTGGCCTGCTCGCGACGGCGGCTATCATCTGCCCCATAGCCGTGTCGGCGCAGGACGCACCGGCCGCAGTTCGTGCCGCCGATGCCCCGACTATGATCGCCGACGCGACCGTCCCCGAAGGCGATATCATCGTCACCGCCGAGCGCCGCTCGGGCTCGCTGCAAAAGACCCCGATTTCGGTCAGCGCCTTTCCCACGACCGCGCTCAAGGACCTGCAGATCAATCGCACCGCCGACCTGCAGCGCTTCGTGCCGAGCCTCAGCGTCGCGCAGGGCACCGTCGACCCGACCACGCTGACGATCTTCATGCGCGGCGCCGGGCAGAACGCGGGCACGTGGGTCGGCTACGAGTCGGCGGTCGGCCTGTACGTCGACGACCTGTATTTCTCGCGGCTGACCGGAGCCAACGTCGATCTCGCCGATCTCGAGCGGATCGAAGTGCTGCGCGGGCCGCAGGGCACGCTTTATGGCCGCAACACGCTCGTCGGTGCGATCAAGTACATCACCAAAAAGCCGAGCGCGACGCCGTTCGGCAGCTTCGATGCCGAGGCCGGCGAGTATGACATGGTCCGCCTCAAGGGCACCATCTCGACACCGCTTTCTGACAATTGGGCGGCGCTGGTCGGCGGCAACTACTATCGCCGCGACGGCTTCTCGAACGCACCGGCGCTCAACGACCGGCATTACGGCGACCGTGAGGAATATGGCGGGCGGGCGGCGTTCAACTACATCGGCACCGGGCCCTTCGAACTCTACGCGTCGGGCTTCTACACCCACGCCCGCAATGATGGGTCGATCGGCCTCGCCACCAGCCCGGTGACGCTCCAGCCCGCAACCAGCAACCCGTACGATTATCTCAGCCCGATCAAGGGCTATGGCGGCTCGACCACCTATGGCGGCAGCGTCACGCTCGGTTATGCGCTGACCGACAACGCCAAGATCAAGTCGATCACCGGGGTCATCGGCGGCAGCCAGGACATTCTCGCCGACACGACGGCGGGCCGCCCGAACAACGGCCCGGGCAACTATTTGCTCGGCTTCGACCGGCTGACCTCGCACTCGTCGCAGACGCAGATCTCGGAAGAGCTGCAGATCGTCGGCGACGCGTTCGGCGGCAAGCTCGATTATATCGGCGGCCTTTATTACTTCCACGAGAAGGGCGAGCAGAGCCGTCAGGACCTGCTGCTGTCGATCTACAACACCCTGCCCCAGCTCGTGCACATGACGACCGACAGCTATGCCGCGTTCGGCCAGCTGACCTACAAATTGACCGACCAGCTCTCGATCGTCGGGGGCGTGCGCTACACCGACGAAACCAAGTCGGTGCTTGGCCAGACGCAGGCCGGGCTCACCGCCACGACCTATGCGCAGATCAACGCGAAGCGTCCGGCGAAGGCATGGACGCCGAAGCTCGGCGTCAATTATCAGATCACGCCGACGATCCTCGCTTATGCCAGCGCCTCGCGCGGGTTTCAGGCGGGCGGGTTCAACTATCTCGCGGTGGTCAATGCCGCGTCGTACCAGACCGGCTTCGATCCGCAGACGGTCTGGGCGTATGAGGCCGGGCTGAAGACGCAGTTTCTCGACCGCAAGGGCCGCTTCAACCTCGCGCTGTTCCGCAACGATTTCTCGAATATCCAGACCAACGTCGTCGTCGCCGGTTCGTCGCTGACGCAGAATGCCGGCACGGCGCGGGTCCAGGGCGTCGAGGGTGAGTTCTCGCTGACCCCGGTCGAGGGCCTGACGCTGTTCGCCAACGCTTCGTACAACGACGACAAATATCTGTCGCTCAATCCCGCGTCGGCGGCGGCCACCTCGCGCGCACGCTACATTCCGAACGTGCCGCACCTTCAGGCGGCGGCGGGTTTCACCGGTGCCATCCCGATCAAGCGTGGCAAGATCGAGCTTGGCGCAGACTATTCGTTCATGGACTCGAAGTATCTCGCCGCGAACGACGCGCCGATTACGCTGATGCCGTCGTACAGCTTGGTCAATGCGTATATCGGGATTGCGCCGGCCAACACGCGGCTCAATCTCCGTCTGTCGCTCGCGAACCTGCTCGACCAGCGCTACCTCGTCTACGGCAACGTTCTCGGCGCATACGGCATTCGGAGCCCCGGCGACCCGCGCACCTTCAAGGTGTCGATCAACTACCAGTATTGAGGTCAAGACGCCCTGCCGGGCACAAGTCCGGCAGGGCGTCGTGACCTAGGCGAGGCCCATCCGCGCCATCGCGATATCGCCGACCGGAATGCTGGTCGTCTTGAGTTCGGTGAAGAAATCGGCGCTGCTCGTCGCGCCGTCGCGACCGATGCCCGACTCCTTGTAACCGCCGAACGGTGCGCGCAGCTCGCGCATCATCGGTGTATTGATCCAGATCGTGCCGGCACGAATGGTCCGGCTGCACCGCATCGCAGTCGCAAGGCTCGTCGTCCAGACATAGGCGACCAGCCCGAAGTCGGACGCGTTGGCGATCGCGATCGCCTCGTCGATCTCGTCGAACACGAGGATCGTCGCGAACGGGCCAAAGATCTCCTCCTGGCACACCCGCGTAGCGTTCGACTTGGCCAGCACCGCGATCGGTTCGACGAAGAAGCCGCGATCGAGCCCGGCAGGGCGTCCGCCACCGGTCAGCAGTTCGGCCCCTTCGGCCTTCGCGATGTCGATGTATGACAGGATGCGGTCGCGGTGGCGCCCGAACAGGATCGGCCCCATCTCGGTCGTCGCCGCGAGCGGGTCGCCGATGCGAATCCCCTTCGTCCGCTCGACGAAGCGCGCGATGAAGCGATCGGCGATCGAGCGATGGACGAGGATGCGCGACCCGCCGAGGCACTGTTGCCCGTTGCTGCTGTAGATGCCGAGCAGTGCGCCATCGATTGCCCGTTCGATATCGGCGTCGCCCGCGATGATCGCCGCCGACTTGCCGCCGAGTTCGAGGATCGTCGGCGTCAGGTTGCGCGCGGCGGTCGCCATGATCGCGCGACCGGTTTCGCTGCCGCCTGTGAAGCCGACCATGTCGATCTGCTTGTGCGCGATCAGCGCCTCGCCGGTGATGTGCCCGCGCCCGTTGACGACGTTGACGACGCCCTTCGGCAGCCCCGCCGCGTGCATCAGCTCGACCATGCGATGGACCGATTGCGGCGTGTACTCGGACGGCTTGAGCACGCAGGTATTGCCGAACGCGATGCACGTCGCGACGCGCATCGAGGCGAGCGCGAGCGGCGCGTTCCACGGCGCGATCAGCGCGGCGACGCCCTTGGGCTCGCGCGTCACATAAGTTAGATAATCGGCATTCTGCGAATAGGTTTCGCCGGCGAGCCCGCTCGCGATCTCGGCGAACGAGCGGAAATTGGCCGCCGCCCGCGCGACATGCCCGCGCACGCTGGTGAGCGTCAGCCCGGTGGTGCGCGCCTCCAGCGTCGCCAGCTCGTCGGCATGCGCGAGCAACGTGTCGTGGATGGCATAAAGCACATCGTTGCGCCGGTCGGTCGCGAGCCCCGCCCAGCCCGCGAACGCCGCGCGCGCCGCATCGGCCGCCTGCCCGACCTCGTCCGCGTCAGCCTCGCGTAACTGGCAAAGCAGTTCCTCTGTAGTCGGATTGAGCGCCGGCAACAGCGTCCCATCTGTGCCACCGACTGCCACGCCGTCGATCAGGCTGGTTACGATCTCGGTCATACTGGTGCCTTTGACGTGGATGGTGCGCGGCGACAACACGTCCCGCGATCGGATAACGACGCGACGACCGCCATTGTTGGACCTTCACAGTGAAGCGCCGATCGATCGACGCGACAATCTTTTGGCCACGCTTTTGCTCGCCGTGCGACTTTTTCGGCAGCGATATCGAGAAGGCAATGTGGCGCGGGTCGGCGCCTGCGTTCGCCCTGACACGTCGCATTTGCAGCAAATTCTCAGATCGAGAATGGTACTGTGTCGCGTCGCTATCCTCGCGCGTTATTCCGGAGACGTCGGACATGAAATCACAAGGCCTGATCGTCCTGATGTCGGCGCTCGCGCTCGCCTTTCCGGCGATAGCCGACGCCGAGACCAGCGATACTGCTCTTGCAACGACCAACAGCGGAGACGTGCGCGGCGCGGTGGCTGACGGGGTCGCCAGCTGGAAAGGCATTCCGTTCGCCGCGCCTCCGATCGGAGCCCTGCGGTGGCGTGCTCCACAGTCTGTTAAAGCGTGGCGCGGCGTGCACGATGCGACCGCTTATGCGCACGACTGCATGCAGCTGCCGTTCCCCAGCGACGCCGCGCCCCTCGGCACGCGGCCGGCGGAGGACTGCCTGTACGCGAACGTCTGGCGGCCCGCCGCGGCCACCGGCAAACTACCGGTAATGGTCTGGATATACGGCGGCGGCTTCGTCAACGGCGGAGCGTCGCCGCCGACCTATTCGGGGGCCAACATCGCCAGGCAGGGCGTGTTGTTCATGAGCTTCAACTACCGCGTCGGGCGCTTCGGCACCTTTGCCTTACCGCAGCTGACCAAAGCCGACCCCGACCACGGACGCCTCGCGAATTACGGGACCATGGATCAGATCGCGGCGCTCGAATGGGTCCGGCGCAACATCGCGGCCTTCGGTGGCGACCCGGCAAACGTGACGATCGTCGGCGAGAGTGCCGGGGGGATGTCGATCCATGCGCTCATGACTTCGCCGCTCGCGATCGGCCTGTTCCAGAAAGCGGTGGTCATGTCGGGCGGCAACGGTCGCTCCGATCCAGCCAAGACGCTCGGCTCCGCCGAGCAGATCGGCATCGACTTTGCAAAGTCGCAAAACATCGATCCCACCGCAGGCAACGCGCTCGACGCCCTGCGCGCGCTGACTGCCGAGCAGGTAACCGATGGGCTCAGCATGATGCAGTTGTTCCGTCCCCAGCCCGGCCCGCCGACCTTCAGCGGCCCGGTCATCGACGGCACGGTGATCACCGACAACGGCGCGGCTTACGCCGCCGGTCGTTTTGCCAAAATCCCGATGGTGATCGGGGCCACGAGCGCCGACATGGGCGGCAAGGACGGCTTCATGATTGCCGGTGCCCGCGACGCCGCCGCCATTCTCGCGGACCAAGGCGTCCCGGTCTGGGAGTATCGCTTCTCCTACGTCGCCGAGTCAGTCGGCCAGCCAGGTGCGCAGCATGCTACCGATATCCCGTTTTTCTTCGACACCACCGCAATCAAATACGGCGACAAAACCACACCGAAGGACGTTGCCATGGGCCGGACGATCAGCAGCTATCTTGTCAATTTCGCCAAAACCGGCAACCCGAACGGTGCTGGACTGCTGAAGTGGCCCCGCTATGCGCGCGCCAGCAACGATCTGATGGACTTTACCGCTGACGGCACGGCAAAGGCGGAACGCGACCCGTGGAGCACACAAGCCGCGCCGCATCGCAAGTAAGCGGTCATCGCGCCGCGATTTCCATCCACCACGGCAGTGACGGGAGGGACAAGCGCTGCGATGCGCTCAGGCCCCTTCCCCATTCGCAGCTGTTAGCGACGTGCGGTCAAGATCACGTATAAAATTCGCTCGCGATCTTCCATCGGCCGCCGACCTTAAGCAACTGCAGCGTCTTCCAGCCCGATGTACTCCCGGCTGCGTCGGTATTGACGAAGACCAGCGAAACCTGCGCCAGCGGGCCGGCCTGCAAAATCTTGACGTCCTTGAACGCCTGCCGGAACGGGGCGCCTTCGAACACGCCCTTTCGGAACGCTCCGTAATTATGCGTTCCGCCATCGACCGAGCCGCGCCGCACCGCGCTGTCCGCATCGGAGAAGGATATCGCTTTATTGAGTAGCAGTGTCTCGAACAGCGCCTGGTCTTTCGTGCTCACCGCCTTGGTATAGGTGTCGAGCAGTGTCTGGATCGCGCGTCGATCGTCGCCGACGCTCTCAAAACTAGGGTCGCCGGGCGTCGTTTGCGCTGACAGCGTCCCGGTGCATGTCACGGCGAGCAGAGCGACAACCGGCCAGCTCAGAACCTTCGAAACTTGTACCATGGAATTATCCTGCGCATGCATCTGCCGCGAGCGAATTACGCGGTGCCTGTAACGTTCGAAGTCCAGCCGATTTGGGTTACTCGTGGGTCAGGCCACCGCGCGTTCAGCGGTCTAAGCCACAAATTCCTTCTTCCCGTTAGATTACGAAACGGATGAGCAAGGCTGACTACGAAATTACGGAGAGCGACTGTACTGCGAGTGCGTCATGATCCGACGCGATCCGAGACTTCGCCTCGCGTCACACGCGTATGGGCATCCTGCTGCCAGCCCCCGCCGAGCGCGCGGAATAGGTCGACCTGCGCGGTAACGACGCGGGCGTCGGACGCGGCCAGTGCCGCCTCGGTGTCGGAAAAGGTGCGCTCGGCATCGATCAGGCTGAGCGAGTCGACGCGGCCTTCGCGGAGCTGGGCGCGGACGATGCGAACCGCGGTCGCCGCCTCGGTCCGCGCATCGGCAAGCGCCTGCCGCCGATCCAGCTCGTGGGTGAACGCCGACAGCGCGGTCTCGGTCTCCTGCAACGCCTGCAGCACGGTCTTGTCGAAGGTCGCGAGCGCCCCCGCGGTGTCGGCGCGGGCGCCGGCGATGCGCGCGCGGGCGGTCTCCTGGTTGAGGAAGTTCCACGACAGCAGCCCACCGGTGAAAAAGCGGAAGGCGCTGCCGGTCAGCGCGTTGCCGAGGCCGGTGCTGGTCGACCCGGCCGAGCCGCCGAGCGTGATCGTCGGGTAGAGGTCGGCGGTGGCGACCCCGATCCGCGCGGTCTGGGCGGCGAGGCGGCGCTCGGCGGCGCGGACGTCGGGGCGGCGCGCGAGCAGGGCGCGGCCGTCGCCGACGGGGAGCGGGCGGTCGAGGCGGAGGATGGCGGCGGTCGTGCCGACCGTGGCGGGCAGGTCGCGCGGGGTGCGCCCGGTCAGCGTCGCGAGGCTGAACAGCGCCGCCTCGCGCTCGGCTTCGAGCGGCGGGACGGTGGCGCGGACCTGGTCGCGGAGGGTTGCGGCGCGCGAGGTATCGAGCCGGGTGGCGCGCCCGGCCTCATAGCGCTTCGCGGTCAGCTGGACGCTCTGGTCGACGAGCTCGACGGTGCGCTTGGCGACTCGGATGCGCTCGGCGAGCGAGCCGAGGTCGGCATAGGCGCGCGCGGTCTCGGCGACGATGGCGACACGGACGGCGTCACGGTCGGCGTCGGCGGCGGCGACATCGCCGCGCGCTGCCTCGACGCCGCGCGCGATACGCCCGAACAGGTCGACCTCGTAGGCGACGCTGAAGCCGCCATCGACGGTGCTGCCGCTGCGGCTGCTGCCCGGCAATGTCTGGCTCGCGGGGAGACGCTGGTAGCCGCCTTGCGCGTCGAGGCTGGCGGTCGGGAAGCGGTCGCCACGGACCGCGCGCAGTGCCGATCGCGCCTTGTCGAGGTTGGCGGTGGCGACCGCGATGTCCTTGTTCGCACGCAGCGCGTCGGCGACGAGGCCGTCGAGGACCGAATCCTGATACAGCCGCCACCAGTCGCCGTCGGGCTGGTCGGTGCTCGACACCGCCGCCGTCGTGCTGCCGATAAACGGCGGCGCGGTGCTCGAGATCGCTTCAGGGTGGACGTAGTTGGGGCCGACCTTGCACGCGGCGAGCGCGAGCAGGAGGGTGAGGCTGAGGGCGCGATGCATCGTCATGGTCCTATTCGGCCGGCTGGAGCGCGGCGGTCCCGGTCGTGCGCGGGCTGGGACGCCAGCCCGACAGCGCGCGGCAGACGACGTAGAAGGTCGGGGTGAAGACCAGTCCGAAGCCGGTGACGCCGATCATCCCGAAGAACACCGCGGTGCCCAGCGCCTGCCGCAACTCGGCTCCGGCTCCGGTCGCGAGCACCAGCGGCAGCGCGCCGAGGATGAAGGCGAACGACGTCATCAGGATCGGGCGGAGCCTGTCGCGGGCGGCACGGACGGCGGCCTCGACGGGCGAGAGGCCGTCGATCTCCTCCGCCTGCCGGGCGAACTCGACGATCAGGATCGCGTTCTTGGCGGCGAGCGCGATCAGCACGACGAGGCCGATCTGGGTCAGGACGTTGTTGTCCATCCCCCGCAGGTTCACCCCGACCATCGCCGCGAGGAGGCACATCGGCACGATCAGGATGATCGCCAGCGGCAGCGTCAGGCTCTCGTACTGCGCCGCCAGCACGAGGAAGACGAACACCACCGCGAGCCCGAAGACGAGCGCGGCGGTCGACCCGGCCGCCTTTTGCTGGAAGGCGATGCCGGTCCACGACGTCTGATAATCGGCGGGCAGCGTCGTCGCGGCGAGATGCTCCATCGCGGCGAGCGACTGGCCCGACGAGAAGCCCGGGGCGGTGTCGCCGTCGACCTCGACTGCGGGGAACAGGTTATAACGCGTGACGCGGTACGGCCCGGTCTTGTCGTGGAAGTTGGCGACCGCGCCGAGCGGGACCATCGCCCCCGAGTTCGAGCGGGTCTTGAGGTTGGCGATGTCGGCGACGGTGTTGCGGAACGGCGCGTCGGCCTGCGCGGTGACGCGGTACGTCCGGCCGAGCAGGTTGAAGTCGTTGACGAACGCCGAGCCGAGATAGACCTGGAGCGCCTCGAACACCCGTGCCGGGGGGACGCCGAGCAGATCGGCCTTGGCGCGGTTGATGTCGGCGAAGACGCTCGGCGTGCCGGTATCGAAGAAGCTGTAAACCTGCGCGAGCCCCTTGGTGGCGTTGGCCTTGCCGATCAGCCCGAACGAGACCTTGCCGAGCGCGGCATAGCCGTGGCCGCCATGGTCCTCGACCATGATCCGGTAGCCGCCCGCCGAGCCGATCCCCTGGATCAGCGGCGGCGGCACGACGAGCAGGCGAGCCTCGTCGATGTCGGCGATCTTCGCCTGCGCCTCGGCCATGATGCTCTGGAGGGTGACGCCGAGCTTGGCGCGCTCCTCGAACGACTTGAGCGGGATGTACGCGGCGGCGGAGTTCGGTGCCGAGGTCTGCGACGGGCCGTCGAAGCCCGCGAGCATGACTGAGCCGAGGACGCCCTTGAGCGGGATGATCCGCGCGGCGACCTTGCGCAGGACGGCGTCGGTCCGCGCCAGCGATGCGCCCGGCGGCAGCTGGACGATCGTCAGGAAGTAACCCTGGTCCTGCGCCGGGATGAAGCCGGTCGGGGTGTAGGTGAACGCGCCGACGGTCAGCGCGATCAGCGTCGCATAGGCGACGAACATCGACACCGGGCGCTGGACGAGGGCGCGGGTCATTCCGGCATAGGCGTCGCTGAGCTTGTCGAAGCCGCGGTTGAAGGCGGCACCGGCATTGTGCCCGATCCGCCGCCAGCCGTGGAGTCCCGAGGCGTCGGCGTGCTTGCCGCGCAGCAGCAGCGCCGCCAGCGCGGGGGACAGGGTCAGCGAAAGCAGCAGCGAGATGACCGTGGCGGTGGTGATGGTGACGGCGAACTGGCGGTAGAACTCGCCCGAGATGCCGGTCAGGAACACCGTCGGCACGAACACTGCGCACAGGACGAGGACGATGGCGACGAGCGCGACCGCGACTTCGTCCATCGAGGTGCGCGCGGCGTCGAGCGGGGACAGGCCGCGCTCGAGGTTGCGCTCTACGTTCTCGACGACGACGATCGCGTCGTCGACGACGATGCCGATCGCCAGCACCAAGCCGAACAGTGACAGGTTGTTGAGGCTGTAGCCGAGCACCGACAGCATCGTGAAGCTGCCGATCAGCGACACCGGGATTGCGATGATCGGGATGATCGCCGCGCGCCAGCTCTGCAGGAAGACGAGGATGACGAGTACGACGAGGAAGATCGCCTCGAGCAGGGTATGCTTCACGGCGTCGATCGACTGGCTGATGAACGCCGTCGGGTTGTAGATGACGCGGTATTCGAGGCCCTTGGGGAAGCGCGCCGACATCGTCTTCAACTCGGCGTTGATCCCGTCGGCGGCGGCGAGGGCGTTCGAACCGGGGCGCTGGAAGACCGCGATGATCAGCGACTCTTGCCCGCTCAAATAGGTGTTGGTCCCGTAATCCTGCGCGCCGAGCTCGACGCGGGCGACGTCCGAGACGCGGGTCTGGCGCCCGCTGGCGTCGGTGCGGATGACGATGTTGGCGAACTGCGCCGGGTCGGTCAGGCGGCCCTGCGTCTCGACGTTGAGCTGAAAAGCGTTCCCACGGTCATAGGGCGGCTGGCCGAGCGTGCCGGCGGAAACCTGAACGTTCTGGGCGCGCAGCGCGGCGACGATCTCGCCCGCGGTGAGGTCGAGCGAGGCGGCCTTGCCGGGGTTGATCCACACCCGCATGCCGTAATCGCGGGCCCCGAACAGCCGGACGTCACCGACGCCGTCGACGCGGGCCAGCCGGTCCCGGACTTGGGTCAGCGCGTAGTTGGAGACGTAGCTGCGATCGAGCGACTTGTCGGGGGAGATCAGGTTGATGACCATCAGGAAGTCGGGCGAGGTCTTTTGCGTGACGATGCCGAGGCGACGGACGTCCTCGGGCAGGCGCGGCTCGGCGATGGCGACGCGGTTCTGGACGAGGACCTGCGCAGCATCGAGGTTGGTGCCGATCTTGAAGGTCACGGTGATGACCAGCCGGCCGTCGCCGGTCGACTGCGACGACTGGTACAGCATGTTGTCGACGCCGTTGATCTCCTGCTCGATCGGCGCGGCGACGGTGTCGGCGACGACTTCTGCAGTCGCGCCCGGATAGTTCGCCGTCACCGTCACCGTCGGCGGGACGATGTCGGGATATTGCGAAATCGGCAGCCGGAAATACGCCGCCAGCCCGACGATGACGATGACGATGGCCAGCACCGCGGCAAAGATCGGCCGGGTGATGAAGAAGCGCGAGAAGTTCATTGGGATCGGGTCCTGGCAGCCGGAGGCTAGCGCGTCGCGGAGAAGGTCGCCTGCGCCGCGATCGGGGCGGCGGAGTCGGGGGACTGGACCGGTGCAGCGCTGGCGATCGTCGCCGCCGATGCGGTGCGCGGCGTTACCGGCGAGCCGGGGGTGGCGTTCTGCACCCCCTCGACGATGACGCGGTCGCCGGGTGCGAGCCCGCTGCGGACGATGCGGAGGCCGTCGATGACCGGCCCGAGGACGACCGCGCGGGTCGCGACGATATTGTCCTTGCCGACGATCTGGACGACTTTGCGCGCCTGATCGGTGCCGATCGCGGTGTCGGGGATCAGCAGCGCCGCACGCGTCGCACCGCTCGCGAGGCGCATGTTGCCGAACATTCCCGGTGTGAGGAAATAGCCGGGGTTGGCGATGATCGCGCGGCCGCGGATCGTGCCCGCGCCGGGGTCGAGGCGGTTGTCGCTGAAGTCGATGCGGCCCTTCCAGCGGTAGCCGCTCTCGTCCTGCAACTGGATCTCGACGCGGTCTTTCGCGGCATCGCCGTCGCGGCGCGCCTTGAGGTAGAGCGCCTCCGACCCGTCGAAGGTGAAGTAGATCGGGTCGAGCGCGTAGACGGTGGTGAGCAGGGTCGCGCTCGACGCCTCACCGCCCGCGACGAGGTTGCCGATGTCGGCGCGGCGATCGGAGATGCGGCCGGTGATCGGCGAGCGGACCTCGGTGAACTCGACGTCGAGGGCGCGGGCGGTGACCTGAGCCTGGGTCGCGCCGACGGCGGCTTCGGCGGCGCGGAGGTTGGCGCGAAGCGTGTCGATCTCCTCGGCGGAGACGGCGTCGTCGGCAATCAAGCGGGTGGCGCGGGCGAGCGCGCTTTTCGCCAGCTGGACCGACGACAGCGCGTTGGCTTCCTTGGCGCGGGCCTCGGCGAGCGCGGCGGCGAACGGGCGCGGGTCGATGCGGAACAGGAGCTGACCCTGCTTCACGATCTCGCCGTCCTTGAAGAAGATGCCGGTCAGCGCACCTGATACGCGGGGGCGGATCTCGACCGACTTGCTCGGCGCGAAACGGCCGATGTAGTCGTCCCACTCGTCGACCTGCCGGGTCACCGGCAGCGCGACCGTCACCGCCGGTGGCTGCGGGGCTGCTGCAACGACGGGGTCATGCGCGATCAGCTTCGACGCGCCGAGGCCGATCAGCGCGACCGAGGCGAGGGCGACGGCAATCGCGGTCCGTCGGTGCCGGTGCCTGACGATATCGATTGCCCGCGCGAAGTCGGGAGCGGCCATCTTCATGCGAGGCGCTCCGCCCGGTCGGCGTAGATCACATCGATGAGGATCTCGAGTTGCCTGCGGTTAAAGCCGGCGGCGTCGAACGCGGCGGCGATGTCGCCGGGAACCCCGCGACCCCAGCGGCGGATCGCCAGTACCGTGCGGCGCAGCGTTTCAAGCCGCGGATTGGCGAGGCTGGGTTCGCGGGCTTCGCCGACGAGCATCGTCAGCAGCTTCTCGATGATCGGCGGACGCGTGACGGGGTAAAGCCGATCGCGCTTGGCGAGGCTCACAACGGTCCATTCGAGCTGCGAGAAGGCCGACACTGCGATCGGCAGGGCAATGTTGCTGGCAACAAAATTCGTCGCCACGCCGTTATCGTCAAATTCCAGAAAGGCCATGTTCATCGTCCTCGCGCTAGGTTCCAGCCTGAAAAGTGACTGACCGGTACGTGCTTGACGTTACGTACCGGTCGGTTACATTGAGATCAAGCGCTTGTTGGGGAATGAGGCGCAACGGAAGGCAAAGAAAAAGTGTCAGTGCAAAAAGCCGGTTCGGAATCAGTGGCGCCGTCGACGCGTCGATCGGCAGCCGACCGGCTATGCGAGACAGCAACCAACCTGTTCTATACGCGAGGAATTCGCGCGGTTGGCGTCGACGAAATCGTCCACGAAACCGGCGTCACGAAGCCGACGCTTTACCGCAGCTATGCGTCGAAGGACGATCTCATCGTTGTTTGCCTGCAGCGGCAAATCGAGGATGGCAACGCCCGCTGGGATGCGATTGCCACCCGCTACGCCGACGATCCCCTCGCCGAGCTCCGCGCGCACATGGCCGACTTCGCCGACGAAATCGCCGCGCCAGACTATCGCGGCTGTGCGGCGACCAACGCCGCGGTCGAGTTTCCCGACTCGACGCATCCGTCACGGATGATTACCGACGACTGCAAGGCAGCGACGCGCAAGCGGCTCGGTGATCTGACCCGGCGCCTTTCGTTGAAAAACCCAGATGGGCTTGCTGACGGTCTGATGCTGCTGATCGAAGGTGCGAGCAGTAGCCGCCACACGTCGGGATCGCAGGGCCCCTCCTCCACCCTCGTCGAGACGGCCGAGATGCTGATCGGGGCGCATCTCAACCAAAAGTAAGATCGGGTTGCTCGCGCAGACTGCGCCGGCTCAGCTCGAGGCCGCTAATCCGAGACGTGTCGCTACCGAAGCGCGCACTGCGCCAAGCAATTGCGCTGCCTTGACATCGTCCGGTTCGACCCGCGCGATCGCGACCGCGCCGACCATCTCGGAAATTACCGCAGCGGCGATGAGCTCGACATCGGATGAACCCATGCGCTCGAGCAATGATGCGACGCCGCCGTTCAGCCGACTGAGTGCGAGCCTGAACCGCGCGCGCGCAGCTTCCGGCAATTGCGGCACCTGACCGGCGAGCACCGGCACCGGGCAGCCGCCTTCGGGGGCATTGCGGTGGCGCATCGACAGATAACGATCGACGAAGCGCGTGAGCGAGACCCGCGGATCGGCGTCGGCGAGATTGGCGAAGAATGCGGCGTAGCGGTCCTCGAACATGTATTCGATCGCCTGAGTTACGAGGTCGTCCTTCGACGCGAAGTGCGCGTAAAAACCACCGTGGGTCAGGCCAGCGCGTGCCATGACCTGCGCGACGCCGAAGCGGTCGACACCTTCGCTGCGGATCACCGCGGCGGCCTCCTTAAGGACTCGCTCGCGCGTCTGCGCCTTATGCTCGCTGTCGTATCGCATCCTCGTTACATCGCCCCTGCCGCAGCCGCTGCCAAGACCGGAGCAGGATCTGCGCGCCAGCCGCCGCCAAGCGCGCGGTACGCTGCAACCGCGGCGCGCGCTTCATCCCCCCTCACCATCGCCAACCGGTCGGCAGCGCCGAGCAACTCGCGGTCAGCATCGGTGACGTCGATCAGGCCGACGACGCCGCCCCGGTAAGCGTCCTGTGACTGCGTTCGGGCGGTGGTCAACGTGGCGATCTGCCGTTCGAGTATGGCGCGTTCGACACGCGCCTCGGACAGGCGGCTGAGCGCGGTCTCGACATCCTCTGCGGCGTTGAGGACCGACTCACGCCATGCAGCAAGCGCCTCGGCCGTGCCGCCACGCGCTTGTGCGACTTCGGCATCGACGCGGCCGAAGTCGAACAACCGCCAGCGGAGCCCTGCCCCGCCCGATGCTTGCAGTGCATTGCCGCTGAACAACGTCGACGTGCCGAGGCTGGCGACGCCGAGCACGCCCGACAACGAGACATGCGGGTAGTATTCCGCGACTGCGACACCGATGCGCGCTGTGCTCGCCGCTAGACGCCGCTCGGCTGCGACGACATCGGGACGACGGCGCAACAGGTCCGCAGGCGCGGCGCTGCCCGCAGGGACTGGTGCCGCGGGGATCGCGGCGGCGATCGCGAGGGCGGCGCGGTTCCTGCCCGGCTGCTCGCCGACGAGCACGTCGATGCGATTGAGCTGCGCCGCGATCCCCGCACGCAGCGGCGCAGCGCTGGCGCGTACCCCATCGAGCGCGGCGCTGGCGCGGTTGAGTTCGCGCTCGGCGGCGATGCCCTGGTCGAAGCGTTGGCGGACGAGATCGACGAGCAAAGCCTCGTTGCTTATCTGCTTGTCTGCGACCGCGAGCCGAGACTGGAGCTCGCGCAGCGTCAGATAAGCGTTGGCGGTCTCGGCCGCGACGGCGACGCCAACCGCGCCGGTACTGGCGACGGCAGCATCGAGATCTGCGCGCGCCGCCTCACGCCCGCGCCGAAGGCCGCCGAACACATCGATCTCCCACGACGCGCGTGCGCCAGCATCGTATTCGGTATAGCTCCGAGCGACGCCGAGCGCGGTGGTAACGCGGCCGACCGGCGTTTCGAGCGATTGGCTGAGCGTGGTCACGCCGCCGTTGGCATCGAAGCTCGGCAGAAGCGCCGCGCCTGCCGCGCGAGACAAGGCGCGTGACTCGTCGATCCGCGCCCGCGCTTGAGCGAGGTCGGTGTTGCCCGAAACAGCCCGCTCGATCAGGCTCACCAGCAACGGATCGCCAAAGCCGCGCCACCAGTCCGCGTCCGCCGTTGTTGCGATCTGCGTTGCCCCGATGAACGCAGGAGTCAGCGCCACCCGTGGCGGCGTGTAGTTCGGGCCGACAGCACAGCCCGAGAGAGCAGTGGCGGCGAGAAGCAGGATCGGGCGCATCGGTCGGCTCCTAATGGGCATCGGCGGGGGAGACCGGCGCGGCGTTCTTCGGCACCTTGCAGAACGGCACCATCACCAGTGCCGCGACGAACATCCACGCCATGACGCGGAAGACGTCGTCGAACGCGGTCGTCAGCGCCTCGCGCGCAACGGTCCGGGCGAAGCTCGCTTGTGCCAGCTGGAGCGCGTGGGCGGCATCGGGAGTTACCGCCGATAGGCGCTGCGCCAACGCGGCGACCGTCTCCTGCGCGCCGCGACTATTCGCGGCGAGCGCCTCGCCGAAGCGCAGCGCCTGAATCCGCGTGTTGTCGCCGAGCCAGGTGTTGACGGTGGCGATGCCGATCGCGCCGCCAAGGTTACGCATCAGGTTGAACAGCCCGGATGCCGAGCGCAGCTCGGGCCCCTGGAACGCCGAGAGCGCCATGTTCACGCTCGGCACGATGCACAGCATGACGAACAGCCCGCGTACAAGCTGCGGCACAAGCAGTTCGTCAAAGCCCCAGTCCGATCCGAGATGCGAGGTCAGCCACAGGCTGAACGCGAAGCCCGACAGCCCGATGGCGATGACGATGCGGCGGTCGATATTGTTCGACGCCCAAGCGGCGAAGATTGTGCTGACCAACTGGCCACAGCCGACGACGAACACGGTAGTACCGATCTGCAGGCTGTTGAAATCGCGGACTCGGCCGAGGAACACCGGCACGAGATAGGTCGACGAATAGATGCCGAACCCGATGACGAGGTTGAAGACGCAGGCGAACGCGAAGGTCCGGTTGCGGAACGGTGAGATCCGCACGATCGGGTTCTTCGAATAGAGCGAGCGCTCGACGAACAGGCAGAACGCAACGAACGAGAACCACGCAGCGAGCAGGATGACGGGGTCGCCGAACCAGTCCTTCCGCGGACCCTCCTCGAGCACATATTCGAGTCCCGCGAGCGCCACCGCCATAGCAATCAGATGCGACCAGTCGATCCGGCCGAACATCGCCCGGTCGCCGCGGTCGACGTCGACGATCAGGACGGTCAGCACGGCCACCGCGATGCCGGGCACGACGTTGATGAAGAAGATCCAGCGCCAGCCGATCGTGTCGGTGATGATCCCGCCCACCGTCGGCCCGAGGGTCGGCGCGAGCACGGAAACCATGCCGAGGATCGCCGGGATCAGCGCGCGCTGCTTGCCCTCAAAGATGGTGAAGCCGACCGCGAACACGCTCGGCACCATCGCGCCGCCGACGAACCCCTGAACGGCGCGGAATACGATCATCGACTCGATATTCCACGCGAAGCCGCAGGCGATGCTGGCGAGCGTGAACAATGCCGCCGATGTCGCGAACAGCCAGCGCGTCGACATCGCTTGCGCGAGGAACGCCGAAAACGGGATCATCACCAGCTCGGCCATCAGATAGGCGGTCTGGACCCAGCTCACCTCGTCGGGCCCTGCCGAAAGGCCCGCCTGAATGTCGTTGAGCGACGCCGCGACGATCTGGATGTCGAGGAGCGCCATGAACTGACCAAAGGCGAGAATGCCGAAGATCAAATACTTGCGCGACAACGGCAACGCGAGCGGATCCGCGGGCGGCGCTCTGGTGATTGTCGCGCTCATTCAGCACCGGCTCTTGTAGGATGACAGCCGTCATATTATGCTCGTCATATGATTGGCGCAAGGGTCCGACGATGGATGCGATGACGACGAGCGGGACGATCGAGGCGACGCCCCGGCGACGGCGCCTGCCGCGCCCGTCGCGCCGGACGATATTGGCATCGGTGGTCGCGATCACGATTGCCGCCGGCGGGGCGCTATGGATCACCGCCGCACCGTCGAGCCAGTCGACCGACGACGCCTATGTCGCTGCCGACGCCACGTCGGTCGCGCCCAAGGTCCGCGGGCTCGTCGCCGCAGTACTGGTCCGCGACAACCAATCTGTCTGCGCCGGCCAGCCGATCATCCGGATTGATCCCGAAGAGTTTGCCGCAAAGGAGGCGCAGGCCCGCGCCGCGATTGCCGATGCCGCCGCCGGAGTTGCCTCAGCCCGCGCCGCGATTATCAGCCTCGACGCCGAGCAGCGCCTCGCATCGTCGGAGACCGTCGCCGCCCGCACCGCCATCCGCTCTGCCGACGCGCAGTCAAGCCGCGCCGGGGCCGACCGCCGCCGCTTCGATGCCCTTGTCGCGAGCGGGGCTGTCGCCCGGCGCGAAGCCGACACCTATGCCGCCGCCGCCGTGACTGCCGAACAGGATGCCGCTCGCGCCCGCGCGTTGCTATCGGTGTCGGACGCCACCGCCGGAGTGACCCGCGCCAAGCGCGCCGGTCTCGAGGCGGCGTTGCAGACCGCCCGTGCCCGCGCAGCCCAAGCCGATGCGGCACTCGACCTGGCCCAGCAGGACAGCCGGCACGCGACGATCCTTGCCCCCATCGACGGCACCGTTGGCAACCGTCAGGTCCGCGTCGGCGATTATGTCCAGCCCGGCACGCGACTTCTGACGCTGGTGCCGCTCCACGATCTGTATGTCACAGCCAACTTCAAGGAGACGCAGACTGCGCAAATTCGCCCCGGCCAACGGGTCACAATCGATGCCGATGCCCTGCCCGGCACCCATCTCTACGGTCGGGTGGAGAGCCTTGCTCCGGGGTCGGGTGCGAGCTTTGCGCTTTTGCCGTTCGAACCTGGCACCGGCAATTTTACCAAGATCGTGCAACGCGTCGGTGTCCGCATCCGCTTCGATCCGAACCAGCCTGGGGCCGGTCTGCTGCGCCCGGGCCTGTCGGTTACGGCGCGGGTGAAACTCGACAGATGAACGCCACTTGCGATGGAGTTGGCTCAGCTTACCGGCGCACCACGACTTGATCGATCGCTCCAAACGGGGCCGAGGCGTCGGGCAGCTTCGCTTCGAGCCGCACGCGGTCGCCGAACTTCATGAACCCGGTGGTCGCGGCACCATCGGCGATCATCTCGATCGCGCGCCGCTCGGAGATGCAACTCGACCCGACCTTGGCATAGCCTTTATTGGCGACGGTGCCCGAGCCGATGATCGTGCCGGCGACAAGGTCGCGTGTCCCGGCCGCATGTGCAACGAGGTCATGGAAGCCGTAATCCATTTCACGACCGTTGGCCCGGCCAAAGGGTTTGCCGTTCCATTCGATCGTCAGGTCGAGCCCGACGCGACCGTCGCGCCAGTCTTCGCCGAGCGCATCGGGGGTCACCGCGAACGGCGCCATCGAGCATGCGGGCTTCGCCTGGACCCAGCCGAAGCCGGTCCGCATCTCGGGCACCGCGAGCGCACGCAGCGACCAGTCGTTTATCTGGACGATCAGCTTGATGTGCGCCATCGCGTCGGCGGCGGAAATCCCCATCGGCACAGCATCGACGACCACGCCGAACTCGCCCTCGAAGTCGATGCCTCCCGCCTCGTCGATGAACGGCACCGGGTCGGTGGGGCCATAAAAGCGGTCGGACATCCCTTGGTACATCAAAGGCTTGTCGGTTACGATCGGCGCGGTGCCGAAGGCGACTTCCATAAGCTTGCCGTGGGTCGAGAAGGCCGAGCCGTCGAGCCACTGCCATGATCGCGGCAGCGGCGCGTGCACCGTGTCATATGCGAATGGCTCACCCTCGGTCTCGACCCGCTCCGCCATTGCGCGCAGTTCGGGCTCGGCGCGGCTCCAGTCGCCGATCGCAGCGAGCAGGTTCGGCCATGGGGTGCCGAACAGCGCTCGCGTGCCGTCACTGCTGACAACCCCGAGTTCACCGTCGGGCTTGCCGTTGTTCCGCGTAGCCAGTCTCACGCATGGTTTCCTTGTATCAAGCGGTTCAGGCTAGACCGTCCGCATACGCGCCATCGATCAGAATGAAGGCGATCCGGCAATTCTTGCCCGACCGGTTTGCCCAGCCGTGGTTGGTGCCGCGCTGGACGACGATGTCGCCGGCGCGGACGACCGTTTCGCCATCGTCGACGATCAGCACGAGTTCGCCCTCGAGGACGATGCCGTAGTCGACCGTTTGCGTGCGATGCATCATCGCGTGGCGCGACCCCGCCGAATGTGACGATGCCGCCCCTGCCCCGACCTCGGCGAAGTGCGCCGCCGCCTCCTCGGGCGTGAGCGTCGCCATCCGCGTATCTTCGGGCGGAATATCGAGGACGCGGATGCGGGTGCCGTTCTGCGGCGGCGCGAGCTTGATGCCGTCCTCGGCGGGCTCGCCCGACGCGCGGTCGATCCGCGCGGGCGTCTCGCGGGTGTTCCACACCTCGTAGAACATTGGCCCGATTTCGCCGCCGATCCGCTGGACGCGCGGCGGCGGGCCGTCCTCCTGGATGATCGCGTTGCCCTGCGCGTCATGGCCGGTGACGATGCGGCGGAAGGGGGCTGTCGACATGGTTCGCTCCTGTTGGGATCAGCGGGACGGGATAAGCGGCGAAATGCCGTGCAGTGCGGCACGAACCCCGATCGGCGTAACGATCGCGGCGAGCGCGGCACCATACGCGATCTTGATCGCCGCACCGGCAAGCCATGGCAGCGTCGCCGCTCCGCCGACCGCTGCGACAATCGCCCCGACGAGTGCGCCCACCCCGGCAGCGATCGCCGCCATCAGGATCGCGCGCAACACCAGCATCTGTGGCAGCGGCGACCGGCCCGGCAGGGGCGCGATCAAGCCTGCGGCGAGGCGGCGGCGCGTGAGAAAGCCTGGGACGAGGACCGACATCAGGGTGATGGCGAACGATTGCGGGATGAAGTCGAAGCCGAGCCCGCCGGTCCACGCCAGCGCAACGGCGGCGAACGGCGGAAAGAAGCCGATATAGAACAGCAGGCTGAGCACCGAATTGATCGCAATGCTCAGCCGCGTCTCACGCTGCAGATAATCGGCGAGCGAAGTCATTACTCGCTGCGGCCCCCGAGCGTGTCGGCGAACCAGTCGGAGATATAGTCGCGCCCGAACGCCATGTTGTCCGCCCCGACATGCTCGACGCCGCCCTCGCGCTCGGTGAAGATGCGGAGTTCGCGGCGTGGGCTGTTGACGAGCTGGTCGTACGACTGGTGCGCGTAGTCGACCGAGATCTGGCGGTCCTTGGCCCCATGCGTGACGAGGAACGGCACCTTAATCCGCGACATTTGACCATCGAGGCCCATCTCGGCGGACTTGGCGAGGAAGTCGTCCATGCCGCTCGCGCCGAACGCCCAGAACACGTGGCTCCAATAATGCGGGATCGGATTTTCACCTTCCTTGCGGATGCGCTTGTCCTGGACCTCGCGCCAGTTGTGATTGGCCCCCCAAACCGCGCCCGAGGCGAAGCGCGGTTCGTGAGCGACCGCGCGCGGAGCGAAATGCCCGCCGAGGCTGATCCCGGTCATGCCGATGCGCGCGGCATCGACGTCCGCCCTCGCTTCGAGCCAGTCGACCGCCCTCGACGCCCAGCTCTCGCTGTGCGGATCGACCGGCAGACCCTGAAGCCGCAGCGCCTCGCCCGATCCGGGCTGGTCTACGCACAGGGTCGAGATGCCGCGGCGGGCAAGCGCCTCGGGCAGGCCCGACCAGTAAAGCAGCTCCTTGCAGCTATCGAGGCCGTTGCAATAGACCACGACCGGCTTCGGCCCGTCGCCGGGAGCGCGGGTGAACAGCGCGGGCATCGTCCCCGTCGCGAGCGGAATCTCGACCCGCTCGCGGTTGATCGCTCCAAGTTCGGTCGAGCGCGCGAAGGTCGCGAGCGCGCGGGCATAGGTATCGGCGCGGCCCGGCGAGCCATGGCCCTGCATCCGCTCGGCGACGAACAGGTAGAGTGCGGCGCGTTCGAGCTTGTCCGATGCCGAGAACCCGCGCCCGAGCTTGTCGTCCTCGTCGGCGAGCCCGGTCAGCCGGTCGGCCATCTCGACCCAGCGCGCCATGAACTGCGGTGTCCCGGCGTCGGCCCCCGATGCCGCTGCGTCGCGGATCGGCTGGCACATGTCGATGATCTCACCGATGCGCCCGCCGCTTTCGAGCGCGATCGCGACCGACAGGTTCCAGATATAGTTGGGGAAATACTCGAACAGCGACATCGGCTCAGACGTCCGACGGCTGGAACAGGCGCGGATCGACGTGCGGCTTCGGCATCGTCTGCGGACCGCCGACCCCGGTCCCCCACTGGTCCATGACGTGCGGCCCCGGCGCGATGACACGGTCCTCATGGGCGTCGAAATCGACCTCCTCGAGCTCGGAGGTATATTCGACGGCAAAGCCGTTCGGCGTCGTGAAATAGCTGAAGGTGTTGTTGCCTGCGGTGTGCCGCCCGGGACCCCACAGCAGGTCGGTCCCCATCTTCCGCAGCCGGCTCGCGCCGCGCATCATGTCGTCGGCGGTGAGCATGTCGAACGCGACATGGTTGAGGTGCGGCGGTCCTGGCAGCACCGCGAGGCGGTGATGCGCGGTGTTGCAGCGCAGGAACACCATGAACTCGCCGAGCCAGTCCGACACGCGGAAGCCGAGCACATCGGTGAAGAATGCCGCCATCGCCCGGTTGTCGGGCGAGTGGAGGACGATGTGGCTGATCTTGACCGGCATCCCTTCCCAGCGCTCCATCGTCCGGCTGTCACCGCGCGCGACGTCGCTCGACACCTCGAACGGCAAGCCGTCGGGAGAGAAAAAGCGGAAACCGTAGCCGCCGCCGGGGGCGTCGAGATCGCGCGGAGCGTGGATGATCTTGCAGCCCGCGGCGACGACGTTGTCGTGGAGCGCCTCGACATCGGCACGGTCGTCGGCGGCAAGCGCGATGACCTCGATGTGGTTGACCTCCGACTTGCGCAGCCGGACGACGTGGTGCTCGGCCGAGCCATGGGTCTTGAACCACGCCATGTCGTCGGTCGACGCAACCTCGACGAGGCCCCAGCTATCGGCGTAGAATTTACGCTCGGCGTCGAGATCCTCGACGGCGTAGCCGACGTAGCGAATTTCGGTAACACGGCTCATCGTCGTCGCTCCTCAGATCGGTTGCGCGGTGCGCTTGAACATTTCCGCAGTGGCCACGGCGTTATCGACCGGCGGCGCGAGGCCGAGCTGGCCGCGGCAGATCGCGAGCGACGAGTCGACGATGTAGCGGCAGCGGTCGAAGCGGCGGTCATGATAGGCTTTGAACGCCTCCTCGGGCGTGTCGTGGCGGCCGATCTCGTCGGCAAGCACGAGCGAGTCCTCGATCGCCATGCCGGCGCCCTGCCCGAGATGCGGTGTCGTCGCATGGACGGCGTCGCCGAGCAGTACGACCCTGCCCTTATGCCACGGCCCGGTGATGAGGATCGTCTCGAGCGGGCGGTACACCACCTCGTCATCGTCGACGATCGACTCGCCAAGAGCGCGGATATCAGGCGCGTGGCCAACGAGCTTGGCGCGCATCGCCTCGGCCAGCCCCTCGCGCGGATAGCGGGGATTGCCCGGCTCGGGGGTCGTCACATAGACGTACATCAAAGCGTCGCTGATCGGGACCAGACCGGCGCCGATGCGCCCGTTATAGACGTGGAGTGCGTCGAGCCCTTCGGGGCGTGGCACATTGTACCGCCACACCGCCTGCCCGGTAAATTCGGGCTTGGGAGCTTCGGGGAATAGTCGCTCGCGCGTTTCGGAATACAGGCCGTCGGCCCCGATCACCATATCGAAGCGCTCGCTGCCACCGTCGGCGAAGGCGACACTCACACCCGCGCCGTCATCGTCGATCGCCGTCACGCTGACCCCGAGCCGGACGTCGGCACCCGCCGCCTTGGTCCGGTTGCCCAAGACTGCGTGGAGCGCCTTGCGGCTGATGCCGAGGTTGGCCGGATAGCGCTCGACGAGGCGCGGCGACGGGACCGTGGCAACGAGCATCCCGTTGGGGGCATGGACCGCGACCTTGTCGAAGCCGACACCCGCAGCGAGATAGTCGTCGATCACTCCGAGCTCGGTCATCGCGCGGATGACATTGCCCTGCTGGATGATGCCGACGCCGTAGACCGACCACGTCGGGTCGCGCTCGATCACCGTGACGCGGTGCCCGGCGGCACGCAGCGCGATCGCGGCGGTCAGCCCGCCGATCCCGCCGCCGATTATGAGGATCGACTGGTCTTTCACAATGTCATCCTTATGCCGCTCGCCCGCATCGTCAGCCTCATCAGAAGGTGTATCCGGCGCGGACACCGAAGGTGCGCGGGGCCGAGGTCGTGGCAACGAGCGCGTTGGCGACGCTGACGGTCGGGGTGTTGACGATGATCCGGTCGTTCTCGAGATTGCGGATGAAACCGGTTATCTGCCAGTGGCCGCCATCGGGGCCGAAGCCGAGCTGGACGTTGGTCGTCCAGGTGCTGTGAACCAGCTCCTCGGGAAGGAATTCGGCCTCGACGTAGCGCTTGGTCCGGAACTGGGTATCGACGCTGCCGACGACCTTGAACCCGCCGACACGGACGGTCTGCTGCGCCGCGAGGGTCAGCGTCCACTTCGGCGCATTAAACCCCGGGAAGCCCGCGCAGTTGATCGTGTAGACCCCTGCTGTCAGCGTCGTCGGGCATCCGGTCAGCGGCGGCGTCGCCTGGGCAGGTTGGTTGTAGGTGAAGCTCTTATACTTGCTGTCGAGATACTGGACCTCGCCGGTCAGCAGCGTGTCGGGCAGCGGCAGGACCTCGACGTTGGCCTCGACCCCCTTGATCGTCGACTGGCCGATGTTCTGGCTGAACTGCCCCTGGTTGCCGTTGGCGTCGACTCCGATCCGCCCGATCTGCTGGTCGGTATAATCCCACCAGAAGGCCTCGACGTTCAGCTGGAGTTTGTTGTCGAGGAAGCGGTTCTTCACCCCGACCGTATAAGCGGTGATGAATTCGGGCTTGTACGTCTCATACCCGGCGGCGAGCGAAAAGCCGCCCGAACGGTAGCCGCGCTCGACGCTGGCATAACCGAGCGATCGCGGCGCGATGTCGAACTCCGCTGCGCCGCGCCAAGTCACCTGGCTCGACGGCAGCGTCGCGTCGACGATCGTCGCGACGCGGCTGAGGATCGCGCCGGTGGCACCGATCGGACGTGCCTGCCCCGCCGGCGGGACGATGAACGGCGGCTGCAGCGCGTTGTAATTGGTGCCGACCGGGAGCAGCGGCGTCGTCGGGCAGCTCGGCACGCCGAAAGCGTTGCGCTGGGTGCAGACGACGACGAAGACGTCGGCGCGGCCGTTGAAGTCCTTGTGGTCGTCGGTGTAGCGGACGCCCCCGATCAGGCGGAAGCGATCGGTGACGTTGGCGACGACGCGCCCGAACACCGCCCAGCTCTTGGTGCTCGACGTGTAGAACTGGTACGCGTTGAGCGCCTGCTGCGCGAAGGTATAATTACCGTCGACCTTTTCGTCGAAATAATAACCCCCGACGACATAGTCGAACGGCCCGATGCGCTTGCCGTTGAAGCGCGCCTCGAGGCTATACTGCTCGTCCTTCTCACGGATCAGGCCGATGAACGCCGCCGCGCCGAAGTTGTAGTTGAGATCGGCCTTGCGATACGCCGGGATGACGGTCAGCGTGCCCGCGCCGGTGTCCCAGTTCAGCTCGCCGTTGACGCCGTAGAACTTGTTGTCGAGGTAGACATTATTGGCGAGCGGATCGGCGGTGCGGCCCGAGACCCCGAGGAACAGCGTTTGGCGGTACGCCTGCGCCTTGGGATCGAACAGCCCGACCTGCGCGCCGAGTCCCGAGGGCACGAAGTTATACGCCCCCGTCTGGAAGTTAAGCGCATAGGCACCATCGTACGACGAGCCGACACCCTTGCCGCCGCTGTGCGAATAATCCCCGGCGAGGCGCAGCTTGAGATCGGGCGACGGCTCGACGAGGACCTGGGCGCGTACTGCCTGCGTCTTCTCGTCGGACGTGCCATCGGTCAGATAGCCGTCGCGCGACACGACGTTGCCCGACACGCGGACCGCAGCGATGCTGCCGATCGGCACGTTGACTGCGCCCTGGACGTTGACCGCGTTGTAATTGCCGTAGCTCGCATCGACGAAGCCCGAGACTTCGCCCAGCTTGGGCCGCGCGGGAAGGATGTTGATCGCGCCGGCGGTGGCGTTGCGCCCGTACAGCGTGCCCTGCGGCCCCTTGAGCACTTCGAGGCGTTCGAGATCGTAGAATAGCCCCGAGGTCGACGTCGGACGGCCGAGGTAGACCCCGTCGTAGTTCACCGCGATCGCCGGGTCCGAATAACCGTTGACGGTGAAGTTGCCGACGCCGCGCAGGAAGAAGGTCTTATTGGCGCCGCCCGCGTCCTGGACCTGGAGCGACGGGACGATGCGGTTGAGGTCGGACGGCTGGGTAATCCCCTGCGCCAGGACCTGGGTGCCCGACACGACGTCGATCGCGACACCGGCACGCTGCGAGGACTCGACCCGGCGCTGCGCGGTGATGACGATATCGGTCAGGCCCTGACTGGCAGCGTCGCCAGTCGACGCTGCCGCTGCCGCGGGTGCCACCCGCGAAGGTGTCGGAGCCGGGGCCGGGGTTTCGGTCACCTGTGCCAATGCCGGACCGCCGATCGCTAGCGTGAGCGCCGTTCCGGCCAGCAGGAAATGCCGCATCAGTCTTCTCCCCAAGTCGCGTGGCCTCTTCCGGGCCGAGCAGCGAACTCGCAGACGCTTGCATATTCGTCGAGTTTTTAGTTTTGATGATTGATCACAAATGGAATTGATGGATGCGCCTCGACCGCTTTGATCTGAATTTGCTCGTGGCCTTCCATTTCCTGATGGAAGAGCGAAGCGTGACCGCAGCAGCGCGCCGCCTGAATGTCACGCAATCGGCGATGAGCGCCTCGCTTAAACGGCTCCGCGATGCGTTCCAGGACGACATCCTCGTCCTGCACAGCAAAACGATGGTTCCGACGCCGCGAGCATTGACCCTCGCGCCCGAAATCGGCCGCGCCATCGTCATGCTGCGGAGCCTGATATCTTCGGGTGCGCGGTTTGATCCGGCGACCTCCGACCGCTCGTTCCGTATCGCAGCATCGGACTATATCACGACCGTGCTGATGGCACCGCTATGCCGCGATCTCGTGCACGAAGCACCGTCGATCCGCTTTGACATCTCGCTGCCGACCGAGGAAACCTCGCACCGGCTTGCCAAGGGCGAGTTCGATCTTGCGCTGACTCCGCATGAATTCGTCGATCCGCAACATCCGACCGAGCTGTTGATCGAGGAGAGCCATGTTGTCGTCGGCTGGGACGCAAATCCATTGCTCGCCGGCGAATTGACCCTCGAGCAATTCGCCACAGCCGGGCACGTCGCGGTCCAGATCGTCGGGCGCAACACCTTCATAGAGAACGTTCTCGCGCAGCGCGGGATCGTTCGACGCATCGAGCTCGTCGCGCCGTCGTTCATTCAGGTGCCGTCGCTCCTGCCGGGCACGATGCGCCTTGCGATGATGCACGGCCGGCTCGCGCGGCTGATGGCACCGGGGTTCGCGCTCAAGGTCGTGCCGGCCCCGTTCGACGTGCCGCTGATGCAAGAGGTCATGCAGTATCATTCGGCCCGGGAACGCGACGAGGGGCTGCTCTGGCTACGCGCCAAGCTACGGGCAATGGCGGCTCGGATGCCTTGACTTCACGGCGACGGCGTCGCTTAGCCCGCGCGTCGCCGGGCGGACGGATGAAATCGCCAGCGCATAGGTGCAGTGGGGATCAACCACTTATGATACGATCGATGCCGGTCAGCCGTCGCGCCGTGATGATCGGAGGCGCTGCGATCACCCTTGGTGGCGCGCTTCGAGCGCAGCCGGCGCACGTGTTCACGTCCTCGGCAATCGACGTCCACCATCATTACCTGCCGCCGTTCTACAAGCCGCTCGCCAAGCCGTGGCTCGACCGCTTCGCCACCGGGGTCGATGCAGTCCTCGCGTGGACACCCGAGGCATCGCTTGCGGCGATGGACGCGGCGCAAGTCGAGCGCGTCGTCCTGTCGATCTCGGCCCCTGGGGTGCATTTCGGCGATGACGCACAGGCGCAGAGCCTCGCGCGCGATTGCAACGACTACGCCTCCGCCCTCGGTGCCAGCCACAAGGGCCGATTCGACTTCTTCGCCGCGTTGCCGATGCCCGACGTCGATGGCGCGATCCGCGAGGCAGAGCGCGCTCTGGCACTGCCCGGCGCACGCGGAGTCGGGCTGCTTTCGAATTACGGCGGCCGCTACCTCGGGGACGCCCATTTCGCGCCGCTGTTCGCGTGGCTCGGACGCCGCGGTGCGATCGTCTATGTCCACCCGACCGACGCGCCATGCTGCACTGGGCTGGTGCCCGAGATGGCGACGCCGCTGATCGAATTCCCCGTCGATACCGGTCGGACAATTGCCAGCCTGTTGTGGTCGGGTATGTTGAGCGCCCATCCGAACATCCGGTTCATCTTCTCGCACGGCGGCGGCATCCTGCCGATGGTCGCCGAGCGCGTTGCCTCAATGGGCTATGTCCGGCGCGACCTGATGGCGAAGGTGCCCGGCGGAGCAATGGCCGCCCTGTCACGAATCTACGTCGACACCGCCAGCGTCACCACGCCCGGCGCAATGGCTGCGCTGACCGCATCGCTGCCTGCCGACCACATCCTATACGGCACCGATTTCCCTTGGGGCGGGTTGGCAAATTCGCGCGCAGCATTGAAGCGGCTCGATCTGTCCGCCTCGCAACTCGACGGTATCGAATCGCGCAATGCGCGGACGCTGCTTGGCATTTGAGCCAAGCTTCGTGCCGCGTCATACGGCTGTCGGGCCTGAAAAATCGCGTTGCGCTTGCTCAAGCCGGACCAACAGGTTAACATCGGACATGTGAATTCTTCATCCATGTGAAAGACGTTATTTAGGGCGTGCAGGGATGGCGACTGCGGGGAGATGACGTTGATACAGGCTATTTCCGGTCGGACGCGCGACGGCGAGCACGTCGTTGGGGGATCGAACACGTGATCGCGACGACGCATGTCGGCAGCCTGCCCCGAGGGCCGGAACTGACGCCCCTCCTCCTCGCCCGCGACGCCGGTGATCCATATGACGCAGTCGCATTCGACACATTGGTCCAGTCGGCAGTCGACGCTGCCGTCGCGGCCCAGGTTAAAGCAGGTGTGACGATCGTCAGCGACGGCGAACTCGGCAAGGTCGGCTACTCGACGTACATCATCGAACGGCTCGAAGGTTTTGGCGGCAATAGCGCGCGCAAGCCCGCGCTCGACCTCGCACCGCTGCCCGAACTGCGCACCAAGCTCGCCGCGATCATGGGCGCGCAGGAATTCACCCGCGCGGCATGCATTGCGCCGGTCAAGCTGCGGACGCTCGAGCCGCTCTACGACGATATCCGCCGCTTCCGCGCCGCGCTCGACCGCCACGGAAATGGCACGCGGGCATTCCTCAACGCCGCCTCGCCGGGACTGATCACCGCGTTCCAGGCGAACGAATATTACCCGACCCACGACGCCTACCTCGCCGCATTGGTCGACGCGATGCGCCCCGAATACGAGGCGATCGCGGCTGCCGGGTTCGAGGTCCAGCTCGACTGCCCCGACCTCGCGATGTCGCACCACACCGGCTATCAGGACATGGACGAAGCCGAGTTTTTGCGGACGATCGCCGCGAATGTCGATGCGCTCAACGCCGCAACCGCGAACATCGCGCCCGACAAGATGCGGATGCACATCTGCTGGGGGAATTACGAGGGGCCGCACACCCACGACATCGCGCTCGAGAAGATCATCGACATCATCCTCCGCGCGCGCCCGTCGACGATCCTGTTCGAGGCCGCCAACCCGCGCCACGAGCATGAGTGGAAGATCTGGCGCGATGCCAAGCTGCCCGGCGACAAGATCCTCGCGCCGGGGCTGATCGACACCTGCTCGAACTATGTCGAACATCCCGAGCTGATTGCACAACGGATCGAGCGCTTCATCGACATCGTCGGTCCCGACCGAGTCGTCGCGAGCACCGATTGCGGCTTTGGCACCTTCGCCGGCTACGGCAAGATCGATCCGGCGGTGACGTGGATGAAGCTGCGTGCGCTGCGCGAGGGGGCCGACATCGCGGCGGCCCGCCTGCGTTGACCGCGAAGGGACTTCATGTCGAAGCACTGGCGCCGACGGAGGGTCCGACCGTCCGCGACGCGGTGATGTGGCTGCTCGCCGACCTCGACATGACGACGATCTTCGGTAATCCCGGGTCGACCGAGCTGCCGATGTTCCGCGACCTGCCCGGCAGCTTTCGCTACATCCTCGGGCTGCAGGAGTCGGTCGTCCTCGCGATGGCCGATGGCTATGCGCAGGCGACCGGGCGCGCCGCGCTGGTCAACCTCCACAGCTCGGCGGGGCTCGGCCACGCGATGGGCAATTTGTTCACCGCCTTCCGTAATGGCACGCCGTTGGTGGTCACCGCGGGCCAGCAGGCGCGGTCGATGCTGCCGCTGTCGCCGTTCCTGTTCGCCGAGCGCGCTACCGAGATGCCGCAGCCGTTCGTCAAATGGGCGGTCGAGCCCGCGCGCGCCGAAGACGTCCCGCTGGCAATTGCGCGCGCCTATCACATCGCGATGCAGGCGCCGCGCGGACCGGTGTTCGTCTCGATCCCGATCGACGACTGGGAGCGCCCGTGCGGCTTTCATGTCCCGGCGCGGACCAGCGGCCGGACCGGCCCCGACCCCGCAGCGGTCGACGAGTTGGTCGAAATCCTGCGCGGCAGCCGTCGCCCGGTGATCGTCGCCGGAGCTGGCGTCGCCAACAACAGTGCACGCGCGGCGCTGGTAACGCTCGCCGAGCGGTTGCAAGCGGGCGTGTGGGTCGCGCCGATGGCGGCGCGCAACCCGTTTCCCGAGGACCACGCGCTGTTCCGCGGCTTCCTGCCGGCGTCGCGCGAGGCGATCGTCGGCCAGCTCGGCGACGCCGACTGCGTCCTCGTCCTCGGCGCGCCCGCGTTCACCTATCATGTCGAGGGTAAGGGGCCGTTCGTTCCCGCTGGCGCAGCGCTCGTCCAAATCGGTGACGACCCCGCGGTCGCGGCGCGGATGCCCGAGGGCCTCGCGATCGTCGGCGACGTCCGGTTGACGCTCGACCTGCTCCTCGAGCGCGTCGACCCGCGCGGGGCAATTCCGGTCGAGGTCAGGACGGTCCTCACCCCGCCCGTCGACTCCCTCACCGATGCTCTGCTTATGGCCCGGCTCGCGACGCTCAGGCCCGCCAGCATCGCGATCGTCGAGGAGGCCCCGAGCACGCGCGGGCCGCTCCACGACTACTTCCCGATCCGCGAAGGCGACGAGTTCTACACCTGCGCGAGTGGCGGTCTCGGCCACGGCCTGCCTGCCGCGATCGGCGTCGCGCTGGCGAACCCCGGCGCATCTGTGCTGTGCATCGTCGGCGACGGGTCGGCGATGTACGCGGTCCAAGGCCTGTGGTCGGCGGTGATGCTGAAGGCCGACGTCCGCTTCGTCGTCGTCAACAACGGCGGCTATGTCGCGCTCGATCATTTCGCCGCGCTGTTCGGGATCGAGGCGGTCGGGAGCAAGCTGCCCGGGATCGACTTCGCCGGCATCGCCGCAAGCCAGGGCATGGCGGCTGAAACGGTCAGCGAGGTCGCCGATCTCGATGCCGCGATCATTCGCCTGTTTGCGGCCCCCGGCCCGCGCCTGCTAGAAGTAATCGTAACAACTTAACAATATCGACCGGTAGAAAGCCGGTGTTCAAGGGGAAGATAAGTGAAGACAATCGCGTTCACCGTGGCGTTGCTTGCGACCACGAGCAGCTATGCCCAGTTGGCCCCCGCTACGGCGACCCCCGGCTCGGGCGTGCCGGCCGCTGCCGCCGAGACCGAAACGGTCGACGGCGACATCGTCGTCACCGCACAAAAGCGCCGCCAGTCGCTGCAGGACGTCAGCGCCGCAGTCAGCGCGCTCGGGGCAGACCGGCTCCAGTCGGCGCAAGTGAATAGCCTGCAGGACCTCCAGACGATCGTTCCGGCGGTCAACTTCGGCAGCGACTTCAACCAGGCAAAGATCTTCATCCGCGGCGTCGGCGCGAACACCTCTACGACCGGTAGCGCCACCGGCGTCGCGCTCCACGTCGACGGTGCCTATGTCGCGCGCGCCGAAGCCCAGCTGACGTCGCTGTTCGACCTTCAGCGCGTCGAAGTGCTCCGCGGACCGCAGGGCGCGCTTTACGGGCGCAATGCCGTCGGCGGGTCGATCAACCTGATCACCGCGAAGCCGACCGACGAGCTCGAGGGCTATGCGCGGCTCACCTACGGCAATTACAACTCAATCAATTCCGAGGTCGCAATCGGCGGCCCGGTCACCACCGGCATCGACTTCCGCATCGCCGCGAAGACCGAAAATCACGACGGCTTCGGGCACAACCCGGTCAACGGCAGCGATATCGACAATCTCAACCGCCGGATGGTCCGCGGCCAGTTGCTATTCGACCTCGCGCCCAAGACGACACTGCTGCTCAGCGGCGAGTATTTCCGCCAGGACGATGCTTCGGGTGCGATCCATTACCTTCGCCCGTCGTTCCCGGGGGTCGCCCGCCTCGCCCCGCTCGGCACCGGCGGCTATGCGACCAACCCGCGCGATCTCGCCACCGAGTCCAATCCCGGCACCAACACCCAGACCTACGCCTTCACCGCGACCTTTCACACCGAGCTGACCGACACGCTCGGCATCACCGACATCGCCAACTACCGCAACTTCCAGTCGTCGCTGTTCCAGGACCTCGACCTGTCGGCAGTGGTCGACAGCCTTGCGAGCAACGGCCAGGCGACGACGGTGCAGGAGCGGCGGATCGATTCGAAGCAGGTCAGCAACGAATTCCAGCTCAATTATAACTCGCACCTGATGAACGCCGTCGTCGGGCTTTACTACTTCAACGAGCGCCAGCGCCCGCGCGACACAGTTGGCCTAAGCGACCTCAACGGCCAGGCATCGAACATCGGCGTGCTTAACGCCGCCGGGGTCAACCTCGCCAACGCATACGACCTGTGCGGCTACTCGCCGAGCACCGTCTCCGGCGGCTCGATGGTGATCGCACCGAAACGCGTCTGCACGCATTCGAATCTCGGCGACGAGACCTATGCGATCTTCGGTCAGACCGAGATCAAGCTCGGGGAGGTCACCGACGCGCTGCAGGGCGTCTCGCTCAAGCTCGGCGGGCGGTATTCGAGCGAGCACGTCACGTCGGAGAACCCGGCAGTCGTCATCACCCGTAACGGTCTCGGCCCGGTGATCGTCTACACCGCCGACGCCACCCGCCGGGCGCGGACCTTCAAGGACTTCACCCCGACCGCCGGCGTCGAATGGCAGCCCAGCCGTAACCTGCTGCTTTACTACACCTATTCCGAGGGCTTTAAGGCAGGGTCGCCCGAAAACGCCGCCGGCAGCACGACGATCATCGACCCCGAGACGATCAAGAATCATGAAGTCGGCATCAAGGCGACGGTAGCGCGCTGGCTGACGGTCAATCTCGCGGGCTACAGCTATGTTTTGAACGGCCTCCAGCTCAACAAGACGATCGCGGGTGGTCCGACCGGCTACACGACGATCTTCCAGAATGCCGCCAAGACCCGCGCCAAGGGCTTCGAGCTCGAGACCACCGCCCGTCCCGTCCAGGGCCTGACCCTGTCGGGCGCGGTGTCGTACACCGACTCGCATTTCGTCGACTATCCGACACTCGATCCGCTCAACCCCGCGAACGTCTCCGGTGGCACGCCGTACAACGCCGTGACCAACCCAAATCCGACGGCATTCGGGGCGCCGGGCAGCGGCAACATCCAGCTCGCGGGCAATCCGACACGCAACAGCCCGCGCTGGGCGGCAAACGCCCATGCCGCCTATGAACTGCAGGTCGCCGGGCTGCACGGGTCGGTGACGCCGTCGCTCGACGTGTCGTACAAGGGCAAGACCTATTTCAGCGAGTTCAAGCGCGATATCGAAAGCAGCAACGCTTATACGATGGTCGATGCGTCGCTGACATATGCCCGCGACGGCGACCACATCACCGTCCAGGCATGGGTCAAGAACCTCAACGACGTCTTCCGCCCGTCGAGCACCTTTGCGCTGGCGACAGGCCGCCTGATCGGCGCGACGTATCTGCCGCCGCGGACCTTCGGCGGGACGATTGGCTACAAGTTCTAGGAGGCTGACGATGGACGGTTCTTCGCCGCAGGGCCCGGGATACGATGCCGCCGATCTGGCGGATATTCCGGGCACGACGATCTTCACCACGGCAAGCTCGCGGCGGGCGTACCAGCTCCACCGCTTCTGCATGTCGCTGATGAAGGTGGAGAACCGCGCCGCGTTCAAGGCCGACGAGGGCGCTTACCTCGACCGCTTCGCGATGACGCCTGAGCAGCGCCAAGGGGTCGTCGACCGCGACTTCAACCGCCTGATCGGGCTCGGCGGCAACATCTACTTCCTCGTCAAGATCTCGAACACCGATGGCTGGAGCGTCCAGCGCGCGGTTGGCACGATGGCCGGGATGAGCGGCGAGGATTATGCAGCAATGATGATCGCCGGGGGCCGCTCACCGGTCGGCAACCGCTCGATCGCCGGGAGGCACTGAGATGGCGCGGATTACGGCAGGCGTCGGGACGAGCCACGTTCCGGCGATCGGGGCGGCGATCGACCTGAAGAAGTCGGCCGAACCGTATTGGGCGCCGGTGTTCGCCGGTTACGACTGGAGCCGCGCGTGGGAGCTTGAGGAGCGGCCCGATGTCGTCATCCTCGTATTCAACGATCATGCGACGAGCCTGATGCTCGAGGTCGTGCCGACCTTCGCGATCGGTTGCGCCGACAGCTATACCCCCGCCGACGAAGGCTGGGGCGCGCGCCCGGTGCCGGTCGTCGAGGGGCATCCCGAACTCGCCGCGCACATCGCCCAATCGCTGATCATCGACGAGTTCGACATGACCATCCTGAACGAGATGGAGGTCGACCACGGCATGACCGTGCCGCTGTCGCTGCTGTTCGGCAGCGTCGAGCAATGGCCGGTCCGCGTCGTGCCCGTGATGGTCAACGTCACCCAGTTCCCTCCGCCGTCGGGCGACCGCTGCTATCGGCTCGGCGAAGCGATCGCCCGCGCGGTGGCGTCGTTCCCCGAGGACCTCAACGTCCAGGTCTGGGGCACCGGCGGGATGAGCCACCAGCTCCAGGGCCCACGCGCGGGACTGATCAACCGCGAGTTCGACACCGCCTTCCTCGACCGCCTCGCAGACAGCCCCGAAGCGCTGCGGAAGATTACGCATTACGAATATCTTCGTGAGGCAGGGTCGGAGGGCATCGAACTGATCATGTGGCTGATCATGCGCGGCGCGCTGGGCCGCGATCCGGTCGAGCGCCACCGCTTCTACCATGTCCCGGCGTCGAATACCGCGGTCGGGCATATCGTGCTGGAGGCCGCGTGATCGACGACGCCAAGCGCCGCGCAATCGAGGCCGACTGCGCTCGCCTGATCGCGCTCTACGCCAATCTCGTCGACCGGGCCGACTGGGCAGGCGCCGCGGCGCTTTATGCCGATGATGGCGTCCTGATCCGCCCGACCGCGCCCGACGAGCCGATCTCCGGGCGCGCCGCGATCCTCGCCGCTTTTCTCGCTCGGCCCGCCCGCATCACCCGGCATTTCTGCACGAACGTCGTCGTCGACGTCGACAGCGCGACCGAAGCGCGGAGCGAGTGCGCGATGCTGTTATTCAATGGCCCCGGGCTACCGCTAGTCGGGTCGTTTCACGACCGCTTCGTGCAAACGCCCGAGGGCTGGCGCTTCGCCGAGCGGCGCGGCTCGATCGTTGTCGCGGGATGACGGCGCCCAACCGGATTGTCGCGGCGTAGACCGGATGTCCGACGCCTCACCTCCCGCGACGGTAAAGTCCGCGACGCGCACGCTCGACATTATCGAATATATCGTGTCGCGCGGCCGCCCGCTGGTGGCGCAAGAAATATCGGAGGCGCTTGGCATTCCGGTCAGCAGCCTTTCGTACCTACTCGGCACGCTGGTCGAGCGTGAATATCTCGTGCGGACCGGGCGGCGCTATGCCAGCGGACCGGGGCTGGCGCGGCTACAGACCCATACGCCGGTGTTCTCGCTCGCCGACCGGGTCGCGCCGCTGGTGCGAACGCTGCGAGTCCAGCTCAACGAGACAGCGTCGTTCTTCATTCGCCAAGGCTGGGAGGTCGAGGCGCTAGCGACGGAATCGAGCGAGCACGCGTTGCGATATGCTGTCAGCACCGGGTCACGTGCAGCGCTCCACGGCTTCTCGGCGGGCAAGGCACTGCTCGCAGCACTGGCCGACGCCGATCTCGACCGCTACCTCGCGGAGACCGAACGGACAGCCTTCACCGCTACGACGATCGTCGCGGCTGCCTCGCTTCGGACCGAGATCGACGACATCCGCCGAACCGGCATTGCGCACACGCGTGAGGAGCACACCCCCGGCATCCACGGCATGGGCCGCGTCGCCCGCATTGATAACGAGGTCATCGGCGCGTTCAGTGTCGCGATCCCGGCAGTGCGCTTCGACGCCGCGGTCGAGCGTCGCGCGGCCGACCTGTTGATCCGCACCGCCGACCTGCTCGGCTCGGGCTGACCGGCGCGCGTCCATCGGGACGCGCACCGGTCACCTGTGGCGATTAAGCCGGCTGGCGGGTACGCCAGCTGTCGGCATAGCTGTCACGCGCGACTTCCGAATACGGCACCGAGCTGACGATTGCCTTGATCTCGGTCTGCACATGACGCTCGACCGTCGGCTTGCGCGTGCCGCCGTCGGGCTCACCCCACAGCAGCGTCACTTCGGTCCCCGGCACGGCGTGCTCGGCGTCGAGCATCGCGAGGGTCAGCATCTTACCCTCGTTGGCGCTGTAGCCGATCCACGTCGATACGCCGACGATCGACCCGTCGATAAGAACCGAGTCGTAGGGGTGCATCGAATACACCGCCGACGGGAACTCCATATACTTCGCGCGGTCGCCCTTCTGCAGCGACGAACTCATCACGCGCAGCACGTCTTCAGTGTCGAGCGCGAGCGTGACCTTCTTGCGGTGCGGCTGCTCGGCCATCTTCTCGAGTGCTTCGCGCCCGATGAAGTCGTGGTCGAACTTGACGAACGGGCCGTAGCCGAGGTCCCACGGCGTTAGGTAATAGCCTTCGACCGAGTCCGGAACGAAGCTGCCGCCGATCGACGCCTTCGCCTCGTACGAATTAGCGGTCAGCCACTCGCGGTACGGCTTGAGCGCCTCGCCGGTATAGACGGCAGGAAGCGGCGACGGGATCCAGCCTGACTCGAGCGTGTTCGACGAGTAGGTGCGCCCGCCAACGAGCGTCAGACCGAAGTCCTTGCCCGCCTCGATCAGCGCCTGACGA